>DIZW01000051.1:19286-19511 GCA_002428015.1 Oxalobacteraceae bacterium UBA6018 | reverse complement strand
AGCTGGACGCGCGCCAGGCCGCGCGCCAGTAAGCGATCGCCGCGCTGGCAGGCTTCGACGGCGAGGCCCTGCGCGCCGAACGCCTGCGCCTGCAGCGGCAACGCGAACTGATCGACGGCGCCGGGGCACTGTGGAGCGGCCTGTCCGCCACCGGCGCCCGCCTGGAACAAGCCGTCGCCCTGGCGGCCCAACTGGAAAGCGCGCAGCGCGCCGCCGCCGCCGCGC
>DIZW01000051.1:0-19033 GCA_002428015.1 Oxalobacteraceae bacterium UBA6018 | reverse complement strand
GCGCTGGACGCGGCGCGCGCGGCCGAACCGGCGCTGGCCGCGGCCCAGCACCAGGCCGAGCGCTCCCTCAGCGCGGCCGAACTGGCTTGCGCCGCCAGCGTGGTCGAACTGCGCGCGCATCTGGAAGACGGCGCCCCGTGCCCGGTGTGCGGCAGCCCGGCCCATCCCTACGCGCACCAGGGCGGCGCGCTGGACCAGATGCTGGCGAGCCTGCGCGCCGAGGTGGCGCACTGCCGCGCGCAGTGGCAGGAGAACACGGTGCGCCAGGCCACCGAGCGCACGCTGGCCGCCGGCAGCGCCGAGCAGCTGGCGCAGTCGCAGCGCGAGCGCGCCGGCCTGGACACGGCGCTGGCGCAGGCCGCGATGGACTGGGACGCGCACCCGCTGGCCGCGCCGGCCCCGCCCGCGGCGTTGCGCGCGCAATGGCTGGCCGATCAGCGCGCGGACAACCAGCAAGCGCTGGACGCGCACGAGCAGCGCGAACACGCCGCAAGCGCGGCGGCGGCGGCGCGCGACGCGGCCCAGCACGAGGTCGACCGGCTGGGCGCCGAGCACGCGCGGCGCCACGAGCAGGCGATCGCGGCACGTGCCGCGCTGGCCCAGGCAAGGGCCGAGCATGCCGCCAGCGGCGACAAGCGCGGCCAGGCCGGCGCCGCGCTGGCCGCCCTGCTGGCAGAACTGGACGCCGCCTTCGACGGCGCGAGCGCATGGCGCCAGGATTGGTCCGGCGCGCCCGCCGCGTTCCGCCAGGAGCGCGCCGCCGAGGCGAGCCAATGGCGCGCGCACTCCGGTGCCCATGCGGCCAGCGCCGCCCTGCTGTCCACCCTGGACGCCGAACACGCCGCGGCGCAGGCGCGCCAGGCACGCGCGGCCCAGGCGCATTCCGCCAGCGAAGCCGAATTCGCCCAGCTCGACGCCAGCCTGGCCGCCCAGCGCGGCCAACGCCAAGCCTTGTGGGAAGGCCGCCCGGTGGCCGCGGTCGAGTCCTGCCTTGCCCAAGCCATCCACGCCGCCCGCGCCGCGCTCGGCCAGGCCCAGGAAGCGGCCCAGCAGGCGGCGCTGGCCGACACACGCGTGCGCGTGGCGCTGGCGCACGGCCAGTCGCGCCTGGGCGCGCTCGACCTGGCGCGTGCCGCCGCCGGCGCCCGCCTGGACGACTGGCTGGCGCGGCACGCCGGCGCCCACCCGCAGCTGGACAGCCCGTCTGACGTTGACGCCCTTGGCGCCATGCTGGCCGGCGACGGCGCCGATCTGGCCCAGGAACGCCTGCAGCTGGGCGCGCTCGACGCCGGCGCCGCGCAAGCGGCCACGGTGCTGCAGGAACGGCGCGCCCAGCGCGAAGCCCATCTGGGCGACGGCGCCAGCGACGGCGCGGCCGCGGCGGCGCTGGCCGAACAGCTAGACGCCGTGCTGGCCGAGCGGCGCGAGGCCGACGGCGCGGCCGCCGCGCTGCGCTTGAACCAGGCCCAGGACGACGAACGGCGCCAGCGCGCGCAAGCCGTGCTGGCCGAGATCGACGCCCAGCAGCAGGTCGAACGGCGCTGGGGCCGCATGAATGAACTGATCGGCTCAGCCGACGGCAAGAAATTCCGCAACTACGCCCAGCAGTTCACCCTTGACGTCCTGCTCGGCTACGCCAACCGCCACCTGCAGCAGCTGGCGCGCCGCTACCGGCTCGAACGGGTCGGCAACGCGGCCGCGCCCTCGCTGGCGCTGATGGTGCGCGACCAGGACATGGGCGGCGAAATCCGCTCGGTCAACTCGCTCTCCGGCGGGGAATCGTTCCTGGTCTCGCTGGCGCTGGCGCTGGGCCTGGCCTCGCTGTCGTCGAACCGGGTGCGGGTCGAATCGCTGTTCATCGACGAAGGCTTCGGCAGCCTCGACAGCGATACCCTGCGCGTGGCGATGGACGCCCTCGACGGCCTGCAATCGATGGGGCGCAAGGTGGGCGTAATCTCGCACGTGCAGGAAATGACCGAGCGCATCGCCACCCGCATCGTGGTGCAACCGGGCGGCGCCGGCACCAGCACCGTCACGGTGCAGTAGCGCACGGCGCCGATTCGTTCAACGCTTGCGCTCGGACGGCATTCGGACCAGCTCCCAGCCGAGCTCGCGCCGGATCTGCGCCGGGTCCGGCGGCGGGCGCCGCTGCGCGATCTCGGTGCGCAGCCAGGTGCGCACGGATTCCTTGGTCGGTTGCTTGTGCTTGGTCATTGCCATCCCCGTCAAACGCGGCCATACAGCCTGCTCCATCAACGCCGGGCCGGATGTTCAGTTGACCACCCGATGCTAGAATGCGACGCTTTTACACTCTGTCACAGATACCACCATGTCGAAACCTGCCCGCTTCCTCACCTTCAAATGCGACAAATGCAATAAGCCCGTCAAGGTGATGTTGCAAAAAGTATCAGCCTGCTCCCACATCCAGCCCTACCAAGGCCTGTGCGCCTGCGGCGAGCTCAAGCGCTACGCCACTGGCAGCAAGGATGCCGTCGATGCTTTCCTCAACGCGACTGACGGCAATTGGACACATCACCACCACTGAACGGTGAAATCGATGTTGACAGGCAACAGAAAAATAGGAATTAAATAATTAAAGAAACGCAAAGCGCCGCCGATATTGTTAGTGTTACCACTCAATTCGCGTTGCCGCCATGCCGTCGTTGTTCGCCCCGGGACCCCGTCCGCTCTCCACCACTGCCGTTGCCAGCGCAACTCAGGCGGGTGGCCGCGCGCAAGCCCAAAGCGCGTCCGCCAGCGGCAAACTGCCGGCGCAACTGCCGGTGGTGGACCCGGTATCGGCCGACAGCGACAGCGTCACCCTCTCGGCCCAGGCACTGGCCGCGCGCGCGGCGGGAGACGGGGGCAAGAGCACGCTGGAAGCCACGCGCCAGTTCATGGCCACCTTTGCGCGCGCCCTGTTCGGCGACGCCGCCAAGGGCGCCGCAGTCGACTTCAACAGCGCCAGCGTGGATGCCTCGGCCACGGCGGGCGTGTCGGGCACGGTGGGCCAGTCCGGCGCCGCCGCCACGCTCACGCTCGACCAGAGCGCCCATTTCAGCGGCAGCGGCCAGATCGTCACCGAAGACGGGCGGCGCTTCGATTTCGAAGTCGACGTCAACTACCGCGCCAGCGCCAGCGTCGAAGCCAGCGCCTCGCAAAACGTGCCGGCACCGGCTGCCGACGTCACCGCGCTGACCGGCAAACCGCTGCCGGCCATCAAATACCCCGGCAGCCTGGTCGACCTGTTCAAAGTGCTGGGCCGCCAGCTGGCCGCCAACCAGGGCGATGCCGGCACGCTCAACCTGCGCCTGACCAGGCTGGTCGACCAGGCCGCCCTGCTCGCACCGCGCCTGCAGGGCGAAGAAGGCCAGGCCAAGGTCGTCACCCGCCAGATGGCCGCCAACGCCTACGCCAGCGCCGGCCAACTCGACCGCTAGGCCGCGCGCCGCCGCGGCGAAATCCGCCATCCACGGCGTATTGCTGGGTTCATGTCCGCCTGCCGCCTCCGGCCCAGGCCCCGGCCTGTTGGCCGCGCATCCCACGTATAATGTCCGCCTCCCCCTTTCGATCGCCCCCCATGCAAGCACATCCCTCCGCCGAACCATCCGCGCGCATCCACTGGCTTGAAGACGGCGAGCAGCGGTCGGCACGCTGGCGCTCCGAAAGCGGCATGCCGGTACCGAAGAAGGTCGTGATCGCCGACGACAAGACGCCGGCCGACACGGCCTACCGGCTGGCCTGCGAAGGCACCGCCCTGCTCTGGCGCGGCGACTTCCAGAACGCGCGCCAGCTGTTGCAGGCGCTGGCGCGGCGCGCCGACCACAAAGGCGGCAAGCGCGCCCGCCCCGCCAAGGCGCCCGCGAGCCCGGCCGAGGCCTTCCACCTGCACCGCCAGGCCCAGTCGCAACGCGCGCGCACGCTGGCGATGCTGCTGATCCCCTTCGACGGCGACTACCGCATCCCGCTGCGCCGCGCGCCCGACGTGAGCCTGGCCTGCAACGAAGCCTACGGGCGCCCCGACGAGCCGTTCGTGGCGTCCCTGCGCGAGCTGCTCGGACTGATCGGCGCGCACGAATGGCGCAAGAACGGGGTCGACATCGCGGCCCTGGGCGAGCGCATCCATCCCCACTACGGCGTGTTCTCGCCGATCCGCGGCGAATACGTGCAGCTGGTGGAGCAGGCGCCGCTGCCGGCGGCGCACGCGCTGGCCTTCGACATCGGCACCGGCACCGGCGTGCTGGCCGCCCTGCTGGCGCGGCGCGGCGTGGCGCGCGTCGTCGCCACCGACATGGACCCGCGCGCCCTGCGCTGCGCACGCGACAACCTGAAGCGCATGGAACTCGACACGGTGGTCGAAGTCGTCGAGGCGGACCTGTTCCCCGAAGGCCGCGCGCCGCTGGTGGTGTGCAATCCGCCGTGGCTGCCGGGGCGCCCGAGCGCGTCGATCGAATCGGCCGTGTACGACCCGGACAGCCGCATGGTCAAGGGCTTCCTGGCCGGGCTGGCGGCGCATTTGACGCCCGGCGGCGAAGGCTGGCTGATCCTGTCGGACCTGGCCGAGCACCTCGGCTTGCGGCCGCGCGCCCAGCTGCTCGAATGGATCGCCGCGGGCGGCCTGCGCGTGCTCGAGCGCCGCGACGTGCGCCCGATCCACCCGCGCGCGAGCGACCCGGCCGACCCTTTGCACGCGGCGCGCTCGCAGGAAGTCACGTCCCTGTGGCGCCTCACGCACGCCAGCGCGCAGTAAGCCCGAGCGCGCGCGCCGCCGGAGCGCAGCGCCCTGTTTGCGATCAGGCCATTGCGCGCGCCGGCAATCCTCTGTACAATCCGCCGCTCAGACGCGGGGTGGAGCAGTCTGGCAGCTCGTCGGGCTCATAACCCGAAGGTCACAGGTTCAAATCCTGTCCCCGCAACCAATCATTCGACATTGAGCCCGACTCTTGAGCCGGGCTTTTCTTTTTAGATCAGGGCCCGCTGCCTTAAGCTGGTCCGCCCGCGCTTGCGATGAGAGACAAAAAAGATAACGCAACCTTCGATCTGCCGGGGTTCGGTCCCGCGGCGCCGCTGATGCCGACCGGGCCGAATGGCCTGGATACCCGGCGCGCTTCCACGCCCCGTCCGCGCAAGGCCGCGCTCAAGCAGGAGCAGCTCGAACTGCTAGCCCCGACCGACGCCACCGGACTTCCGGTCTGGCGCCGCGACGACAATATCGACCTGACCGGCCTACCCATCTGGGCCGCCGCCTGAACGGCGCCGGCGCCGAACCACCAACGCTGTACGCGGCCCTGTTAGACTGCGAGCTTGAAAGTATGTCGATCATGCCCGCTCATCACACCAGACAGTGCCCACTCGTCGTTGCAATGCTCGCCATAGCCCGAGCGATGGCTGCGCTTTGCGCCTAGACTGGCCTCCTTCTGGTGCGCTGCTCGGTCACGCCCGAAAAACTCTCAAGCTCTGAGCCGTTCTCCTTTTTTGACGCCGCCCGACCATGACCTCACACGCCTTCTCCACCCTGCCGCTGTCCGCCAGCTTCCTGGCCAATCTCGATACGCTCGGCTACCACGAGATGACCACAATCCAGGCCGAAAGCCTGCCGCCGGTGCTGGCCGGGCGCGACCTCATCGCCCAGGCCAAGACCGGCAGCGGCAAGACGGCGGCCTTCGGCATCGGCATCCTGCACAAGCTCAATCCAGCCTGGTTCGCGGTCCAGGGCCTGGTGCTGTGTCCGACGCGCGAGCTGGCCGACCAGGTCGCCAACGAACTGCGCCGCCTGGCCCGCGGCGAAGGCAACATCAAGATCCTGACCCTGACCGGCGGCGCGCCAATGCGCCCGCAGATCGCCTCGCTCGAACACGGCGCCCACATCGTCGTCGGCACCCCGGGCCGCATCCGCGACCACCTCGGCCGCGGCACCATCAACCTGGGCCACGTGCAGACCCTGGTGCTGGACGAGGCGGACCGCATGACCGACATGGGCTTCTACGACGAGATCGCCGGCATCGTCAGCGCCTGCCCATCGCGCCGCCAGACCCTGCTGTTTTCGGCCACCTACCCCGACGACATCCGCCGCGCCACCGAGCTGTTCCTGAAAGATCCGGTCGAAGTGACGGTCCAGGCCCAGCACACGGGCGAGCAGATCGAGCAGCGCTTCTACGAAGTCGGCTTCGACGAGCGCGACCAGGCCGTCGGGCGTCTGCTCAAGCACTTCAAACCGGTGTCCACCCTCGCCTTCTGCAACACCAAGGTACACTGCCGCGAGCTGGCCGCCGAACTGCGCGCGCAAGGCTTTTCAGCGCTGGCGCTGTACGGCGAACTGGAACAGCGCGAGCGCGACGAGATCCTGGTCCTGTTCTCCAACCGCAGCTGCTCGGTGCTGGTCGCCACCGACGTGGCCGCGCGCGGCCTCGACATCGCCAACCTGGGCGCGGTGATCAACGTCGATGTATCCAAGGACACCGAGGTGCACATCCACCGGGTCGGGCGCACCGGCCGCGCCGGCGAATCGGGGCTCGCGCTATCGCTGTGCGCGCCCAACGAGAAGAAGTGGGTCAAGCTGATCGAGCAGTACCAGAACGCCCCGGTCGCCTGGCACAGCCTGGCCGAACTGGATGGTGACGACGCCGAAGCGGCGCCGGCGCCGATGGTCACGCTGTGCATCATGGGCGGCAAGAAGGACAAGCTGCGTCCGGGCGACCTGCTGGGCGCGCTGACCGGCGACGCCGGGCTGACCAAGGATCAGGTCGGCAAAATCAACGTGTTCGAGTTCATGACCTACGTCGCGCTCGATCGCCGCATCGCCGAGCAAGCCTTCGTGCGCCTCAACGGCAGCAACAAGCTGGGCCAAGATTTCGGCAACATCAAGGGGCGCAGCTTCAAGATGCGCTTCATCGACGCCTGACTGGCCAGCTCTTCTCAAATCACGCCCACGCCCTCGACACACCGGCGTCTGGACGCGCCGGGTCGAGGCGACATCCACATACGCGCTGAACCCATCGCGGGGCTAGTCACTCAGCCGTCGTGCCGCGCGCGCTTGAGCTCGTGTCCGGTCGTCGCCTCCGACCCCGTTTTTGTTAGCTGAACTCCCCGCCAAACCGGCTTTTGTTCGTGGCGAATCAAGGTTCGACCGACATAGTTCGAAATATCGTGGGGCCGGAGGCGACATCCGGACACGAACTCATCCCGTCTCGCGGACACGCCGTGAGACCGTTTCCCTCCGGCGCAGCTGAGCTCGTGTCCGGATGTCGCCTCCGACCCCATTTTTGTTAGCTGAACCTGGCGCCAGGCCGGCTTTTGTTTGCGGCCCGGCGCGCTTGTATTGACATTGTTGCGTGTATCGACCAAATGCAACTTTTTGGGCGACAATAGCGACATTCAGCGCTGCGCTACTGTCGGTAATCTGGCATTATTGCTGCACATAAATATCTCCGCCCGTCCGTGGGTTTTCCCCAATGAATAATGCCGTTGCTTTCCATGAAAACGAGTCACTTAAGCAAGCATTTTTGCGGGGCGCCGGCTTGGCCGACGATGCCGTCGCGGCGCTCACGCCGGAGTTGATGGAGTTGCTGGGCAAGCTGACGGCCAGTTCGCTGCAAGGCGCGATCGATCTGCTGGCGCTGCGTTCGCTGGTCAAGCAGGAGGTCAAGGCCGATGTGACCGTCGTGGTGGTGCGCAATAATAATCCGCTGAAGTTTTTCCCCGACAGCCAGACCGTGCTCACCCAGATGTTGCGCAAGAAGATGCCGGGCTTTATGGAGCCGATCGAGGCCCTCGAGGATGCCTGGCACGACCTGCGCGGCCATCAACTGGGCGTGGTGGCCGGAACCCGGGCCAGCATGGATAGCCTGATGCATCGGCTCGACCCCGCCCGCATCGAGCAGGCGCTGGCGCCGGCCGGCCTGCTCGAGCGCCTGCTGCCGGCGCGCCGCCCGGCCGCGGCGTGGGACTTGTATCAGCATCAGTATGGGAGCGCGGCGAGAGACCTGAGCGACCCGTTCAAAGGTGTGTTCGGCACCAGCTTCCTGGCGGCCTACGAGCAGGAAGTCGAACGTCTTGAACGGGCCGGGCATCATGGGTGAGCGCGCCCCGCTCGACCTGACGTGGACGCGGATCAGCGAGACCGGGGAACGCGAGGCCAACCAGGACGCGCTGGGCGAGGCCCAGGATGGCAGCCTGGCGTGCTTCGTGCTGGCCGACGGCGCGGGCGGCCATGCGGGCGGCGAGGTGGCCGCGAACCTGGTGGTCGATACGCTGCTGGCGGCTTTCGCGGCACAGCCGGCCGCCGGCGCCGGGCCGCTGCACGGCTACGTGCGCGCGGCGGCCGAGGCGGTGGCGGCGGCGCGCCTGGCCAAGACGCAACAGCGCGACATGAGCGCCACCGTGGCGGCGCTGCTGATCGACCGCGCCAGCGGCCAGGCGCTGTGGGCGCACCTGGGCGACAGCCGCGTCTATCTGTTCCGGCGCGGCCGCGTGCATGCCGTCACCAAGGACCATAGCGTGACCCAGCAATTCATCGACGCCGGCCTGGCCAAGGCCGATCAATTGCGCGTTCATCCGCAGCGCAACATGCTGTTCGCGGCCATCGGCGCCGAGGGCGATACCGCGCTCGCGGTGAGCGATCCGGGCACGGTGCTCACGCCCGGCGACGCGCTGCTGCTGTGCAGCGACGGCTTGTGGGAGTGGGTGCTGGAGGCCGAGATGGAGGACGCGCTCGCGGCCAGCGCCGACTGCGCGCAATGGCTGGAGGCGATGTGCCGCCAGGCCGAGGTGAACAACCGGCGTGCCGGCAAGGCGCGCGACAATTTCTCGGCCTACGCGATCCGGACGTGGGAGGCGCAGCCATGAGCGACGCAGCGGCCGGATCGGAGAACTGCCTGCCGGTCGGCACCCGCCTGTCGGACTTCGAAATCACGGGGGTGCTGGGCGAAGGCGGCTTCGGCATCGTCTACCTGGCGTTCGACCATTCGCTGCAGCGCACGGTCGCCATCAAGGAGTACATGCCGGGCGTGCTGGCCACGCGCGGCGCCGACCATAGCGTGGCGGTGCGCGCCGAGCGCCACCGCGACACCTTCAACGTCGGCATGAAGAGCTTCATCAACGAGGCGCGCTTCCTGGCCCAGTTCGACCATCCATCGCTGGTGAAGGTATACCGCTACTGGGAGCAGAACCAGACCGCATACACGGCGATGCAGTATTACGACGGGCGCACCATCAAGGAGATCGTCGCGGCTCGGCCGGAGCTTGTCACGCAAGCATGGTGCCTGTCAGTCATGAAGCAGATCCTGGCGGCGCTGGAGATGCTGTACACAATGAACATCGTGCACCGCGACGTCTCGCCCGACAATATCATCGTGCAGGACAATGGCGACGCGGTGCTGCTGGACTTCGGCTCGGCGCGCCAGATCATCGGCGACCGCACGCGCGGGCTGACGGTGATCCTCAAGCCGGGCTACGCGCCGGTCGAGCAGTACGCCGGCGACGCCTCGCTCGAGCAGGGGCCGTACACGGACATCTACGCGCTGGCGGCGGTGATGTATTACGCGATCGTCGGCGAGCCGCCGGCCACCTCGATCGCACGCATGGTCAAGGACCCGATCGTGCCGCTGCGCGAGCGCGCCCTGCCCGGCTACAGCATCGAGTTCATGAGCGCGCTCGATCACGGCCTGGCGGTGCTGGCGGCGCAGCGTCCGCAAACCATCGACGCCTTCCGCGCGCTGCTCGGTATCGCTCCTTCGGGTACGCTGCGCGCGCGCACGCCGGGCGCGGCGCAGCGCTTTTCCACCGTCGAGCGGATGCCGCCGGGCAGCGCGAGCGCGCTGCTCGCCCCTGAGCGTGCGACCACGGTTGAATTGCGCGTCTCTCCCGTGCTGCCGGTGACGCCGCAGCCGCAGCGCGCACGGCCACGCTGGGCCGCACCGGTGGCCGCCGCGGCCGCGGTGGCCGGCATGGCGCTGGCCGCCCATGCCTTGCTGGGCGATCCCGGAGACGTGTTGAAGCCGCTCGGGCGCACGCGCGCCATGCCGTCGGCGCCGCTGGGGACGATGCCGGTGCCGCCGCTGGAAGTGGCGCCGCCCGCCTCACCCGCGACGGACTTGCAGCAAGCGGGCTCGCCTACCCAGGGCGAGCCGCAGCCAAGCCCGTCCGCGCTGGGTGTGCAGCCGTCAGCCTTGTCCGCGGTCGGCGTGCGGCAGCCAGTCTTGCCCGCATTCGGCGCGCCGCCGTCGGCCGCGCCGGCGCAAAGCGTACCGCCGCCGCAGGCCAATGCGCTGCCCGGTTCGCAGGCCGGCGCGCAAGCGTCCACGCCCGCGCCGGCGGCCGTCGTCGCGCCTCCAGTGAAGGTGCGCGAGAAAGCGCCGGCCAGCGCCAGCTACCGCCTGGCGATCGAACCTTGGGGCACAGTGTATGTCGATGGGCGCGAGCGCGGTGTGAGCCCGCCGCTGAAAAAGCTGGCGCTGTCGGCCGGCCGCCACAAGATCCGTATCGTCAATCCCAATTTCCCGGATTACGTGACCGAGGTGAAGGCGACGGCCAACCAGCCTGGCACGATCGGCCACGATTTTTCCACCCCCACCAATTAGCCTCCCACCCGCCTCCAGATCGCCATGACCATTCTGTCCCGCCTGTCCACCCTCGCCGCCGCCGTGCTGCTGTGCGCCTGCGCCGCGACCGCTCCCCATCCGTCCACACCTGCCGCGCCGGCCACGCCGACGCCGGACCAGGCCGCGCTCGACGAGGGCGTCGCGCTGTATAACAAGGGCCAGTTCAACGACGCCATCAAGCGCCTGGCCGCGCCCGAGATCGCGGCCGGCAGCAAGGCCACGCAACTGTCCGCGCACAAGTACAGCGCGTTCAGCTATTGCGTCACCAACCGCCTGACGCTGTGCCGCCAGCAGTTCGAGAAAGCGTTCAGGCTGGACCCGAGCTTTGATTTGCTGCCCGGTGAACGCGGCCATCCATTGTGGGGACCGCAGTTCGCGCGCGCGAAGAAAGCCAAGTAAGCGCAGCCGGCGCGCCGCCGTCGGCCGCTGTCGATACCGAACGCTGTCAATACCGGATTTACGCAGTTCATCTTGCCTTTTTCGCATTCTGTCGCACCAGCAATAATCGAGCGTCGCGGAACCCCTACCATGCGGTGAGCTTTTCTCAACTGCAAACAGGACCGACGATGTTCAAACTTTCCGCTATTGCCTTTGCCTCGCTGCTGCTGATACAACTGCCGGCCGCCTGCGCAGCGCCCTCCCACAACGCGACCGCCATCAGCGCGGCCGACCTGGCCCTGGCCGCGCGCATCGACGCTGGCCTTGCCGCCAGCTTCCCGGCTGACGGCCCGGGCGCGACCGTGCTGGTGGTGCGCAACGGGACCATCCTGCTGCGCAAGGGCTACGGCCTGGCCAACCTGGCCACGCGCAAGCCGATGGACGCCGGCATGTCGATGCGCATCGGTTCGATCACCAAGCAGTTCACGGCCGTGTCCATCCTGATGCTGGTCGAGCAGGGCAAGCTCAAGCTCAGCGACGACATCACGACCTACCTGCCCGACTTCCCCACCCACGGCAAGCACATCACCATCGAGCACCTGCTCACGCACACCTCGGGCATTGTCAGCTACACCAACAAGCCAGGTTTCGAAGCCACGGCCGACAAGGACATGACGCCGGCCGAAGTCATCAACACGTTCAAGAACGATCCGCTCGAGTTCGAGCCGGGCACGCGCTTCGCGTATGACAATTCCGGCTACTTCCTGCTGGGCGCGATCATCGAAAAAGTGTCGGGCCAGCCGTATGCCGACTTCGTCGAGCAGCACATCTTCATTCCGCTGCAGATGACGCAAACGGCCTACGACGGGCACGAGCGCAGCAGGGCCAAGCGCGCGTCCGGCTACTCGCGCAAGGACGACAAGTTCGTGCCGGCGCGCGCGCTCAGCATGACCCAGCCTTACGCCGCCGGCGCGCTGGTGTCGACCGTCGACGACCTGGCGCGCTGGGACGCGGCCGTGGCCGGCGGTAAGCTGATCGGAAAGGCCAGCCTGGCCAAGGCCTCGGCGCCGTTCCACCTGGCCGACGGCAGCAGCACCGGCTACGGCTATGGCTGGTTTATCGGCGCGCTGCAGGGTAGGCCGACCATTTCCCACGGTGGCTTGATCCCAGGTTTCAGCACCTTCGAGGTGCGCCTGCCATCGGATGGCGTGTACGTGGCGGTGCTGGGCAACGCCGACGAGCGCCCCGGCGCGAGCACGGAAACGGCGGCCCTGCGCGCGGCCGCGCTGGCGATCGGCAAGCCGCTGCCCGAGCCGCTGGCGGTCAAGCCGGACGCCAAGGTGCTCGATGCCTTCGTCGGCGTGTACCGGATCGACGCGGCCAACGACCACGTGGTGCGGCGCGACGGCGACGACCTGACCATCCAGGGGACCGGGCGCGGCCGCGCGCTGCTGCGCCCCTACGCGGCCGACGCCTTCTATCTCGGCGACTCCAACATCACGGTCGCGTTCTCGCGCGGCGCCAACGGCGAGGTGGACAAGGTCGCCATCACCGACCGCGGCCAGACGCTGATGCATCCGCGCACGGCCAACGCCGCGCCGCGGCGCGACGCGATCACGCTGCCGGTGGCCCTGCTAGACGGCTACGTCGGCAGCTACCCGCTGGCGCCCGGCTTCACCGTCGTCATCCGGCGCGACGGCGCCAGGCTGTTCGGCGTCGCCACCGGACAGCCCGAGGTGGAATTGTTCGCCACCGAACCGGGAGTGTTCTTCATCAAGGAAGTCGACGCCCACCTGCGCTTTTCCACCAGCGCCGCCGGCGCCACCGAGCTGACGCTGATGCAAGGGCCGCATACGCTCACAGCCCCGCGCATCCAGTAAGACCGAAAAAAAAACGCTGCCGGGTGACGGCAGCGTTTTTTACCAGATACCAGCGGCGCCGGTGCGGCGCGCCGATGCCCGGGGTGCGGAACGGCAGTACTTAGTTGCGCACGACGCGCTTGTACTCGTTGGTACGGGTGTCGATCTCGATCACGTCGTCGGTGGTCACGAACAGTGGCACCTGCACGGTGTGCGCGTGGGCTTCGATGGCGTTTTCCAGCTTGGCTTCCTTGAGCACGTTGCCCGAGGTGTTGCCCTTGACCGCAGGCTCCGAGTAGGCCACGCGGCGCGCGATGGTGGTCGGCAGTTCGACCGAGATCGCCTTGCCGTCGTAGAACACGGCTTCGCATTCCATCCCATCCTTCAGGTAGTGCAGCGCGTCGCCCAAGTTCTCTTCTTCGATCTCGAACTGGTTGTACTCCTGGTCCATGAAGACGAACAGCGGATCGGCAAAGTACGAGTAGGTGACCGGCTTCTTGTCCAGTACCACGACGTCGAACTTGTCGTCGCCGCGGAACACGTTTTCCATCGGGCTGTTGGTCAGAAGATTCTTCATCTTCCACTTGTAGGTGAAGCCCGTGCGGCTCGAGCCATTGACATCGGAGCGCAGGACGATGAACGGCTTGCTGTCAACCATGATGATGTTGCCAACACGAATTTCTTTTGCAGGTTTCATAAAAAAATATACTTACTTAAAAAGTGGGTTGCATGAAAAATCATCTGTCGCCTCCTGGCGACGAGCGCAGTCAGCTTACGTTTGATCCGTTGAAACGGGTGATAAATTAACCGGGCATTATACCTGAGTTTTTCGCGCTCACTGCCGAAGCGTGCTGGCAAATCTCAGCAGATTGCCAGTCATGTCACCGATTTCGGTGACCTGCCGCTCCCATGCTGCGGCGCGCTCGCCCAGGCCGGGCAGATTGGCCAGCAGGGCTTGCCAGCAGGCGCCCCATCCGGCCGCGTCGTCCGGCGCCGGCGCGGCGGCCCCGTTCCAGGCCAGGGAAAACCGGCACAGGCTGTCGATGTCGGGCGCGTAGCGCTGCAAAAAAGCGCGCAGTTTCTTGTGATGCAGTTTCTCGTCCTGCGGATAGATGTGCCAGACGAATGGCCGCCCCGCCCATTGCGCGCGCACGAAGGAGTCTTCGCCGCGCACGAAGTTCAGGTCGCAGGCCCACAGCAGTTTGTCGTACTCGGGCTGGGCCACGAAGGCGATCACGCGCACGGTCAGCTGGCCGCGTGTGGCGGCCGTGCCCGGGGTCGGCGCCGCCCCCAGAAAACGCGCCACCGCCTCGGGCGCCACGCCCTCGGGCACCAGGCAGGTGAGTGGCCGCGCGCCCGCCTCCCAGGCCGCGAACAAGGCGTCCAGCGGCGCATGTGGATAGCAGAACAGCGACACGGTCAAGCCCGTCATCTCGGCCGGCTGCACGCCCAGTTGCGCCAGGAAGGCCTGGCGCGCCGCAGGATCGGCCTGGAATTGCCGGCGCCGCGGCGCCAGGTCCGCTTCGCGCAGCAGCCCGCCGGTCCTGGCCGTGAAGCCGGGGAAGAAGAAGTATTTGGTCAGCGGCAGGCGCGGATGCGGCGACGGCAGGGTATGGCAGCCCTCGACCCATTCCTCGGCCGTCAAGCCTTCCAGGTTGAGCCAGACGGGCCGCGGCGAGCGCTGCGCCATGGCCGCCACGTAGCCCTCCGGGATATCGCAGGCGAAGAACTCGATGACGATGTCGGCCACCTCGTGCGGCGCGAACTGGCCGTCCTGGCCGCGCCAGTGGCGCACCGTCACGCCGTCCACCTGCTGCAGCGCCGCGGCCGTGTCCAGCTGCGGGCAAAGGCGCTGGAAACTGCGCAGGTCGTCGACCCACAGGGTGACGGCCACGCCGTGTTCGTGCCGCAGCTGGCGCGCGAAGCGCCAGCAGATGCCGATGTCGCCGTAGTTGTCGACGACCTTGCAGAAAATCGCCAGGGACAGGCCCGTGGTGGCGTCAGCGTTGTGGGGAAGATTCATCGCGTCAATGATAGCCGATGACGGCGCCAGCACGGAACCGGTACTTCTTTTTAACCAAAAATGTTTACTTCAAGTACCCAAACTATTTGACGGCGTCCCCACTCCAATCCTGACCAGCGCGCAGGGGCTCGCTTGCAGCAAACGTGCATGGCCGGGCCGCGCTGCTTCGGCGCCGGTACCGCGCGCCAGACGTGCCGTTCCCTACCGAACGCGCCCGGCGCAACCGCTATTTTTTTGCAGTGGACTGGCCAGGCCTCCGCGGGGAGTCCGGCCGCCCAGGCGACATCAGCATGACTGTTGGAGGCCGAACGGGGACGTGGACGACCGCCCGCCGTAATAGCAACGATAAAGGAGAAGCGACATGAACGAATTTCAAACGGCTGGATATGGCGCAGGTGCAGGCATGGGTGGGCCGCAGTATGCGCCGCAGGGCTTCCTCGGCGGGCTGCTGGGCGTGCCGCTGGGCGGCATGATCGGACGTGGCCTCGGTGGCCTGTTCGGCAATCAGCAACTGGGCAACCAGATCGGTAGCATGGCTGGCGGCCTCGGCGGCGCGATCCTGCCGTTTTCCGTCGACCCGCTCAGCGCCGCCTATCAACAGCAGGCGCAGCAGCAAATGCAGCAGCAACAGCAGCTCCAGCAGCTCCAGCAACTGCAGCAATTGCAGCAACAACAGCAACAACAGCAACCGCAACTGGGCCAGCAAATGGCACCGCAAGGCTGGGTCGGCAACCTGATCGGCGCGGTCGGGCAGCCGCTCGGCGGCGCCATCGGCGGTCTGTTCGGCCAGTCCGGCATCGGCAGCACCATCGGTGGCGTGGCTGGGCAACTGGGCCGTCTGCAGCCTTTCGGGGCCGACCCGACCGCGCTAATCCAGGCTCATCAAATGCAGCAACAGGCGCTGGTGCAGTAGATCCAGCAGCTGCAGCAGCAACTGCAACAACACCAGCAGCAATACGCCCAGCTGCTGCAGTCCATCAACCAGCAGCAGCAGCCCCAGCAGGCCGGCCAGATAGCGCCCCAGGGCTGGCTGGGCAATCTGGTCGGCTCGATCGGGCAGCCGCTGGGCAGCGCCATCGGCAGCGTCTTCGGCAACTCCAGCCTGGGCGGCACCATCGGCGGTGTCGCGGGCCAGTTCGGCCGCATGCTGCCGTTTGGCGCAGACCCGGTTTCGCAAGCCTACCTGCAACAAGCCCAGCTGGCGCAACAGCAAGCCCAGTTCGGCCAAGGTAACGCGTTCTATCCGGCCCAAGGCGCACAGCAATACGCACAGTACGCCCAGCAGCCGACCCTGCATTAAGGGAAGCTCGAAGAACCTACTGCGCGTCGACACTTTCGCCCTGCGATGCTCGCCGTACCTCCGTACGGCTGCGCGTCTCGGACGAAACTATCGCCGCCCGCTACGGTTTTTCGAGGTTCCCTTAAGTTCCGGCCCGCGCCGGCCAGCGTTTCTGCTCCCGCCGGCGGCGGGGGCAGCGCCTGTACAAGGAGCACCGCATGCCACCGAACACCGACATCCGCTACATGGTGCGCGCCCGTGACGACAACGGCGCGCTGGCCGAGTTCGCGCGCAGCGTCGCCGGCGACCCGGATATCGCGCTGGTCGACCAGATCGGCCCGCAAGGCAAGGCGCACACCCTCGTGATCGCCGTCCCCCAGGACAAGGCCGCCTCAATCGAGGAGCGCTTCCGCAACTCGACCCAACTCACGCTCGAGCGGGACCGTCCGCTGTCGCTGTTCTAGCGGCCCGCTCCGGCAGGAAAAGGAACACACCATGGCAAAAACACCGAACGTCGGACCGGGTGGTCCGCTTGAAGCAACCCAGGGCGCGCCCGAGGGCGAAGGCGCGCAGCAGGCCGCCGAGCGGCGCGGCGGCGCCGGCCAGGGCGCCAACACGCGCGCGTCCGCGGAGGCGCCGGCCAGCGACAACGCCACGCGCACGCGCGCGCCGGGCGGGCGCATCGTCGGCGAACGCAAGCAGCAGTTCCTGATCGCGCCGCGCGCCGCGCCGGGCGGGCTGCACGCGCTCGGCTTCCAGCCGTTGCAACTGTCCAGCGTCGAACAGGCGCTGCGCGCCAGTCCCGACATCGAGGTCATCGACAAGGTCGGCCCGCGCGACGTGGTCGGCATGATGGCCGACGGCATGGGCGGCGGCCAGGGCGTGCTGGTGGCGCGCATGACGGCGCAAAAAGCGGGCGCCCTGCACCAGCAGGCGCAGGGCCGGCTGGTGGTCGAACGCGACCAGCACCTGACCTTGATGGACGCGCAAGCGTTCATGCGTCCGGCCTTCGTCAGCAACGTCGTGCCCACCAGCGGGGCCGCCTTCACGGCCATGGTGCGCGTGCTCGACAAGGACGGCGCGCCCGTGCCCGAGGCCGAGGTATCGCTGTTCGGCAGCCTGCTGCCGGCCACCGGCAGCACCGACGCCAGCGGCGAAGTGAGCCTGTCGCTGTTCGGCGAAACGGCCAGCTCGATCCGCGGCCTGTACATCAAGCCCAAGTACGACTACTGGAGCTACTACAGCCGCGACCCCGACCTCAGCGCCGACGAAGCCAACGTGGTGGTCGTGCGCGCGCTGGCGGACTGGCCTTCCCTGGCCGGCTTCCCGCGCCAGAAGGCTTTTGGCTGGGGCCAGAAGGCCATGCGCCTGGACCAGCTACCCGACAATTTGCGCGGCCAGGGCATCCGCGTGGCCGTCATCGACTCGGGGGTGGCGACCACCCACGAAGGCTTGAGCCGGGTGCGCGCCGGGTTCGACATCATCAACAAGAAGACCAACCCCAACACCTGGAACGAAGACACGCTCGGCCATGGCTCACATTGCGCCGGAATGATAGGCGCGGCCGACCTGGCGTTCGGCGTGCGCGGCTTCGCTCCCGAATGCGAGATCCACGCCTGCAAGCTGTTCCCCGGCGGCCAGGTCAGCCAGTTGATCGACGCGCTCGAATACTGCATTGAAAAGCAGATCGACGTGGTCAACCTGAGCCTTGGCGGGGCCGAGGTATCCGAAGCGCTCGAGCAGCAGATCCAGCGCGCCAAGCGGGCCGGCATCGCCTGCATCGTCGCGGCGGGCAATTCGGGCGGAGCGGTGCAGTATCCGGCGTCCTCGCCCAACGTGCTGGCGGTGGCGGCCGTCGGCAAGCTCGACGAATTCCCGCCCGACAGCTACCACGCCCAGACCCTGAGCCAGAACGTCGACGCGACCGGTTACTTCACGGCCAGCTTCAGCTGCTTCGGACCCCAGGTGGCGGTGTGCGCGCCGGGCGTGGCGATCGCCTCGACCGTGCCGCCGAATAATTACGCAGCCTGGGACGGCACCTCGATGGCGGCGCCCCACGTGACCGGCCTGGCCGCGCTGGTGCTGGCCCACCACCCCGACTTCCAGGGGCCTTACCAGGCACGCACGGCCCAGCGGGTCGAACGCCTGTTCCAGCAGATCCGCCTGAGCGCGCGCCGGGTCAGCCTGGGCGACCACACGCGCGTCGGCCTCGGGCTGCCGGACGCGGTGATCGCGGTCGGCCTGCAGCAACCGCAATGGAGCCAGCCGGGCGTCGCGCAGCCGGCCCGGGGCGCCCTTGGCGACCTCATGGGGCAGGCAATGCTGCACGGCGCGCTGGGCGGCTTGATGGCGCAGGCCCCGATCGGACGCATGGGGCAGATGGGGCAGATGGACCAGTTCGGCTTTGACCACGGCATGGGCGCCTACACCGGCTTCGTCCCCGGCGGCGTGCTCCACCAGTTCGGCATACTGCCCGGCCTGCCCTTCGGGATCGTGACGTCGGGCTTTCGCGGATGGTAAGGCGCGCGCGGCGCGCCGCGCCGATGCGGCACGCCTTCGGCGCGGCCGGCACGCGGAGGCGACAGACCGGCCTGTCGCACCGGCATCTAGCAGTCATCCGAGCGCAGCAATGCAAAAAGCCGCCCGAAGGCGGCTTTCTGCATAAACTGGCGTCCCCAGGGGGATTCGAACCCCCGTACTCACCGTGAAAGGGTGATGTCCTAGGCCTCTAGACGATGGGGACAGAAAACTGTCCTGAATGACGTGGTCATCCGGCCCGACAGCACCAACAAAAAACCCTGACGAATCAGGGCGTTTAGCGGTACTAAACTACGTGACGCCGGAATTGGCCGGCGCCCTACTACTTCGAATTTTGGCGTCCCCAGGGGGATTCGAA
>DIZW01000052.1 GCA_002428015.1 Oxalobacteraceae bacterium UBA6018 | reverse complement strand
GGCTTCGACGCAGACGGTCAGCAGGTCGAGCGCGTCGGGAATGGTCTCGAAGATCTCGCGCTGGCGCCGGCGCGCGGCTTTTTCGAGGATGACGTTGGGTGTGTAGTAGCCGAACGCGGCGGAAAACAGCAGCGCCAGCAGGAACTGGTTGCCGGAGGTGGCCGGGGCGAAGCGGGTCAGCAGGGCCGCCGCGACCATCGGCAGCGTCAGCGCCAGCAAGGTCTTGGCGGCGAAGTACAGGGTGGCGGCCGAGCGGCTGCGCCAGCCGGCGTTCATGAAGCGGGTGCGCAGCGCCGATTGTTCCCAGCCCTCCTCGGGCAGGGACAGCTTGCTGAACGGCTGGGCCACCTTGACGACCTTCTCGACCCAGCCGTCGTTTTCCAGCGCGCTGGCCTCGGGGTTGCCGCGGAAGCTGGCCAGCCGGGCGCGCATGTAGCCGGGCGAAAACACCGCCATCGCCATCAGCGCCAGGCCGCCGACGATGCCGAACACGATGAGCAAAAACAGAATATGGGGACCAGTCATGGCGCTCTCCTTAAACGCGAATGTGAATCACGCGGCGAATCCAGAGCACGCCGATGACGATCATGCCGGCGCCGCTCCAGAGCATGCTGACGCCGGCCGGGTCGGTCCACAGCACGCTCACGTATTCGGGGTTGAGGACCAGCATGACGGCCATCACGCAGAACGGCAGCATGCCGAGAATCCAGGCCGACATGCGCCCTTCGGCCGACAGCACGCGCACCTTGCCGATCAGTTTCAAGCGCTCGCGGATGATGTAGCTGATGCTGCCGAGAATCTCCGCCAGGTTGCCGCCCGATTCGCGCTGGATCACGACGGCGATGACGAGATAGCGCAGGTCGGTCAGGGGAATCCGGTCGGCCAGGTTGTAGAGCGCTTCGTTGAGCGGCACGCCGTAATTGATTTCCTGGTGGGCGGCGCGAAATTCGCCGCTGAGCGGCTCGGGCAGCTCGTTGCCGACCATCTGGAGCACGTTGGCGAACGAGTGCCCGGCACGCATGGCGCGCGCCAGGAAGTCGGCCGCCTCGGGCAACTGCTGCTCGATCTTGATCAGGCGTGCCTTGCGCGCGCGCAGCAGCAGGATGTAGGGCAGCGCCATCCAGGCGGCGGCGATGACGATGCGCGCCGCCGTCGGCATGGTGCGCGGATGCATGATCACCAGCGCCAGCACGAAGGCGCCGACGGTGGCGCCCATGAATTGGGCGACCGACCACTTGACGCCGGCCTGCAGCAGCTTGCGGTCGAGCGCGTTGGCCAGGCGCCGCTTGTGCAGGAAGGTGTCCAGGCGCACGTGGCTGCTGTAGCGGCGCTGCTTGAGGATGGAGACGCGCTCGCCGCCGCCGCCGGGCCCGCCCGACATCAGGCGCAGGCGGCGCGCGATGCGCCGCGCTTCGCCGCCGTGGCTGCCGGACCACCACAGGTAGAGTCCTTCGAACAGCAAGATCACGGTGGCGAACAGCAGCACCGAAAAAGCATAGAACAGTGTGTCCATGGCGCCTCCTGGCGTGCCTATTCGTAGATGCGGTCGGGGTCGAAGGCCGAGTCGGGCACGGCGGCGCCGAACAGGCGCAGGCGCTCGGCGAAGCGCGGCCGCACCCCGGTGGCGCAGAAGTGGCCGAGCACCTTGCCGTCCTGGGCCACACCGGTCTGGCTGAAGCGGAAGATCTCCTGCATGGCGATGATGTCGCCCTCCATGCCGGTGATCTCCTGCACGCTGACGAGCTTGCGGGCGCCGTCGGTCATGCGGGTCACCTGCAGCACCACCGTGACGGCCGAGGCGATCTGCTGGCGGGTGGCGCGCGGGGTCAGGTTCACGCCCGCCATGCCGACCATGTTCTCCAGGCGCGACAGGGCGTCGCGCGGGGTGTTCGAGTGGATCGTCGCCAGCGATCCCTCGTGGCCGGTGTTCATCGCCTGCAGCATGTCGAGCGCCTCGGCGCCGCGCACCTCGCCCAGGATGATGCGGTCCGGGCGCATGCGCAGCGCGTTGCGCACCAGCGCGCGCTGGGACACCTCGCCCTTGCCTTCGATGTTGGCCGGCCGCGTCTCGAGCCGGACCACGTGCGGCTGGCGCATCTGCAGCTCGGCCGCGTCTTCGATGGTGATGATGCGCTCGTTGGCCGGGATGAAGCCAGACAGCAGGTTGAGCAGGGTGGTCTTGCCGCTGCCGGTGCCGCCCGAGATGAGGATGTTGATCTTCGAGTGCCCCAGCGACTGCAGCACCTGCACCATGGGCGGGGTCATGCTCTTGTAGCTGAGCAGGTTGTCGACCGTGAGCGGGGTGGCCGAGAAACGCCGGATCGATAGGATCGGGCCGTCCACCCCCAGCGGCGGAATGATCGCGTTCACGCGCGAGCCGTCGGGCAGGCGCGCGTCCACCATCGGGCTGGCCTCGTCGACCCGGCGCCCGACCCGCGAGACGATCTTCTCGATGATCTTCATCAGGTGGGCGTTGTCGTGGAAGCTGATCTCGGTCAGCTCAAGGCGCCCGCGGCGCTCGACGTAGACCTTGGCGTGGGTGTTGACCAGGATGTCGGACACGGTGGCGTCGGCCAGCAGCGGCTCGAGCGGGCCGAAGCCGAGCATTTCGTACTGGATGTCGAGCACCAGGTTGTGCCGCTCGTGCTGGTTGAGGACGATCCTCTCCTCCTCGATGATGCGCTGGATTAGCAGCGCCAGCTCGTGCTTGAACTGCTCGGTGGTGAGGCGTTTGAGGCGTTCCAGGTCGATCCGGTCCAGGATCATCTGGTGCATGTTCTTTTTCAGCTCCTGATAGGCGTGGTTGGCTATCTCGGGCAGGACCACGCTGGCGGGACGGGTCTCGTCGGCCGCGCTCAAGCGTTCGCGTAGGGTCATCGCACTCTCCTCGTTACTGGGCTGCACTGTCTGGTCAATGGGCTGCTTACTGGTCATGGTCGCCGCGGCCGAACAGGCGGTCGAACAAGCCCTTGTTCTCCGGCAGCCGGCGCGCCGTGATCAGCTCGACCAGCTCGGTGAGGCTGCGCGAGATCGGGGCCGAGCGCGACAGCTGCAGGGCCGGCACGCCCTGGTTGACCGAGTCGGTGACGGCCAGGTAGTCGTTGGGGATGGTGTGCAGCACCTCGGCCCCGAGCGCGCTTTGCAGGTCCTGCAGGCGCAGCTTGCCGCCCTTCTCGTAGCGGTTCACGATCAGGCGCGTGTTCTCGATCGGGTAGCCGAGCGAGCGGAAGATGTCGAGCAGGCGGCGGCCGTCGCGGATGTCCGGCAGGCCCAGCTGCAGCACCGGGTAGATGGCGTCGGCGCTGTCGAGCGCGCGCAGCGAGATGGCGTCGATCTGGCGTCCCACGTCGAGCACGATGTAGTCGTAGTTCTGGCGCGCCACGCGCAGGATCGCGTCCATGTGGTCGGCCTTGAGGTCGACCGCGCGGGTCGGGTCGTCGGCCGCGGCCAGGATGCCGAAGCCGGGCGTGATGTGCACCAGGCAGGAGGCGAGGAAGGCCGCGTCGAGCCGGGCGATCTGGCCGCACACGTCCGACAGCGTCATCGCCGCCTTCTGGTCCGACACGTACAGGGTGGCGTCGCCGAACTGGCCGTGCAGGTCGATCAGCAGCACCTTCTTGTCGACCAGGGTGGCCAGCGCGTAGGAAAAGTTGGTGGAAATGAAGGTGGCGCCGCTGCCGCCCTTGCACGAGATGAAGGCCAGCACCTTGCCGTCGTGCATGCTGGTGACGCCGACGCTGGCCGCCACCCGGTCCATCGCCTCATGGAAGGCGCGGTGCACCAGCGGCAGCTGCAGCACTTCGCGCACGCCGGCGCGCATGGCGCGGATGAGCAAGTCCTGCTGGTGCTCGCGGGTGAGCAGCATGAAGCTGGCGCCCGGGTAGTGCTTGGACAGGCGTTCGAGTTGGTCGGCCTCGCTCGGCTCGAAATCGCTGGCGTCGACGATCACCAGGGCCGGCGCATCGGACACGAGGCGGTCGAGCGCCTCGCGCAAGCTGGCGCGGGTGGCCACCAGGGTGAGCGGCGGCACCCGCGCCGCCCCCTGGGACGCGATTTCCGCGTTCAGCAGGCTGTCGCGTGTGATGAGTAAGGCTTTCATTGGCAGTCCTCGTTGGTGGCGTATTGCATCAGCAGCAGGGACCGGCTACGCCAGGCCGGCCGCCCCGCTGTCACTTGCCGGCGCTGTCGATCATCGAGCGCGGCGCCGCCTGCGGCGTGGAGAAGGCGCGCACGTAGTCGTGCTGGGCGGCGACGGCGGCGCGCCCGTCGATGCCGGCCACCGGGTTGGGGTTGCGCGCCGCGGCCGGGTCGATGACCTGGGCGGCCACCGCCGCCCGCACCGAGTTGCCGAAGCCCTGGTCGAAGTTGGGCGCGGTCGAGACGCAGCCGCTCAGGGCCGCCAGCAGCAGGACCGCGGTGTAGCGAAGGGGGGTGTGCATGGCGTCTCCTTATTTGAGTTCGAAACCGCTGGCGCTGTCCGGGGCGGGCGCGCGCGCGCGCGCCACCGCGGCCGTCTCCGCCGCCGTGCTGTGGCCCTCCAGGCGCCCGCCCAGCATCAGCTCGGAGCGGGCCGGCGCCTTGATGCCGTCGGTCGGCAGCGTGTAATTGGCCGGCAGCGGCTTGACCAGGTGGGGCGTGATCACGAACACCAGCTCGGTGCGGTCCTGCTGGTAGTCGCTGCTGCGAAACAGGGCGCCCAGGATGGGCACCTCGCCCAGCACAGGCAAGCCCTTCAGGCTGGTGGCCAGGTTGTTCTTGATCAGCCCGCCGATGGCGAAGCTCTGGCCGTCGTACAGCTGCACCGTGGTGCTGGCGCGGCGCGTGGTGATCAGCGGCAGCACGGCGGCGCCGGTGAAGCCGGCGGCGGAGATGCCAATGCCTTCGCGCGAGATTTCCGACACCTCGGGCGCCACCTTCAGGTTGATGCGCCCGCCGGCCAGCACCGTGGGGGTGAAGCGCAGGCCGACCCCGAACTCCTTCTCCTCGAGGGTGACCTTGTTGTTGTCCTGGGCGACCGGCACGAAGATCTTGCCGCCGGCCAGGAAGCTGCCCTCCTGGCCGCTGATGGCCATCACGTTCGGTTCGGCCAGGATGCGCACCAGCCCGTCCTGCTTCTGGGCGTCGGCGTGCAGGCGGTTGCCGTTCGACTTGCGCAGGTCGATGCCGGCGCCGGCCGCGCCGGTGAGGAAATTCGACAGCAAGGTGGTAGCCCAGCTGCCCGAGGCGAAGCTCCAGGTGGCCGCGCCCTCGAGCTTCTCGAGCAGGGTCTTGGAGACCTCGGCGATCTTCACTTCCAGCATCACCTGCTGGGGCGCGGTCACGCTGAGCAGGTTGACGATGCGGGAATCGGGCGAATAGATGACCTTGCTGGTGGCCTGGCTCGACTGCCGGGTGCCGGCGTCGTCGCCCTTCTTGAGCAGCTTGTGCAGCGGCTGGTGCATGAACACCACGGCCAGCTCGAAGGCGCGCTGGACCGCCTCGGCGTCGCTCACGGTGCCGGTCAGCACCAGCGCCTCGGCGGCGCTGCTGACCTTGATGTTCTTCTCCTCCGGCATGGCCAGCGCCAGCGCGGCCTGCAGGGCGGCCGGGTCCATCAGCACGTTCAGGTCGACGATGCTGCAGGCGCCGCTCTTGCCCTGGATAATCATGTTGGTGGTGCCGACGTCGACCCCGAGCAGGTACAGGGTGTCGGGCGCGACCAGCATCGCCTGCACCACGGTGTTGTCGCCGACGCTGCGGTGCTGCACCGGCTCGGGCAGGCGCATCAGGTTCGACTTGCCCATGAACAGGGTCATCTTGGCCGGCAGCGCCGCCTCGCCGGCGCAGCGCGGGCCGTTCTCGACCGTCTCGGCGATGGTGGGCGGCGCCGCCGCCGCCGCGTGGGCTGCGTGCGCGGCCGGCGCGCCCTGGGCCGCCAGCGCGGCCCCCTGCGCCAGCGTCAGCGCCAGTCCGAGAGCGCACTGCAGACGCGTGCGGCGTAATCCTTGGATGCTAGTGGAGTGATGCATATCGTCCATCTTTGACTAGTGACGGGCATGAAGATTCAGAAGCACTCTTGCGACAGGTGCAAGCCGTTGAGCACGCTCACGCAGTTGCGCTTGACCTGGGGCATCTGGGCCGGCGGCGGCAGCGGGCGACGCACGCGCAGCACCACCCGCTTGAGCGGCGCGGGGGCGGCCGGCGCCGGCACCGGCGTCTTCTCGTCGAGCAGGCTGCGCTTGGTGGCGCCCTCGGTGTCGGGCAGGTTGGGATCGATCTGGTTGCGCAGCGCCAGCGACAGGGTGCCGACCCCGCGCGCCAGGTCGAGCTTCTCGGCCTGCTCGGGCGTGACCTCGAGCGTCACCGCGTTGACCACCTTGGGCTTGGTCTCGTCGCGGCTGACCTCCTGGGCGACGGCCAGCACCAGGATGCGTTCGAGCACGATCTTGGACACGTGGGTGGCGCCGCGCACGTTGTTGTCGTGCTCGCCCGGATCGCGCTCGGTGTGCACGATGATGTCGACGTAATTGCCCGGCAGGGCGAAGCCGGCCACGCCGATCACGTCGTTCACGCGCACGGTGATGGCGCGCTTGCCCTCGGTGATCAGGGCCGACAGGCCGCCCATGGTGCCGGCCGGCGCCAGCTTGGACTGGCTCATGATCTCGCCCTTGCCGACGTTGCTCTTGAGGACACGCTCGGCCAGCAGGGCCGGATCGGTGAACGCGTCCTTGGGAATCTCGGCGGCGCCGCGCTCCATCGTCGTGAACATGTCCGGCGAGAGACGCTGGCCGCGGCTGATGTCGGCGCTGGCCACCACCACGCAGCTGGCCTTTGCGACCTTTTCACCCAACAGCCAGCGCGACGCCAGCGCCACGGCGACGATCCCCAACAGGACCGCGACGGCCAGCATGACCAGGGCACGCTTGTTTTTCATGATATTTTCTCCAGCAAGGAATCGCCGCAGTCGGCGAAGTGAGGAACGCTCGGCTGCGCCGGGGCCGGCGCGCCGCTACTGGTGCCGGCAAACATGCTGAGCCAGGCCTGCTCGAGGGCGGGGATGGTCAGCCGGGGCGCCGCTCCGGCGAAGCTGGCGAAGTCGGCGACGCGGCTCAGCAGCTCGGCGGGGTAGCTCGCCAGCAGCGCGCGCCCGGCCGGCGCGTGCAGGCGCGCGATCAGGTGCTCGACAGCCTGATCGTCGTAGGCGATGCCGCTGGCGCGGCACTGGCGCCGCATCAGCGCGCGGTAGCCCGCCTCGCCCAGCGCGCCGATGTGGATCTTGTAGCCGATCCGGCGCATCGACGATTCGTCGAGCAGCAGATGGGGCGCGATGTTGGTGGCGAACAGCAAGGTGACGTCGAAGGGCACGCTGATCTTGTGGCCGCCGTCCATGGTGAGCTGGTCGGTGCCGCAGTCGAGCGGGCCGCTCCAGCGGTTGAGCAGGTCGCTGGTGGCCACGCGCTGGCGGCCCAGGTCGTCGACGACGAGGATGCCGTTGTTGGCCATGCAGTGCGGCGGCGCGTGGTAGACCCCGCCGGCCTCGTCCCGGCGCAGGTCGAGCATCTCGGCGCCCAGCTCGGCGCCGACCTGCACCAGCGGGCGCTGGCACAGGGCCCAGCGGCTGTCGGTGCTGCGGCGGTCGGCCGCCTGGCGCGCCTGCAGGGGGGCCGCGGCCAGGTGCACCAGCGGATCGTAGATCTGGATGATGGCCTGGTCGACCAGGATCGCGTACGGCACCGCCACCACGCCCTGCTGCAGCTGGCCCAGCTTGCGCGCCAGGGTGGTCTTGCCGCTGCCGGAAGGGCCGTACAGCAGCAGCGAGCGGCTCGACTGCAGGGCCGCGCCGATCAGCTCGCGCGCGCCCCGCTCCAGGGTGTCGTCGGCGAAGGCGGCGGCCATGTCGGCGGCGCTGATGCGCCCCACCTGGGCGTGGCGGCTGGACTGGCGCAACACCAGGTCGCGGTAGGCGGCCAGGGTGACCGGGGCCGGTCCGGCGTAGCGGCAGCGGCTGAGGAAGTCGGCCGCGCGCACGCGCCCGGCCGCGGTCAGCTGGTAGTGCACGTCCAGGTCGGAGTCGCCGCGCGCGGTCACCTCGACCAGCTGCTCGGCCAGCATGAAGCCGAGCACCTCGCGCATCACGTTGATCGACAGGCGCAGGCGCGCGGTCAACACCGGCAGATGCATGCGCCCGTCCGCGTACATGGCCTTGGCGACCAGCTCGACGACCAGCGACTGCTCCAGGCCAGTGTCGCGCACCGTCTTGGGCTGGGCCGGCATGCGCGTGACGGCCTCGTCCAGGCTGCCGGCGGCGGCGCGCGGGGGAGGCGCGCCAGCGATCGCGTTCAGGTCGGCATCACTCATTTTTCATGCTCCTTGGAAAGCCAAATCGTTGTTTCTAAAGGACATAATTGGATTCTAGCCACCGGGGGCCGGCGGCCTTTGACCCAAAGCAAGCAATTTTGAACGCGGGAATTAGCCCCGCTGCAACCACAAGACGAGCAGGCTGCCGAGCGAGATGGCGAGCGCGTACGGCATGCCGCCGACGCTGGGCAGGGGCAGCGGTTCGTCCACCAGCGGGATGCCGCGCAGGCGCATCAGGATCGGGCGCATCACGGCCGCCACGTTGGTGAAGGCGGCGCGGGCGCGGCCCAGCACCAGCACGATCACCAGCGCCATCACGCCGCCGACGCAGTAGGTGGCCAGGCAGATCTGCAGCACCAGGGCCGGGCCGGCGAAGGCGCCCACGGTGGCCATCAGCTTGACGTCGCCGGCGGCCATGGCGCCGGCCAGGTAGAGGGGGAGGAACATGAGCAGGCCGAGCACGAAGCCGGCCAGGCAGACCGACAGCAGGGCGAGCGGGCCGGCCAGCGCCAGCTGCAATCCGGCGGCGGCGAGCAAGCCGACCAGCAACAGACGATTGGGAATGCGGCGTTGCGCCAGGTCAAACGCGCTCGCCAGAAACAGCAATGCAAGCAGCGCCATATCAAGATAAGTCGAGTTTGGCATGACGGTGCTTCCTGGGGAGAAGATAGAAACAAGATAGAAACGGGCGGGAACAGACAGAAAAAATAGCCCCCCGGGCGGGGCCCCGCCCGGGGGGCTAGCTCAGCGCTTAAGGTGCGGTCAGCGCGTCGGCGATGGTGCCGAAGGTGCCTTTGATATCGCCGCCCAGGGTCTTGACGGCCCCGACGATGACGGCGGCGATCAGCGCCGCGATCATGCCGTATTCCAGTGCGGTAACGCCATCTTCGTCAGCGATAAAGCGACGGACTGCCGACATAATTGTGCTCATGACAAACTCCTAGTGAGTGGATAAAGTACCAAGCCCTGACACGGCGGGCCGCGCTGCCCTGCGGTCCGGAAGCACTTGCTGCCGTGCTCCAGATGCCGCGCCATTGAGTCCACTATACGGTCGATTCCATGCGGCAACTTGACTGGCCGCAACTTTGCCGCATGGCACTATTTCTGTTTGATGTGCACCAGACGAGAAAAGTTTCCCGCGCCCGCACGCAAAGGCGGGCGCCGACGGTAGAATCGGGCTGTGGCGCGAATTGTTGCGTAATAATTGCCTGTTAAACAAAAAGCCTTTATCCTGCACGGCTGTCCACGGGAATAAACAGCCTGGCACCAGGCCAAGCCCGTCAGCCGCGCGGCAGTGCAATGATCGCTAGATGACACTCTGAGAACGACATGGATTCCCTTCTGAAACACATGGTGGACATGACTGGCCACCGCGATCACACGATGCTCGACATTTCGGTGATCTCGGCGGTGCAGGAACTGGCCGGCGCCTCGCAGGCGCGGGTGCTGTCCGTGCTCACCGTGCGCGGCAAGAAATACGTGCGCGCGCGCGCCAGCGTGAGCGCCGGCGGCCAGGCCCGCATGGAAGAGAACTACGACGCCAACAACCTGGGCGAGCCGCTGGCGGGCTTGCCGGCGCTGGCCGACTGCCTGGCCCAGCACGGCACCAGCGCCGAAGCGGTCTCGGCCGACGGCAAACGCACCCTGTGGCTGCCGATCTGGATCGGCGAGAAGGCCGACACCTGCCTGGAGATCGTCCACCCGACCCCCTACACCACCGACACCATCCATGTGATCGGCGGCATCGTCAGCGTGTACCGCAATTTCCAGAACCTGCTCGACTACAGCGAGCGCGATTCGCTCACCGGCCTGTTAAACCGCAAGACCTTCGACGACCAGCTAGCCAAGATGCTGCACGCCAGCGCCGAGCACGAGCTGCCGCTGCCCGGCCAGCCGGAGCGGCGCCAGCATTCGGACACGGAGAAGCAATGGCTGGCGGTGGTCGACGTCGACCATTTCAAGGCCGTCAACGACAAGTTCGGCCACCTGTACGGCGACGAGGTGCTGATCCTGATCGCCAACCTGCTGCAATCGTCGTTCCGCGCCCAGGACCGGGTGTTTCGCTTCGGCGGCGAGGAGTTCGTGGTGCTGCTGCGTTCGACGACGCTGGAGAACGCGCGCAAGATCATCAACCGCTTCCGCACCAACGTCGAAGGGCATGTGTTCCCCCAGGTGGGCACGGTGACGGTCAGCGTCGGCTTCGTCAGCATCAGCGCCTTCGAGTCGCCGGTGGTCATCCTCGGCCACGCCGACCAGGCGCTGTACTACGCCAAGAGCCACGGGCGCAACCAGGCTTGCCACTACGACGAGCTGGTCTCGGGCGGCATGTTGCAGGCCAACGCCGCCAACGACACCGCCGAATTCTTCTAGCCCGGCAGTTCCGCGGCGCCAGGCCGCGGGCCGCTCAGGCCACGACCAGGAACTTCATCGGGTCGACATTCCATTTGCCGGGCGACTCGTGGCGCACGATCTTGTCGCCGCCGCCGAAACCGAGGGCGCGCGACAGGTCGACCGTCTCGGGCTTGATGTAGATGTTTTTCTTGGTGTTGAAGAACACGTTGACCTTGGGCGCGAGCAGGTTGGTCTCGTGCGGCTCGACCACCACGCCCAGCCGTCCGGACTCGAGCATGACCATGGTGCCGACCGGATAGATCCCGACGCAGCGCATGAAATCCTGCACATAGGCGGGGTTGAAGTGGAACTTGCTCCACTCGTAGATCTTGCGCAGCGCCTCGGCCGCCGACATGCCCTTGTGGTAGCAGCGGTCGGCGGTGATGGCGTCGTACACGTCGACGATGGCGGCCATCTGCGCCAGTTCGCTGATGGCGCCCTCGCCCTGCTTGTCCGGATAGCCGCTGGCGTCGCGCCGCTCGTGGTGATGCAAGGTGATGTCGAGCGGGATCGGGCCCAGCTCGGGCGACTGGCACAGGATCTCGTAGCCGTCGCGCGGATGCTTGCGCACGATGGCGAACTCGGCGTCCGTCAAGGGCCCCGGCTTGTTGAGGATGGCGTCGGGCACCAGGGCCTTGCCGGTATCGTGCAGCAGGCCACCCAGCCCGGCCTGGTAGGTGGTTTCCGCGTCCAGGGCGCGCGAACGGCAGAACGCCACCAGCAAGGTGCACACGCTGACCGAATGCAGGAAGGTGTAGTCGTCCTTGCTCTTGATCCGCAGCAGGCCGATCAGGGCGCCCGGGTTGCGCAGGATCGATTCGGTGATGTTCTGCACCACCGGCGCGACCTGGTCGATCTCGATCGCCTTGCCCAGGCGCGCGTCGCGCATCACCGTGCGCACCAGCCCGCTGGCCTGGTGGCGGATCATGGCCGCGCGCTTGAGTTCCTCGCCCAGCGCGACCCGGGTGACGGCGGCCGGCGCGGCGGCCAGCGCCACCACCTCGGCCTCGGTGCGCGCCTGGGCCTCGGCCAGGGTGGGCGCGTCCTGCACGTCCAGCCCGCGGCTGGCGTCGATCACCACGTCGTGGATGCCGGCCTGGACGATCTTGCGGATCTCGTCCTCGCTGCCGATCAAAAAGCGGTTGCGCACAAAGGGGTGCGTCATCCAGTCGCAGCTCAAGTCATGGATGTACATCCCCACCTTGAGCTGGGAAGCGTCAATTTTCTTGAGCATGTGTCCCCGGCTTTGGTTTTAATTTATTGCAGCCCGTGAAACCAGTGTACGCCGATTTTATTGCTAAGGAGGACTATTTTTTGCGATTTGACCACGGAAAAATCGCGTGAGGACGGTCCGCGCGCTGGCGCCGCCCGGCCAATTGTCTGTAGAATAAAGTGCATGCGCCGCGCACTCGCGGCCCACCACCCCGGCATCAAGGCGCCTACCCGGCGCCGTCCTGCGGGGGGAACAAAACCGAACACAATTTGGAGCCCCACATGCCAGACACCACGGCAGCGCCGCCCGCGCGCGCGCAGGACGCGTCGACGCGCCTGACCCAGATCCGCCTCGACGACAAATACACCGAGACGGCCGGCACGATCTTCATCTCCGGCATCCAGGCCCTGGTGCGCCTGCCGATGATGCAGCGCGAGCGCGACCTCGCCGCCGGCCTGAACACGGCCGGCTTCATCTCCGGCTACCGCGGCTCGCCTTTGGGCGGGCTCGACGAGAACCTGTGGAAGGCCCAGGCCCACCTGGCCGCCCACCACGTCAAGTTCGTCCCCGGCGTCAACGAGGACCTGGCCGCCACCGCCGTGTGGGGCAGCCAGCAGGTCGACCTGATCGGCCCGGCCAGGTACGACGGCGTGTTCGCGATGTGGTACGGCAAGGGGCCGGGCGTGGACCGCTGCGGCGACGTCTTCAAGCACATGAACCACGCCGGCAGCGCGCGCCTGGGCGGCGTGCTGCTGGTGGCCGGCGACGACCACGGCGCCTACTCCTCGACCCTGCCGCACCAGTCCGACCACCTGTTCTCGGCCTCGATGATCCCCGTGCTGTACCCGTGCAACGTGCAGGAATACCTGGACCTGGGCATCCACGGCTGGGCCATGTCGCGCTTCTCCGGCTGCGCCGTGGCGTTCAAGGCGCTGGCCGACACGGTCGAGTCGAGCGCCTCGGTGGACGCCGATCCGTTCCGGGTGCAGGTCAGGATCCCGCTCGACTTCCACATGCCCGAGGGCGGCCTGAACGCGCGCCTGTCGGCGCTGCCGCTGGGCCAGCAGGCGCGCGCCCAGGAAGCGCTGATGCAGGACTATAAGATCTACGCGGCCCTGGCCTACGCGCGCGAAAACCGGCTCAACCACACCACCATCGACAGCCCCGGCGCCAAGCTGGGCATCATCGCCTCCGGCAAGTCCTACCTCGACGTGCTCGAGGCGCTCGAGGAGCTGGGCATCGACGAGGCCATGGCCGCGCGCATCGGGCTGCGCCTGTTCAAGGTGGCCATGCCGTGGCCGCTGGAGCCGGACGGCGTGCGCGAATTCGCCCAGGGGCTCGACGAGATCCTGGTGGTCGAGGAAAAGCGCCAGATCGTCGAGTACCAGCTCAAGGAGCAGCTCTACAACTGGCGCGACGACGTGCGTCCGCGCGTGATCGGCAAGTTCGACGAGAAAGGCGAATGGGTGGCCCCGCGCGGCGAGTGGCTGCTCACCTCGAAGGCCGATTTCTCGGTGTCCCAGGTGGCGCGGGTGATCGCCGCGCGGGTCGCGCGCCTGGTCACGGACGCGCACACGCGCGCGCAGATCGGCGCGCGCATCGCCTTCCTCGACGCCAAGGACGCGGTGCTCAAGAAGGCCATCGACACGCCGCCGCGTCCCGCCTTCTACTGCGCCGGCTGCCCGCACAACAGCTCGACCAAGGTCCCCGAGGGCAGCTTCGCGCTGGCCGGCATCGGCTGCCACGTGATGGCCACCGCCATCTACCCGGGCATGAACAAGCTGACCACCCACATGGGCGGCGAAGGCGCGCCGTGGATCGGCCAGGCGCCCTTCTCCAAGGTGGACCACGTGTTCCAGAACCTGGGCGACGGCACCTACTACCACTCGGGCTACCTGGCCATCCGCGCGGCCATCGCGGCCGGGGTCAACATCACCTATAAGATCCTGTACAACGACGCGGTGGCCATGACCGGCGGGCAGCCGGTGGACGGGCCGATCTCGGTGGCGCTGGTGGCGCGCCAGATGGCGGCCGAAGGGGTCGAGCGCATCGCCCTCGTCACCGAGGACCTGGCGCGCTACCGCGAGCGCGCGGCGCTGCCGCCCAGCGTCAGCCTGCACGGGCGCGACCAGCTCGACGCCGTCCAGCGCGAGCTGCGCGAGGTCCCCGGGGTGTCGGTGCTGATCTACGACCAGACCTGCGCGGCCGAAAAGCGGCGCCGCCGCAAGCACGGCGACTACCCCGACCCGGCCCGGCGGGTGGTGATCAACGAGGCCGTGTGCGAAGGCTGCGGCGACTGCGGGGTGCAGTCCAATTGCGTCGCCATCCTGCCCAAGGAAACCGAATTCGGGCGCAAGCGCGCGATCGACCAGTCCTCCTGCAACAAGGACTTCAGCTGCGTGAAGGGGTTCTGCCCAAGCTTCGTGACCATCGAAGGCGGCGCCCTGAAAAAATCCCGCACCGGGGCGGCGCCCGGCGCGAGCGCGGACGAGGATTTCGGCGCGCTGCCCGAGCCCAGCCTGCCCGGCTGCGAGCGGCCCTACAACATCCTCATCAACGGCATCGGCGGCACCGGCGTGATCACGGTGGGCGCCCTGATCGGCATGGCGGCCCACCTGGAAGGCAAGGGCGCGTCGGTGCTGGACATGACCGGCATGGCGCAGAAAAACGGCTCGGTCACCTCGCACGTGAAGATCGCCGCCGCCCCGGCCCAGCTGCGCGCCCAGCGCATCGCCACCGGCGAGGCGGACCTGATCCTGGGCTGCGACATGCTCACCGCCGGCGCCCAGGACGCGGTCTCCAAGATGCGCCCGGGCCGCACCCTGGCGGTGATCAACCTGCACGAGCAGCCGCCCGGCACCTTCGCCCAGAACCCGGACTGGCAGTATCCGGCCGCCGCCGTGCGCGCGCTGATCGCCGAATCGGTCGGCGGCGCGGACGCGGCCGACTTCATCGACGCCACCCGGCTGGCCACGGCACTGATGGGCGACGCGATCGCCGCCAACCTGTTCATGCTCGGCTACGCCTGGCAGCGCGGGCGCATCCCTTTGAGCGAGGCGGCCCTGCTGCGCGCGATCGCCCTGAACGGGGTGGCGGTGGCGGCCAACCAGCGCAGCTTTCTATGGGGGCGGCGCGCGGCGGTGGACCTGAAGCGGGTCGAGCGCATCGCCACCCCGGCGCAGGCGGTGGTGGTGACGATGCCGACCAGCCTTACGAACCTGATCGGCCAGCGCGTGGCCTTCCTCACCGCCTACCAGGACCGCGCCTACGCCGCGCGCTACGAGGCGCTGGTGGCGCGCGTGCGCGCGGCCGAGAGCGCGCTCGGCCTGGGCACCAGGCTGGCCACGGCGGTGGCCAAGTCCTACTTCAAGCTGATGGCCTACAAGGACGAGTACGAAGTGGCGCGCCTGTACACCGACGGGCGCTTCGTCGAGCAGCTCAAGCAGCAGTTCGAGGGCGGGTTCACGCTCAAGTTCAACCTGGCGCCGCCGCTGCTGGCGAAAAAGGACGCCGACGGCCACCTGCTCAAGGCCGAATTCGGCGGCTGGATGTGGCACGCCTTCAAGCTGCTGGCCAGGTGCAAGCGCCTGCGCGGCGGCCCGCTCGACCCGTTCGGGCGCAGCGCCGAGCGGCGCATGGAGCGCGCGCTGATCGGCGAATACAGCGCCATGATCGAAGCGCTGCTGGCGCGGCTCGACGCCGGCAACCACGCGCTGGCCGTGGAGCTGGCGGCGCTGCCGGAACAGATCCGCGGCTTCGGCCACGTCAAGCTACAGGCGGTGGCGCGTTTCCACGCCGAGAAGGCGCGCCTGCTGGCGCACGCGCGCGGCGCCGGCGCGCCCTGACCCTCCCGGCCCCGCCCCACCCGAACATCCACAAGGACCACCATGAACGACATCACCGCCGCCACCCGCCTCGACCTACCTCTGCCTGCGCCCGCGCCGGCGCGGCTCACCCACCAGGTCCGCTTCGTGACCGCCGCCGCGCTGTTCGACGGCCACGACGCCTCGATCAACATCATGCGCCGCATCCTGCAGTCGAAAGGCGCGGAGGTGGTCCACCTGGGGCACAACCGCTCGGTCGACGAGGTGGTCACGGCGGCCCTGGCCGAGGACGTGCAAGGCATCGCCATCTCCAGCTACCAGGGCGGGCACATGGAATACTTCAAGTACATGATCGACCTGCTCAGGCAGCGCGGCGGCGTCCACATCAAGGTGTTCGCCGGCGGCGGCGGGGTGATCGTCCCGGCCGAGATCGCCGCGCTGCAGGACTACGGCGTGACGCGCATCTTCAGCCCGGAGGACGGCCAGCGCATGGGCCTGGCCGGGATGATCGAGGCCATGCTGGCCGCCTGCGACCTCGACCTGTCGGCCTACGCGCCGGACACCTTGGACGCGCTGCGCGGCGGCGCGGTGGCGGCGCGCCACCGCCCGCTGGCGCAGCTGATCACGGCGCTGGAGAACCAGCGCGCCGCCCCGGCGCTGCGGCGCGCCCTGCTGGAGGCGGCCGCGCCGCTGGCGGTGCCCACGCTGGGCATCACCGGCACCGGCGGGGCCGGCAAGTCCTCGCTGACGGACGAACTGGTGCGGCGCATGCGCCTGGACCAGGGCGACGCGCTCAACATCGCGATCATCTCGATCGACCCGTCGCGGCGCAAGTCGGGCGGCGCGCTGCTGGGCGACCGCATCCGCATGAACGCCATCCACCCGTGGCACGGCCAGGCGCGGGTGTTCATGCGCTCGCTGGTCACGCGCGCGGCCGGCTCCGAGATCTCGCCGGCCCTGCCCGAGGTGATCGCCGCGTGCAAGGTGGCCGGCTTCGACGTGGTGCTGGTGGAGACCTCCGGCATCGGCCAGGGCGACGCGGCCATCGTGGCGCACGTGGACCTGTCGCTGTACGTGATGACGCCGGAGTTCGGCGCCGCCAGCCAACTGGAAAAAATCGACATGCTCGATTTCGCCGACGCCATCGCGATCAATAAATTCGACCGCAAGGGCGCCCAGGACGCGCTGCGCGACGTGGCCAAGCAGTACCAGCGCAACCGCGAGCTGTGGGGCGAGCCGCTGGAGGCCATGCCGGTGTACGGCACCCAGGCCTCGCGCTTCAACGACGAGGGCGTCACCGCGCTCTACCACGGCCTGCTGGCGCGCCTGGCCGCGCTCGGGCTGCCGGTGGGCCCGGGCAGGCTGGCCGCGGCCACCGGCGGCGGCGCCGCGCAGGCAGGCGCGCAGCGCGCCATCGTGCCGCCGGCGCGCGCGCGCTACCTGGCCGAGATCGCCGATACCGTGCGCGGCTACCACCGCGACGGCGCGCGCCAGGTCACGCTGGCGCGCGAGCGGCAGCAGCTGACGGCGGCCAAGCGCATGCTGGACGAAGCGGGCCAGGGCGGCCAGGCGGACGGCCTGGACGCGCTGATCGCCGCGCGCGAGCAGGCGCTGGACGAGCGCGCCCGCGCACTGCTGGACGGCTGGCCGGCGCTGCAGGCGGCCTACGCCGGCGACGATTTCCCGGTCGCCACGCGCGGCGTCGAGGCGCGCACGCGCCTGGTGCGCCAGACCCTGTCGGGCACCACGGTGCGCAAGGTGGCGCTGCCGCGCTTCGAGGACCATGGCGAGCTGCTGCGCTTCCTGCTGCGCGAGAACCTGCCCGGCGCGTTTCCATACACGGCCGGGGTGTTCCCCTTCAAGCGCGAAGGCGAGGACCCGACCCGCATGTTCGCCGGCGAAGGCGACGCCATGCGCACCAACCGGCGCTTCAAGCTGGTCTCGGAAGGCATGCCGGCCAAGCGCCTCTCGACCGCCTTCGATTCGGTCACCCTGTACGGCGCCGACCCCGCGCCGCGGCCTGACATCTACGGCAAGGTCGGCAACGCCGGGGTGTCGGTCGCCACCCTGGACGACATGAAGGCGCTGTACGAGGGCTTTGACCTGTGCGACCCGGCCACCTCCGTGTCGATGACCATCAACGGCCCGGCCCCGACCATCCTGGCGATGTTCATGAACGCCGCCATCGACCAGCGCTGCGAGGCCTTCGCGCGCGAGCAGGGGCGCGCGCCGGACGCCGACGAGGCGGCCGCCATCCGCGCCCACGTGCTGGCCAACGTGCGCGGCACGGTGCAGGCCGACATCCTCAAGGAGGACCAGGGCCAGAACACCTGCATCTTCTCGACCGAGTTTTCGCTCAAGGTCATGGGCGACATCCAGGAATACTTCGTGCGCCACCAGGTCCGCAATTTCTATTCGGTGTCGATCTCGGGCTACCACATCGCCGAAGCGGGCGCGAACCCGATTTCGCAGCTGGCCTTCACGCTGTCGAACGGCTTCACCTTCGTGGAGGCCTATTTGGCGCGCGGCATGCACATCGACGACTTCGCGCCCAATCTGTCTTTCTTCTTCAGTAACGGCATGGACCCCGAGTACACGGTGCTGGGGCGGGTGGCGCGGCGCCTGTGGGCCATCGCGCTGCGCGACAAATACGGCGCAAACGAGCGCAGCCAGAAGCTCAAGTACCACATCCAGACCTCCGGCCGCTCGCTGCACGCGCAGGAGATCGACTTCAACGACATCCGCACCACCCTGCAGGCCCTGATCGCGGTCTACGACAACTGCAACAGTCTGCACACCAACGCCTACGACGAGGCCATCACCACGCCCACCGACGCCTCGGTGCGGCGCGCGCTGGCGATCCAGCTGATCATCAACCGCGAGTGGGGCCTGGCCATGAACGAGAACCCCAACCAGGGCTCGTTCATCATCGAGGAGCTGACCGACCTGGTGGAAGAGGCGGTGCTGCAGGAGTTCGAGCG
>DIZW01000042.1:65193-81578 GCA_002428015.1 Oxalobacteraceae bacterium UBA6018 | reverse complement strand
CATGACGGCGAACTTGGCCGTGAAAAAAGCACGCTGCGGCGTTTGCAAATCCTCGCCATACCGCCCGATATGACTGCGGTTTGCGCCTTGCAGCGTACATTTTTCCCTTGGCCAATTTCATCCGCCAGAATAAATCAGTGCTTCCCTACTAAACATCGGCCAATAAGATTCACCACGCATGGCGATTCGATGCGAATAGTATTCCACGCCCGCACCCTGCTGATAAACGGAAACATTATCGTCCCATTGAATCGCCCGCATGGAGCCCGGCGCGTGGTGCCGGGCTTTAAAAGCGCGGCATCTTATCCAGCGTAATCACCAGCGGATGGTTATAGACTTTCTTCTTTTGTGCGCTCGTGTTGTAGTACTCGCCTGTCCAGAAGTTATTCGCGTCGGTAACGCCGGCCGCTGTATCGCCATCGCTCCAGGTCATGAACCACAGCCACCAGGCGCCGTCCACGGCGATCTTGTCTGGATCGGGGATGTAGCTGTTTTCCGTGAGCGCGACCAGCTTCTTCTCGGCGCTGCTCTTTTGCGCACGCACGTAAGTGGCCAGCTGCGAACCGTAGGTCTGTTTGTCCGTGCTGTCGTAGATGTCGTAGCCGACCACGTCCACCACGTCGTCGCCCGGATACCAGGCCGGGTCCTGCCCGTTCCACACCCAGATCAGGTTGTGCAGGCCATGCACGTTCACCAGGCGGTCGTACATGTGCCGCCACAGCAGCGTATAGGCAAAGGCCTGCGGCACGCCGTCCGTGCGCTTGCGGCCCCACCAGAACCAGCCGTCGCCGTTACTGCCGGACGCCTCATGCAGCGGGCGCCAGAGCACAGTCACGCCGGCGTCGGACAGGCGCTGCAGCTGCACGGCGATCAGGTCGATGCCGTCGTCGAGCTGCTGGTAGGCCGGGCTGCTCTTGTCCAGAGCGCCCTGCGCCACGGGGATCGTGAAGCCGGTGTTCTTCGACGCGTCCGTCTCGCGCGCGTAGAAATTCGCGCTGTTGACCTGCGCCGTCTTGAGCAAGGACGGATCGCGCCAGTGCCAGTTGAACGCGACCAGGCCGCCCTTGCCTGCGAAGGCGATCGCTTCCTCGGTCTGGTGCCGGCCCTCGACCCAGCTGGCGGTCATCCCATAGTTCATGAAGTCATAGCCCATCAGCGCGGGGTATTTGCCGGTGTCGGCGTACACGCGCTCGGCCATGTCGATCGAGTCCTTCCACGTCAGGTCGGACTGGCCGGCGATGATGTTCTTGCCCCACACGCCGCGCAGCCAGCCGTAGGTGGCCACGGTCTTCGCGTTCGCCTTCGGATCGACCGGCGCGCTGCGGCCTGCGATGGCCGGCAGCGCGTCGCGATTGGCGGGGCAGAAGCTGCGCGCGACGCAGTACTGGCCGCTCTCGAAGCCCCAGCCGCCGTTGTCGGTCGCACACTGGGCCCAGGCCTGGCCGTTGACGCTGCAGGTAGCGGCGACGGGTGCCGGTGTCGGTGTCGGTGTCGGCGTTGACGTCGGCGTTGGAGTCGATGCAGGCGCCGGAGTCTGTGCCGTGGCCGTGGAGCTGCCGCCACCACTGCAGGCAACGAGGGCCGCCGCTAGCGTCAACCAGCTTGCGCTAGCCAGGATCGTTGTTCTCATCGATAGTCTCCTCTGTCGTCGTTGCCGCGCCTGCGCGGGGTGACCTGTCTTAGTTGGGGGAGAAACTGTAGCGCTGGCCAGGTGACGCCACAATCGAAGCAGCGCTTCCGGGGCCATGTTTCATGCGAATCCAGTGAACTGGCGCGCTTTTACTAAACGGCGCCGGGTGCGCGACCGTGGCGGAACTTCATGCGCGGCTCATCCGCTCAATGCGCCGTAATTAACCATGCCGGCGCTGCCTGCATATGCGCAAATCGCATATGCACCACTGAAAGGATTCGTTCCTTTTTCTCCGCCCGATCATTAATCTGGCCTCACATTCAACCAGCGATCACCAGGAGAAAAATTTGTTACTCAAGAACGTAATTCACGCGGCATTCGTCGCCGCCATCTGGGCGCAAGGGGCGCAGGCGGCCGACGTGACGCTGCTAAACGTGTCGTACGATCCAACCCGCGAGCTCTACCAGGACATCAACGCTGCCTTCGCCAGGCAATGGAAGGCGAAGACCGGCGACACCGTCACCATCAAACAGTCGCATGGCGGTTCCGGCAAGCAGGCGCGCAGCGTGATTGACGGCCTGGACGCGGACGTGGTGACGCTGGGCCTGGCCTACGACATCGACGCCATCGCCGACCACGGCCTGCTCGACAAGAACTGGGAACGCCGGCTGCCGCACAACAGCACGCCCTACGCGTCGACCATCGTGTTCCTGGTGCGCAAAGGAAACCCAAAACACATCAAGGACTGGAATGATCTGGTCCAGCCCGGCGTTTCGGTCATCACGCCCAATCCCAAGACGTCCGGTGGCGCGCGCTGGAATTTCCTCGCAGCCTGGGGCTATGCCCTGAAGCGGAAAGGTGGCAGCGAGCAGAGCGCCAGGCAATTCGTCGCCCAGCTCTATAAAAATGTCCCGGTGCTCGACTCGGGCGCGCGCGGCGCCACGACAAGCTTCGTCGAACGCGGCATCGGCGACGTGTTGCTCGCGTGGGAGAACGAGGCGATTCTCGCCATCGATGAACTGGGTCCGGGCAAGGTCGAGATCGTCTTGCCGCCGACCAGCATCCTGGCCGAGCCGCCGGTTGCGGTGGTCGACACGGTGGTGGACAAACACGGCACGCGGCCCGTCGCCCAGGCCTACCTGCAATATCTCTACACCGAGGACGGCCAGGCGCTCATCGCGAAACATCATTACCGCCCGACGAGCGCCCAGGCGGCCAAGAAATACGGCGCCCGGTTCCCTGCGGTGAAGCTGTTCACGCTCGCCGATATCTCGGGACCGTGGCGCCAGACCCAGAAGAAGTTCTTCTCCGACGGCGGCGTGTTCGACGAAATCTACCAACCTCAGGCGAAGTGAGGACCGGCCTGTACGAATTACGGCAGAGATCTTGTTAAAACACTAGGTATATACGCAAATCTGCTAATCAAATGCGAAAAAATTCGTTCTCTTAATAACCTATCAGTGTGAATATCGCTACTAGTTAGTCATTTCGGTAATAAGGACATATTCATGCCAATCAGCACATCGACACTTCCGCCCCAGCGCGAGCGCCCGCATGTGCGCCGCGTTCTACCCGGCTTCGGCCTCTCGCTCGGGTTCACCATCCTGTATCTCAGCCTGATCGTGCTGGTCCCGCTCTCGGCCGTCTTCTTCAAGACCTTCACACTGAGCTGGGACGCGTTCTGGCACGCGGTGGCGTCGCCCCGCGTGCTGGCCTCCTACCGGCTCACCTTCGGCGCCGCGCTTGTCGCCGCTTCCCTGAACGTGGTCTTCGGCGGCATCGTCGCCTGGGTGCTGGTGCGCTACGCCTTTCCCGGCCGGCGACTGGTCGACGCGCTGGTCGACCTGCCGTTCGCGCTGCCGACAGCCGTGGCGGGCATCGCGCTCACGGCGCTGTATTCGGCGAACGGCTGGATCGGGCGCTACCTGGAACCGCTCGGCGTCAAGGTCGCGTTCACGCCCCTCGGTATCGTGGTCGCGCTGACGTTCATCGGCCTGCCGTTCGTGGTGCGCACGCTGCAGCCGGTGCTCGAGGAGACGGAACGCGAGTTGGAGGAAGCGGCGGCCAGCCTCGGGGCCGGCCGCCTGCAGACCTTCGCCCGCGTGGTCCTGCCGGCCATCCTGCCGGCGCTGCTGACCGGATTCGCGCTCGCCTTCGCGCGCGCCGCCGGCGAATACGGATCGGTCATTTTCATCGCCGGCAACATGCCGATGGTGTCGGAGATAACGCCCCTGCTGATCGTCACCCATCTGGAGCAGTACGACTACGCCGGCGCGACCGCGATCGCGGTTGTGATGCTGCTGGTCTCGTTCGCGTTGCTGCTGACGATCAACCTGCTGCAGGCCTGGACGCGCAATCGCGGCGCTACGGGGAGCTGACATGGGGTCCGCTACCGCAAACACGCTATCGCGCACCGCGTCCTCGCCGCTGGAACCGGCCTGCCGGGTCTCGGATGCGACGCTGGAGCCGGCATGGGTGCGCCTCACCCTGACCGGCGTCGCGCTCACTTTCCTGGTGCTGTTCCTGTTCGTGCCGCTGGCCGCGGTGTTCACGGAGGCGCTGAAAAAGGGCTGGGGCACTTACCTGGCCGCCATCGCCGAGCCGGACGCCTGGTCGGCCATCAAGCTGACGCTGCTGACGGCGCTGATCGCGGTTCCGCTGAACCTGGTGTTCGGCGTGGCCGCTTCCTGGACCGTCGCCAAATTCGACTTCCGCGGCAAGCAGCTTCTGCTGACGCTGATCGACCTACCGTTTTCCGTCTCACCAGTCATTTCCGGCCTGATCTACGTGCTGCTGTTCGGCATGCAGGGCTGGTTCGGGCCCTGGCTGCGCGCGCATGACATCAAGATCCTGTTCGCCGTGCCGGGCATCGTGCTGGCGACCATCTTCGTCACTTTCCCCTTCGTCGCCCGGGAACTGATTCCGCTGATGCAGTCGCAGGGCTCCGAGGAGGAGGAGGCCGCGCTGGTGCTGGGCGCGTCGGGCTGGCACACCTTCTGGCACGTGACGCTGCCGAACATCAAGTGGGGCCTGCTGTACGGGGTGGTTCTCTGTAACGCGCGGGCGATGGGTGAGTTCGGCGCGGTATCGGTGGTGTCCGGGCACATCCGCGGCGAGACCGACACCATCCCGCTGCACGTAGAAATTCTCTACAACGAATACAACTTCTCCGCGTCCTTCGCGGTGGCGTCCCTGCTGGCGCTGCTCGCGCTGGTGACGCTGGCTCTGAAGTCGTTCGTCGAATGGCGGTCGACAAGCACGGCTGCTCACAACAAGCTGGAGGAGTGAAGAGCATGGCAATCGAAGTGAGGAACATTCAAAAGAGATTCGGCGGCTACACCGCGCTGGACAAGGTATCGCTGAACTTCCCCGCCGGCGAGCTGACCGCGCTGCTCGGGCCTTCCGGCTGCGGCAAGACCACGCTGCTGCGCGTGATCGCCGGGCTTGAGCAGCCTGACGCCGGCACCGTGCTGCTCGACGGCGAGGACGCGTCGTCGCGGCACCTGCGCGAGCGCCAGGTCGGCTTCGTGTTCCAGCATTACGCGCTGTTCAAGCACATGAGCGTGTTCGAGAACATCGCGTTCGGGCTGCGCGTGAAACCGCGCGGCATCAGGCCGTCCGACGCGCAGATCCGCGAAAAGGTCACGCAACTGCTGGAACTGGTGCAGCTCGACTGGCTGGCCGACCGCTACCCTGCGCAACTGTCGGGCGGGCAGCGCCAGCGCATCGCCCTGGCGCGGGCGCTCGCCGTCGAACCGCGCGTGCTGCTGCTCGACGAGCCGTTCGGCGCGCTGGACGCCAAGGTGCGCAAGGAGCTGCGCCGCTGGCTGCGCCGGCTGCACGATACGCTCCACGTCACCAGCATCTTCGTCACGCACGACCAGGAGGAGGCGCTCGAAGTGGCGGACCGCGTGGTGCTGATGAACAAGGGGAGAGTCGAGCAGCTCGGCACGCCGGACGAGGTCTACAACCGTCCCGCCTCCCCCTTCGTGTATGGCTTCCTCGGGAACGTCAACCTGTTCCACGGCCGTGTGCACGAAGGGACGCTCGATACCGGCGGCGCCCGCTTCGACGCACCAGAGCATGGCGACGCGCGCGAGGCGCAAGGCATCGGCTTCGTCAGGCCCCACGATCTGGAGGTGCGGCGTTACGCGCCCGGCATCGAAGGCGTCGCCGCCAGGCTGATTCGCGTGCACGCGATCGGCCCGCTGGCCCGGCTGGAAATGGAGAGCGGCGACGACGGGCAAGTCATCGAAGCCCTGATCTCGGCGGAGCGCTTCGCCCAGTTGCAGCCGATACAGGGCGAGATGCTGGCCGTGCGCCCGCAGCGCCTGCGTGTGTTCGTCAACGCCAACTAGCACTAAGGAGTACAAGACCATGAATTTCCAGCAATTGCGGTCCATCCGCGAGGCCGCTCGCCGCGGCTACAACCTGACCGAGGTGGCCAACGTGCTGATGACCTCGCAGCCGGGGATCAGCCGCCAGATCCGCGAACTGGAGGAGGAACTGGGCGTCGACATCTTCGAGCGCAACGGCAAGCGGCTGACCGGCCTGACCGAGCCCGGCAAGGGGCTGCTGCCGATCGTGGAGCGTCTTCTGCTCGAGGCCGACAACCTCAAGCTCGCTGGCAGGCAATACGCCAAAGGCGATGTCGGCACGCTCACGATCGCCACGACGCACACCCAGGCGCGCTATGTGCTTCCGACGGCGATCAGCGCGTTTCGCGCGTCGTTCCCCAAGGTGCGCATCGCGCTTTTGCAAAGCTCGCCAGAGCACATCGCCGAGCTGGTCATCTCCGGGCGCGCCGACGTCGGCATCGCGACCGAAGGGCTGAGCCGCTTCGAGGAGCTGGTCTCCTTCCCCTGCTACCGCTGGAACCATGTGGTGGTCGTGCCGGAAGGCCATGATTTATTGGAGCGCGCGCAGGTGACGCTGGACGACCTTGCCGATTATCCACTGATAACCTACGACGTCGGTTTCACCGGACGCGGCCATATCGACGCGGCGTTCCAGAAGGCCGGCATCGGCACCGACATCGTGCTGACGGCCATGGATTCGGACGTGATCCAACAATACGTCGCGCTGGGCATGGGGGTGGGCATCGTGGCGTCGATGGCGGTGGGGCAAAGCCAGGCCCACGGCTTGCGCACGATCGAGGTGTCGCATTTGTTCGCTCCCAATGTGGCGCGGCTCGCCGTCAGACGCAACGCCTATCTGCGCTCCTACACGTACAGCCTGCTGCTTCAGCTCGCGCCTGAGATGACGCGCGCAGGAATCGACGCGGCCCTTGAGGCGGACCGGGGATCGCCGGTTCCCGAGGCGGCTCCGCTGGCGCTCGTGGGAGCGTGACGCTCACGCCCCCGGAGTGAAGGCCCCAGGCCGGCGAGCGAAGGCGAGGCTCGCGCGGCCGCACCAGCGAGGGCGCCCGCCGACAGCGCCGGCCGGTACCCGTCAATGCCATGCGGCGCACCGACGGAAAAGTCCGCGCTGGCCAGCCTACCTGTGCATCGCGTAGCTCCACGTCAGGCCCATGCGCACTTCGGTAAGCGCGACACCGTCCGCGCGGGCACGCCGCACGCCGACGTCGAGCGCCAGGTCGTCGGCCTTCTGCCAGATCGCCCCGACCAGGGCGGAATTGACGCGCCCGCCATTGGTGTCGCGTTCGGCGAACACCTCCATAACGGGACGAAGCTCACCATTGCCTTCCACGATCAGGCCCAGGGACCGGCCGTCGCTGTGATCGCGGTTGCGCGTGAGCGCCGCGTTCAGGTGCAGGGACACGGCGTCGAATCGCTGCGAGGCGATGCCCGCGCAGGTCGCGCCGGTGCCATGCTCGCCATGGATCTCAGGCAGCAGGATGCCGCATTCGGCGGCGAGGCTGACGCCAGTGCCGCCATCCTGCAGGCTGCCGTGGCGGAACACGTGCTTGACCGAGAACGCGGTATCGCCGAAGCTGGTGCGGTCGACGTCCGACGCTTCCCCCAGCTCGCGGTTCAAGCGGCCCTCGATCACCACCTCTATATCGCCCGGCAAGCCCCAGTTACCCACCACCGCCGGCGCCACGACGCTGCGCGAGGAGCCGTGGCGAACGTAGCCCAGCGGGCCCAATTCAAGTTCGAATACGCCAGCTTCGGCCACCGATGCGTCGGTGCCGTCGAAGGGCCGCATCGCCTGTGCGGGAGCCGCCCAGAGAGCGCTCAGCACGGCGCCGGCGAACACGAACGTGCGTACCCTCATCCGGCCCGATGGCCAATTAAAAACAGTGTGATTCATCGCTTTGTCTCAGTCGTTCTTTAGGAGTTGTCGGTAAATTTGTCGCGCTCGAACGAGCGTCCACCGAAGAATAATTTGCCTGCCTAAACCGAACCTGAATCAAGGCACCGCATGGACCCGATCGCGCGTTGCGCATCATGGCGACGCGTCATTTGGCCGCAGGTGACGCCGGCGCGACATCGAACCAGATCAGCGCGGCGCCGGTCTTGCCTTCACCCGGCGAGACGGCGGCGAACAGGCGCCGGCGCTGCGGCACCAGGATCGCCGTCTTCGCGCCCTTCGCGCTAGCCACCGGCGCCAGCGCCTCGTAGTGCTCAGGGTCGCGCTGGCGCACCACGCCGATGACGTCATCGCCAGCGAGGTAGACGCGCTGGTTGTCCCGGTCGAAGATCACTTCGTTGGTGCGCTGGGGCGCCGGCAGCGCCGCCACGGTGGCGCCGGTGGCGGTGTCGAGCACCAGCAGCTGGTAGGGTTTGCGGGTGACCACGAACAGGCGCGCGTGCGCTTCGTCGAGCGCCATCGCCGCGTTGGCCTGGCCGGCGACGATCGGCCAGGTCTTGACCACCTCCAGCGTCGCCTTGTCGAGCACCGCGACCTCGTTCTTGCCGGTGACGTTCAGGTAGAGCAAGCGGCCGTTCTGCTCGATCGCCATCGCCTCCACCTTGTCGGTGTCGAAACGCGCCTCGGCCAGCGTCCGGCCGGTATGGGCGTCAACCTTGACGAGAATCGACTGCGCCATGTTGCCGTTCTTGCCACCGGTGACGAGGTAGACGCAGCCGGCCTGCGCATCGTAGCCCATCGAATCAGCCCCCGGCGCGGTGGCGATGGTGCCAAGCGGCGCGAGGGTGGCCGCGTCCAGTATCTTGGTCAATCCGGCGCCGCTGTCGCTGACGATCAGGCGCTTGCTGTCGGCCATATACAACAGTGCGTGCGGGGTTTCGACGCCGCTCACCGTGCGCAGGTGCTTGCCGGAGCGCAGGTCGAACACTTCCAGCGTGCCGTGATCCTCGGCCGCGAGAAACAAGCGGTTTCCGCGTAGGTCCACGGCGAAGTGGTCGAAGTCGCCACTGTATCCGGCCAGCGCGGTGCGCCCGATCGGATGCAGCACCGCAGCCTGCGCCGTCGCAGACTGGAACGACAGGACGGCCGATGCGACGGCGATAAGACGGCGTAGGTTCATGGTGACTCCTGGTGGCAGTGGGTGGCAATGAGTGGCAATGGGAGGCAATGGCGCGCCAGCGTAGCGCGCGAGCCTGAACCGAAGCTGAACGAATCGCCCCTGCGGCGTTTAGCCAGTATTCAGGATGGGTTCAGGTTGGAGGTTCACGATCCGTCATAACAACCGCGATACCACTGCGCGGAACGAAAGAGTGACCGGATCGATTCAAGGCCCGGCACGATAAGCCCCAAGGAGACATTCAAATGATGCACCAGCGCTTTTGCGTTACCCGACTTTTCTACGTGCTGATGGGGATCGCCGGCATCGCCGCGCCCTACTCGCCCGCCCTCGCCCAGCAAGCCAAGGCGGCCGCCGACGACGAGGCCGACAAGCCGGCCCAGGCCGACGGCGGCGGCTCGACCCAGACCAAGGTGGTCGTCTCGCGCAAGCAGATCGAGGAAGGCAGCCAGCAGGACGGCTACGGCGACGCCGTCAAATCGGTCGCCGGGGTGTCCAGCAACAACGGCGCCGGCAGCGCCAACGACAGCATCAAATTCCGCGGCATCCAGCTCGGCCTGTACACAAACTACCGCATCAACGGCGGCCTGGCGATCACCAACGTCATCACGATCCCGACCGAGAACAAGGAAAAGGTCGAGGCCCTCAAAGGCGCCAACGCGCTCATGTTCGGCCTGGCCAGCCCGGCCGGCATCATCAACCTGGTCACCAAGCGCCCCGCCGCCAAGGACCTGGCGACGCTGACCGTATCGGGCAACGCCTTCGGCCAGTACGGCGCCGCGGTCGACCTGAGCCACCGCTTCGGCGACGAGCATCCACTCGGCGTGCGCATTAACGCATCCGGCACCCACATCGCCACCGGTGTGCATAATTTATCCGGCACCGGCCACTTCGCCAGTGTCGCCGCCGACTGGCGCGCGTCCCGGGAATTGAGCTTCCGCTTCGATTACGAGAGCTACATGAAGGACGTGATGGAACAGGGCTCGTTGGCGCCGCTCGCCGCCGTCAACGGCGTCATCCCGGTGCCGCACACCCTGGACCCGACCAAGATGCTGGGAGCGACCTGGGGCCGCTACACGCCGCACACCCGTAACAAGATCGCGCGCGTCGACTACCTGCTGTCGGACCAGTGGCGCGTGCTGGCAGAAGCGGGCGCGTCGAACTCGGAGCGCTCGCGGGTGGCTGCCCGCACGACCGGCAAATACGACGTCGATTCCGGCGCCGGCACCATGCAGATCCAGTGGATCAAGAACCAGCACTACGACAACCGATTCGCGCGCGTCGAACTGAACGGCCGCTTCGCGCTGGCCATGCTGCGCAACGAGGCCGCGCTCGGCTTTTCCGCCAACGAGCGCAAAGCCAACAATCCATTCGGCTTCGGCACCGCGACCACCCCGATCAACATCTACGACCCGGCCCCGATCCCGCTTCTGGTCGACCCGGACAAGGCGGAATCGGTCGCGCCATCGCGCAACCGCGAAAAGAGTCTCTACGTCTACGACACCATCAGCATCGGTTCGTCGCTGAAGGTGCTGGCCGGCGTGCGCAAGTCGGACGCCCAGTTCATGAGCACCAACCAGAAAACGCTGGTGGCGAACACGCTCGAATCGCGGCCGACGGCGCCGGGAGCCGGGGTGCTGTGGGAGGTGGCGCCGCGAACCGTCCTGTACGGCAGCTTCATGCGCGCGCTGGAAGACGGCCCCACCGCCACCACCGGCTCGGTCAACGAATTCCAGATCCTGGGACCGACCGAGTCGACCCAGAAGGAGATCGGCGTGCGCTCCGAGTGGTTGAAGAACACCTACGTCAACATCGACTATTTCGACATCGAGCGCGCCAATGCGGTGACCAACCAGGTCAAGGGCGCCCGTTTCCATGAGTTCCTGTACGACGGCACCAGCCACCTGCGTGGCTTTGAAATCTCCGCCAAGGCCAAGTTGAGCCGCGAGTGGGCCGTCAACGGCACCGCGCAGCTCATGCGTGGCACCCAGCAGACCGTGATCGACCCGGCATTGAACGGCAAGTCGCCGGAGAACCTGGCCGAAGTGATCGGCACCTTCAACGTCGAATACAGCCCGGCGTGGATGAAACAGTTGAGCCTCAAGGCCGGCGCCACCTACACCGGGCCACGCTTCATCAACGCCCTCGACCAGGGCCAGATCCCCGGCGTCAGCCTGTTCAACCTGGCGGCCTCCTACCACACCGTGCTCTCTGGCCACAAGACCACCCTGCAGGTGGCCATCTCGAACCTGGCAGACAAGTGGTACTGGAATTCCGTGACCAGCAGCTCCTACGGCGCCGGCATGGAACGCGCGCTGCGCTTCAGCGCCAAAATCGCCTACTAAGCCAGCCTGGCCGTTGTGCCCCCCGCACGGCCGGCGGCCGAGGGGGGCGTACGTCCGATCGAGTCACCCCAATTTGAAGGAATCATCATGTTGCGCAAATTTGTACATCTGCTGTGCGGCGCCGCCGCCGCCCTGATGCTGACCGTGCTGGCATCGGCCCAAACCGGCGCCGCCGAACAGCATGCGGACGGCCCACTCTCGCTGATCGTCACCTACCACGCCAAGCCGGCCGACCGCGTCGCCCTGCGCCGCGAACTGCAGGGCGCCGGCCTGCGCCAGTTCCAGGCATGGAAACGCGCCGGCGTGCTGAGCGACTTCAACCTGCTGTACGGGCGCTATGCCGACAGCGGCAGCTTCGACGCGATCGCCATGCTGGCCTTTCCCAACTACGCCGCGCTGCAGCGCTGGAAGACGATCGAACGCGACTTCCCCGGTGGCCTGGGCAGCAAGGCGCTGGCGTTGACGACGTCGATCCAGACCGCGCCGGCCGACCTGGTGCGCGACAAGCGCAGCGCGGCCAGCAGCGCCGATTCGGTGTACATGGTGATTCCCTACGAGACCATGATTTCGGCGCCGGACTACCTGAAATACGCCGACGGCTACGTCGTGCCGCAGTTCGACGGCTGGATGCAGGAAGGCGTGCTGGTCCACTACGGCATCTACGTCGACCGCTACGCCGCCGGCCGTCCATGGTCGACGATGGTGATCCTCGAATACCGGAACGACGCCACGCTCGGCGCCCGCGAGGCAGTGGTGGCGAAGGTGCGCGCACGTCTGGCGGACAACCCGGAATGGAAAGCCATCAGCGACTCCAAGAAAAACATCCGCAACGAAAAGCAGCTCGTCATCGCCGATCCGCTCGTCGCGCCCTGAACCGCCCCAAGCTCAAGGAGGACATCATCATGAATTCACCGTTCCGCAATAATTTCCTGATCGTGCATCGCTGGACCGGCCTGACCATGGGACTGGTCATCGTGTTCCTGGCAGTGACAGCCGCCTTGTTCGTCCTGCGTCCGAGCATCGACCACTTCGTCAACGGCGACCTGCACGAAGTGGCCGCCTGCAGCCCGCGCCTGCCGCTCGACAAGCTGGCCGGCATCGCGCGCGGCGTCCACCCGGGCGCCAAGCTGCACAGCATCGAGGTCAGCGCCGCCGCCACCAGCGCCACCGCGGTCATGTTCACGGACAAGGACTACGTCTACCTCAATCCCTGCAGCGGTGCGGTACTGGGCGTCCAGAACCAGTACGGCGGGCTGTTCGGAATCGCCGATTCGCTGCACCGCTTCCGCTTCATGGAGAACGGCCGCCTGTTCGCCGGCTGGAACAACGTCGCCTTCCTGCTGCTGCTGGTGGCCGGTGGCCTCTATCTTTGGTGGCCGCGCCGCGGGCAGCGCCTCAAAAGCGCGCTCAAGTTCAACCCGCGCCTGCCGGGCAGCGCCCGCACCATCAACCTGCACAAGGTGGTGGGCATCTATACCAGCCTGGTATTGGTCGCGATCACGCTGACGGCCCTGCCCATCAGCTTCCAGCCGGTGCAGGAGCTGTTCTATCAGGTCACCGGCACCCAAAGGCTGGCCAAGCCGCCCCGTTCGACCCCGGTCGAGGGCGTGAAACGCCTGTCGATGGAACAGTTCTGGCAGAACTCGAAGCTGGCGTTCCCGGACCAGGAATGGGTCAGCATGCGCTACCCGGTCAAGCCGACCGACCCGGTCGGATTCGAGGTCCTGGAAAGCGGTGCCCCGCATGATATCGCCAAGTCCTACCTCTACCTCGACGCCTACAGCGGCGCGGTCATGTCGCTGCTGCACTACGATACCGACGTCCCGCTGGGCCGCAAGATCTACCTGTATTGCATCGCCCTGCACTCCGGCCTGGTGGGCGGCCTCCCCTACCAGATCCTGCTGCTGCTGGCCTGCCTCGGCACCGTGGTTCTGGCCTACTCCGGCGCCAGCCCCTACCTGCGGCGCAAGCTGCGCAAGCCGGCGGCAAGCATGATGACCTTGCGCGTGGCCAGCAAGGTGCCTGAAGCGGACGGCATCTGCAGCTTCGAACTGGTCGATCCCGCCGGCGGCCAGCTGCCGGCGTTCAGCGCCGGCTCGCACATCGACGTCCAGCTCGCGCCCGGCCTGGTGCGCCAGTACTCGCTGTGCAACGACCCGTCCGAAACGGGGCGCTACCTGATCGGGGTGCAGCTGGCCGCCGACTCGCGCGGCGGATCGCGCGCGATGCATGCGCTCGCGTGCGGCGACAGCCTGACGGTGAGCGCGCCGAAGAATCACTTCCCGCTGGCGCATGCCGCCACCCGCTCGCTGCTGTTCGCCGGCGGCATCGGCATCACGCCCATCCTTTGCATGGCCGAGCGCCTGGCCAACAGCGGTGCCGACTTCGAACTGCACTACAGCGCCCGCACGCGCCGCCGCGCCGCCTTCCTCGATCGCATCGCCAACTCCAGCTATCGCGTGCAGGTGAAGTACCATTTCAGCGACGACCCAAGCTGCCCGCCGCTCGACACCGGTGCGGTCCTCGCCCATCCGGCCGCCGGCACCCACCTGTACGTATGCGGACCGCAGGGCTACATGGATACCATCATCAACGCCGCGCGCGCGGCCGGCTGGCCCGATGAGCAGGTCCACCGCGAATACTTCAGCGGCTCGGTCCAGCACAAGGACGCCGACGTGCCCTTCGACGTCAAGCTCGCCAGCAGTGGAAAAGTCATCCGCGTGGCCCAGGACCAGACGGTGCTGGCCGCGCTGACGGCCTGCGGCGTCGACGTCCAGGCTTCCTGCGCCGAGGGCGTGTGCGGCACCTGCCTGACGCGTGTGCTGGACGGTACGCCTGAACACCGCGACGTGTTTCTCAGCGCCGCGGAGCGCGCCCGCAACGACAGCTTCCTGCCATGCTGTTCACGCTCGACGGGGCCGATGCTGGTTCTGGACCTGTGACCGGCAGCAGGGGATGGGTAGCGGCCGTATGGAACAGACCATGAGGAACAAGCCGGCGGCCCGGCCGCTGGACGGCGTCCCGGCCGGCGCTGCCGAGGCCATCGCCCGGCTCGGGTGACCGGTCCCTCCCTCCTGCGCAGGGCCGCCCACGTGGCGGCCTTTTTTCGTCCCGGCTTACACGCCCGGCGCCGGCAGCTCGATGATCACCCGCAGGCCGGAGCCATGCACGCCAGGGGCGGCGGCGATGCGGCCGTGGTGCATGCCGACGATGCCGCGGCAAATCGCCAGCCCCAGGCCATTGCCGCTGTCATTGGCCGGCCCGGCCGGCAGGCGCACGAAACGCTCGAAAATGCGTTCGTACTGGTCGGCCGCCACGCCCGGCCCTTCGTCTTCCATCGTGATGCGCCAGCAGCCGTCTTCCAGCAGGGAGCGCAGCGTAATGTGGCCGCCAGGCGGCGAGGCCTTGGCTGCATTGCTCAGCAAATTGAGCAGGATCTGGCGGATCCGCTTGGCGTCGAAGCTGACCTGGCCCTCGCCGTCGTGGCTGTGGGCGAACAGCTGGCCGGAGTGCTCGGCCAGCACGCGCGCGTCCTGCGCGAACGCTTGCAGGAAGCCGGCCGGATTGGCATGGGTGAGCTGGAGCGAAATGGCGTGCGCCTCGACCCGCGACAGGAATAGCATCTCCTCGATGATCTGGTCGAGCCGCGCCAGCTCTTCCAGCTGCAACTGGACGGCCTCCTCGTGCGCCGGCGCCAGCGCGCCGCTCAGCAGCATTTTCTCGGCATGCAGGCGCACCAGCGACAGCGGCGTCTTGAGCTCGTGCGAGGCCTCCGCGCTGAACTGGCGGATCTGGGTGAAGGCCGACTCAAGCCGGTCGAACATCTGGTTGAGCATGGTCGACAATTCGGAAATCTCGTCGCGTGCCACGCCGACCGCGATGCGCTCGCTCAGGTTGTCGGAGCGGATCCGGTTGGCCGTTTCGCTGATCATGCGCACCGGCCGCAGCGCGATGCGGCTCAGGCCGAAGCCGATCACCAGGCTGGCCACGATCATGCAGCCCAACAGCGACAAGCCGATTTCAGCATAGCCTTCGAGCATGCGCTGCACTTCCCCGGCGGCCGTGCCGATGCTGATCGTATAGGGCGCGATCTGGAAGCGTCCCACGCGCAGCTTGCCGATGCCGGCCTGGTCGAGGTTGAAGTTGCCCTTGCCGACGCTGCCGCCGAGCCGCTTGCCGTGCAGGTTATCGGACACGAACGACACCCCGGTATGGTCGTTGCGCACGTCGAGGTAGAACAACGCGGCGGAACGCTCGCTGGGCTTACGCAGGCGGCGTTCGAGGAAGGTCGGGTCGTCCGGCTGGTAGCCGCGCACCAGGTGGGCTTTCACCTCGCCCAGCTCGGCCAGGTTGAGCATGTCCAGGCCGCTCACGATGTGGCGCTGCAGGACGAAGTAGCCGGTCACGAACAGGCAGGCCAGCGTGAAGGTGGAGGCCAGCGCATACCACAGCGCCAGGCGCGTGCTGATCGAGCCCAGGCGCGGCGCCAGCACGCGCCGCAACGTTGGGGCCAGGACCGTCATAACAGTTGATAGCCGACGCCGCGCACCGTCTTGAACAGCGGCGCGCCTGGATCGGTGTCGAACTTGGCGCGCAGCTTGCTCATGTAGACATCGAGCAGGTTGGTGTCGACGTCGTAGTGCGACTCCCAGATCTTCTCGCAAATGAGCGTGCGCGGCAGGATCCGTCCGGCGTTCTGCATGAAGATTTCGAGCAGCGCGAATTCGCGGCTGGTCAGCCCCACGGCGACGCCGTTCAGGTGCACGGTGTGGCCCAGCAGGTTGAGACGAATGCCACGATGCTCGAGGATGGTCTCCTTCGAGGTCGACTGGCGCCGCATCAGCGAGCGGATGCGCGCCAGCAGCTCCTCCAGGCTGAACGGCTTGGGCAGGTAGTCGTCGGCGCCGATGTCGAGGCCCTTGATGCGGTCCTCCACCGTGTCGCGCGCGCTCAGGATCAG
>DIZW01000042.1:0-64937 GCA_002428015.1 Oxalobacteraceae bacterium UBA6018 | reverse complement strand
TCGCCGTCGGGCAGGCCGAGGTCGAGGATGATCACATCGTAGTTGGTCTCGCACAGGGCGTCGCGCGCGTCGCGGCAGTTGCCGACCCACGTGACGGTGTACGCATATTCAGTCAGGCCTTGCTTGATAAACCGCGCAAGCCGCTCCTGGTCTTCGACAATTAAGGCTTTCATTTGCTGCATCCGTTGTGCGAAAGCGCCGCGCACTGCCCCGGCGCCGCTTTCAGGTTGAGTTCAGGTTCGGGCTCTACTCTTCGGCTGTAGCGAGGTGCGGTGCGTTTGGCGACGGCAGGCATTCTTCTCGGGAGACGGCAAGTATGAGCAGCAATACCGAAAACTGGCAACGAATGGAAAACAGCATACTCCTTAATCACGGGAAATGAAACATGCGGCACCACCATTCTGCCGCGGCTGCAATCGTCTATTTCAGGAGCGAAATTTTATGAATTCCACAATGCGGCAATGGCTGCTGCCCTTGCACCGCTGGAGCGGCATGACGGTCGGGCTGGTCATCGTGCTGATGGCGGTGACCGGCGCCAGCATCGCGTTTCGCCCCCAGCTCGACCCGCTGCTCAACCGCGAGCTGCTGACGGCGCCGGCATGCATCAGCCGCGCCTCGCTCGACGCGCTGACCGCCAGCGCGGTCGCCGCGCGGCCCACCGCCCAGCTCGACTACATCCGCCTGATCGCCGGCGGCGATGGCGACGCCCGCATTCCGGCCGCCATGGTGCGCTTCACCGACCAGGGCTTCGTCTATCTCGACCCGTGCAGCGGCGCCGTGCTGGGTCAGCGCCACCGCTGGGGCGGCCTGCTGGGCACGCTCGAGCAGATTCACCGCTTCCGCTTCATGCCCAACGGCGAGCTGATCACCGGCACCAGCGCGCTGCTGTTCGCCATCGTGCTGATCGGCGGCGGCCTGTACCTGTGGCTGCCGCCCTCGCTGCGTGGCCTGCGCCGGGCCATGCGTTTCAATCCACGCCTGCAGGGGGCAGCCCGCACGGCCAGCCTGCACAAGACGGTCGGGCTGTACGCCAGCGTGATCGTGCTTGCCAGCGCCCTGACCGGCCTGCCGCAGGCCTTCGACTGGTCCAAGCGGGCCCTGTACAGCATGACCGGCTCGGCCCAGCCGGCCAAGGCGCCCAGCTCCGGCCCCGCCGCCGGCGCGCCGCGCCTGCCGCTGGAGCAGCTGTGGCAACGCGCGCAGGCGCTGGTGCCGCATCCGCAGGAGGCGCTGATCCACTATCCGAGCCGCCCGCAAGCGGCGGTGGAGATGTACCTGATCGCCGCCGACGCCCCCCACGTGAACGCGCGCACCATGCTGGACCTGGACGCCTACAGCGGCAAGGTGCTGCGCTTCACGCCTTACGCCGCCAGCAGCCTGGGCCACCGCCTGTATTTCTGGACCCTGTCGCTGCACACCGGGCATGTGGGCGGCACGGCCGGTCAGCTGGTGCTCATGCTGGGCGCCCTGTGCATCCCGGTGCTGGCCTACAGCGGCATCGGCGGCTACCTGCGGCGGCGCCGGCGGCGCCGCCCCAGCGGACGCCTGACGCTGAAGGTGAGGCATAAGAGCGTGGAGGCCGAGGGCATCTGCGTATTCGACCTGGAGGACCCGCGCGGCGGCCCGCTGCCGCCGTTCGGCGCCGGCGCCCATCTGGACGTGTTCTTGCGCGACGGCCGGATGCGCCAGTATTCGCTCTGCAACGACCCCAGCGAGACACGGCGCTACCAGATCTGCGTGCAGCGCGAAGCGCACTCGCGCGGCGGCTCGCGCGCCATGCACGACGACGTGCGGGCGGGCCAGCTGATCGACGTCAGCCTGCCCAAGGCGCGCTTCGCGCTGGCCCCGGCGAGCCGGCGCTCGCTCCTGATCGCAGGCGGGATCGGCATCACGCCGCTGATCAGCATGGCCGAGGACCTTGCGCGCCGCGGCGCGGACTTCGAGCTGCACTACTGCACCCGCACGGCCGCGCGCACGGCGTTTCGCGACCGCATCGCCCGTTCGCCCTACGCCGCGCGCACCCACTTCCACTTCAGCGACGGCCCGGCCGAGCAGCTGGCCGACTTCGCCAAGCTGCTGGACGCGCCCTCCCCCGGCGCCCACCTGTATGTCTGCGGCCCGCCGGGCTTCCTGAACGTGGTGTGCGCGACGGCGCGCCAGAACGGCTGGCCTGACAGCCACGTGCACACGGAATACTTCTCCGCCGAATCGACCAGGACGGCGGACGACGCGCCCTTCGACATCAGGCTCGCCGCCAGCGGCAAGGTACTGCACGTGGCCAGCGACAAGACCGCGCTGGAAGTGCTGTTGGCCGCCGGCGTCGAGGTGCCGCGCTCCTGCGAGAAAGGCGTGTGCGGTACCTGCGTCACGCGCGTCCTGGCGGGCGTGCCCGAGCATCGCGACCTGTACCTGACCGACGCCGAACGCGCCCGGAACGACCAGTTCGCGCCCTGCTGTTCGCGCGCATGCGGCGCCGAGCTGGTGCTGGACCTCTGAATCTGAATTCGCGTTCATCCAATTTTCAGAATGGCTTTAGGCGAGCCGCGCATGATGAGGCTACACACACCAGTAACCATCTTTTCGCGGACCCGACTACATAATATGACAGCCATCACACGATCGACATTCGCGCGCTGCGCAGCCAGCGTCCTGCTGGCCGCAGCGGCCGCGCCCAGCCAGGCGGCGCCCGAGGAAGTCCAGGTCTACATGAACGAAATGAGCGCGCCCGGCGCCTTCGGCCTCGACGTGCACACCAACTACGTGCTCTCAGGCGCCACCAGTGCCGACTATGCGGGGGCCCAGGTCGCGCGCCATACCTTGCGCGTCACGCCCGAGTTTTCCTACGGCTGGACACCGAACCTGGAGCTGGGCGCCTACCTGTTGTCCTCGCGCGGCCCGGACGGCCAGCTGCACGTGGACGGCGAAAAGCTGCGCCTGAAGTTCATCGCGCCGGCGGCGCAGGACAATCCCTTCTTCTACGGCGCCAACCTGGAACTGGGGCGGGTCGCTTTCCGGCTCGACCCCAATCCATGGAACGGCGAATTGAAAGGCATCGTCGGCTATCGGGGCGCGCGCTGGACCGCTGCGCTGAACGCCAATGTCGACTTCAAGGTGTCGGGACCGAGCCCCAGCCCGACGACGCTCGAACTGGCCGCGAAGCTCGCCTACCGGACCGCGCCGGACACCGAAATAGGTATCGAGAGCTACAACGGCATCGGTCAACTGTCCCATCTCGGTCCGCTTGGACGCCAGGCGCGTACCTTGTATGCCGTGCTCGATACGAAAATAAGGGACTGGGACCTGAACCTGGGCATCGGACGGGGCAACGCAGCGGCCTCGGACCGGTGGGTGCTCAAGGCGATCATCGGCGTGCCCTTCGGCGGCTGATCCTCGGCCCGGACTTCCACCTTCTCACGCATTAAGGAGACGATATGTTCACACCACTGAAACGAACCCGCCGCGCCGCCGCCATTTGCGGGGCTCTGTGCATGGCCGCCGCCGCGCTGCCGGCGGCCGCAGAAGGCACCTATCACCTGGAAAAAAGCGTCACCATCCCAGGCGGCGACTCCGGCTGGGACTACAACGCGATCGACCCGCAGCATGGACACATCTTCATCGCGCACCGCCAGGACGGCCTGCACGTGTACGACATCAAGTCCGGCAAGGTGATCAAGACCCTGGCCGGGTCCAGCAACGCCAACACCGCCGCGCTGGCGCCCGAATTCGACCGCGGCATCGCCGGCACCACCGACGGCTACATCATCGTGTTCAAGCTCTCCACCCTGCAGACCGTGGCACGCTACAAGAGCGCAACCGACGGCTTCGACGGGGCCACCTACGAACCGGTGAGCAAGCGTTTCGCCGCCGTCGGCGAGGCCGACCCCGCGACCAAGACCACGCCAGTGCTGTTCTTCGACGCGCGCACCGGCAAGCCCGCCGGCTCGGTGCTCCTGCACAGCGTCAAGGTGGACGCGCCGCGCGCCGATGGCAAGGGCAACATCGTGATGCCGCTGCGCGACCACGGATCGGTCGCCAGCATCGACGCGCGCACCATGCAGGCCGGCGCCGTCGTGGCAGTGGCGGACTGCGCCAAGCCGGCGGCGTTGGAGCTGGACCCCGTCAACCAGCGCATTTTTGTCGGCTGCCGCGGCGACCGGGCGAGCAGCCCGCGCCTGGCGGTGCTCGATGCCGCCAGCGGCAAGCAGGTGGCGTGGGTGCCGATCGGCCGCGGCGTCGATGAAGTCATGTACGACCCGCGCGGCAAGGAGGTCATCACCGCCAACGGCGAGGATGGCAGCATGAGCGTGATCCGCCAACTGTCCGCCGACGCCTACCAGGTCGCCGAGACGGTCGGCACCCGTCCGATGGCGCGCACCGGCGTGCTCGACGAACGCAGCGGAAAAATCTATCTGGTGAACGCGCAGTACGTCAGGAAGTATCGCGACGGTGAGGAGGCCCAAACCAGCTTCCTGCCGAACACCTTCAGCGTGTTGACCTACTCAAAATAATCGTGCCGCACAGGCCAGGAGACCATGATGAAATCGCTACCCGCCGAAATCCGCGCCCCGCTCACCAGTGATACCACCAGCACCGGCTTCTGGCCGCACGGCTGGTGGAAGCTGATGGAGACCAGGATCGGGATCATCCCGCTGCCGGTCTATGTGCTGCTGGTGGCCCTGATCGCCGGCTTCGTCGCCACCGGCAAGGTGCCGACCGATATCTCGGTGTCGATCGCGGTGCTCGCGGTGGGCGGCTTCACCTGCGCCGAACTGGGCAAGCGCATTCCGCTGATCCGCCATATCGGCGCGGCGGCCATCTTCGCCACCTTCATTCCTTCCTACCTGGCGTTCGCCCACCTGATTCCCCTCAGCGTGGTCAAGAACGTGACGGAGTTCACCAAGCAGACCAATTTCCTGTACCTGTTCATCGCCTCGATCATCGTCGGCAGCATCATGAGCATGGACCGGACGATTCTCATCAAGGGTTTCCTCAAGATCTTCATTCCGCTGGCGGCCGGCTCGGTGGCCGCCGCCATGGTCGGCACCCTGGTGGGCACCGTGCTGGGACTGGGCGCCTACCATACCTTCTTCTTCGTCGTGGTGCCGATCATGGCCGGCGGCGTCGGCGAAGGTGCGATCCCGCTGTCGATCGGCTACGCCACCATCCTGCATGTGGCGCAGGGCGACGTATTCGCGCAGGTGCTCCCGCCCGTCATGCTGGGCAGCCTGAGCGCCATCGTCATCGCCGGCTCGCTCAATTTCGTCGGCAAGCGCTACCCCCACCTGAGCGGCGAAGGCCGCCTGCAGCCCAATGAAACCGACGAACTTGCGCCGGTCCACGAGGCGCCTTCAGGGCCGATGGACGTGGGCCAGGTCGCCGCCGCCGGCATTACCGCGATCGCGCTGTACATGGTCGGCCTGATGGCGGCTCGCCTGTTCGATTTTCCGGCGCCCGTGGTCATGCTGTTCGTGGCGGTCGTGTTCAAGCTGTCGCATGCGGTATCGCCGCAACTGCAGCAGGGTTCCCACGTCGTCTACAAATTCTTCTCGACCGCCGTCACCTACCCGCTGCTGTTTGCCATCGGCGTGGCCATGACGCCGTGGGACAAGCTGGTGTCGGCCTTTAACGTCGTCAACCTGGTCACCATCGTCGCCACCGTCGCCACCCTGATCGGCACCGGCTTCGTGGTGGGCCGCTGGCTCAAGATGCACCCGATCGAGACCGCCATCGTCAATGCCTGCCACAGCGGCCAGGGCGGCACCGGCGACGTGGCGATCCTGACCGCGGCGAACCGGATGCAGATGATGCCGTTCGCGCAAATCGCCACCCGCATCGGCGGCGCGCTCACCGTCACGCTGGCCTTGGTGGCGCTGTCGCAAATGCGCTGAGCGCGGCGCCGGCATCGGGCCGCCCCGTCAAACTAATCTGAAAGAAGCTCATGAAAAGCTCATTTGCGCTCGCGTCGCTGCTGTTCCTGCTCGGCGGCGGAGCGGTGCACGCCGCCGCGCCCGAAGCGGTCGCCATGGACAAGCGCATCGTGCTGCTGGTCGATGAAGTCAAGGCGATCCGTAACTTCCCCGTCATCCTGGCCGAGCGTCTCGGCTACCTCAAGGGTGACGGCATGGACGTGACGATCGTGAACATCCGCGACGAAGTGCCGCATGCCCAGATGCTGGCCGACGGCAGGGTCGACGCCGTGCTCGCGTACTACCACCACAATATCGTCAGCCAGTCGAAAGGACTGTATTCGGAAGCGATCGTGACCTTGGGCGTGACGCCGGGCGCCAAGGTGCTGGTCGCCAACCGGGTGCGCGACAAGTACCGCGGCGTGGCCGACCTCAAGGGCAGCCGCATCATCGCCGGCGGCGACGGCTCGTCCAAGACCACCCTGGCTAACTACCTGGTGCTGGCCGGCGGCCACGCGATCGCCGATTACCAGCGTCTCGGCGCTGGCGGCAAGGAGAAGAACCTGGCGGCGCTGCGCGACGGCAGCGCCGACGTCGTCGTCGCGCCGACACCGGATGGCGACTTCTATCTGGCCCAAGGGGCGGCGAGCGTGTTCGCCGACCTGACGACGGTCGAAGGCACGCGGAAGAACCTTGGCGCCTTGTTCCCGTCGAGTACAGTCTTCATGAACCGCGAGCGCGTCAAGCAGCGTCCCGACATCGCCCAACACCTGGCCGACGCCTTCGTCCGCACGCTCAGCTTCATCAACAGCCACAGCGCCGAGGAGATCGCGGCCCTGATTCCGGTTGAAGTCAGCGGCAAGGACCGCGCGGCCTATCTGGCGATCCTCAAGCAGGAGATCCCGATGTTCGCCAACGATGGCCGCATGCCGGCCGAAGGCGCCGCCAAGGAACTGGGCGTGCTGTCGGCATTCAACCCGGCGTACAAGGACGTGAAGATCGCGCTCACCTATACCAACGAGTTTGTCGACGTCGCGCTCAAGAAGCACTTTTAGCACGTTTGACGGCGTCCGGTAGCGCTTTCGCGCCGCCCCTTGCTATGGCGCGTGCCGCGGCGGCGCCGTCGTCGCTCCCACCCGCAAGGTCACCGGCACGATGATCTCGCGCTTGGGGCCGCCATCGATCAAGGCCTCGGCCAGCGAAATGGCCTCCACGGCGATGCGCCCGATATCCTGCACCACCGTGGTCAAGGCATAGGGCATCCCGGGCAGGCCGTCGAAGCCGACCACCGACACATCGTCCGGCACCTTCAAGCCCAGATCCTCCAGCGCGCCGATGGCGCCGACCGCCATTTCGTCGCTGGCGCAGAACAGCGCGCTGAAACGCACGCCCTCCTCCCACGCGCGGCGCACCGCGCGGTAGCCTCCCAACACGGTGAACCCTCCATCGAGCTCGAACTGCTCGCGCACGCCGATGCCGATGTCGGCCATGGCGTCGCGGTAGCCGGCGCGCCGGTCCTGGTCCGACTGCTGCGAACTGGCCATGCCGACGTAGGCGATGGCGCGGTGTCCGAGCGCCTGCAGGTGGGCGGTGGCGGCGCGCGCGCCGTTGGCGTCGTCGGGCACCACGAAAGCCGTGTCAGGCTGATGCCCCAGCACCACCGCCGGCACGCCGCGCCGCGCCAGCAGGGCCAGGCGTTCCTGCACTTCGATGGTGTTGTGCAGCAGGACGGCGTGGGGCAGGCGCGCGTAGCTGTCCAGCGGCTCGCTCATCTCGATGAAGCGGGTGCCGCGTTCACTGGTCACCTGCACCAGCGCACGCCAGAACAGCGTGAAGTAGGGGCCGAAGCCGCCCTGCTGGAGCGAGATGCCGATGCTGTGGCCCGAGCGCCGGCTCAGTTCCTGGGCGGTCGGATCGGGCGTGTAGCCGGCTTCCTGCATGGCGGCCAGGATGCGCGTGCGCGTTTCCTCGGACATGCGGCCCTTGCCGTTCATGGCGCGGCTCACCGTGCCCTTCGACAGGCCCAGGTTCAATGCCAATTGATCCAGCGTTATCTTCACTTCCCACCTTCCCCGCCAGCCTGGCTGAGCGCCAGTTGCTAGCTGCTCAAACCCGGCATCATAGCGCAAACGCCATAGTGGTATGGAACCGGCGCGCAAGCGGCGCCCCGCCAGCGCGGCCGTCGCCCTCCCCCTGCCGGCCTCATTTGGCCTGGCAATGCTCAGCGATGAACTGGGCGTGCGTGGGCATCGCCTGCGCGCAGGCGCGGACGACGGCCCGCGTGTCGGCCATGAACGCCTCCAGCTCTGGCGCCGCCAGCAAGTGCGCGAGCGGGTGGTGTCCGCCGGGCCGCAAGCCTTGTCCCACCATCACGTGCAGCCAGTTCTCCTCGACGAACATCGCATCGGCTTCGCGCGCCAGGCGTCCGTGGGTCTGGAACAAGGCCATCTTCCGCGCCAGGGTGGCGGGAATCTCCATCTGGCGGCAATGGTTCCAGAACGCCGAGTCGGTTCGCCTGCCCGCCTTATAGTGCAGGATCAGGAAATCGCGGATATGCTCGGTTTCGCGCGCCAGCTGGTCGTTGCATTCGTCGATATCGCGCTGCTGGAAGCGCCGGTCGGGGAAAAACTGCAGCAAACGCGCGATGCTCGACTGGATCATGTGGATGCTGGTCGATTCCAGCGGCTCCATGAAGCCGCTCGACAGGCCGATCGCGAAGCAGTTGCGGTTCCACGCCTTGCGCCGCCGCCCGGTGACGAACTTGAGCGTGCGCGGAGCGCCCAGCGCCTCGCCCTCCAGGTTCGCCAGCAGCACGGCGCTGGCCTCATCCTCGCTCATGAAGGCGCTCGAAAACACGTGGCCGTTGCCGGTCCTGTGCTGCAAAGGGATGCGCCATTGCCAGCCGGCGGGGCGCGCCGTCGCCCGCGTGTAGGGCGCCGGCGCGTCGGCCAGCGCACTGGGCGCCACGACGGCGCGGTCGCAGGGGAGCCAGTGGTCCCAGCTCTCGTAGCCGGTGTGCAGCGCCTGCTCGATCAACAAGCCGCGAAAGCCGGAACAGTCGATGAACAGGTCCGCGCCGACGCGCGCGCCGCCTTCCAGCACCACGGCTTCGATAAAGCCGTCCGCGCCGCGCAGCACCGTGTCGACCACCTTGCCCTCGCAGCGCAGCACGCCGCCCCGCTCCGCATAGGCACGCAGGTAGCGCGCGTACAGGACGGCGTCGAAGTGGAAACCGTGGGCCAGGGTGGCGAACGGCGAATCGGGTGCGTCCACCGCGCGCATGAACTTGCCGTCTCTCGCGGCGGCCATGTTCAGGCAGTAATCGGCCAGGTCGTGCTGGGCCCCGCCCTGGACCGCGCGCAGCCAATAGTGATAGAAGGGCACCATGCCGCGCGCGCGCCCGATCGCGCCGAAGCTGTGGAAGTAGCGCTGGCCGATCCGGTCCCAGTCGACGAACTCAATGCCCAGCTTGAAGGTGGCGCCGGTTTTCCTGACGAAGTCGTCCTCGTCGATCCCGAGGAAGGCATTGAACTGGGCGATATGGGGCAGCGTCGCCTCGCCCACCCCGACGGTGCCGACCTCGTCCGACTCGATCAGGCGGATGCGGCAGGCGCCGCCGAGCGCCTTGGACAGGGCGGCGGCCGTCATCCAGCCGGCCGTGCCGCCGCCGACGATGACGATGTCGCCAATACGCGGATCATTCATGTTTGCTCCCAGGTTGAACTGCGACTAATAGAACAGCGACGAGGCGTGCCCGCCGAATTGGAAAAAATGCGACATGTTGCAGTGCTTCCATTCAAGTCGTTGCTTTCCGTTTTGATATGCAGCATAATTCTAACGTTGAGCAACCGGTTGCGCAACACAGAACAACCGGTTGTTCATTCACATTGATAGTTTGGAAGTACTCCGTGACATGTCGCGGAGCGGCGGGTAGTCTTGATAAAATCTATAACGGAGTTCACATGAAAAGCCACAAGAAGTATTTGCTCTCGTCCATAACGCTGGCCGTGCTGACGGTGATCAACCAGGCCCACGCCGACGATAGCGCGACCGCCCCGAGCGACGGTGCCGCGGCTGCCACGAGCGATACTGCAGGAGACAAACTCAACCAGGTGGTCGTGACCGGCAGCACCTCGCTCAAGCGTACGGTGCGCGAAAGCTCGGTCGCGGTGACCGTCGCCGACCGCGAAGACCTCGACCGCAAGGCCCCGCGCAGCATGGCGTCCGCCCTGGAACTGATTCCTGGCGTGATGGTCGAGGACTCGGGCGGCGAAGCATCGAACAACTTTTCCGTGCGCGGCCTGGCCGGCGGCGGACAGGCGTTCATCCAGATCTCCGAAGACGGCCTGCCGATCTTCTACGGCGCCGGCTTCGCCGACCAGATGGTGCGCATGGAATTGTCGATCGACCGCCTGGAAGCGGTACGCGGCGGCACCTCCGGCATCCTGACCACCAACGGCGCCGGCGCCACCGTCAACTTCCTGACCTTCAAGGCCAAGGACGAGGCCGAAGGCATGCTGCGCGTGACCGGCTCGGACTATGGCACCAAGAAGGTCGAAGCCCGCTACGGCGGCCCGCTCGGCGGCGGCTGGTATGCCGGCTTCGGCGGCTACATGCGCACCTCCGACGGCGTGCGCAACACCGGCTTTACCACCGACAAGGGCGGCCTGCTGCGCGCCTACATCGGGCGCAAGTTCAGCGACGGCGAATTCAACCTCAATGTCAAGGTGATCGACGACCATAACGCCTTCCTGCTGCCGACGCCCTTCCTCAATCCGTCCCACCCGCAAGCCGTTCCTGGCTTTGACGGCAACTACGGCACCATGATCAGCCTCGACAACGCGATCCAGGCCGGCCACACGTCCAACGGCCTGCGCGACAACAACGCCACCGACGGCATCCACACCAAGGCCACCGCCATCGGCTACGCCTTCGACAAGCAGGTGATGGACAACGTCACGTTCAGGTCGAAGGGGCGCTACACCGACTTCAACAACCAGTTCAACGCCATCTTCACTTATGACAACGCGAGCCTGGTGTCGGCCGCCGACCGCCTGGACCCGGGCAAGAACAGCGACGTCGCCGCCATGCTGGCACGCTTCAAGGGCGCCAGCGCCGCCCTGCAGGGTGTGGCCAGCCACGTCATCTACACCGGCGCGAGCCTGGCCAACGTGGGCGGCAACGGCCTGGTGGCCGACAGCGTGTCCTCGTCCCAGCTGCACGCCAAGCAAGTGCTGATGAACGACGTGAGCCTGACCTGGAGCCTGCCCAACAACAGCATGACGGTCGGCATGCTGGCCATCCACCAGGACAGCCAGGACAGCAGCGACGGCAATATGCGCTTTCTCGGCGAGGTGAGAAACAATCCCTCGCGCCTGGACATCGTGGCCATCAACCCGGCCGGCCAGGTGGTCGGCCAGCTGACCAGCCAGGGCGTGCTGCAATACCAGCCATGGGGCACCGGCGTGAGCAAGCAGCAGCTGAGCTCGACCAACCTCTACCTGAACGACGAGTTCAAGTTCAACGACAAGCTGCGCCTGGACGCCGGCGTGCGCGTGGAGCGCTCCAAGGTCACCAACTGGAACCCGAACGGCAAGGAAATCACGCCGGAAGGCGCGCTCAATCCGGATGGCAGCGACGCCGACAACATCATGGTCAACAACAAGCTGAACGTGTTCGACAACTACAGCGTCGACGCCAAGAAAGCGCGCACCGATTCGTCCTACACCGCCGGCGGCAACTACCTGTTCAACGACTACCTGGCCGGCTATGCACGCTACTCGCAAAGCTACCAGGAACAGGGCGGCGAGGAGCCGACCAAGATCTCGTTCACGGAAATTGGCGCACGCTACAAGCAACGCGGCTTCTCCACCGGCCTGACCTTGTTCCGCACCCACTTCAACAACTTCAACTACAGCCGCCAGTTCCCCGGCGACACGCTGGACACCAAGGTCCACGGCGGCATCAATGTGACCGGCGTCGAATACGATATGTTGTGGCGTCCCGTGAAGTTCGCCCAGGTGACGGCGACCGGCGTGTTCCAGAAGGCCAGCACCCACTTCGACTCCGTGACCGGCCCGTCGGCCGCGCTGGTGGACCTGTCCAGCATCGGCGGCAAGCCGGAGCGCTCGCCGGAGGTCAACGCCACCGTCACGCCTAGCCTGCTGTTGCCTGACAACAAGGGCGAGGTGTTCGTCAGCTTCCACCAGGTCGGCAAGCGCTACGCCGACGGCGGCAACACGATCGTGCTGCCGGCGTATCACGCCTTCGACCTGGGCGCGCGCTATCAGATCAACGACAAGCTGGCGTTCAACGTGAGCGTGCAGAACCTGACCAACACGATCGGTCTGACCGAGGGCAATCCCCGTTCGAGCTTCAGTGAACTGGCGGGCAACTACTTCTTCGCCCGCTCTATCCTGGGGCGCAACATGCAGGCCAGCCTCACCGCGTCGTTCTAAACAGTACCTCCTTTGCCGGCTGGCCGTGGGTCAGCCGGTTTTTTTGGCTTTTTATCGTTCTGGAACGTATCAATGGATCAGCTTATATCACCGGATCAGCAAGCCGCGGCCCGCAAGCGCGCCAGCGGCATCGGCATCGGCATTGGCATCAAACACGTCGCGGCCGCCGCGCTCGCGCTGCTGGGAGCCTGCGCCCTCGCCCGCGCCGCCGGCCAGGACGACTGGACCATCACGGCCAGCAAGATCGATCCGGCGCACTACCACGGCGTGAGCGTCGCCAACGGCATGATCGGCCTGGTGTCCTCGCCCGAACCGATGAAGATCACGGAGGTGGTGCTCAACGGCGCCTTCGACAACTACGGCCGCGGCCGGGTCGACAACATCCTGAAGGGCTTCAACTTCATGAACATCACGCTCGACGTCGACGGACGGCGCGCCGACGCCGCCAGCGTGTCGAACCTACGCCAGCGCCTGGACATGAAAACGGCCACCCTGGTCACCGAATTCGACGTGGGCGCCAAGCTGCACGTGCGCCACAGCATCGCCGCCCTGCGCAACCTGCCCTTTAGCGCCCTGGCCACGGTGGAACTGCAGGCGCGCCAGGATGTGCTGGTCACCCCCGCCGCCGTGATCGAGGCGCCGGACATCCTGCGCGAAGTGAAGAACCTGTACGCCGTCATCGACCGCCCCCACGTCAGCATTCCCCTCATGACCTCGGTCGGCAAGAGCCCGACGGGCAAGCACACCGTGGCCGCCTCGGTCAGCCTGCTGTTCGACGAGCGCGCCGGGCCGGCCCTGGTGCACGAGGACTGGGACTACAACACCCACCTGACCAAGTTCAGCCGCCGCCTCAAGGCCGGCGAGACTTTCCGCTTTGCCGTCGTCGGCTCGGTGATCTCCTCGGCCCACACGGCCGACCCGCACAACGAGGCCGAGCGCCTGACCATCTACGCCGCCTTGCAGGGGCGCGCCCGCCTGCAGCAGGACCACGCCGCGGCCTGGGCCGCGCTGTGGCGGGGCGACATCGTCATCGCCGGCGACGAGCGGGTCCAGCGCGAGGTGCGCCTGGCCCTGTACCACCTGTACTCGTTCGCGCGTGAAGGCACCGCCTACAGCCTGTCGCCGATGGGCCTGTCCGGCCTGGGCTACAACGGCCACGTGTTCTGGGACAGCGAACTATGGATGTATCCGCCGCTGCTGGCCCTGCATCCCGAGCTGGCCAAATCCCTGCTCGAATACCGCTACGCACGCCTGGGCGCGGCGCGCCAGAACGCCTTCAGCCACGGCTACCGCGGCGCCATGTTCCCGTGGGAATCGGCCAGCGAGGGCCAGGAGACGACCCCGGTGTGGGCCCTGACCGGTCCGTTCCAGCAGCACATCACGGGCGACGTGGGCTGGGCCTTCTGGAAGTACTACCAGGTGACCCACGACAAGACCTGGCTGCGCGAGCGCGGCTACCCCGTGCTCAAGGACGTGGCCGATTTCTGGGCCAGCCGGGTGACGCGGCGCGGCCCCGGCCACTTCGACATCGACAACGTGATCGGCGCCAACGAGTGGCAGGAGAACATCGACAACAACGCCTTCACCAACGGCATGGCCATCACCGTGCTCGGCTATGCCACCCAGGCCGCGCGCGAGCTGGGCCTGGCGCCGGACCCGGACTGGGCCGTGGTGGCGGCCAACATCCCCATCCTGCGCTTCGCCGACGGCACCACGCGTGAAAACGCCAGCTACGACGGCGTGCCCATCAAGCAGGCCGACGCCAACCTGCTGGCCTACCCGCTCGACATCGTGCGCGACCCGCGCCGCATCGCCCAGGACCTGGCCTACTACGAGGGTCGCCTGGCGCCGGACGGCCCGGCCATGTCGCACGCCATCCTGGCCACCCTGTACGCCCGCATCGGCCAGCCCGACCAGGCCTGGGCCCTGTTCAAGCGCAGCTACCAGCCCAACGAGCTGGCGCCGTTCGGGGTCCTGGCCGAGACGGCCGGCGGCAGCAATCCCTACTTCGTCACCGGGGCCGGCGGCGCCCTGCAGGCCTTGCTGTTCGGTTTGGGCGGCCTGCGTATCGGCGACGATGGCATCAGCCAGGGCGCGGTCAAGCTGCCCACCGGGCTGAAACGGATCGAGCTGCGCGGCGTCGGCCCGGCGCGCCAGGACTACGTCGTACAGTGATCCACGCTTCGGCTCCCAACATTGGCCAGCGTCGCGCCACGGCAGGCCGCCGCGCCGCTTGTCCCTCATGTTGCCCATCCAGGTCGGCGCCCGGCGCCGGCCAGCTTTTCCATCATCGTCCTGGAATGTATCAATGAAACAGATTTTACCGTTGCAAGACGACCCCGCCACGCCGCTGCTGCGTTTCTCGATCGCCGAAGGGCAAGTCGACAACGAATTCCTGCGCCAGGGGCCCGTCGCGGCCCACCTGCTGCTCACCTCGGGCGAGGCGGCGCGCGCACTGGTTGCCTTCCCCGCGGGCAATAGCGCAGTCGGCCTGTGGTTCACGCCCGAGGCCGCGCCCCTGACGTGGGGCCAGGTGTACGCGATGCGCGCCGTGCAGGCCAGCGACGCCGCCGGGCGCGCCCTGTACGGCATCGAGGCCGAGTTCGAGGTCGACCGCGACCGCCTGACCGTCCACGCCGCCGTGCTCGGCAGCGCGCGCGCCCTGCGCGACTACCAGATCGACGCGCGCCTGCCGGCCGGCACCCACAACCATGTCGGCTTCGGCGCGCACCACGCCAGCTGGTCGCGCGACCGGGTCGACGGCGCGCCCGGCTACGCCGTCCAGCTGCACGTGATCGCGGGCAGCGTCGCCACCGACCAGCATGGTCGCATCACCTTCGCCGCCGAACCCGGCCAGCGCCTGCGCCTGCGCCTGGTGGCGCTGACCGGCGAAACGCCGCTCACGCCGATGAACGTCCCAGCCCTGCTGCGCCAGAGCGACGCCGGCAGCCTGCGCGCGCGCCAGAGCCTGGCCTTCCTCAGCTACGAAGACAAGCTGCTGGCCGGCTCCTGGCGCTTCAACACCTACTTCGGCCGCGACACCCTGATGTCGCTGCTGCTGCTGATGCCGGCCCTGACCGCGCAGGCCGTGGAGGCGGGCCTGGCCGCCGTGCTGGCGCGCCTGGACCCGCACGGCGCGGTCGCCCATGAGGAGGACATCGGCGAATGGGCGGTGCTGCACGGCAGCGCCGGCGGCGCCCCAAGCTACGACTACAAGATGGTCGACGACGACTTCATGCTCGCGCCGGTCGCCGCCGCCTACCTGCTCGGGCCGGACGCGGACCGCACCCGCGCCGCGGCCTTCCTGGCCCGGCCCACCGGCACGGACCTGAGCTGCGGCGCGGCCCTGGCCAGGAACCTCAAGCTGGTCATCGAGCGCGCCACGCCGTTCGCACGCCAGCCCGGCGTCGACACCCTGATCCACCTGAAAGCGGGCCAGGTGACCGGCGACTGGCGCGACAGCGCCGACGGCCTCGGTGGCGGCACGGTCTCGTACAACGTCAACGCGGTGCTGGTCCCGGCGGCCCTGCGCGCCATCGCCGCCCTGGCCGACAGCGGCTTGCTGGTGCCGTACACCGTGCGCGGGCGCGCCGACGCGGGCGCCATGGCCAGCACCTGGGAAGCGCACGCGCCGGCCTACTTCCAGGTCGAGCGCGATCCCGGCCAGGCCAGCCAGGCCGTGCGGGTCCATGCCGCCGAAACCGCGCTGGACCCGGCCGCGGCCCTGGCCAGTCTGGCGCCGGCCCCGCTGCGGTTTTACGCCATCGCGCTCGACGCGGACGGAACACCGATTCCCGTGATGCACTCGGACTTCGGCTTCGCCCTGATGCTGCAGGCGCCGCCGGCGGACATGATCGAGGAGGAACTGGGCGCCATCATGCGCCCCTTCCCGGCCGGCCTGATGACCGGCGTGGGCCTGCTGGTGGCCAACGGCGCCTACGCCGGCGACGCGGTGCGCCCCATGTTCGGCCCGGACCGCTACCATGGCGCCGTCATCTGGTCCTGGCAGCAGGCGCTGCTGGCGGCCGGCCTGGCGCGCCAACGCCAACGCCGCGACCTGCCGGCGAGCACGCAGGCGATGCTGGCCGCCGCCGAAGCGCTTTTGTGGCCGACGATCGCGGCCACCCAGGCGCGCGGCAACTCGGAGCTGTGGTCCTGGCGCTGGCACGAGGGCGCCTACGAGACGCGCGCCTTCGGCCCGGGCTGCGCCACCGCCGACGAATCGAACGCGGCCCAGCTGTGGAGCACCGTGTACCTGGCGGTGCAGCCGCCGCACGCCGATGGCGCTGCTAGAATGGACAACTGACATGGACCACGCGCCCGGCCTGGCCCGCCGCTTCACTGGCCCAGCGCACACGAAAGGCTACCGCATGCTCCGCTTCCGCACACTGCAGCGCGCCGCGCTGGCCGCCGCCCTGCTGCTGCCCTTGTGCGTGCGCGGCGCCGGCCAGGTCACCGTGACGATCTGGGCCTCCTCGCCCGGCGAGGCGGCCGCCTTCGACAAGGCCAGCGCCGCCTTCACGCGCCGCACTGGCATCGCCGTCAACAAGCAGGTGATCGAGGACAAATACATCGACGTGCTCAAGTCGCGCTTCGCGGCCGGCAATCCGCCCGATGTCTGCTATGTCGACGCGCTCGACGCGCCGCTGCTGATCGAGAGCGGCGTGCTGGAACCGCTCGACGGCAAGGTCGACAAGCCGGGCGACTTCTACCCGCAGTTCCTCGACGCCTTCCGTGGCGGCGACGGCAAGCTGTACGGGCTGCCGAAGGACTATTCGACCCTGGCGCTCTACATTAATCCGGTTCTGCTCAAACAGGCCGGCTTCGGTCCGGCCGCCGTGCCGCACGACTTCGAGGGGCTGATGCGCTTTGCGCGCACCTTACAGGCTCACCTGCCCAAGGGCGTGGCGGCGATGATCGTCGAAAAGGAACTGGCGCGCCACCTGTCGGCGCTGGAGAGCTCGGGCCAGCCCGTCATCGACGCCGCCGGCAATGCCCATTTCGTCAACAACCCCAAGGCCTACGACTATCTGAACCAGCTGGTGACCGGCCACGCCCAGCACTACCTCGCCTCGCCCAAGGACGACCTGGGCGCCGACTGGCCGGGCTCGGCCTTCGGCACCCAGCGGGCCGCCATGATGATGGAGGGGAACTGGATTCTGCCCGCGCTCATGAAGGACTTCTCCGGCGTCCATTTCATCGCCCGCGAAATGCCCACGGTGAACGGCAAGCGGCAAACCATGGCCTTCGTCGTCGGCTACGTGGTGCCGCGCAAGGCGAAGAACCGCGCCGCCGGCCTGCAGTTCGCCCGCTTCATGACCGGCGAAGGCCAGCAGTTGTGGGCCACCGAGTCGGGCACCCTGCCCACCCGCAGGAGCGTCGAGAGCGCCATGCGCATCAAAGACAATACGCGACTGCAGGCGCACGTGCTGGGCGCGGCCTACGCCACGGTCTGGTCGCGCGGGATCAGCCTGCCGATCGTCAACACCAACTTTGGCAACCAGTTCCTCGCCGCCTTCAACGGCAACAAGTCGCTGACGCAGGCGCTCGAGCAGGCGCAAACCGTATCGAACCGCGAAATCGAGCGCCAGAAATGACGCGCGCCCCGTCCGCCCCGCCTTTGCGCGCCGGCATGGCGCGCACATGGCGCCTGCCACGCGGCGTCACCATCAGCGCCTACGCTTTCCTGCTGCCGACCCTGCTACTGGTTGGCATCTTCACGCTGCTGCCGATCGCCTACGCGCTGTTCGTCTCGCTCCAGAAAATGGACATCGTGTCGGGCCGCCACAGCTTCATCGGCCTGCGCAACCTGCGCTACCTGGTCGAAGACGACAAATTCTGGGCCGCCTGCAGCAACACCTTCCACTACGTGATGGTGGTCGTCCCCCTGCAGACGGGAATCGCCCTGTTCCTCGCCTGCCTGCTGAACGGGCGGATCAAGTTCAAGCGCGCCTTCCTGACGCTGCTGTTTCTCCCCACGCTGACGTCATCGGCGGCGATGACGATGATCTTCATGTGGCTGTTCAATAATAACGGGGTGGTGGTGCATCTGCTGCAAGACCATCTCGGCGTCACCATCCATTTCCTGACCGACCCGAAATGGGCCCTCGGCATCATCATGCTGATGAACGTGTATTCGACCATCCCGGGCTTCCTGGTGGTCTACATGGCCGGCCTGCAGGAAGTCCCCCAGGCGCTGTACGAAGCGGCCGTGCTCGACGGCGCCGGGCCCTTCCGCAAGCACTGGGAGATCAGCGTGCCCCAGCTCACGCCTATCACCTGCTACGTGCTCACGATGGGCGTGATCGGCTGCTTCCAGGTGTTCGACCAGGCGTTCATCCTGTCCGGCGGCGAAGGCGGCCCGGAGAACGCCACCTTGACCTTCACCCTGCTGATCTATCACTTTGCCTTCAAAAACTACAACACCATGGGCCTCGCCTGCGCGCTGGCGATGGTGCTCACCCTGATCATCTTCTGCGTGACGCTGATCCTCAACCGCATCGTCAAACCGGATGGAGCGAACGGCCGATGAAAAACAGGAAAGTGGGCGCCCTGCTCCAAGGCGCCGGTCTGTATGGTTTTCTGGGCGCATATTGCCTGCTCACGCTGGTGCCCTTCGCCTGGGCGATCCTGACCTCGCTCAAGAGCACGCGCGAGATCGCCAACGCCGACAGCGTGCTGCCGGCCCAGGCCGACTGGTCAGCCTACCAGCTCGTGCTGCACGGCTCGTTCACCCACTGGCTGTGGAATTCGCTGACGGTCGCCCTGGCCGTCACCCTGCTCAACGTCATCTTCAACACCATGGCCGGCTACGCGCTGGCGCGCTTTCGCTTCCGCGGCCGCGCGCTCATCTTCCAGGGCCTGATGTTGCTGGTGATGGTGCCCAGCCAGGTGACGATGATCCCGGCCTTCATGATCGTGGCCAGGATGGGGCTGGTGGACACCCACTTGTCGGTGGTGCTGACCTCGGCCGTATCGATCGCCTATATCTTCATGATGCGCCAGTTCTTCATCAACTTCCCGGTCGAGATCGAGGAGGCGGCCATGCTCGACGGCGTCGGCCCGTTCGGCCGCTTTTTCCGCATCGTGCTGCCGATGGCCAGGCCGGCGCTGGCCACCCAGGCCATCTTCGTGTTCATGGGCATCTGGAACGAATTCATGAAGCCGCTGCTGTTCATCTCCTCGGTCGACCGCTACCTGCTGCCCCAGGGGCTCAACGCGGTGGCCAAGCAGTACGCCAAGTCCTCGTCGTGGAACCTGATCATGGCCGGCTCCATCATTTCGGTGCTGCCCATCCTGTTCATGTACATCGCGCTCAACCGCTATTTCGTGACGCTCAACGACCAGACCAGCGGCAGCAAGTAAGCCCATGCCCACCCCGGAGCCCTCCCCCATGACGCAAGTGTGTCTACGCAATATCGAACTGTCCTACGAGAACACGCGCGTGCTCAGTGACGTCAACCTGACCATCGACGCAGGCCAGTTCTGCGTCTTCATCGGCCCTTCCGGCTGCGGCAAGTCGTCCCTGCTGCGCCTGATCGCCGGGCTCGAACCGGTCTCCGGCGGATCGATCGAGATCGACGGCGTGGTCATCAACGACACCCCGCCGGCCGAGCGCAATCTCGCGATGGTGTTCCAGAGCTACGCCTTGTATCCGCATATGACGGTGTTCGACAACATGGCGTTCGGCCTGCAGCGCAAGGGCCTGCCCGGCGCCGAGATCGACCGGCGCGTGGCCGAGGCGTCCCAGATCCTGCAGCTCGACGCGCTCCTGGCGCGCAAGCCCGGCGTGCTGTCGGGCGGCCAGCGCCAGCGCGTGGCGATCGGCCGCGCCATCGTCAAGCAGCCCAAGGTGTTCCTGTTCGACGAGCCGCTGTCGAACCTGGACGCGTCGCTGCGCGCCCAGACCCGCTTCGAGATCGCCAAGCTGCACCGCAAGGTCGCCTCGGCCAGCATGATCTACGTCACCCACGACCAGGTCGAGGCGATGACGCTGGCCGAGCAGGTCGTCCTGCTGCGTCCCGCGGCCGAGGCGCGCGGCGGCTCGAGCGTGGCCCAGGTCGGCACCCCGATGGCGCTCTATCACCATCCGGCCAACCTGTTCGCCGCGCGCTTCATCGGGTCGCCGGGCATGAACCTGTTCGCCGCCACCGTGGCGACGCTGGCCGACGCGGCCGTCGTGCTCGACTTCGAAGGACAGCCCTGCAGCGCCCTGGTGACGCCGGCGGGACTGGCGCCTGGCCAGGCGGTGACGCTGGGCATACGCCCCGAGCATGTGGTCCTGGGCCAGGGGCCGTGGCGCGCCACCGTCATCCACATCGAAGCACTGGGCGAACTGAGCCACGTCCACCTGAAGTTTTCGGACCAGCAGCCTATCCTCGTCGCCAAGACGCAGAACGAGGCTATCCGGGTCGGGGACACCCTGCCGTTCGGCTTTCCGCCCACCGCCCTGCACCTGTTCGATGCGGAAGGCATGGCCCGGCGCCGGCTCGCGCGCGTCTGATTGACCTAAATATTCCGCACAGAAATTACAGTTCCAGTGGATGATGGATAATTGATTGGCTAAACGCATGAACGTGCGTTCACGCTGGATTGTCGAGCACTTCACCGGGAGACGCTGCATGGAATGGGACTACGACTTTGTCGTCATCGGCTCGGGCTTTGGCGGGAGCGTCTCCGCGCTGCGGCTCACCGAAAAGGGCTACCGTGTCGGCGTCATCGAACAGGGACGCCGCTGGACTCCCGATAAGCTCCCGAAGTCAAACTGGTCGCTCGCCAAGTGGATCTGGCGGCCCTCGCTCGGCTTGAACGGTTTCTTCGGCATGCAGTTCTTCCGCCATGTCGTGGTCCTGCATGGGAATGCGGTCGGCGGCGGTTCTATAACTTATGGCAACACATTGCTGGTGCCGCCCGACAAGGTCTGGCGCCAGGGAAGCTGGACCGGGCTCAACGACTGGGGCGCCGTCATGCCCGGTCACTATGCGACGGCCAAGCGCATGCTGGGCGTGACGACCAACCAGCTCCTTGGACCGGCGGACCTGCGCTTGAAGGAGATGGCCCGGGCGGTTGGCGCGGAGGGATCATTTTATCCGACCGAGGTCGGCGTGTTCTTCGGCGAACTGGGCGCCGAGCCGGGCACCACCTACGCCGATCCCTACTTTGGCGGCGAAGGCCCGGCGCGCACCTCCTGCGTCGGGTGTGGCGCCTGCATGGTCGGATGCGGCAAGAACGCCAAGAACACGCTCGACAAGAACTACCTGTACCTGGCCGAAAAACGAGGCGCCGAACTGCACGCCGAGACAAAGGTGGTGAACGTGGTCCCCCTCGCCGGCAAACCGGACGGCTCAGCGGGCTATGAAGTGGAAGTGCTCAGTCTTGCCGGTCCAACGCGTGGTCAACGGCGGCGCATCCGCTGCCGTGGCATCGTCTTTGCCGCGTCGTCCCTGGGCACGCAGGAGCTCCTGTTCCGCCTCAAGGAAAGAGGATCGCTGCCGCACATCTCCGATGCCTTGGGCAAGCACGTCCGCACGAACGCCGAGTCGCTGATCGGCGTTCGTTTCCCGGGATCGAAGACAGACCTTTCCCGCGGCGTCGCCATCGGGTCCGGCATCTACATCGACGAACACACGCATATCGAGGCCGTGCGCTACCCCGCAGGCTCCGACGCCATGGGATTGCTGACCACCGTGATGACGCTAGGACGGCCCGGCTGGACGCGCATCGTGACGTGGATGGGCACCCTACTCAAACTCATGTTGACCAAGCCAGTGGCCACCTTGCGCGTGTTGACCCCGAACGGCTTTGCCCGCGAAACGATGATTTTCCTGTGCATGCAAACGCTGGACGGGAGCCTGACGATGAAGTTGCAGCGGCGCTGGTTCTGGCCTTTCTCCAAGCAGTTGAGCAGTCATGGCGACCACATCCCGACCTTCATTCCGGCTGCGAACGACTTCGCCATCAAGGCCGCAAGAGCGACCGGAGGCGTGCCGACAACTTCAATTACAGAAATCCTGCTCAACGTTCCGATGACCGCCCATTGCATGGGTGGCGCGGTGATGGGGCGTACCCCTGCCGAGGGGGTATGCGATGGAAAAAATCGTGTCTTCGGCTACCACAATATGTACATCTGCGACGGCTCCATGCTGGGGGCCAACCTGGGCGTCAATCCCAGCTTGACCATCACCGCGCTCACCGAACACGCGATGAGCCATATTGCGCATCATGACCACCGCGCCGCGCCAAGCGCTGAATAATGCGTTCCGCGGCCGAGTTGAGCCGACCGAGGATGGTACGTCATCACGGACGTGTCCATTATTGACAGTGCACCTCAGTACGCGTTGATTTTCACGATCGGTGATGGATTAAGGTTTGGAAAAAACGTTTACCAAACTTCCATCGGGATCACGCAGGAGCAGGGAACGATTGCCCCAAGGCATGACAGTGGCGGCCATGACGATTTCTGCATCTGCAGCGCGCATACGCTCGCACACGGCATCCACGTCGTCCACCTGGAACTCCAGGATCGCAGACCGGTTGGCAGCAGCTGTCGCGGCTCCGGTGTTAAAGCGCTGAATCAGTTGCTCCGACGAGATGGCCAAGACCGCCCCCTCGAAGCGCACTTCGGCAAAACCGTCGGCAAGGCGCGCGGACTCAAGGCCCGACAGCATTTCGTAAAACGCGACAAGGCGCTCGAACTCGTTGGTGACGAGGCGGATGGATGCGAACTTCATGATGAACTCCACGGTGAAAAGAGAAGTTCAGCTTATCCGAAGTCACTGTCAGAATCTGGCAGTATCAAATGATCAACTGCAGGTTGGGACCGTCGCCATTGCCTGAGAAGTGCCTGTCGGTGCGTCGGGTACCCCACTTCCAGTAGTGCGGCTTCGGAAATTCGGTCAGTGCGGAAGTTGCGTAGGTCGCCCCGCAGTTCGCACCAACACATCAGCACGCGCGACTGGTCGAAGTACACCAGCGCGAACGGCCAAACCACACGTTGCGAGACTGCGCCTGAAGCGTCGCCGTAGGTGATCTGGAGTTTGCGCTCCTCACGTATCGCAACGCGCAGCAGGTCGGGAGCAATCGAATGCCTCGAAGTCTTAAGTCCGGCACCCACGAGCAGCGAAGATTCTTGAAGTTCTCGCCGCAATTGAGGCGGCAATACGTCGGAAATTTTCGCAAGCGTGCTCAATGCGGCATTCGCCAAGATACGGTCGCCGCGGTCTGCCACCCAGCGCATGCCTAGCACTAGCGCATCGAGTTCTTCAGACCCAAACATCAAGGGCGGAAGCATGAAACCAGACTTCATGACGTAGCCGACACCCGGTGCTCCCTCAATGGCGGCGCCCTGTGCTTGCAGGCTGGCGATGTCTCTGTACAGCGTGCGGATGCTAACGCCGATTTCGGCAGCCAAGGCTTGTCCGCTCACGGGACGGCGATGGTTTCGCAAAACCTGCAAGAGGCGGAGAAGGCGTTCTGATCTTGACATACCAGAATCTTACTCACATCTCATGGATACCGCCAATTATTGGCAGCATCTGCGAACCCTGTTTGGCGTTCTGCTAGGGGGAAAAAGGCAGCCCGGCGCCAAGCCGTCGCTGCCCGCCATCCGCGACATATGGACTGGTCGCCCCCCGCGCCGAACAGGCCCGGCCTATGCCGCGTTGGCGCGCCCTCCGCCTGGCGGCCGCTGACCAGACCGTAAAGCTGGCGCTTCCGCTGCAATCTGGCTTAACTCAAACGCCTGCATGTCGGTCCCGAGCCGGACCAGGTCGAGCGTCGATTGCATTACGAGCGGAAAAAGTTGCTTCTCCTGGAGCTCGACGTGCACGTCGAACATGCTGGCCAAATCCAGTAGTGCTGCACTCTTTTCAGCGCTATCGGCCATTGTGCGGATCGGCTTCATGCAATTTCTGGTTTGATGATGGGTAGCTTCGCACTGCTGCACGAGTTCGGAATCGATGCTGCGCACGCGTGGATACAAAACGGTTTCCTCCATATCCATGTGGCGATCCAGCCGCAACAGGATTTCACGCGCAATATCTTGGCGTTCGTCTTCTGCCTGCGGGACCTCGTGGTAGCGCTCGAACAAGCGCCGCACGATATCGTGATCGCGCTTGAGTGCGTCCAGCGGATGATCTACCGGAAAGCCTTCCGGATCGCGATGAGTGTCGACATCAATCGCCATGTTCGCCTCCTGTTCGGAAATGCAGTCAAGACAATAAGTCCAACATAGAGCTATAGATTCCCCAGCAAATGACGGGCGAGCATTTTCGCTTCGGCCAATGCGGCATCCATGGTATCCAAGACGCCTAGCGCCCTGTGCAAGGCTTGCTGGCGATTGGCGGCTCCATCCTCGTGGACAAGCATGACAAAACCTTGAAACTTTCCACTTGCCAGTTCCTCGACACCGACGTCCGCCCGCCATTTGCCCTTTTGATAGCTCTCAGATGACATATTCCCATCCCCTCAGATAGTCGACGGCGGAGCATTGCGAAGGAAAAGTATACTCAGTCATCAGACTGCGCAAGCCCATAAAAGTTCGGTCGTCGCTTCGTACGTGCCCGGCCGATCCGGCTTTCATCGGCGCGCGGGGCTGGGTAGCGTTGGCGAGCCGTAGCAGTGAATTGTCGGGCTGCGGTTCAGGAAAGCCATCAGCGCCCCACAGATCGCGCCGAGCACATGCGCCTGCCACGTTATCGCGACATTCTGCGGCAGACTGGACAAGCCTACGGAAATGCCGAAGGCTTCACATACGGTCTTGATGACGAGTCCAACGGCCAGAAAAGCGAGAATCATCCTGCTTGCGGCGCTTGTCGTCCAAAGCAAAACACCGGCCAGAATCGCCGCCATGGTGGCAATCCCCGAGGCGCCACGGTAGAACTGCAAGCCCGGTACCGTAACAATCAGCCCCATCGAAATGATGGGAGCGCCCAGTAACAATGCGAGGCTTAAGCGTCGTGCCCCGATTTCTTTTTCCACCAAGGCGCCGAGCATAAAAAGAACGGTGGTATCGACAAGCGCGTGTTGCGCCGAAAAATGCACTACATGCCCTGTCCACAGACGCCAGATTTGGCCGGCAATAATCGCCTGGCGATCAAACGCCAAACAATGAATGACGGATGCGGGAGCAAACGCCAACCCGAGGCAGCTTAGCGCCACGACGCTGATCGCCGGCGCGGCGCTACGATGCACGGCGCTTCCCATATGCGAGGCCGACGAGGACAAAAGTCATCATCAAGCTCCACCAGCCAAGGCTGCCGCCACCGCTATATCCCGGTTTGTTTTCGACCTTGAAATTGGCATCGGATTTCACCCGCGCCCTGAAAGCGTCTAGTTCCATCTGCAATCGCGGAATGAGCTGGTCGACCGCCTGGGAGTATCCATCGAGTTGCGCGACCCGCGCGCGCTCGCTGAAACCAGCCATGGTGGCGTTGCCCCTGACTTGGCTTGTTCCAGGCGCACGAAACAACAGCTTGCGGCTGTTCACATCAAATACCGACGCATCGACCATGGTTTGAATATCGTATTTGTCGCCCTGAATGACGTAGGCGCCGATGATCGTCCAGTACAGCATGGATAGCGCGTTGGTGTCGTTGAACTGAACCTGATCGTAGGAAAGCAGGGTCACCACGTCGACGTTAAACATCCGCGCCACCTGTTCCAGGTTAGCGAATCCACCCCGCGGTCGAAGATATTCGGTGGGAATGAGCTCAATGCCGCCGATATAGGCGCGGTTGGAAAATGAAGCCTTGACCCGTTCCAACAGCTTCGCCTTCTCAGTTTCAGACAGCGCCGATCGCGACCCGCCGGGAACAAAAGCGATTCCGACCCGGATTGGCAGCCGTAGACGTGTGACGGTCGGCTGCATGGCGGGAGGCTCCTTGGCGTCCGGGTAGAGATAATCGACAATGCTGGCCACGCGCTTTGTCCCGCCTTGGGGTAGCCATGATGCGCAACTCGCGAGCCCCAGGACGAGACACGCAAACACTAACCATTTCAAGAATTTCATAGTTCGTCCATTCACGTATTGTTGATCACTCGAGTTGTCAGCATGCCAGCAAGCCGGAGGACGATTGCCTTTGATCTGCAAGGGTTCGTAGAACTCCCCCGCAAGTATCATTTTTCGATACTTATGCCGTCTTTGGCCGAATCCTGGCTGCGTCCGCCGCACCCGCGCCATGGTAACGGCCTGGGGCGCCGTCATCGCTGGCCGCCCGCGCGCCGGATGATCACCTTGTTGAGCAATGACGCTTTCCCTGCTCCAATGCGGACGAACACGACTACACTGTGTTCATAATTTATTAAAAACTGCCGAGCGCACCCGCGTTCCCCGCAAAAGGAAAGACAATGCAACAAGCGATCATCGCCGCCGTTCTCGCCTTCGCGACCGCGCGCGGCCTGGCAGCGGACTTCAACGTGCGCGATTACGGTGCCAAGGGCGACGGCATGACCAGCAACACCGCCGCGCTGCAGCACGCCATCGACGCCGCCGCCGGGCATGCCGGCACGGTCGTGTTCCCGCCGGGGGTCTACCTGACCGGCGCCATCTTCGTGAAATCCGGCGTCACGCTCAAGCTCGACAAGGGCGTAACCTTGCTGGGCTCGCGCAACATCGACGACTATCCGATGATGCCGACCCGGATCGCCGGCATCGAGATGCGCTGGCCGGCGGCGCTGGTCAACGTCTACCGCCAGGAGAACGCGGCGATCGTCGGCGAAGGCACCATCGACGGCGATGGCAAGGTGTTCTGGGACCAGTACTGGGCGCTGCGCAAGGACTACGCCCCGCGCGGCCTGCGCTGGGCGGCGGACTACGACGCACGCCGCCCGCGCCTGGTGCAGGTGTTCGACTCGTCCGGCGTGAAAGTCGGCGGCGGCCTGCTGCTGCGCCGCTCGGGCTTCTGGACGGTGCATGTCTGCTACTCGAACAAAGTGACCGTGGACGGGGTCACGATCGACAACAACGAGGAAGGCCATGGGCCCTCCACCGACGGCATCGATATCGATTCGTCGCGCCAGGTGCTGGTGGCGAACGCCGACATCGCCGTCAACGACGATGCGGTGGTGCTCAAGTCGGGCCGCGACGCCGACGGCCTGCGCGTGAACCGCCCCACCGAGGACGTGGTGATCCATGACGTCAAGGTGCGCTTCTCGAAGGGCGGCATCGTGTTCGGCAGCGAGACCTCGGGCGGGTTTCGCAACATCGAGGCCTACCGGCTGACGTTCGACCAGAACACGCCGGTCGGCATCCTGTTCAAGTCCGCGCACACGCGCGGCGGCTGGGGCGAGAACATCCGGCTGCATGACATCACGATGACGGGGACGCCGGTGGTCATGCGCGTCACCATGAACTGGAATCCGGCCTACAGCTACGCCAGCATTCCGGCCGACGTGAAACTGGTGCCGGAACACTGGAAGGTGATGGCAACCCCGGTGCCGGCGGAGCAAGGCATCGCCCACTTCCGCGACGTGAAGATCTGGAACATCAAGGCCAGCGGTGCGAAAACCGCCTTCGAGGTGGCAGCCTTCGCGCAGGCGCCGCTGCAGAACTTCCGGTTCGACGGGATCGACATCGAAGCCAAGGGCGGCGGCTACATCCGCGATGCCCAGGACTGGCAGTTTGGCACCACCAGGCTGCGCCTGCCCGCCGATGCGCCGGTGCAGGTGGGCGGGGACAGCCGCGTGAACGGACTGCCGTCCGGGACCTTCGTCGTCAGCGCGCCGGAGAAGCAAGGATGACCGGCCGTCTCACGCGGCGCCCAGGCCTGGGCTGGGTCACGCTGCTGTTCGCGCTGCAGGGCGCGCACGCCGCGGCCACGATCGATCGGCAAGCCGTGGTCGAACGCCACAACCCGCACCTGACCGCGATCGACCCGATGTCGCCACTCAGCGTGGGCAACGGCCGCTTCGCGTTCACGGCCGACGTGACCGGCTTGCAGTCCCTGCCCGACCTGTACCACGGCCAGGGCACCCCGATCGAGACGCAGGCGCGCTGGTCGTGGCATGAGGATCCGAACCCGAAAGGCTACAAGCTCAGTGACGCGAACCGCGACTACACGGCCTGGGGCAAGACCGTCGGCTTCCCGACCAATACCAGGACGGCTGCCGGCCAGTGGCTGCGCGAGAACCCGCACCTGCAGCCCTTGCCGCAGATCGGTTTCGTGCTGACGGGCGCCGGCGCGCGCGCGCTGTCGAGCGCCGATGTGAGCGCCGTCGACCAGCGCCTCGACCTGTGGCATGGACGGCTTGACAGCCGCGTGCGGCTCCTGGGCCAGCCGGTGAGCGTGAGCAGCGCCGTCAGCCCGGACAGCGATACGCTCGCGCTGCGCATCCGCTCGCCGCTGCTGGCCAGCGGACGCGTCGCGCTGCGCATCGCCCTGCCCTACGGCTACAAGATGAACGACCACCACAATCCGCCGCTGGACTGGTCGCACCCGGACGGACACCAGACCCGGGTGCTGGCGCAAACCGCCGATACCCTGGCGCTCGAAGAGACGCGCGACGGCGCGCGCTACGCGATGACGCTGGCCAGCGGCACGGCGCTTTCGATCGCCCATCCGAGCGCCCACGTGTTCGAGATCGCCCCCAGGTCGGGCCAGGCGCTGGAGCTGACCATCACCTTCGTTCGCGACGGTCGCGCGCCGGCGCCGGCCGCCGCCGCCGTGTTCCAGGCCAGCGGCGCGTATTGGGACCGCTTCTGGCGCAGCGGCGCCGCAATCGACTTCAGCGGCAGCCGCGACCCGCGCGCGGCCGAGCTTGAGCGCCGCGTGGTGCTGTCGCAGTACCTGACGGCGATCCAGTTGGGCGACGAGACCCCAGCCTCGGAGAGTGGCCTGACCACGTCCACCTGGTACGGCAAGCACCATACCGAGATGGTGTGGTGGCATACGGCCCACTTCGCGCTGTGGGGCCGTCCCGAATTCACGGCGCGCACGCTGGGCTGGTTCCAGCGCACGCTGCCGGCGGCGCGTGCCGTCGCCGCCGAGCGTGGCCTGCAAGGCGCGCGCTGGATGAAGATGACCGGCCCGGGCGGCCGTGAGAGCCCGGGCGGCAATCCGCTCATCATCTGGAACCAGCCGCACCCAATCCACCTGGCCGAACTGCTGTACCGCGCCGATCCAACCCGCGCGACGCTGGAGCGCTACCGCGACCTGGTGTTCGAGACGGCGCAGTGCATGGCCTCGATGCTGCATTGGGACGAGAAAGGCCAGCGTTACGTGCTCGGCCCGCCGCTGTGGATCGCGCAGGAGATCTACGACCAGTCCACCAGCATGAATCCAAGCTATGAACTGAGCTACTGGGCGCGCGGCCTGGAGATCGCCCAGCAGTGGCGTGAACGCCTGGGCCTGCCGCGCGACCCGGAGTGGGAGCGGCGCCGCACCCATCTGGCGGCGCTGCCGCAAAAAGATGGCAAGTACGTCGCGCTGGAGTCGCATCCGGACACCTGGGACAACGTCGACAGCCGCCACGACCACCCCTCGTTCCTGATGGCGCTGGGCCAGTTGCCGGGCGACGGCGTGGACCGCGAGACCATGCGCCGCACCCTGCACGCCGTGCTGGCCACATGGGACTGGAAAACCAAGATATGGGGCTGGGACTACCCGATGATTGCGATGACGGCGGCGCGGCTGGGCGAACCGCAGACGGCCGTGGACGTGCTGCTCAAGTCGGACGGCCCGAACAACACGTATACCCAGGCCGGCCACAATCCGAACACCAAGCTGCCGGTCTACCTCCCGGGTAACGGCGCGCTGCTGGCCGCCGTGGCCATGATGGCGGGCGGCTGGGATGGGGCGCCGGCGCGCCCCGCACCGGGGTTCCCCGCCGACGGCAGCTGGACCGTGCGGGCCGAGGGGTTCAAGGCGCTGCCTTGAACCGCCGCCGCCTAGAGACGAGGGTCAAGCCATGACAAACGATCCACAACGCCGCCGTTTCCTGCGCGGCACCACGGCGGCCGGCGCCCTGCTGGCGACCGGCACGCTGCCGCTCGCCCTGGCCGCGCCCACGTCGGCCGGAGCAGCCGCCGCCCCGGGCGATCCATGGGAGCGCGCGCGCCAGATTGTCGAGCGCTGCTCGCGGCCGCTCACCTTCCCCAAGGTGGATTTCCCGATCACCGCGTTTGGCGCCGAGCGCTGCGCGCTGGTGCCTGCCGAATCGGTCTGGCGCAACGCGCGCAGGCAGGTGCAGACGCCCGCCGCCGGCGCCCCCGACTGCTATCCGGCGATCGCCGCAGCCATCGCCGCCGCCAGCCAGGCCGGTGGCGGGCGCGTGCTGATCCCGGCCGGCAGCTGGCACTGCAAGGGGCCGATCGTGCTGCGCTCGAACGTGCACGTGCACCTGGCGGCCAACGCCCAGGTCTACTTCAGCGCCGACCCTGCGCACTACGCCAAGTACGGCGACGTCGACTGCGGCAAGGCCGGCAAGCTGGTGCTGTCGCGCTGGCAGGGCAACGACCTGCTCAATTATTCGCCGCTGGTGTACGCCCGCAACGCGTCGAATATCGCGCTGACCGGCGAGGACTGGACCAGCGTGCTCAACGGCCAGGCCGGCGTGCACGTGGACGCCGGCGCCGGCCCGTGGTGGGACTGGGTCGACCGCAAGGAAGGCCAGGTCAACGCGGCCACCGCCAACCCGCTCAACGCGGCGCTGGAGTCGGTGGCGCCGGCGCTGACGGCGGAGCAGCGCGCACGGATCCAGGGCACCCACCCGCGCTGGAACGGCGACCCGCGCTACCTTCCCGCGCTCTCGGAAGCCGGGGTCCCGGTCGCGCAGCGCATCTTCGGCATCGGCCACCACCTGCGCCCCTGCATGATCGAACTGATCGGCTGCAACGACGTCGTGCTCGAGGGCTACCAGGTGGCCGACTCGCCGTTCTGGCAGCACCACCCAGTCGACTGCCGCAACCTGCGCATCCGTGGGGTGAACATGGAAAGCCTGGGACCGAACAACGATGGCTTCGATCCCGAATCCTGCGACACGGTGCTGGTCGAGCGCTGCACCTTCAACACGGGGGATGACTGCATCGCCATCAAGTCCGGCAAGGACCGCGACACCCAGTACGGGGCGACGCGCAACGTCGTCATCCAGGACAGCGTGATGAACAGCGGCCATGGCGGCATCACGCTCGGCAGCGAGATGGCCGGCGGGATCGAGCACGTGTACGCGCAGCGCATCGAGTTCCGCAACGCGCATTGGTCCACCGCTCCGCTGGGTTCGGCGATCCGCCTCAAAGCCAACATGAACCGCGGCGGCTTCCTGCGCCACCTGTACGTGCGCGACGTGGTCCTGCCCAACGGGGTCGACGCGCGCGCACGCAAGGTGGCGCCGCCGGACCCGGACAAGCCGTTCAAGGGCCTGGCAACGGGCGCCGGGGCGATCGTCACGATCGACTGCAACTACGCGGCAGAAGACGACGGCGTGCGCACCCGCCCGACCGTGGTGTCGGAGGTGCACATTTCAAACCTGCGCGCCAACAACGTCAGGATGGCGGACGGCGAGTTTTCCGGCTGGCAGGCGCTGCTCATCCTCGGCCCGGTCGCCGCCAGTTTCAACGGACCGCCCGGCACCCCGATCCCGCCGGTGTCGAACGTGACGATCACCGATAGCGACTTCGGCACGCCGCGCAACGGCAAGGAGCCGATCTACCTGTACAACGCCCGCAACGTGGTGCTGAGCAACGTGACCATCGCAGGCAAGGTCATCAACAAAACATTTTCGGCGTGACAGAGCCGGCCGGGCTTTTAAGAAAATCTTGAGGAGAAGTTCATGGCGTTCGTCTTAACAGAGAGGGACCACGGATGAGCAAGCGGATGGACAACGAGGTCGTCGACTGGCTGACCCTACATTTTCTGCCCCACGAGGCGGAATTGCGCCGCATGCTGCGCCGGGTCTGCAATAGCGCCGCGGAGATAGATGATGTGATCCAGGAAGCTTATTGCAAGATCCTCCTCATGCAGGGACTCGACCATGTGCGCAACCCCAAGCCCTTCGTCTTTCGCACGGCGAAGAATATTGTGCTCGACCGTATCCGGCGGGACGCGGTCGTCAGCATCGAAACCATGGCCAATCTGGATGAACTGGAAATCGCGGACACCGCCCCGTCGCCGGAGCGCGTGGTCTTCGCACGGGACGAGTTGAAATGGGTGTTCGGCCTGATCGCCAACCTCCCCGACCGGTGCAAGTCGGTATTTCGCGCGCGCCGCGTGCACGGCATGTCGCAGGACGAGACCGCGCATACCCTGGGCCTGACCGACAGCGTGGTCGAACATGAAATGATGAGAGCCATGCGGCTGATGTCGGAAATGATTTCCAAGCATGGCATGCGGCCAGCGCACGAAAAGCGCCCAGGCGCCACAACCAAACGTGCAGTGAAGACGAGCAATGTCAACGATAGATAACCAAGCCTTCACCTGGGTCGTGCGCAAACATGCGCGCGGCCTGAATGAGGCGGAAATAGCGGAACTGGACGCGTGGTGCGAGGCCGACACCAGGCATCTGGGCGCGTATGCCCGGGCCATGGCAATGCATAACGCGCTGCGCCTGGCGGCCGGCGACAGCGCCTTCCCTGCCAATCCAGGAGAATTCACGAGCGCTCACCCGGCGCCCAAGCGCAGAAACCTGATCCTCGGCGGCCTGGCCGCCAGCGTGGTGGCAATGGCCGGCAAATTGGGCTACTCGGCCATGCAGGCCGGAACGGTGCTGACCACGGCGAAAGGTGAATTTCGCCGGGTGCCGCTGCAGGATGAGTCGATCGCGAGCATCAACAGCGGTAGCCAGGTCGAGGTGGCGTATACCCCACAGCAGCGCCGGATCAATCTGCGCCAAGGCGAAGCGTGGTTCGAGGTGGCGAAGGATAAATCAAAGCCTTTCATCGTCGAAGCGGGCGACGCGCTGGTGCGCGCCGTCGGCACCGCGTTTTCCGTCCGGCGCCTGGCGGCCGGGTCGGAAGTGCTGGTCACGGAAGGTACGGTCGAAGTCTGGAGCAAGGCCGGCAGCGCCCAACGGTGTCTGGTAACAGCGGGCGAACACGCCTTCCTGGCGCGGCACGCCAAGTCGATTCCCGTGACGCGCCAGCCCGACGAGGTCAACCGAAGGCTGGCCTGGCGCGAAGGCAAACTGGTCCTGGCCCGTCAAACCTTGGACGAAGCGGTCGCCGATTTCAACCGCTACAGCGCCAAGACCATCGTGATCGTCGATCCCGCGCTGCGCGACAAACGCCTGATAGGCCAGTATCAGCTGGACGCGCCTGAATTGTTCGCAAAAGACGTCAGCACGATTCTGGATGTGCCGGTTGTCGTCACCGCGGAGAAGATCCTCATTGGTCAGGCAAGCCAATCCCATCCCCGCGCCATCTGACGGATGGACTGTTCGCACCGTCCGCGTCACCTCCCCCTGCAACGGCGGGCTCAATCGCCCGCGGCCCCGGTGTCGTTCGCGTCGGCCGATGGGACGCCCCCCTATGCTCCGATCATATTGTTGAGCGAATGACGTCGTCGCCCCGGATATCCGAGGAAAACCGGAACGCCGCGCGTCTTTACTTATAACGGGTCAGCATAGTTCCGAAAATCAGGTTAGGTCAGGAGACAGAGACATGACCCAGTTGCATGAATATACCGGGAAGGCGGGCATCGTCCTGGCCGTGGGCATGGCAGCTCACGCGGGCGCCGCGCATTCCCAGGAAGTCCCCCAAGCATTCAACATACCGGCGGGCGCAGCGACGCATTCCATTGCGGAGTTTGCGAAACAGGCCGGCGTTAACGTCCTGGCCGCGGCCGATGTTCTGGATGGCGTGAGGGCCAATGCACTGGTGGGCACGTTCGTCATCTCCGAGGCAGTCGACCGATTGCTTAAAGGTACCAACCTGGTCGGTAGGGTCAGCACTAGCGGCACCGTCGTGATTTTGAAGCGGCCCCCGGGCGAGCGAGAAAACGCGTCGAATGATTCAAAGATGACGGAGGAGACGATGAAACAATCAGATATTCCCAGCCAACGAAAAGCGACCTGTTGTGCGGTATCGGCAGCGGTCATGTTGATGGGCGCGCCATTGGCGCAGGCACAGGGCACGGATCAGCAGGTCCAGGCGGCGCCGGGCAGTACCGGCCCGGTGACGCAGGTGATGGTGGTGGGCACGCGCGCGTCCCAGCAATCGAGTATCGAGCGCAAGAAGAACGCCGCCACCGCGATCGATTCGATCGTCGCCGAGGACGTGGGCTCCCTGCCCGACCGTAACGTCGGCGAGGCGATCTCGCGCATGGCCGGCGTCGCGCTGGACCGGGGCGACTTCGGCGAGGGCGTCACCGCCTCCGTGCGCGGCAACGGCCCCGAACTGACCCGGGTCGAACTCGACGGCCAGGCCGTCCAGTCCGCCGGCGGCAGCGACATGTCCGGCGGCGGCGATGGCCGCGCCGTCGAGTTCCGCCAGTTGTCCGCCGACCTGATCAAGAGCGTGGACGTGATCAAGGGCTCGACCGCGGACATGACCGAAGGCGCCCTCGGCGGCGGCATCCAGATCAAGACCCGCACCGGCCTCGACTTCAAGAAGCCGTTCGCCTCGCTGCGCATGGCCGCCAGCCAGGGCAGCCTGAACAAGAAGTGGGAGCCGGACGCCAACCTGATCCTGGCGAACAAGTTCATGAACGGGCGCCTGGGCCTGCTGCTCAACGCCTCCACCACCACGTTGGACAACGAAGGCCACCTGGCCGAGGTGGCCGGCGGCGGCAACCAGGGCTATTACCGCCTGTTCGACTTCGACAACTCGCCGCAGAAGACCTTCAGCTTCCAGCCGGGCACGGTCAACCGGGCCGACGCGTCGACCGCCACGCCGATCCTGCAGTCGCCGCTGGTCGGCGGCGGCTCCTTCAACTCGGCCACGCCGTTCGATCTGATCACCAGGTCGGCCGCCGCCCAGAGCAAGGCCGACTGCCAGGCGGCCTTTCCCGCCCTGGCCGCGGCCCAGCTCAATGCGATCTCGGCGTCATCGCGCAGCGCCGCGCAGAGCCAGCGCAGCAATGAACTGAGCACCTGCCTGAACCAGTGGAATGACTACACCCCGTCGGGCCCGCGCTACGTCGTCAGGCGCGAGATCGACCGCCGCCAGAACCTCGACCTGCGCGCCGACTTCAAGGTGAACGACGAGCTCACCGTGTACGCCAAGGGCAGCTACAACAAGCGCCATGATGACATCAACTCGTTGTCCTTCTCGATGGGCAACTTCAGCGTGAAGAACGGCGTGGCCAACGTAGAGCCGGGCTCCGCCGTCGTCGACGCCGATCACCACCTGCTGAAATACACCTTCGACAATACCAACAGCAATGGCGTGGCCAAGACCGGCCAGAGCCATGGCATCGGCGTGACCACCGCGCGCTACCTGCAACTGGGCGGCGCCTTCAGGCGCGGCGGGCTGACCTCGGAGTTCTTCATCGGTGACGCACGGTCCAATTTCAAGAAGGGTGTCAAGGACCTGACGCTGAACGACTATTACGGCTCCGGCACGCTGCAGGTGTTGCCCAACGGCCTGTGGGGCTACACGTTCCCGGGCTTTAACCCGACCGACAATTCCGACCTGTCCCGCTTCGCCAAGCTCTACCCGGTCGGCGCGAGCGCGGCCGTGGTCCCGACCACCTACACCAGCACCCGCGCCCCCGCCTACACGGCCGCCCAGCAGAACGCGGTCACGTCCTCGCCGAACCTGACCTGGGTCCCGACGATGTTCTTCAACGAGGAGCGCACCGCAAAAATCGACGTCACCTGGGCGACGCCCGATTCGGTCCCGTTCTTCAAGCGCTTCAAGACCGGCTACAACCTGCGCGACACGCGCAATGACAACTGGAACGTCAACAACGGCGGCTACGTCCTGCGCAATCCGGTCGGCACGTTCGGGACGGCCGGCTACGTCGCGCCGCTCGTGATGCCCTCGCCGACCCTGCGCAGCACCATGTACGGCTGCGCCGATACGCCCGGCTCGCTGGCGGCCGGAGGCAACGCATGCGTGTACGGCTGGATTCCGAAAGGCGATATCCGCAAGGCGATGGATGGCGCCACCGTCTTGACGATGGATCAGTTCGCTTCCCTCCTGAAGCAGACCATGACCCTGAAGGCCACACCGACGCAATTCTTCTACGGCGCCAAAGGCCGTCCATCCGGCCTGATCGACAACTGGACCCAGATCGACGTCGAGAAGCTGTTCGGCCTGGTGAATATTCCCAACACCGACTTCAATTGCGTCAAGCAGTGCACCGCCAACGACGGCAAGGTCTACGACCAGCCGGCCCAGCACCTCAAGGAACGCTCGGACGCGTTCTACCTGATGGGCGACTTCGGCCTGGACCACATCCCGTTCACGGACCGCGCCCTGCCCTTCGGCTGGGATGTGGAAGGCAACGTGGGCGTGCGCTACGTGCGCACCCGGGTCCACGGGACCGGCATGATGAGCTTCACCTCCATCACCAAGACGGCGAACTTCAATCCCGACATCCCGGACGCGCCCGGCGGCACGGCGACCACCACGGTACAGCAAAGCACCCAGACCGATGCCAAGACGACGGACATCCTGCCCAGCTTGAACCTGGCCACCTGGGTGCTGCCGGACCAGCTGGTGCTGCGCTACAGCGTGGCCAAGACCGTCGCCCGCCCTCCCGTGTCGCGCCTGCTGGCGTCCGGTTCGTGCACGTATAACGAGGTCCTCGCCGGCCAGGGGGACGACCCGCAAAAATGCTCTGGCACCGTGGGTAACCCGGCCTTGAAGGCGCAAAAGAACGTCAACCAAAACCTGTCGCTCGAGTACTATCCGAACAAGGATACGATGGTATCGATCGCCGCCTTCAGGCAGCAGGGCAAGATCGGCCCCGCGATCGCGGAAGGCGTGTCGCGTTCGCCTTTGTTCGCCAACACGAACCTGGTCGATCCCGCGACCGGCGTGTCCCTGGGCCAGGCGCTGTTCGACTATTCGACCTGGATGAACGGCGCCACGACGGGCCGCAAGGGCCTCGAGTTCAGCACCAAGACCGCGTTCACCTTCCTGCCCTGGCTGCTGCGCTATACCGGCTTCGACGCCAACTACACGAAGATGCACTCGGCCACGACGACGGTGAATATCGTCGACCTGCTGACGGGCACGCCCTTGCCGCCGCAAAACGAGTCCAACTACACGTACAACCTGGCCTTGTGGTACGACGACGGCCGGCTGTCGGCACGGATCGCCGTGCAGGCCGTCGACTCCTACTTCAACTGCATCGCCGCCTGCGGCAAGTCGACGAGCATGCTGAACTACCCGAACGTCGGCGGCGGCCGTACCGGCATGCCGTACAACCCCGGCTCGCCCAACTTCACGGACGCCACCCGCTTCATCGACGGCAAGGTCTCCTACAAGTGGACGCCGCAGATCGAAGTCTTCATCGAAGGGCGCAACCTGGGCAACGTGACCACCTCGCACAGCCAGCGCCAGTTCACGCCGTTCTCCGATGGCACCCCGAACCTGCTCGACTACGCGTATGCGGGAAGGCGCATCATGGTCGGCGTGAACTTCCGTACCCTCTAAGCGGCGGCCCACGCCCGCCGGCAAGCCAGGCACACGGCTGGCGCAGGCGGCGGGTGTGGTCTGGCTTGCCAGGCGCACGGACGGCGCAGGTGGCAGCGGGCGTGGCCTGGACCGCCACCGCGCCGGCGGCGGCGCTGAACCGATCTCCTTTGGGCTGTGTTCGCGACAAGTGCGCGCACACAGTTTTTTTTGATTTGCGGCTTCGTCGAATCGTCTAGTCCAGGTGCAGCTTGAAAAAACTCTTTCCCCTCATCTCGATCACCCTCTGCCTGGGTCTGGCCCACGCGGACGATTCGCCCGAAACCCGTAACGCCGCGCTGCATCCTAACCTGCGCGGCCAACTGGCCCAGCCCTTGCGTTATCACCCGGAAGGCGAAGATTTCGTCATCGAGAACGGGACCGAGTTTTTCAACCGCTCGCTGTACGGCGGCAATGACGCGTTCCGGGTCGACGGCGGCGACCGGCCGGAGTTCTCGCTGTACCTGCCCGGACGCGGCGGCAACCTGCGGCTGGGCCTGCGCACCGCGGCCGGCACGACCTGGCTGCACGCGGCCGCCAACATCTCCATGCGTTACCGGCCGGGCGAACTGCTGTACGAGATCGCCGACCCGCTGCTGGGGCCGCAGGGACGCCTCCACCTGGCCGCTGTGGCCTATGCCGCCACCGAAGGCCTGGGCGTCCAGGTGCGCGGCGAGCACCTGCCCGCGGGCGCCGAACTGGTGTTCGCCTTCGGCCCGGGCAATGGCCAGAAGGGGCAGCGCGGCGGCGACATCGGCAGCGAGCGCGTGCCGATCAGCCAGTTCTTCCAGTTCAAGCCCGACTTCGCGCGCGACACGCGCTATGAGCTGGACGAACACGGCTTCGTGGCGGCCGGCCGGCACGCGACCGTCAGCGCGACCGTCGGCGGCGCCGCGCAACTGCGCCTGGCCGACGCCCGCTTGTGGGACGACCCGGCGGCCTTGCTGTCCTCGGCCGCTGGCCCCGGCCCGGCGGTGATGGTCGGTACCGTGCCGCTGGGCGAGCAGACGATCGATCTCGCGCTCCAGGTCACGGCGCTGGCGCCGCCGAAGACGACGCCTGGCTCGCCGCACGCCGGCCCAGCCTTGCTCGCCCGCCTAGCCGGCGCCGACCTGGCGCGCCGTTTCGCCGAGGCCCGCGCCCATTTCGCCCTGCTGCGCGACCGGGTGCGCGTGGACACGCCCGATCCCTGGCTGAACGCGGCCATGGGGGCGCTCAACGTGGCCGCCGACGCCGTCTGGGACGAGGAGCAGCACGCCATCATGCACGGCGCGATCGCCTGGCGCATGAAGCTGCTCGGCTGGCGCGGCCCGTACGCGCTCGATGCGCTGGGGTGGCACGATCGCGCGCGCGCCAATTTCGGCGTGTGGACGCCGCGCCAGGACAGCTCCCCGATCCCGTCGCGACCGCCGGGCGCCGACCCCAAGGCCAAGCTCGCGCGCAACGAACCAGGTTTGCATTCGAACGGCGCCATGAGCGGCTCGCACTATGACATGAACCTCGTGTTCATCGACGCCCTGCTGCGCCACCTGCTGTGGACGGGCGATGTCGCCTACGCGCGCGAGGTCTGGCCCGTGCTCGAGCGCCACCTGGCCTGGGAACGCAGGCTGTTCCGGCGCCCCTTCGGCCCGGATCGGCTGCCGCTGTATGACGCCTACGCCGCCATCTGGGCCAGCGACGACCTGTATTACGACGGCGGCGGCGTGACCCACGCGTCGGCCTATAACGCCTGGCACAACACGATGGCGGCGCGGATCGCCCGCCTGATCGGCAAGGATCCCGCACCTTACCAGCGCGAAGCCGACGCGATCGGGCGCGCCATGCGCCAACAGCTATGGATGCCGGAGCGCGGCGCGTTCGCCGAATACCGCGACCTGCTGGGAGGCGCGCCGCTGCACCCGAGCTACGGCCTGTGGACCTTCTATCACACCATCGATTCGCGGGTGCCGACCGCGTTCGAGGCGGCGCGCATGGCCGCCGATCTTGACCGCCACCTGCGCGCCATCCCCGTGACCGGCCCCGGCGTTCCCGCCGACCGCCCCTACCACCTGCTCGCTGAAACCGATTGGATGCCCTACTCCTGGTCGATCAACAACGTCGTGTTGGACGAGAACCTGCACACGGCCCTGGCGTACTGGCAGGCGGGCCGCGCCGAGACCGCGTACGACATCGCCAAAGGCGCCATGCTGGCCAGCCTCTACATGGGCGTCAGCCCAGGAAACATCGGCACGCTGAACTACCTCGACGTCTACCGGCGCGAAGCGCAGCGCGATTTCGCCGACGGCATCGGCGTGATGTCGCGCGCCATCGTCGAAGGCCTGTTCGGCGTGCGGCCGGACGCCCTGGCCGGCGTGCTGACGCTGCGCCCAGGCTTGCCGGCGGCATGGGACCACGCCACGCTCACGCATCCGGACCTGGTCCTGTCCTACCGCCGCACCGGCAGGCAAGACAGCTGGACCGTCAGCCAGAGCGGCGCGCGCTTCAAACGCCTGGTCCTGGTGCTGCCGGCCCGCGGCGCCAAGGTGGCGCAGGTGCGGTTCGACGGCCGGCCGGTGGCCTGGCAAGCCGAGCCCGACGCCGTGGGCGCGCCCAGGCTGCGCATCGACGTGCCGTTCGCCCATCCGGCCAGGATTGACGTCGCATGGGGCGGCGCCGAGCCCGACGCCCGGTCCGGTGGCGGCGCCACCGGCGCCACGCGCGACGGTTTCAGGCAAGTGCGCCAGGGCGACTTCAGCTGGTGGCAAGGCCCGGCGGAGGCGGCCGACGGCGACGCCGGCGGCTGCGCGCTGCTCGGCCCGGACTGGACCGGCGGCGCCCCCATCGGCGCCGCGCCGGTCGACCTTGCGCCCTGGTTCAACGACCGTGTGAGCGCCATTTTCGAGGAAGGAAAGTACCAGGCACCGCGCGCGCCTTACGTCACGCTGGCTCTGCCGGCGCAAGGCATCGGCGCCTGGGCCGGCCACCTGAACACCCTGCCCACCATCGACGATGGCGGCCTGCGCGCGCTGGGCGGCACGCTGGCCCTGCCGAACGGCTTGCGCTTCGCCATCCCGGCTGGCGCGGGCGACAACGTCGTCTTCACTTCACAATGGGATAACTATCCACGCGCCGCGACCGTTGCGCTGCACGGCCAGGCGCGCCGCGCCTTCCTGCTGATGGCCGGCTCCACCAACTTCATGCAGAGCCGGATCGACAACGGCGAAATCGTGATCACGTACGCCGACGGCAGCCAGGCGCGCACGGCGCTGCGCAACCCGGAAAACTGGTGGCCGATCGAGCAAGACTACTTCGTCGACGACTACCAGTTTCCCCTGTGCGGCCGCCTGCCGGTGCGGGTGGACCTGAAGACGGCGCGCGTGCGTGTGCTCGATCCGGCCACGTTCAAGGGCGCGGGACGCGCGGTCGAGGGCGGCGCCGCGACCGTGGTCGAGGTAGCGCTCGACCCGTCCCGCCAGTTGAAGAGCCTGACCGTGCGCGCGCTCGCCAATGACGTCGTGATCGGGCTGATGGGGCTCACGCTGGACACGGGACTGTAAGCCCCGTCCACGCGCGGCCTGATCGATCACGCCGCCAGTTCAGCGGCCCCGCATACGCAAGTTCGTTCCTCCGAGCCGTATACCGAGCTGGCACCGACTTTCAGGCGCATGGTGTCGACAACGTCGTCGCGATGCGGGTTCGCGTTCCGGCTTGTCTCCTTGGTTTTGGTGTCATCGAGGGCACAACTACCTCGTCCAGACCTCGGCCGACTGGGCCAAATGGCGCACCGCGGCGCCGAACACGCCGTGGGCGTCAAGCGCCTCGGTCTCCCAACCAAAAGCTGCGGCGGCACGCTCGTAGAGCGCACGCTGCGGGGCATGCGCGATCAGTTGCAGGCTTCGGTCGCGCACGCCCGCCTGACAGATCGCCTGGAACTCGGCGCCGATCAGCAAGCCACTCAACATGGGAGCCGCCAACCCGGCCGCCACGGCGCCATTGGCGATCGCGGCGCGCATGGAATACAGCGCCTGGCTCAGAGACATGCCGCTGCGGGCAAGTTCCAGTCCGAGATCGAACCCTGCCGGATCATCCGACCATTGTGATTCCAGCAGCGGGGCCACAGTGCCCAAGTGACGCTGCGAATCGAAAAGCTCACCGGTGACGAAGGTTCGCCAATGGACCACGCGTCCTCGTCGCAGGTAGACCCACTTGCTGTAGGTGCCCGGCAGTACCGCCCAGCCGTCTCCGCCCCCGCCGACGACAAGTCCAAGAAGATGGGTGCTCTGTCCGCGCATCACGTCGGCGTGCGGCGTCACCTGCACATAGCCGGGCACCGCGATCCGACGCGCTCCCAATTGCACCAACTGCCGAGCGAGCAAGGTCAACGGCACTTCCAGGTCGAGGCAAGGAACCAGCTGCGCCCTGTGCCCATAGCCCGCGATACCCGAGACAATGACCGGGACTCTCCAGTCGATTCCCAGCCGGCCAACCAGCGCGTCAAGCGACACCGCGATGCTGCCGCGGGCGGCGAGGGTTCCTTCGCGATCTTCGTGCAGGGCGAGACGCGCACCGTCGGTCCCGAACACGTACACGCGCCGGCAGCTTGCCCCCCAGTCGATGCCGACCGAGCTCGCGCGGGCAGGGACCGCGGACGGATTGGACGACACGGCTGTCTGCTGCATCTTGAGGATCCCGATATTGTTGTCGTTGAGCGTGGTTACCACATAGCATGATAGGTTATCGATAACAGAAAAGTCAAGGCCAGTTTCCAACAGAAATTGGTCCGACCGGAATAGGGCTAAGCCTTTACTTTCTGCGCAGACATCCACTATAATGTGATCGATAACAGCGCCAGACCAAGCCTGGCGCGCCCTCCGGAGACACGCCATGTACGACAAAACCCTTTTTGCGACCCATCCCGACATGATGGCCCAGGCCAGCAACGACGACCTGCGCCGCCGCTACCTGATCGACGAGCTCATCGTCCCGAACCGGATCACGCTGAACTACTGCCACGATGAGCGCTTCGTCATCGGCGGGGCGGTCCCGACCGCGACGCCGCTCTCCCTGCCCGCGCAAGCGGCCACGCCCGGCGACGGCGTCCTCCCCTTCCTCGCCCGCCGCGAACTTGGCGTGATCAACGTGGGACGGGGCGTGGGACGGGTGACGGTGGACGGCACGACAACGACGCTGGCGCCGCGCGACGGCCTGTACGTGCCGATGGGGAGCCAATCGGTCGAGTTCAGCTCGGACGACGCCGCAAATCCGGCCCGGTTCTACCTCGCGTCCACCCCGGCCCACGCACGTTTCGAATTGAAGAAGATCACGCACGCCGACGCGGTACCGCTGGAGCGCGGCAGCCTGGAGACGTCAAACGCCCGCACCATCTACCAATACGTCGTCCCTGGCGTGTGCCAATCGGCCCAGCTGCTGCTCGGGCTGACTGAACTGAAGCCGGGCAGCGTTTGGAACACCATGCCGCCGCACGTGCATACCCGCCGCTCCGAGGTGTATTTCTATTTCGACTTGGACCAGTCTCAACGCGTCTTTCATTTCATGGGTGAGCCAGGCGGCGCGCGCCACCTCGTGATCGAAAACGAACAGGCGGTGCTGTCGCCGCCATGGTCCATCCACATGGGGTCGGGCACCGCCAACTACGCGTTCATCTGGGCCATGGGAGGCGAAAACCTCGACTACACGGACATGCAGGTCGTCGACATCTGCCAACTGAAATGAATGACATGATGCGCGAACTATTCGATCTCAGCGGCCGGGTCGCGCTGGTGACCGGCGCGAACACGGGCCTCGGCCAGGCCATCGCGATCGCCTTGGCCGAGGCCGGGGCCGACATCGCCGTGGCCGGGCGCAGCGACCCGGGCGACACCGCGGCCGCCGTGCGCGCCCTCGGCCGCCGTTTCCTCGCCCTGGAGGCGGACCTGTCCCAGTCCTCGTCGCTGTCCCACCTGGCCGACCAGACGGTGGCCACCCTTGGACGCCTCGACATCCTGGTCAACAACGCGGGCGTCATCCGGCGCGCCGACGCGTTCGACGTCGACGAAGCCAATTGGGACGAGGTGCTCGACACCAACCTGAAGTCGCTGTTCTTCTTGTCGCAGGCGGCTGCGCGCCACATGCTGGCGACGGGGGGGAAGATCATCAACATCGCCTCCCTGCTATCGTTCCAGGGCGGGATCCGGGTGCCCGCCTATGCCGCCAGCAAGAGCGCCGTCGCCGGGCTCACCCACGCCTTGGCCAACGAATGGGCGCAACGCGGCATCAACGTCAATGCCATCGCTCCCGGCTATTTCGAGACCAATAACACGGCGGCCTTGCGCAGCGATGAGGCGCGCGCGCCGCAGATCCTGGCCCGGATACCGGCGGGCCGCTGGGGGCGCCCGACGGACCTTGCCGGGGCGGCCGTGTTCCTCGCCAGCCGGGCCAGCGACTACGTGCACGGCGTCGTGCTTCCCGTCGACGGCGGATGGTTGGCGCGATGATGGCCGAAGGTGAGAACGATGTCCGCGGCTAAGTCGCCGGCGCTGGCGCCACTGGGCTGGCGCCTTGAATGGTCCTGCGGGCGCGCGGAGGTCCAGGCGCTGGGCGGCATGCTGGGCCCCCTGCATTTCCGGCTCGACGCGGAACGCGAACTGCAAGTGATGCATGTCGCCCCGTGGTCCGGCACCACCGACTCGCTCGCCCTTCCCGGCATCCTGCGCCGCATGCGCGGCGAATGGCCGTGCGTGCCGTTCGGCCGCATCGACCTGCCGCCGGACCTGCCGCCCGGCTGGGAACCGCTGGCACTCGACGACGCCTGGGCCCATGGCTACAGTTCCAACCATCGCTGGGAGTGCGACTATCAGAGCAGCGACCGGGTGTCGCTGGCGATCGAGTATCCCGCAGGCTCGCCCATCGCACGTATCGAGCGCCATGTGCGGGCGGTAGCCGATGCGCCCGCCCTGGACATCGACCTCGTGATCTGGTCCAGGCAAAGTGTGCGATTGCCGGCCGGGCTACATCCGACCTTCCGTTTGCCGCAACCGAACGGGCGGGTGCGGCTTGAACTGGGTTCGCACGAAGGCATTTTTACCTACCCGAGCCGCAGTGCCGGCGCGATCAGCCACCTGCGGCCCGACACGCGCTCGGAAAGCCTCGATGCAATGGCTGGCGCCAACGGCGCCATCGACTTGAGCCACCTGCCACTGGGCGCCGACAGCGAAGAGCTGTTGCAGGTGCGGGCCGTGGGGAACGACCGCGCCGCACCGTTCAGCCTGCACTACCTCGACTATGACGCACGCGTCGGCTTGTGGTGGGACACGCGCCAGTTTCCCGACCTGATGCTCTGGCTAAGCAATCGCGGCCGCCCCGAGTTCCCATGGGACGGCCGCCATCTCGCGCTCGGCGCGGAACCGGTCAACAGCGTATTCGATCTGGGCCAGGTCGCACGGCCACCGCTCGGTCATCCACTGGCCGACCGGACCGGCATCGCATTGCAGGCCGGCCGGCCCTGGCGCACACGTTACCGCATCGGCGCCTGGAGCGGCGCCCAGCCTCCTATTTTTGCCACCTCCGACGGACGCCGACCATGAACATGCCCAACTTTCGCAGCCCCGATTTCCTGACCGCGCATGTAGCGCAAACGATGCGCTTCTACCATCCACGCTGCATCGATCCGAGCGGTGGCTTCTACCATTTCTTTCGCGACGACGGCAGCGTCTACGATCGCACGACGCGTCACCTGGTGAGCAGCACCCGCTTCGTGTTCAATTATGCGATGGCGCACCGCCACCTTCCCGACGACGGCTATCTGCAGGCCGTGCGCCATGGCGTCGCCTTCCTGCGCGACGTCCACCGCGACCCGGCCACGGGCGGCTACGCGTGGGAGCTGGCATGGCGCGACAAGCGCGCGACGCGGCTTGACGCCGATAACCACTGCTACGGGCTGGCCTTTGTCCTGCTGGCGTATTCGCACGCGCTGGCCGCGGGTGTCGAGGAAGCGCGCGAGTGGGTGGCCGAGACCTACGAACTGATGGAGGCGCACTTCTGGGAGCCCGAGCACGGCCTGTACGCCGACCAGGCCAGCGCGCACTGGCGTGTGCTGCCATATCGGGGGCAGAACGCGAACATGCACAGCTGCGAAGCCCTGCTGGCGGCATACGAGTGCACCGGCGAGCTGCGCTACCTGCTGCGTGCGGAAACGGTCGCCCACAACATCACGGTGCGCCAGGCCGGCGCGGCGGACGGGCGCATCTGGGAACACTACGACCGCAACTGGCAGGTCGACTGGGACTATAACCGCCACGACAAAACCAACATCTTCCGCCCCTGGGGCTACCAGCCCGGACATTTCGCGGAATGGGCGAAGCTGCTGCTGAACCTGGAACGCCACGCCGACCGGTTGGCGCAACCGTCCGGCTGGCTGCTGCCGCGTGCCGTCGCCCTGTTCGACGACGCGCTTGCCCACGCCTGGGACGATGCCCACGGCGGCATCGTTTACGGTATCGGTCCGGACGACAGTGTCTGCGACGCCGACAAGTACTTCTGGGTGCAGGCCGAGGCGCTCGCTGCGGCGGCGGTGCTCGCCGTGCGCACGGGGGAGCCGCGATTCTGGCACTGGTACGACCGGATCTGGCAGTACAGCTGGACGCACATGGTCGATCACGCGCATGGCGCCTGGTACCGCATCCTCGGCCCCGACAACCGCAAACTGTCCGACCAGAAGAGCCCTGCGGGCAAGACCGACTACCACACGATGGGCGCTTGCTACGAGGTCCTGAACGCCATGGGGCGCCAAGCGTGAGCGCGCCCGGCCTGCCACTATTCGTGTCCGCCGGCGAAGCCTTGACTGACCTGATCAGGACCGGCGCGGACCAATGGGCGAGCCGCCCGGGCGGCGCCGGCTTGAACGTCGCGCGCGCGATGGCGAGCCTGGGCGTGCCGAGCGCCTTTGCCGGCGCCGTGTCGTCCGACGTTTTTGGACAGACGCTGCTGGAAAGCGCCACGCAGGCCGGGCTCGATACGCGCTTCGTCCAACAACATGCGCGAGCGCCCCTGGTGGCGGCGGTCTTCGAGACCGACCCGCCCGCCTATTTCTTTATCGGCAGCGACAGCGCCGACCTGCAATTCCAGCCCGACGCGCTTCCATCTGGGTGGGAAAGCGCGGCGCGGTGGGTCCACTTTGGCGGGATCAGCCTGACGCGCGAGCCACTCGCCACGCGCCTGCTCAACCTTGCGGTCCGCTTAAAGGTCGCCGGCGTGAGCATCAGCTACGACCCCAATTTCCGCAACGTGATGGAAGCGGGCTACGACCGGATGCTGCACGCGATGGCCAGCCTGGCGGACGTCATCAAGGTGTCGGACGAGGACCTGCACGGCCTGTTCCGCACCGCGCAGACCGCAGCAGCCCTGTCCCACCTTCAAGCGCTCAACCCGGACGCCCGGATCCTGTTCACGCGCGGCGCGGCTGGGGCCGAATATCATACCAACGGCGGGGCATGGCGTGCCTCGGCACCCGCGATCACGGTCGCGGACACGGTAGGCGCCGGCGACGCCAGCATCGCGGCGTTGCTGTTCAGTCTGATGGAACAGCCCGACGCCGACGGTGTCGAGCACCTGCGCTACGCCGTCGCGGCCGGGGCCGCCGCCTGTACCCGGCCCGGCGCCGCGCCGCCCACTGTCCGGCAGGTCGCCGCGCTGGCGAGCACCGTCGTCACGACCCGCATGTCAAAGACCGGACGATGCGCCACCTGATCGCCACCCTGCTTCTGGTGGCCTGCGCCTGCGCCCACGGTGCGCCGCCCGGCCTGGACGAGCGCCTGGCCTCGCCCGACGGGCACATCGTCCTCGGCCTCCAGCAAAAAATGGCGGAGGACGGCAGGCGCACGCTGGTCTACAAGGTCAGCTACGACGGCGAGCCGGTGATCCGCGAATCGCTGCTGGAGCTGCGGCTGGACAACCACCTGTCCGAAAGCGCGATGGCGCTGCCCATCGACCGCCACGCCCGCTGGTTCGAGAACCTTCGTGTGACCGGGGTGCGCCGCTCGGGCCACGACAGCATCTGGACGCCAGTCACGGGCGAGCGCGCGCGGATTCGCGATCACTACCAGGCGCTCACCGTCGACCTCGAAAAGGACGACAACCCGACCTACAAGCTGTCCGTCGAAGTCCGGGCCTACGACGAGGGCGTCGCCCTGCGCTTCGCGTTTCCGGAGAACGCGAAGGGGTCGTACTACCGCATCGTCGGCGAGGATACCGAATTCGCGCTGCCGGCCGGCACCCGCGCCTGGTTCCACGGCTGGGCCCAGGGGCCCTACCGACTGCTGCCGCTGCGCGACTGGCCGGACCAGTCCGAGCGTCCGCTGACGCTGGAGCTGCCCAACGGCCTGCATGTCGCGCTGCTCGAGGCGCGCATGGTCGACTACGCGCGCACCAAGTTCAAACTGAGCCCCGACAAGCCCGACACGCTGGTCACCGCGATGAACGACCCGGCCGACTTGATCTCGCCGTTCGCCACGCCCTGGCGCGGCATCATGATCGCGCGCCGCCCAGGCCAGCTGGTGGAGAACAACTTCTTCATCCTGAACCTCAACGACCCCGCGCGCATCGCCGACACGTCCTTCATCAAGCCCGGCAAGATCATGCGCGTCATGACGCTGACGACGGCCGCGGCCAAGGCCAACATCGACTTCGCCGCCCGCCACAAGCTCCAGTACGTCCTGTTCGACTGGAAGTGGTACGGCCCCGCCTTCTCGTTCAGCTCGGACGCGACCAAGGTGGCGATTCCCGACTTCGATCTGCCGGCCATCATCGCCTACGCCAAGGAGCGCGGCATCGGGGTGTGGCTATACGTCAACCAGCAGGCCCTGCTGGCGCAATCGGACACCCTGTTCCAGACCTACCGCGACTGGGGCGTGAAAGGGGTGAAATTCGGTTTTGTCCAGGTGGGCTCGCAACGCTGGACCACGTGGATCGAAAAGGCCATCGAGCAGGCCGCGGCCGCTGGCATCATGGTCAATATCCACGACGACTGGCGTCCGACGGGCGAACAACGGACCTGGCCCAACCTGGTGACGGCGGAAGGTATCCGCGGCAACGAGGAAATGCCCGACGCCACCCACAACACGGTCCTCCCTTTCGTGCGCTACCTCGCCGGCGCCGCCGACTACACCATCTGCTACTACGACCCGCGCATCAAGACGACGCACGCGCATCAGCTGGCGCTGGCCGTGGTTTACTACAGTCCGCTGCAGACGCTATACTGGTATGACCGTCCGGAATTGTCGCAAGACGAGCCGGAACTGGCGTTCTGGGACAGGATACCGACGGTGTGGGACGAAACCCGCGTACTGGATGGCTACCCCGGCCGGGACGTGACGGTGGCGCGCCGCAGCGGCGAGCAGTGGTTCATCGGCAGCATCACCAACGACGACGCGCGCCATGTATCGGTGCGCCTCGACTTCCTGCCGCCTGGCCGGCGCTATGAGGCGACGTTCTACGTGGACGATGCACGCGTACCGACGCGCACCCACGTTGGCATCCACACCCGCGTCGTCGATGCGTCGACGGTGTTGGCGCTTGACCTGGCCGCGTCCGGCGGGCAGGCGATCTGGCTGCGCCCCGCCCCTTGACATAGCGCGCACCTGACGCGCTTGACAAATCGCCGGGGGCGCGCTATGGTTATCGATAACAACCACGCTCCGGAGCGGAACGTGCACAACAATGCGCCGGCTCGGCCGGCCACCTTGAGGGGACACCATGCTCGCTATTTCAAAGGTCCCGCCGCGTGGCGGGGCCGCAACACATCGATCCGATGGCGGCGCCCCGCGGGGCGCACGATGAGCTCCCGGCAATCGCATTTCCGCTTCCTCTGCACGTTCGCGTACGTGTACTTCTTTGGCCAGGCCATGACCATGTCGATGCTGGTGCTCTGGCTGGGGTCCGACCTGCACCTGTCGGGCGCGCAAACCGGTATCGTGCTGTCCACCAACTTTGTCGCGGCGATGTGCTCCCAGCCCGCGTACGGCTACCTGTCCGACAAGGTCGGGATGCGCAAGAACGTCTTGTGGACGGTCGCCGGACTGTGCATGCTGTCCGGACCGTTCCTGGTGTACGCCTATGCGCCCCTGCTGAAATCGCATCTGGTACTGGGGGCACTGCTGGGCGGCGCCTTTCTTGGCGTTACGTTCATCGCCGGCAGCTACGCCGTCGAGTCCTACGTCGACCGCATTGGCCGCGCCTACGGTTTCGAGTATAGCCGGGTACGCATGTGGGGCTCGCTCGGCTTCGCGAGCGCCGCGTTCATGACGGGCCGCTTGTACAATCTGAATCCCCATATCAACTTCATGCTGGCCTCGGGGGCGGGCCTCGTGCTCGTCGCCATGCTGGCCGTCTGGCGCCTTCCCGCGCATGAGACGACGGCAGCCAGCGCGGCCGGTCCCCGCCTCGCGGACGCCCTTCTCCTGCTGCGCAGTCCCACGTTCTGGCGCTTCATGGCCTTCATCCTGACGGTGACCAACCTCTACCTCGTCTACGATTCGCAGTTCTCGCGGTATTTCGCGGCGCAGTTTCCGGACAAGGAGACCGGGGCCGTCATGTTTGGCGACTTGAGCTCGGCGCAAATTTTTCTGGAGGCTGGCGGCCTGTTCGTGGCGCCCTTGGTGGTGCGCCGCATCGGCGCTAAAAACGGCCTGCTGCTCGCCGGTACGATCATGATGCTAAGGATCGGCGGATCCAGCCTGCCGGGCGGGCCGATCTGGATCTCCGCGATGAAGCTGCTGCATTCGCTCGAACTGCCGATCCTGGTCGTGTCGATCTTCCGCTACGTCGCCTATCACTTCGACAAGCGCCTGACGTCGACCGTGTACATGGTCGGCGTCAGCTTTGGACACTCGCTCGGCCTGTCCCTGCTGTCCCCGCTGGTCGGTTACGGCTACGACAGGATCGGCTTCCCCAGCACCTATCTCCTGCTCGCCTTGACCGGCGCATTCTGCCTAGTCGTATCGGCCTTCGTGCTCGCGCCCACCCCGCCGGAACATCCAACGCCGCCAAAGCGGGACCGCGCAGGCGCGATCGCCTCCGACGGCGCCAACCTCACCCAATGAGCCATTACCGATGAGCATCTTCGAACCTCTACCACTGGCCGTTCCGGAAACGCTGCGCACCGAACGCCTGCCCGCCGCGTGGCAGCGCCTGCCCGAACGCGCCGCCGTCGACCGGGCCATCGGGCAAGCGCTGGCCGCCGTGGCCCGCAACCTCGCGCATTTCGGCCAGCGCTTCCCTATGCCCTCCAGCATAGGCGGCGCCTACCCGGCCATGGACAACACCGAATGGACCAACGGCTTCTGGACCGGCATGCTGTGGCTGGCTTACGAATTGTCGGGTGACGCGAACTTCCGGCGTGCCGCCGACGTGCACGTGGCAAGCTTCGACCAGCGCCAGCGTGACCGCATCGCGACCAACCACCATGACCTCGGCTTCCTGTACAGCCTGTCCTGCGTCGCAGGCTACCAATTGACGGGCAGCGAACAGGCGCGCGACGCCGCGCTTGGCGCCGCCGGCCTGTTGATGGAACGCTTCCATCCAGGCGCCGGCATCATCCAGGCCTGGGGCGACCTGAACGAACCGGCCCAGCGCGGCCGCATGATCATCGACTGCAACCTGAACCTGCCCTTGCTGTACTGGGCCGGCGCCACCAGCGGCGAGGCGCGTTTTTCAGACGCCGCCGACCGCCACATCGAACAGGCGGCGCGCCACATCGTGCGCGCCGACGGCTCCACTTACCACACCTTCTTCTTCGACACCGACACCGGCCTGCCACGCGAGGGCAAGACCCACCAGGGCTTCGCCGACGATTCCTGCTGGGCGCGCGGGCAGGCCTGGGGCATCGCGGGCTTCCCGCTGGTGGCGCGCCACAACGGCGACACGCGGCTGCTGGGATTGTCGAAGGTGCTGGCCAATTACTACCTGAACCGGCTCCCTTCGGACGGAATCTGCCACTGGGACCTGGTGTTCACCGAGGGACCGGAAGAGCGCGACAGCTCGGCCGCCGCGATCGCCGCCTGCGGCCTGCTGCAACTGGCAAGCAGCCTGCCCCTGCTCGATCCGCTGCGCGCCGACTACGAACGTGCCGCCGCCGGCATGGTGATGACCCTGTCGGAACATTATTTCAACCATGAGGGCGCGCCTGGCACCGGCTTGTTGCGCCACGCGGTTTACCACAAGCCAAACCGGATCGGCGTGGACGAAAGCTGCATCTGGGGCGACTACTTCTACCTCGAAGCGCTCACGCGCCTGACCCGCATCTGGGAGCCCTACTGGTGAGCATACGGATCGTCCTCGCGGCCGCGATGGCCGCTCCCTTGTCGGCCGTCGTCGCCCCGGTCGCGCAGGCGCAGTCGCCGGCGCCGGCGGACGCGCCCTGGGTCGCCGACCTGGGCGATGGCCGCTACCGCAATCCCGTCCTGCATGCGGACTATTCGGACCCGGACGCGATCCGGGTTGGCGACCGCTTCTACATGACGGCCTCCAGCTTCACCAACGTCCCTGGCCTGCCCCTGCTGGAATCCCCGGACCTGGTCAACTGGACGCTGGTCGGCCATGCCCTGCCAAGAATACTGCCGGAGGAAAGGTTCGCCACGCCGCAGTACGGAAAGGGAGTATGGGCACCCTGCCTGCGCTACCATGACGGGCGCTTCTACATCTTCTATCCGGACCCCGACGCCGGTATCTACGTGGTCGAGGCCGAGCATTTCGCGGGCCCGTGGAGCCCACCGCGCCTTCTGCTCGCGGGCCGCGGCCTGATCGATCCAGCCCCCCTGTGGGACGACGACGGCCAGGCTTATCTGGTGCACGCCTGGGCCTTCAGCCGCGCCGGCAAGAACAACCTGGTCACCCTGCGTCGCATGGACACACGCGCGACGCGCATGCTCGACGACGCGGGCGTGGACATCATCCGCGGGGCGGACTACCCCGGCTACCACACGGTGGAGGGCCCGAAGATCTACAAGGCGAACGGCTATTACTACGTCTTCGCGCCCGCCGGCGGCGTCGAACAGGGCTGGCAAGCCGTGTTCCGTTCACGCGCGCTGACCGGCCCCTACGAGGCGCGCGATGTGCTGGACCAGGGCGACACGCCGGTCAACGGGCCGCACCAGGGCGCCTGGGTCTCCGCGCCCGACGGACGGGACTGGTTCCTGCACTTCCAGGACAAAGGACCTTATGGCCGCGTGGTCCACCTGGAGCCCATGCAATGGAAGGATGGGTGGCCACTCATCGGCCAGCCGGGCCGCAAGCCAGGCACGGGCGAGCCCGTCATTACCTATGAAAAGCCGGTACAGGGCCAAGCCACGGCGACCCCGCCTACCAGCGACGACTTCCGTGCGGCCAATCTGGGCTTGCAGTGGCAATGGAGCGGCAATCCGCAGCCGGGCTGGTATTCGCTCAGCGCCCGGCCCGGAACCTTGCGCCTGTACACCCAGGTCGTCGCGGATGCCGACGATTACGTGCGCGCCTCACCGGCCATCCTGGCACAGAAGGCGCCAGCGGCGCGCTTTCTCGCCACCACGCGGCTGCGCCTGGAACACGCGACCGATGGCGACCGTGCCGGCTTGATCGTCAACGGCATGCAGTATGCCTGGGTAGGCTTGCGCCGGGCGCATGGCGTGACCGAGCTCATTGCGACGGTGTGTGGCCCGTTCGCCGCGCGCTGCAAGGAGCAGTCGACGGTGGTCCTGTCGCCGGCGCCGCCGGAGCTGACGCTGCGCGCGCATATGAACGAAAACGCCTTCGTCAACTTCGCGTATAGCGTCGATGGCAAGACGTTCAAGCCGGCTGGCGCCCCCTTCCCGGTGACGCGCGGCACCTGGGTCGGCGCCCAGGTCGGCCTGTTCAGCGTCGGCAAGCACGCGGGATCCTGGCTCGACGTACTCGCGTTCCGGCTGACCGCTCCCGGCGCCGGACCCTACTGACCAGCACGGTCCGCTGGAGCCGGCTCGTCCCCGATGAGCGCTGCGGCGCGGCCACGGGCTTGAACAATGGCGGCAGAACGGCGGCCCGGCGGTACGCCCCTTCTCATGAGCATGACGCGCGCCGCAGCGGCGAAAAAAAACCCGCCCCGTCTGAGGGAGCGGGTCGAACGCGGGAGGAGACCCCACCCCGCGGAAGAGACCAACGCCATTAGGACTGCGGCGCGAGCTGCCATCCTAAGGCCGATGAAATGCCCGTACATCCGGCATCGCATCAACAAGTTAACGATAACAAATATCCCTGGACAAAGTCAATGCTTTCCTTTCTTTTGGGCTAAATATACGCATCCAGGCAGCAACTCAGCAAGAAATCGATCTTCGAAGCGCCATTGAGATATCGATAACTTGCCGCACAAAACGTGCTAGCATTCGGATAAGTTGCCGGCGCGAGGTGCCCGGCTAGCCCATGCCAACATTCCTTCATAAAAATCATGAATATTTCTTGCCGTTTTTTAGGCATCGACGAGGGACGTCAACAGATGTCCTTGATCGACACGAGCACCAATACTTTTCATTGGACGCTGGACTTGTCCGACTATCCCCTGGCCCGGGATCTGCAGCGCCTGGACCGCCACCGCGTGCTGGTCGGTTTTGATCGCGGCTTCTTCGAGCTGGAGATTGAAACGGGTCGCGTGCTGGCAATGTGCGACCGCTGGACCGAAGTCACATCGGCCCACCGCCGCGCGGATGGCAGCACGCTGGTAACCGGCTTCAACCTTGATGGGTCGGGAGGCGTCAACGTGCTGACTTTGGACGCCGCCGCGCGCCTTTCGGGCGTGGCACGACGTGACGGCGACTACGTCCGCCTCATGCGCGTCACGCCCGATGGCAGCTACCTATTGTGCACCAACGACCATATCCTCGAAACGACGCCAGAGTTGACAGCCATTCGCCGATTCGCCGTCGACGGCCTAGAACACGCATGGAAGGCGGAACGGCTCCAGGACGGCACGACACTCGTTTCGGCAGGTTACGGCGCCTTCCTGGTCTTGTTCGACCGGGCTGGGAACGTCCTGCGGCGCTTCGGCGCCGCGGCCCAGGTGTCAGCGCGCGTAGCACCGTTTTTCTACGCGACCTTCCAGCACCTGGCAAACGGCCACCTGTTGGTCGCGAACTGGCAGGGACACGGGGCCGACAATGGCCACAAAGGGCAGCAACTTCTGGAGTTTGACACCAGCGCTCGCGTGATCGGCACCTGGTCGTCCCCGGAGCGCATTTCGTCGCTACAGGGCATACTCCCGGTATAAGCGCGACGGTGGCGCAGCGCCCCTCACTCTTGCCCGGTGGTCGACTCGCGCACCACGAGCGTGTACGGCATCAACCGATGCTGGGGCATATATGACTGTCCCGAACGGCGTGCGCGAATATGCTCGATCAGTTGGGCTACCGCACTGCGCGCCATTTCAGTGATCGGCTGATGAATGGTGGTCAGTTCGGGCCAGACCGTCGTGGCGACAGGGGTGTCATCAAATCCACAGACCGCGACGTCGTCCGGCACGTGCAAATGCATGCCATGGGCGACCGCCACCACAGCGGCCGCCATATCATCGTTACTGGCAAAGATCGCGGTTGGACGATTCGGGCGCGACAGCAGCTCCCGCGCCGCCGTCAGGCCTGATCGGTAGGTGAACATGCCCTGTGCGACGCGCTCGGCTGGAACGTTATGCCCAGCCTGACGCATGCCGTCAATAAAAGCCTGATAGCGCAACTGGGCGGGCGTGTGCTCGGGGTCTCCCTTGATGAATCCGATATCCGTGTGCCCGAGCGACAACAAATAATTGGTCATCGTCATTGCGCCCTCATAATCGTCGATGCGCACCGCCGACATCTGGGGCGATGGGCGCGCCGTCGCGACCGCGAGCGTGGGAATTCCCAGCTCGGACAACTGCTTGATCGCGCTCTTGGAATCACATAGCGGCGGCGGCACCAGGATACCGTCGGCGCCGTCGGCGACCAGGCGCTCAATGGCCTTGCGCTGGCTGCGGATGTTGTCGCAGTTTTCGAGAATAAGGTGAGCGCCAGTCTTCCCGCATTCACCCAACGCACCGACCAGGAATGCGCTAAGGTAGGCGGCGCTCGGGTTACTGTACAGCAGGCCCACGCGCAGGGTTCCGATGCGCGCCGCGCGTGCAGCCACGTTGACTTGATAATTTAACTCGGCGATCGCGCGGTTGACCTTTTCACGGGTTTTTTCGCTGACACTGGCGTTGCCATTGATTACCCGCGACACCGTCATCGCGGAAACCCCGGCCTTGCTCGCCACGTCCCATACGGTTGCACCTCCCGCCCCGCGCTCGTTTTGCTTAGATTCGCTACGCATCGTCAGATCCCTTTTTCGCTGTCTTGGCGCCAGCGATGTTATCGATTACAAAGACCGAATCTTACGGCAAAAATCTTTTTTCATGTGGAGAACTCCGTAATTTCACTACATAAAACAGGGGCTGAGTGATCTTAATGCCAACATGAGTTAATTCCTGGCACGCTATCGGAAGGCGATTCATGCCGCGCGCGCCCATTCCGAATGCGTGGCCGTAAAATCCAGCCATCCGCCGTTGATGGTTCGCCACCAGCTTGAGCTCGAAGCTGCCCAGGCCGTCGCGTGGAATAGTGAGCCGCATCTCGGCGCCAGGCGTGAGCACAGTCTTCCGGCTGCTGCCGTTGCGATGGCTGCCAGCGCCCTCCCCGTTGGCCAGATGGTTCAGGCTGGCCGTCGGCATCGGTTCGGCCGGCTTTTTTGCCCTCACCTTCGGGGACGGTTTCGCTTGTCACTCCTTCGGCAAGCCCGTAAATTAGCGCGTATGCCAATTCAACAAAATCCGCCCACCCGTTCCTGTCGAAATACCGCGTCCCATCGGCCTTTTGCCAGTGCCGCCGGCCGATGATCGGCCGCTTGCTGCTTCCAGAAGGTGCCCATGCGTCTGCGCTACCGCTGCTCCTGGCGCGGGCGCTGAGGGCGTTCGCCGACGGCTACGTCGCTGTCCTGCTGCCGGCGTATCTGATCGCGTTGGGGTTCGGCGCATGGGAGGTTGGCGTGCTGGCGACGGCCACCTTGCTCGGGTCGGCCTGCGCGACCTTGGCCGTCGGCGCATGGGGCTACCGCATCCACCACCACCGCCTCATCTGCGGCGCCGCAGCGCTGATGGCGGCCACCGGCTTCGCCTTCGGTATCACGTCGACGTTCTGGCCGATGCTCCTGGTCGCCTTCGTCGGAACCCTCAACCCCAGCACAGGAGACGTGAGCGTGTTCCTCCCGCTCGAGCACGCGCGCCTGGCCGAGTCCGCCGACGGCGATGCCCGCATCGCACTGTTCGCCCGCTACAGCCTGCTTGGCTCGCTGTCGGCTGCCCTGGGCGCCTTAGCGGCGGCGCTGCCAGTGTATATCTCGGCAACGGCCGGGATCTCGACTGTCGATGGCCTGCGCTGCATGTTCGGGCTGTACGGCCTGATCGGCTGCGCGGTGTGGATGCTTTACCGATCAATTCCAGCTCCACACGAAGCGGCGCCGAAGCCAAGGACTCCCCTCGGGCGGTCGCGCCCCATGGTCGTCCGCCTGGCGGCGCTGTTCTCCGTCGACTCGTTTGCCGGAGGGCTCGTCGTCAACGCCCTGCTGGCGCTCTGGCTGTTCAAGCGGTTCGACATGTCCGTGGCGTCGGCCGGCCAGTTCTTCTTCTGGTCGGGGCTGTGCGCCGCCGCGTCGCAACTTGCGGCCCCGCCGCTTGCGCGCAGGATCGGCCTGGTGAACACGATGGTGTTCACCCACATACCCGCAAGCCTATGCCTCATTGGCGCCGCCTTGGCGCCATCGATCTGGCCCGCCCTGGGACTGCTCATTGTCCGCTCTCTCCTATCGTCGATGGACGTTCCCGCACGCAGCGCCTTCGTCATGTCTGTCGTGACACCGGCCGAGCGCGCCGCCGCGGCGAGCTTCACCGCAGTTCCTCGAAGCCTGGCTTCCGCCGCCGGCCCCGTCATCGGCGCCAGCCTCTTCGCGGCCGGATTTCTCGCCGCCCCGCTGGTAATGTGCGGCGCGCTGAAAATCGCCTACGACCTGGCTCTCTGGCGCTCCTTCAAGGACACCCGGCAATAGATTCCAACTTCGAATTTGGTGTCAGCGGCGGTCCCGGCCGGAAAGGCATCACGCAGTTCGCCGGCTCACCGGGTCATACGCTCTCAAGCCCTGACCGCCCCGGATAGTGTTTCCCTTAGGAAAATAACTATTTGCCCTCGCTTCCACTCTGGGATAGCATCGGCACATGGGGCATACATACGTGCTGCCAGATATTCCACACTTGCCAGGTAATCACGATGCCGCTGTTCCATCGCTTCATCCGGGCGATCACACTGCTTTGCGCCTGCGCGCCTTGCCTTGCGGTGGTTCCGTCGCCCGACAGCCAGTTCTTGGCCAAGCTGACCGAAGATGGCGCGACCGTGGGCGCCGTCAATGCCATTTACCAGGACCACGAAGGCTACATCTGGCTCGGTGGCACCGACGGGCTGGCCCGCTACGACGGCTACGCGTTCGAGGTGTTCCACAACCTGCCGGCCGATGCCACGAGCATCAGCAACAATGCCGTGTGGGCGATCGCCGAAGACGGCGCCGGCGATCTGTGGGCCGCCACCGATGGCGGCCTGAATCGGTTCGACCGGGCGACCAAGCGCTTTGCCCGCTTCCAGCATGCCGACGGCCAGCGCGGCAGCCTGGTCAACAATACCGTGCGCAGCCTCGGGCGCGACGGCGCCGGCACGCTGTGGGTCGGCACCTACGGCGGGCTGGCGCGCTTAAATCGGGACCGGAACAGTTTCACGACATACCGCAACGGCGCACCGAACGCGGATCAGATCAAGGCCCTGCTGGTGGACCAGCAGGGTGTGGTCTGGATCGGGACCGACGGCGCCGGCCTGCTGCGCTTTGACCCTGCCAGCGGCGCCTTTACCAACTACAGGGCCGGTGCCGCCCCGGATAGTCTGAGCCACAACGTCGTCACCAGTCTGGCCGCCGACAGTGCCCACCACCTGTGGCTGGGCACCGGCGGCGGCGGTGTGGACATGTTCGATCCGCGCAGCGGCAAGTTCGCGCGCTACGTGCACGAAGCGCAACAGCCCGGCAGCCTCACCGACAACAACATTGCCACCGTCGTGCAGGACCGCGATGGCGCGACCTGGGTCGCCACGCCGGCGGGGATCGACGTGCTGCAGCCGGGCGCCACCAGCTTCGTGCACCTGCGCGCCGACGAGAAAGTCCGGAACGCTCTACCGAGCGGCAACGTGCGCAGCATCTTCCAGGACAACAATGGCGACATGTGGGTCGGTACCTTTCCGAACGGGATCAGCTTCCTGAACACCGGAACGCTCGCCTTCCATTCCTACGGCAAGCGCGAGGGCGGCCTGAGCCATCGCTCGGTGCTATCGCTGCACGAGGATGCCGGCGGCGCCCTGTGGTTCGGCACCGATGGCGGCGGACTCGACAAGCTCGACCCGCACAGCGGCCGCATGACGGTCTACCAACATGCACCGGACCAGCCCGGCAGCCTGAGCGCCAACGTGATCCTGTCGATCGCCGAAGATCGCGAGGGCACGCTGTGGCTCGGCACCTGGGAAGGCGGCCTGGGACGGTTTGACCCGCGCAGCGGCAAGGCCGGTGCCTATTTCGTCGACTACAATCTCCCCACCACCATCAGCAACAACGATACCTGGCGCGTGTTCAACGACCGCACCGGCACGCTGTGGATCGGCACCGTCGGCGGCGGCCTGAACCGGTATGATCGCGACCAGAACAGCTTCACGCGCTTCCTGCCGCGGCCGGGCGATGGCGCCAGCATCGGCTCGCCCTTGGTCTGGGCGATCGACGAGGACCGCGCCGGCCGGCTGTGGCTGGGCACCGGCAACGGGCTGGACAGTCTCGATCGGTCCAGCGGCAAGTTCACCCACTACCGGCACCGCCCCGGCGACCCGCACAGCGTGTCGGCCGACAACGTGCTGGCCGTGTACCGGGCGGACGACGGCATGTTCTGGCTCGGCACCCGTGGCGGCGGGCTAGACCATTTCGACCCGGCCACCGGCCAAGTCCGGCGCTACGGCCACCGGGACGGCCTGCCGAGCGACGCGGTGGTGTCGATCGTGAGCGACGCCAAGGGCCGGCTGTGGCTCGGCACGCTCAACGGCTTGACCGTGTTCGATCCGGCCAGCGCGCGGATGCGTACCTTCACCCGCAACGACGGGGTGCAGGGCAACCAGTTCAACATCGGCGCGGCGCTGCGGCTACGCTCGGGCGAACTGGTGTTCGGCGGTACCCAGGGCTACACCCACTTCTTCCCCGCCGACGTGACCAGCAACGGCCAGCGCCCGCCGGTGGTGTTGCGGGACTTCCAGATCTTCAACAAGCCGGTCGCCGTCGGCATCGCCGGTTCGCCGCTGCGGCAGGTAATCGAACAGACGCGCGAGATCACGCTTAACTACCGGCAGTCGGTCTTTACGATCGAGTACGCCGCGCTCGGCTATCGCAACGCCGACAAGAACCGCTATGCCTATCGCCTGGCCGGCTTCGACCGCGACTGGAACGAGGTCGGCACCCGGCGCTCGGCCACCTACACCAATCTGGACCCGGGCGACTACACCTTCATGGTCAAGGCCAGCAATGACGAGGGCTTGTGGAACGACCGCCCGACCGCGCTGCGCATCCATGTACTGCCGCCGCCGTGGGCGAGCTGGTGGGCCTGGACGCTGTATGGCTTGCTGCTGGCCGGCGCCATCGCAGCGTTCGTGCGTTCGCAGCGCCGCAAGGTCCTGCGCCAGATCGAGATCAACCGCATGCTCGAACAGAAGGTCCAGGAGCGCACGCAAGAGCTGGCGGTCAAGAATGTGGAGCTCGAAAGCAGCAATCGCAAGCTGGAAGACATCAGCCTGTGCGATCCGCTCACCGGCCTGAACAACCGCCGCTATCTGTCCAAGTGCATCGGGGCCGACAGCGCGATGGCGGTGCGCGCCTTTCAGCGCCGCCCAGGTGACGAGGCGGCGCTCGGAGCGAGCGAACAGAACCTGCTGTTCTTCATCATGGATGTCGACCACTTCAAGGCGGTCAACGACAGCTATGGCCACGCCAGCGGCGACGCGGTACTGGTCCAGATGGCCGCGCTGCTGCGCCATGCTTGCCGCGAGGGCGACATGGTATTGCGCTGGGGCGGCGAAGAGTTCCTGGTGGTGAGCCGCTTCATCGACCGCGCGCAGGCGCCCGAGATCGCAGAGCGCTTCCGGGCCGCGGTACAAAGCCACGCCTTCGTGCTGGGCCAGGGCCGCACCGTGCACAAGACCTGTTCGATCGGATTTGCCTGCTTCCCGTTCAATCTGGACGCGCCGGAACAGTTCAGCGTCGAGCAGGTGATCGACATTGCGGACCGTTGCCTGTACCAGGTAAAGCGGCTGCAGCGCAATGGCTGGATGGGGCTGTATTTTGCGCCAGGAAGCGAGCTCGGTTTTGATGAGCTGGCCGGCCATCCGCAGCGCGCGCTAGCCGCGGGCAAGGTCATCATGAAAACCTCGATCGGCGGCGCGCCCGCCTGGGAAGACGCGGCGGCGTACTGACATGCTCATTGCTTTGAGCGCTACTTTCATCAGTTGCGTCCCAAGTCGCGCTTCTGGCAGAGAACGATTTCCGATGCTCTGGTAGTACTCGATGCACTCCCCTGGACACGATGGTCCGGTTCATGGGCCAGTGCCGTGTCGTTGCCGATCGAGGGTCAGATGGGAACCATCAATTTCATGTTCAACTGGTGTATCGCCATGGCCATTTCCGCTGGTCGGGATAGCCCACCGGATCCCAGCTCATGACGCGCCAACTGCTGTCCCTGTCCCATTCCCAGCATTGCCAGTCCTCCACGATATTGGCTCATGCATGGTGTCTTATTGTCCTGGCGTTGCAAAGAACTGCCAGTAGTCAAAATTAAACAGCGGATCGCGCCACTTACCTTTGAAGACGAAAAACAGATCCTCGACGCCGGTGGCGCCATGCACCGGGGTGTCGACGGTTCGCCAGCGCTGCCAGCCCCCCGTGTCGGGCACCAACAGGGTTCCGATCAGCTTTCCTTCCACGCTGCCCAGCCGCATCTCTATCTGGCCGCCATTCTTATTGCCGCTGGCCACGCGCGCGGCAAATCGCGAGGCGCCCTGTGCACCGAAATCGACCCCGGCGACCTTGATATACGTGCGATCGACGATATCGGCCACATGCATGCCCTTATCCGGGCCGCTGGCCGTGCGCACGCCTGGCGCCCAGTCGAACGGGTGATCCCAGTCGCGCTTGATGCGCGAAGTCCAAGCGATGGTTTCCGCCTCCACCCTGCGATACGGATCGAGACGCCCGACCTGCTCTACCCCACGCGGGTCCCACCATGGCAGTTCGGGAATGCTGCCGTCGGCGTTGTAGCTGAAGCTGGCCACATTGATCGAACGGCGCTCGCGATGCAGCGGCGTCTGTGCAAAGTTGAGTTGGTAGTTAAAGCCGAACACATAGGAGCGTCCCTTGTAATCGATGATGCCGGGATGGTTGCCGCTCGACGCGGCATTCGGCGCCATGAGGGCGCCCTTGTCTTGCCAAGGGCCGACCGGCGAGGTACTCATGGCGTATCCGATCCCCTCTGGACAGCAGGTCGACGCGTAGGCCAGATAATAGTGCTCGTTGCGCTTGTAGAACCACGGCCCTTCCTGATACTTGGCGGGCTTACTGCTGCTTTTCATGATGGTGCCGGCATAGGAGATCATGTCCTTGTTCAGCTTGACGTACCAGAGATCAGGGTTGCCCCAATACAGATAAGCTTGGCCATCGTCGTCGATGGCGACCGTAGGATCGAAAAAGCCCTCGCCCTTGTCAATCAGCGGCTTGCCAAGCGCATCCTTGAAAGGGCCGGCCGGATTGTCCGCCACCGCCACGCCGATAACATTCTTGGGCCAGCCCGCGACACTGACCGGCGCATACAGATAAAACTTGCCATTGCGCGCGACGACTTGCGGCGCCCAGGCGTCGTTGCTCTGCACCGCCCAGGGAAAGGTGGCCAGTGAGGCGACCGTACCATGATCGGTCCAGTTCACCATGTCGGTGGACGAGTACAACATCCAGTTCAGCATCTTGAAGCCGTCGGCATCGTCCTCATCGTGACTGGCATACAGGTACACCACCCCATCGTGCACCAGCGGCGCCGGGTCGGCAGTGAAGTTGGTCTGGATGATAGGATTGGCCGCCCAGTCCGACCCGGATATAAGCATTAATACGATCAGCGGGACCAACTTCCAACGTCTTTTCATCGAGGCGATTCCTTTCAGCAGCAATGATCGTTTTCATGAGGTGCGCAGCTGCATATGCTCGTGCCCGGCACGATCAAGACCAATGGAAAATGTAAAGGTTTACTTAGCAGATAGCCAATAACTTATTTGGCGAATTCGATACCGAAAGAGATATCCATGTCAAATACAGTACCAAAAACAAAAAAGCCATCGATGATTCGTTCTAATCATCGATGGCCTTAAGTCACACCTTCAAATTCAATCACTTGCCCAATCCCGGCCACGCTCATTCGATTGCCAACGAAGGAAGAAATCACTTAAAAAAAACAAGGCGCGGTAACTGACGAATCGCTTAATCCCATAAAAAAATGCCACATTGAGATTGTTGCATGTCAGGCGAGACGATACGGACGCTTCACAGGGCCACCCTTTCCCCGGCGGAATTCACGAGCTGCACAACCACCTTGCCTCTCGCCCTGCCTTGCTCGAGGTAAGCCAGCCCCTCTTTGGCCTGAGTGAACGGAAATATTTTATCGACTACAGGATGCAGCCGCGACGCTGCAAGATGATCGCCGATCTTGCTCAATTGCTGGCCATCCGGACGCACGAACAGGAAGGAGTAGCTGGCCTTTCGCCGTTTCGCGAGGCGAATGATCTTGCCGCTCAGCAGGCCGAATACGAACGTCATCAGAAAATTCATCCCGCGGTTGCGCGCGAATGCCGCATCCGGCGGGCCAATCAACGATACGATCTTGCTGCCTCGCCCAACAACCTGCAGGGATTTCTCCAGCTCGCCGCCGCGCAATGTTGCAAGAACCACGTCGTAATCGCGCAGCAGCGCTTCAAATTCCTGTTTTTTATAATCGATCACTTCGTCAGCACCAAGCTGACGCACAAATTCCACGTTGGCGGTGCTGGTCGTCGTCGCCACCTTGGCACCAAACAGTTTCGCCAACTGGATGGCAAAGCTGCCAATCCCGCCGGCACCTGCAGGAACAAATACCTTCTGGCCAGGCTGCAGCTGGGCACGTTCGACCAAGGCTTGCCAGGAAGTGAGTCCCACCATCGGTATCGATGCGGCCTGAACAAAGTCCAGCTTGTCCGGCTTAAGCGCTGCTACGCGCTCAGGTACAGCCGCGTACTCGGCAAGCGCGCCGACGCCCAGGTCAAAAGTGCTGGCAAATACGGCGTCGCCGACCTTAAAGCGGGTCACCCGGCTCCCAATGTCGACCACGACGCCAGCAAGGTCACTGCCCATGGTGGCCGGCAGTTGGAGTTTGATAATGGGTTTGAAGCTCCCCGTTGGAATCATGTTATCGATGGGATTGAGACCTGCTGCGTGGAACCTGGACCAGGATCTCATCCGGCTTGACGGTGGGCCGAGGCAGGTCCGCGAACTCGACATTCTTTGCGCCGCCGTAGCGTTTCAGGACTAGTGCTTTCATTGTTTGTGTTCCCTGGTGAATTGCGAAAAGGGGCGAGAGACCTGGATAACACGCTAGGCCAGGCTTAAATCCTTGCGCAGCCCTGCGTCCACCAGGCCCGCGGGGGCGAACGAGCGCAACAAGCGCAACCGCTTTGCCAGGGATCCCGCGGTGTAGCGCAGTTTCGGCTTGCTTGCCCGCGCGGCTAGCAATACCGTCTCCGCCACCACGCCCGGCCCCTCGGCGCCGGCCATCGCCTCCTGCACCCGGCGGGCCACGGTATTGCGCACGTCGTCGTAGGCAGTCAGCTTGGCGTCGGGCTCCAGCAG
>DIZW01000117.1:80488-94162 GCA_002428015.1 Oxalobacteraceae bacterium UBA6018 | reverse complement strand
GGCATCACCCCGGCCGGGCTGGAGATGATGGACCGCCCCTCGCGTGCGCATGGTCGAGCCCTTCGTCAAGGCCGGCTACGACACCGACGCCGCCGCCATCCTGCTGTGCGAGGCCGACGGCACCGCGCTCGAGGTGGAGGAGGAAATCGCGCGCATGACGGCGGTGCTGCGCCAGGCCGGCGCCAGCGCGATCGCGGTGTCGGGTAGCGAAGCGGAGCGCCTGCGCTTCTGGTCCGGCCGTAAGAACGCCTTCCCGGCGGCGGGGCGCATCTCGCCCGACTACTACTGCATGGACGGCACCATCCCGCGCAAGCACCTGGCGCGGGTGCTGGCCGGGATCGCGCAGATGGAGCAGACCTACGGCCTGCGCTGCGCCAACGTGTTCCACGCCGGCGACGGCAACCTGCACCCACTGATCCTGTTCGACGCCAACCAGAGCGGCCAGCTCGAGCGCGCCGAAGCTTTCGGCGCGGCCATCCTGGCGCTGTGCGTGGAGGTGGGCGGGACCATCACGGGCGAGCACGGTGTGGGGATCGAAAAGATCGACTCGATGTGCGTGCAGTTCTCGCGCGCCGAGCTCGATGCGTTCTTCGCCGTCAAGCGCGCCTTCGACGTGCCCGGCCTGCTCAATCCCGACAAGGCCATTCCCACCCTGAACCGCTGCGCCGAATTCGGCAGGATGCGCGTGACCGGCGGCGTGCTGGCGCATGCCGGCCTGCCGCGCTTTTAACAGGAGTCCCCTTGCAGGCCATCGCCCACTTCAAACAACAGATCCTGGACGCGGCCGCCGCCGGGGGCACCCTGCGCATCCGCGGCGGCGGCACCAAGGACTGGTACGGCCAGGATTTCGGTGGCGAAATCCTCGACACGCGCGCCCACAGCGGCATCGTCGACTACGAGCCCACCGAACTGGTGATCACCGCGCGCTGCGGCACGCCGCTGGCCGAGATCGAGGCGGCGCTGGCCGAGCGCGGCCAGGTGCTGGCGTTCGAGCCGCCCCATTTCGGCGCCGGCGCGACCCTGGGCGGCGCGATCGCGTCCGGGCTGTCCGGACCGGGCCGCGCCAGCGCCGGCGCGGTGCGCGACTTCGTGCTCGGCGCCGTGCTGCTGGACGGCCGCGGCGAGCTGCTCAACTTCGGCGGCACGGTCATGAAGAACGTCGCCGGCTACGACGTCTCGCGCCTGCTGGCCGGTTCCCTCGGCACGCTCGGCGTGATCGTCCAGCATTCGATCAAGGTGCTGCCGCGCGCGGTCTGCACGACCACCTTGCGCTTCTCGTTGAGCGAAATCGACGCGCTGCGCACGCTTAACGAGTGGGGTCGATTGCCGCTGCCGTTGTCGGCCAGCTGCTGGCATGACGGGGTGCTGAGCGTGCGCCTGGCCGGGGCGCAGGCGGCCGTCAGCGCGGCCGCGCGTGATCTGGGCGGCGAGCGTGACGACGGTGCGGCCGCGTTCTGGGCCGACCTGCGCGAACAGCGTCACGCGTTCTTCGCCGGCGAGCGCGCACTGTGGCGCCTGTCGGTGCCGCCGGCGGCCGGCGCGCTGGTGCTCGGCGCGCCCCAGCTGATCGAATGGGGCGGCGCGCAGCGCTGGCTGCGGCTCGACACCGATGCCGCCGCCGCCCGCAAGCTGCGCGCGGTTGTGACGGCGGCAGGCGGCCACGCCACCCTGTTTCGCGGCGGCGACAAGAGCGTCGGCGTGTTCCAGCCGCTGGCGCCGGCGGTGGCCGCCATCAGCGCGCGCCTGAAGGCGGCCTTCGATCCGTCGCAGATATTCAACCCCGGACGGATGATCTGAACCATGCAAACCAATCTCGCCGATTTCATCAAGGGCACGCCGGACGGCGATGAAGCCGACAGCATCCTGCGCGCCTGCGTGCACTGCGGCTTTTGCACCGCCACCTGCCCGACCTACCAGATTCTCGGGGACGAACTCGATGGCCCGCGCGGGCGCATCTACCTGATCAAGCAGGTGCTCGAAGGCGCCCCCGTCACGCGCAAGACCCAGCTGCACCTGGACCGCTGCCTGACCTGCCGCAACTGCGAATCGACCTGCCCGTCGGGCGTGAAGTACGGACGCCTGGCTGACATCGGCCGCAAGGTGGTGGAGCAGCGCGTGCGCCGTCCGCTGGGCGAGCGCCTCACGCGCGCGCTGCTCAAGGAAGCGCTGCCGCGCGCCTGGATCTTCAAGCCGGCCTTCAAGGCGGGACAGCTGGTGCGCCCGCTGCTCTCCCCCGCGCTGCAGGACAAGCTGCCGCCCACGCCAGCACCCGGGCGCTGGCCCACGCGCACGCACGCGCGCAAGATGCTGGTGCTCGACGGCTGCGTGCAGCCGGCCATGGCGCCCAACATCAACGCGGCCAGCGCGCGCGTGCTCGACGCGTTCGGCGTGCAGCTGATCCGCGCGCCCAAGGCCGGCTGCTGCGGCGCGCTGCGCTACCACCTGAACGACCAGGAAGCGGGGCTGGACGACATGCGCCGCAATATCGACGCCTGGTGGCCGCTGCTGGACCAGGTCGAGGCGATCGTCATGACCGCCTCCGGCTGCGGAGTGACGGTCAAGGAGTACGGCCACCTGCTGGCGCACGACGGCGCCTACGCGGCCAAGGCCAAGCGGGTTTCGGAGATGACGCTGGACCTGTGCGAACTCGTGCCGCAGTTCGAGGCCGAACTGGGCGCGCGCCTGCAAGGGAAAATCGCGGGAAGGGTGGCTTACCATCCGCCGTGCACGCTGCAGCATGGCCAGCAGATTCGCGGCAAGGTGGAGGGCGTGCTGCGCGCGGCCGGGGTCGATGTGGTGCTGTGCGCGGACAGCCATCTGTGCTGCGGGTCGGCGGGGACGTATTCTGTTCTTCAGAGTGCGCTGTCGCATGAACTACGCGAACGCAAGCTTCAGAACCTGGAGGCGACCGGGGCGCGGGAGATCGTCTCCGCCAATATCGGCTGCCTGACCCATCTGCAGGCGGGCACCGAGACCCCTGTCACGCACTGGATCGAGTTGATCGACCGTGCGCTGGCGGCGTGAGGCCGCCCGATTACAAACGACTTACGGACTACTTAGATTCCCAGTCGGGCCTTCTGGAGCGGCGACAGGCGCTTGCCGGTAATGACCACCTTGATCATCTTGGAGTTGCCGGTGGCCTGGTGCGCTGGTGCGTGGACCATGGTCGGCGCGGCGAACGCGCTCAGGCAGGTCAAGGCCGCTACGGCAACGATAAAGATGGCTTCCATGTTTCTCAGGATGTTCATGATGTGCTCTCAGTGTGTTAGCGAATCATTGGACGACGGTGCTGCGGGTACGACAGGTATTGCCAGTTGCGGTAGAACGGTGGCGATTACAGCGCGGCCAGTTGGGCCTTCTCAGCTGCGCTCAGGCGCTTGCCGGTGACGACGACCGTGATCATCTTGGTGCTGTTGGCGATGGTCGGTGCGTGCGCGCTGTGGGCCGCTGGTGCTTTGGCGAAGGCGCTGATGCAGGTCACGGCGGCCACTGCGACGATGAAGACGACTTCCATGTTTTTGAGGATGTTCATTTTTCGTTTCCTTTATTGATGAGTTGTTGGAACGAAGTATGAATCTACGAGGGATATAAATCCAATCAAATGATTTGATGTTCCCCATTCATGCCGGCAATATCTTGCCATTGTTGTACTTATGATTGGGAATGCTGCCTATTCACCTGATGAATAACTGTCGAGCTGGCGCGTGCGCGGGCGCCGCGGTCAAGCGCGGGGAAGGCGTATGGGAAGGCGCGGGCGCGCCGGACATGGAAGCCCGCCTGGCCGGGAACCAGGCGGCAGTGAGACAGGAATCAGGTGACGATCAGACGATACCGAGGTGCTCGGTACCGGCGGACAGGTCGCGCGTCTTGGCGTCCTTGCCGTTTAATTTGATCGCCAGGCGCAGGTCGTTGACCGAGTCGGCGTTGCGCAGGGCGTCCTCGTAGCTGATGGTGTCGGCTTCGTGCAGGTCGAACAGGGCCTGGTCGAAGGTCTGCATGCCCAGCTCGCGCGACTTCTTCATGATCTCCTTGATCTCGTGGACCTGGCCCTTGAAGATCAGGTCAGAGATCAGCGGTGAATTGAGCATGATCTCGATCGCCACGCAGCGGCCCTTGCTGGCCTTGAGCGGAATGAGGCGCTGCGAGATGAGCCCCTTCAGGTTCAGCGACAGGTCCATCAGCAGCTGCTGGCGGCGCTCCTCGGGGAAGAAGTTGATGATGCGGTCGAGCGCCTGATTGGCGCTGTTGGCGTGCAGGGTGGCCAGGCACAGGTGGCCGGTCTCGGCGAAGGCGATCGCGTGTTCCATGGTCTCGCGGTCGCGGATTTCGCCGATCTGGATCACGTCCGGCGCCTGGCGCAGCGAGTTCTTGAGCGCGGCCTCGAAGCTGTCGGTGTCGACCCCCACCTCGCGCTGGGTGATCACGCAGTTGCGGTGCGGGTGCACGTATTCGACCGGGTCTTCGATGGTGATGATGTGGCCGTAGCTGTTCTCGTTGCGGTAGCCGACCATGGCCGCCAGCGTCGTCGATTTGCCCGAGCCGGTGGCGCCCACCATGATGACCAGGCCGCGCTTGGTCATCACCACGTCCTTGAGCACCTCGGGCAGGCGCAGGTCTTCCAGCTTGGGGATGGTGCTGGTGATGGTGCGCAGGACCATGCCCACGCAGCTCATCTGCATGAACGCGGACACGCGGAAGCGTCCCAGGTCGCCCGGGCTGATGGCGAAGTTGGCCTCCTTGGACTGCTCGAAGCCGGCGGTCTGCTTGTCGTTCATGATCGCGCGCGCCAGGTCGGCGGTGTGGGCCGGCGTCAAGGCCTGGCTCGACACCGGCGTCATCTTGCCGTCGATCTTGATCGCCGGCGGAAAGCCGGCCGTGATGAACAAATCCGAGCCGCCCTTGCTGGTCATCAGGCGCAGCAGGTCGAACATGAATTTTGAGGCCTGGTCGCGTTCCATGGTATTCCTGAGTCGAGGCGGTTAGCCGGGGAAGTTATCCGGCGTCTTGGCGGCGCTGCGCGCGGCACCGGCCGAGATCACGTTGCGCCTTACCAGGTCGGTGAGGTTCTGGTCGAGCGTCTGCATGCCGACGTTGCTGCCGGTCTGGATCGCCGAATACATCTGCGCGATCTTCGCTTCGCGGATCAGGTTGCGGATCGCCGGGGTGCCGATCATGATCTCGTGCGCGGCCACGCGCCCGCTGCCGTCCTTGGTCTTCAACAGGGTCTGGGACACCACCGCCTGCAGCGACTCGGACAACATCGCGCGCACCATCTCCTTCTCATCGGCCGGGAACACGTCGACAATACGGTCGATGGTCTTGGCGGCCGAGGAGGTGTGCAGGGTGCCGAACACCAGGTGGCCGGTTTCGGCGGCCGACAGCGCCAGCCGGATGGTCTCCAGGTCGCGCAATTCGCCCACCAGGATGCAGTCCGGGTCTTCCCGCAGCGCCGAGCGCAGCGCGTTGTTGAACGAGAGCGTGTGGGGGCCGACTTCGCGCTGGTTGATCAGGCACTTCTTGGAGTCGTGCACGAATTCGATCGGGTCCTCGATGGTGAGGATGTGGCCGTACTCGTTCTCGTTGAGGTGGTTGACCATCGCCGCCAGCGTGGTCGACTTGCCCGAGCCGGTCGGGCCGGTCACCAGCACCAGGCCGCGCGGGCGCATCGCCAGCTCGGCGAAGATGCGCGGCGCGTTCAGGTCTTCCAGGCTGAGGATCTTGGACGGGATGGTGCGCAGCACGGCGGCGGCGCCCCGTTCCTGGTTGAAGGCGTTGACGCGAAAGCGCGCCAGGCCGGGAATGGCGAACGAGAAGTCGCATTCGAGCACCTCCTCGTACTGCTTGCGCTGGCCGTCGTTCATGATGTCATAGATCATGCCGTGCACGTCCTTGTGCTCGAGCGGCGGCAGATTGATGCGGCGCACGTCGCCGTGCACGCGGATCATCGGCGGCAGGCCCGACGACAGGTGCAGGTCCGAGGCCTTGTTCTTGACCGAGAATGCCAGTAATTCCGAAATGTCCATTTATAATCCCTGTGCCGTCGAATGGGTCGCTGCCGCAGCCTGCTCTTTTCGCAACAACTGACGGGGACCTGGAAAAACCTGCCGCGCGAGCGCTGCGGTTCTCCGAGGTCCCCGAACTTGGCTGAATTGCCCTCAAAAAACATTATGTCCACAATCACCGAGAAACTGCAAGCTGTCGATGCGCGCATCGATGCCGCCGCCAAGGCCGCCGGGCGGGCGCGTGGCGACGTCACGCTGCTGGCCGTGTCGAAGACTTTTCCTGCTGCGGCCGTGCTGGAGGCGGCCGCCGCGGGGCAGCGCGCCTTCGGTGAAAACTACCTGCAGGAAGCGCTCGAAAAAATCGAGGCTGTGGCGAAAGCGCTACCCGGCGTGAAGCTGGACTGGCATTTCATCGGCCCGATACAGAGCAATAAGACAAGACCGATCGCCGCCGCGTTCGACTGGGTGCACACGGTCGACCGGCTCAAGGTCGCGCAGCGCCTGTCCGAGCAGCGCGCGGCGGAGCAGGAGCCGCTCAACATCTGTTTGCAGGTGAACATCAGCGGCGAGGCCAGCAAGAGCGGCGCGGCGCCGGACGAAGTGCTCGCGCTGGCGCGCCAGGTCGCGCTGCTGCCGCGGCTGCGGCTGCGCGGCCTGATGGCCATTCCCGAGCCGCACGACGACTACGCGCAGCAGCGCGCCGCGTTCGCCCAGCTGCGCGCGCTGGCCGAGCGCCTGCGCGCCGACGGCATCGCACTCGACACGCTCTCGATGGGCATGTCGGCCGACCTGGACGCGGCCATCGCCGAGGGCGCGACCATCGTGCGCGTCGGCAGTGCCATTTTCGGCGCGCGCGACTACGCGTAGCGCGTCACCGACACACACAAACCCAAACACGCAATAAGGAAACCCATGAAAATAGCATTTATCGGTGGCGGCAATATGGCATCGGCGCTGATCGCCGGACTGGCGGGCACCCTGGCGGCGGGCGCCGACATCCACGTCGTCGATCCCAACGCCGAAGCGCTGGCGCGCCTTCACAGCCAGTACGGCGTGAGCACGGCGCAGGCGATCGACGCCGCCGTCGGCGCGGCCGAGGTGATCGTGTTGTCGGTCAAGCCGCAGCAGATGCGCGAGGTGGCCGCGGCACTGCTGCCACAGCTGGCCGGCGCCCAGCCGCTGATCGTGTCAATCGCGGCCGGCATCCGCGGCGCCGACCTGGCGCGCTGGCTGGGCGGCTACCGCGCGATCGTGCGCAGCATGCCCAACACGCCGGCCCTGATCGGCATGGGCATCACCGGCATGGTGGCGATGGACGGCGTGAGCGCGCAGCAGAAGGCGGCGGCGGACGGTATCCTGAAAGCGGTCGGGCAGACCGTGTGGCTGGACGACGAAGCCCTGATCGACCCGGTGACGGCGGTGTCGGGCAGCGGCCCGGCCTACGTGTTCTACTTCATCGAAGCGATGCAGCAGGCGGCGGTCGAGATGGGGCTGTCGGAAGAGCAGGGCAAGCAGCTGGCGCTGGCGACCTTCGCCGGCGCGGCCCAGCTGGCGCTCAATTCGGCCGACCCGGTGCCGCTGCTGCGCGAGCGCGTCACCTCCAAGGGCGGCACCACCTACGCGGCCCTGACCAGCATGGAGCACAGCGGCGTCAAGGACAAGATCATCGCGGCGGTGAAAGCTGCCGCCGCGCGCGGGCGCGAGCTGGGCGACGAGCTGGGGAAATAAGCTGGCAGCCTGTCCGACAGGCTGCTATGCGCGCGCGACCCGCAGGCTAGCCGTGGGCGGCCGGATCGCGCTGGAACAGCGCAAGCAGCGGGCGCGCCACCTTCCATAGCGACAGCGCGGTGCCCAGCAGGGGCAGGGCGCGGCGCGGCCTGACCGCCACCATGCCCAGCGCCACGCCGGCGATCGTCAGCGGCAGCTTGAGGCGCCCGGCCAGGAAGTGGCGCAGGCCGCCGGCGCCGTGCCCGAGCGGCGCCGTCATCACCAGGATCTGGTTGGCCAGGTCGTCGCGCTGGTCGGCGCAGCGGTGCACCAGCGCTTCGCGGCGCGCGGCCAGGGAGCCGGGCTTGATGCGTTCCTCATTCATGCGCGCCTCCGATCATATGCACGTCCTTGGCCAGTTCGGCCACGCTCGCGCCCAGCAGGCGCGGCTTGCGCGCCAGGCTGGCCTTGAGCGCGAGGGCGACGGCGGCGCCGCCCAGCGCGAACACGAGCGCCAGCGCACCCACCGCTTCGAGCCGGTGGCTGTCCCAGAACAGGATCACGATGAACAGCGCCACCAGCGCCAGGGCGATGCCGAACAGCAGCATCGCCAGCAGCGCCAGCATGAGGTAGCCGAGCCAGCGCTGGCCTTCCTCCTCCAGTTCGACGGCGGCCAGCTCGAGCCGCGTTTGCAGCATCGCCAGCAGCGTGCGGCCCAGCCTTCCCACCGTCTCGGCGATGGCCATGGCGCTTAGCGGCGCGAGATGATCACGCCCAGCGCCAGGCCGATGGCCGCGCCGATGCCGACCGCCTTCCACGGATTCTCCTGCACGAAATCGTCAGTCGCCTTGGCCGCTTCCTTGGTGCGCTCGACGACGGCTTCTTCCAGGCGCACCAGGTCGGCCTTGGCGCTGGAGATGGTGCGCTCGAACCTGGCCTTGGCCGCCTGCAGCTCTTCGCCGGTCATCTGGCTGCCGGCGCGCAGCCATTGCTCGGCGTCCGAGATGACCGATTTCAGGTCGCTCACCAGTTGGTCACGGGCGCCGGTCTTGGTTGGGATGTGCTGGATCATTTGTTTACCTCGATGAGTGAAAATTGCATGTCTCGATTCCATGCACGCAGGACAATATTATCCGAATGCATAGTCTAACGCGACCCCGGCGAAAAGGGCCGCACCTAACCAGTTGTTGTGACGAAACGCCGCGAAACAGCGCATGCGGTCACGCTCCTTGATCAGGGTGTAGTGGTACAGGGCGATGACGGCGGCGATGGCGATGCCGGCCACGAACAGCCAGCGCAGCCCGGCCAGCCAGCCGCACACCAGGTCCAGCGCCAGCGCGGCGCCGTAGCACAGCATGACGGCGGCCACGTCGAAGCGGCCGAAGGTGATGGCCGAGGTGCGGATGCCGATCTTGAGGTCGTCGTCGCGGTCGACCATGGCGTACTCGGTGTCGTAGGCCACGGCCCAGAACACATTGGCCAGCAGCAGGCCCCAGGCCAGGGCGGGCACCTGGCCCTGCACGGCGGCGAAGGCCATCGGGATGCCGAAGCCGAAGGCGATCCCGAGGTAGGCCTGGGGAATGGCGAAGAAGCGCTTGAAGTAGGGGTAGGAGGCGGCGATGAGCACGGCGGCCACCGACAGTTCGCGCGTCAAGGCGTTCAGCGGCAGGATCAGCGCGAACGAGGCCAGCGCCAGCGCGGCGGCGATCGCCAGCGCCTCCTTGCCCTTGATGCGCCCGCTCGTGAGGGGCCGCTCGGCGGTGCGCTTGACGTGCTTGTCGATGTCGCGGTCGGCGTAATCGTTGATGGCGCAGCCGGCCGAGCGCATCAAGGCCGTGCCGAGCGCGAAGATGAGCAGGTAGAGCGGGTCCGGCACGCCGCGCGAGGCGATCCACAGCGCGATCAGGGTGGGCCACAGCAGCAGCAGGATGCCGATCGGCTTGTCCAGGCGTACCAGCCTGATGTAAAGGCCCAGCTTGTTCATCGTAAGGGTCGGAGTGGACGAGGCTGGCATTGTACTGGTTTTGCTTGGGCGGCAAGGCTGGCCGGGGGCGGGGCCCGTCAGGCGGCCTGTTCCAGTGCCAGCATGTCCACCCCAGGCAGCTCGCAGGCGGCGACGGCGGCGCAGATGGCGTCGATGGCGGCGCGCCGGGTGAAGCTCTTGCGCCACACCACCACCACGCGGCGCGAGGGCACCGGCGCCTGGAAGGGCACGAAGGCCAGCATGCCGCCGGCCGGGTGCAGGTCGGGCACGGAGGCGCGCGGCAGCACGGTCAGGCCGATGCCGCTGGCGACCATGTGGCGGATGGTTTCCAGCGACGAGCCCTCGAAGGTGCGCTGCATGCCGTTCCCGGGCGCCGAGAAGCGCGCCATCTCGGGACACACCTCGAGCACCTGGTCGCGGAAGCAGTGGCCGTTGCCGAGCAGGAGCATGGTTTCGGATTTCAGGTCCTGGGCCGAGATCTCGCGCCGGGTGGCCCAGGGGTGATGGCGCGGCATGGCCACCACGAAGGGCTCGTCGTACAGGGTCTGCATCGACATGCCGTGCTCGGGCAGGGGCAGGGCCATGATGGCCGCGTCGAGCTCGCCCTGGCGCAGCAGTTCGAGCAGGCGCACGGTGAAGTTCTCCTGCAAAATCAGCGGCATCTGGGGCACATGCTCGATCAGGTTCTTCACCAGCGGCGGCAGCAGGTAGGGGCCGATGGTGTAGATCACGCCGAGGCGCAGCGCCCCGGCCAGCGGGTCCTTGTTCTGCTTGGCCAACTCCTTGATGGCGGCGGTCTGCTCGAGCACGCGCTCGGCCTGGGCGATGATCTGGGCGCCCAGCGGGGTGACCGAGATCTCGGCGCCGCCGCGCTCGAACAAGACCACGCCGAGTTCGTCCTCAAGTTTCTTGATGGCCACCGAGAGGGTGGGCTGGGCAACATAACAGGCTTCGGCGGCGTGGCCGAAATGCTTGGCGCGCGCAACGGCGACGATGTATTTCAGCTCAGTGAGGGTCATGGCGGCGCTATCGGATGTGGAAAACGGTGTCGTAGTTACATCCTGACACAATGTTGCATATCGGTCAGCAAGGAAATTATATTCTACCGGAGCGTTGTGGTTTTAAATTACGCCAGAGGTGGCGTTTCGGCCCGCGCTTGCTTATTATCTGTTTCTCGAAAGTTTGAAAGGCGCGCATGTCTACCTTTGGTCCGGCCGAAGCCCAAGCCTATATCCACAAGCTGCTGACGGTCATGCACCACCAGGGCGGCTCCGACCTGTTCGTGTCGGCCGATTTTCCGCCCAGCATGAAGCACCAGGGCGCGATGAAGCCGCTCAGCCAGCAGAAGCTGACCGGCGAGGTCACGCGCGCGCTGGCCATGTCGCTGATGAACGACAAGCAGCGCAACGAGTTCGAACAGGAGATGGAGTGCAATTTCGCCATCTCGCTGCCGAACGTGTGCCGCTTCCGGGTCAACGTGTTCGTGCAGCAGCAGTGCGTAGCCATGGTGGTGCGCACGATCGCCTCCGAGATCCCCAACTTCGAGAAGCTCGAACTGCCCGACATCCTCAAGGACGTGATCATGACCAAGCGCGGCCTGGTGCTGGTGGTGGGCGGCACCGGCTCGGGCAAGTCGACCACGCTGGCGGCGATGATCGACTACCGCAACGCCAATTCGGCCGGGCACATCATCACGGTGGAGGACCCGGTCGAGTACGTGCACAAGAACAAGGGCTGCCTGATCACCCACCGTGAGGTCGGGGTCGACACCCTGTCCTGGCATAACGCGCTCAAGAACACCCTGCGCCAGGCGCCGGACGTGATCCTGATCGGCGAGATCCGCGACACCGAGACCATGGAGCACGCCATCGCCTTCGCCGAGACCGGCCACCTGTGCCTGGGCACCCTGCACGCGAACAACTCCAACCAGACCATGGACCGGATCATCAACTTCTTCCCGGAGGAGCGCCGCAACCAGCTGCTGATGGACCTGTCGTCCAACCTGCGCGCCATCGTCTCGCAGCGCCTGGTGCGCACCGAGGACGGCAAGGGGCGCAAGGCGGCCATCGAGATCCTGCTCAACACGGCCACCATCGGCGAGATGATCTTGAAGGGCAATTTCCAGGGCATCAAGGAGATCATGCACAAGTCGCGCGAGCTGGGCATGTGCACCTTCGACCAGGCCTTGTATGAGCTCTACAACAAGGGACACATCGGCTACGACGAGGCGATCCGCAACGCCGACTCGGCCAACGGCCTGCGCCTGCAGATCAAGCTGCGCGGCGACCGCAAGGAGCCCGGCGACGGCGGCGCCAGCACCGCCAGCGACCTGTCGATGGCGATCGACGAAGAGCCGGAGGAGCAATGACGGGAACGACGGCGATGACGGAGACGACGGCGGCCGCGGCCACGCCCGCGTTCGAGGACAAGGTCTGCACCCGCGCCGCGCTGGCCGCGCGCGTGGCGGGTCTGCCCAAGCCGGTGGTGTTGACCAACGGCGTGTTCGACATCCTGCACCGCGGCCACGTGACCTACCTGGCCCAGGCGCGCGCGCTGGGCGCCTCGCTGGTGGTGGCGGCCAACACCGACGCCTCGGTCAAGCGCCTGGGCAAGGGCGACGAGCGGCCCTTGAACACCTGCGCCGACCGCATGGCGGTGCTGGCGGCGCTCGAAGCGGTCAGCCTGGTGGTCGATTTTGACGAGGACACGGCGCTCGAAGTCGTGCTCGAGGCGCGCCCGGACATCTACGCCAAGGGCGGCGACTACGACATGCGCGCCATCCCCGAGGGCCAGGCCGTGCTGGCCTACGGCGGGCAGGCGGTGGCGATCGATTTCGCCCATGACCGCTCGACCACCAAGCTGCTGACCAGGATCCGCCAGTAGGCGTCGGCCGGCAGGCGCCGGTCAGCACGCAATGAAACCCCCGCGCGGGCGCGGGCGACCCTCAGCCGAGGCGGCGTACCGACTCGCGCACCACCAGGTTCATCGGTGGAACCTGCACCTCGGCCGGCGTCTGCTCGATCAAGCCGGTCAGCATCCTGCCGATGCAGCAGCCGACCTCGTAGAGCGGCTGGCGTACCGTGGTCAGGGGCGGGGTGGTGTAGAGCGAGCCGGGAACGTCGTCGAAGCCGACGATGGACACGTCGTCCGGCACGCGGATGCCGCGCCGGTACAGCGCCAGGCGCGCGCCGAACGCGGTCAGGTCGTTGGCGGTGAACAGGGCCGTGAAGCTTTTTCCGCTGGCCAGCAGGTGGTTGACCGCCAGCAGCCCGCCCGACTCCAGGAAGTCCCCCTGCACTTCCAGCGCCGGATCGCGCGTCAAGCCGTAGCGCGCCAGGGTGTCGCGGTAGCCGGCCAAGCGCGCCTGGGCGTCGGCGTGCTCGGGCGGGCCGGCGATGAAGGCGATGCGGCGGTGCCCCTGCTCGATCAGGAAGGCCACCGCCTCGCAGGCTGCGCGGTAGTGGTCCAGGCAAAAGCCGCGCAGCTGGGGGCCGCCGAGCTGCCGCCCGAAGGCCACGATCGGCACGCGCTGGGAGAAGTCGACGATCTGGCGGTCGGCCAGGTTGCCGGTCAGGATGGCCACGCCGTCGACCCGGCGGCCGATCAAGACCTCGACCCGCTCGGCCTCCTGGTCTGCACGCCAGTGTCCGCTCATGATCAGGAGGGCGTAGCCGGCCGGCTTCATCACGTCCTCGATGCCGGTCATGGTCTCGTTGAAGTAGACGCTGACGAAGGACTGGGTCAGCACGCCGATCGTCTTGGAGCTGCCGGCCTTGAGGTTCTGGGCCACCCGGTTGGGCTTGTAGTGGAGGGTGCGGATGGCCTGCTCGATGCTGGCGCGCTTGTCCTCCGATACCTTGGCGGTGCCATTGACGAAGCGCGATACCGTGGCCGGCGAGACCCCGGCCGCCCGGGCCACCTCGTGCAGGGTGGCGCTGCTGCTGGCGGAGCGCACTCAGGCCGTCCGCATACCGGCCGTCC
>DIZW01000117.1:77266-80341 GCA_002428015.1 Oxalobacteraceae bacterium UBA6018 | reverse complement strand
GGCCGTCCGCATACCGGCCGTCCTGACCCTGGCCGTCCCCTTGCCGCGCGGCTGATTGTGAAATTCTTTCATGGCGCTCCTTCGTTGTCGTCCCGGCATGATGATTTTTGAGCCGGTAGAAGATTTTGTTTGACTTTATCTCAAACGCAAATGTACCATGAAAACGATTTCACGTGACCCGAAACCGTTTTCTGGTTGCCGCAGTTCCAAAACATCGACCGCGACCCGCAGTCCGGCCCTTTGAGACAGGTATGCAGAACGAAAACACCAGCCGTGGCGGCGCCACCGGTTTCACCGGATGCGATGACCTTTGGCGCCGGGAGACCGGCTCGCGTTGCCTAGATGTATTTATTTAAGTGAAGAAGACCCTTGTGCTGTGGTAACTTTGTTGCCACGGCTGTTTTTCATCCCGCGCGCCCTGGTGGCGCCGGGGCTTGGGGCGGGGGGACAACCCGCGCCTTGCCAACGCTAGCGAACATCACATGAACCAAGCTAAACAGTTTCCCGCCGATTTCACCTGGGGCGTCGCCACCAGTGCGTTCCAGATCGAAGGCGCCTCGGCCGACGACGGCAAGGGTCCCTCGATCTGGGACACCTTCTGCGCCAATCCGCTCAATATCAAGGACCACAGCGACGGCACCGTCGCCTGCGACCACTACCACCGCTACCGCGAGGACGTGGCCCTGATCGCCTCGCTGGGCGTGGACGCCTACCGGTTCTCGATGGCCTGGTCGCGCGTGCAGCCCGCCGGCAAGGGCGCCTGGAACGAGAAGGGCTTCGATTTCTACGACCGCCTGATCGACACGCTGGCCGCCAAGGGCGTCGCCTCCCACGTGACTTTGTACCACTGGGACCTGCCGCAGGGCTTGCAGGACGACGGCGGCTGGCTCAACCGCGACACGGCGGCGCGCTTCGGCGAGTACGCGCACGAAGTGGCGCGCCGCTTCGGCGACCGCCTGGACGCCATCGCCACCCACAACGAACCATGGTGCACGGCTAACCTGGGCTACGGCAACGCCCAGTTCGCGCCCGGCGTGGCCGACGCCAAGCAGGCCGTGCAGGTCTCCCACCACCTGCTGCTGTCGCACGGCCTGGCCATGCAAGCCATGCGCGCGGCCAACAACAAAGCCCAACTCGGCATCGTGCTCAACCAGTGGACCGCCGACCCGGCCACCGATTCAGAGGCCGACCGCGCCATGGCCGAGCTGGAATGGGCCAAGTCGGTGCAATGGTTCATGGACCCGATCTTCAAGGGCCGCTATCCGGAGCTGGCCGTGCGCGCCCACGGTGCGAACGCACCGGTCGTGCATGATAACGATTTCAAAATCATCCAGCAGCCGATCGACTTCCTCGGCTGTAATTACTACTTCCGCTCCTACTGCAGCGCCGAGGATCCGCCGCGCACGCCGCCCGGCAAGCTCGGCTTCACCGACATGGGCTGGGAAATCTATCCGCAAGGCTTGCCCGAACTGCTGGTCAAGCTCAACGCCGAGTACGCGCTGCCGCCGATCTACATCACCGAGAACGGCATGGCCAATCCCGACAGCGTGACCGGCGGCGCGGTGCACGACCAGGCCCGCATCGACTTCGTCAAGATGCACCTGGACGCGCTGGCCGTGGCCATGGACCAGGGCGTGGACGTGCGCGGCTACTTCCTGTGGAGCCTGCTCGACAACTTCGAGTGGAACTCCGGCTACGCCAAGCGCTTCGGCATCGTGCACGTGGACTACGCTACCCAGAAGCGCACCCCCAAGGACAGCGCGCACTGGTACCGCGAATTCGTCGCCGCACAGCGTCGCCGCTAACAAAAAACGCATCGCTTTTCCGGAGGCAGCATGGCCCAACATTCCTACCCCGACGGCCCGCGCCTGCTGGCCGACATTGGCGGCACCAACGCCCGCTTCGCGCTCGACCATGGCGAGGGGCGCATCGGTGACGTGCGCACCCTGGCCTGCGCCGACTATGCGCGCTTCGAAGACGCGGTGCACGCCTACCTGGCCCAGCATGGCGGCACCCGCGTGCGCCACGCCGGCATCGCGATCGCCAATCCGGTCGGCGGCGACGCCATCAAGATGACCAATCACGACTGGGCCTTCTCGATCGCCGCCGCGCGCCGTGAGCTGGCCCTGGAGACGCTGCAGGTGGTCAACGACTTCGCCGCCCTGGCGATGGCGTTGCCAGCCCTGGGGCCGGCCGAGATGGTGCAGATCGGTCAGGGGCGCTCGCGTGCGCAGTCGGTGATCGGCCTGCTGGGCGCCGGCACCGGGCTGGGCGTGGCGGGCCTGGTACCGGCCGGCGGGCGCTGGGTGGCGCTGCAGAGCGAGGGCGGGCACGTGGCGCTGTCGCCCTGCGACGCGCGCGAGGTGGCGGTGCTGCAATACTGCTGGCGCCGTTACGAGCACGTCTCGGCCGAGCGGCTTGTGTCCGGCCCCGGCCTGAGCCTGATCTACGAGGCGCTGGCCTACCAGGAAGGGCAATGGCAGGCGGCGCCGCTGACGCCGGCGGCGATTGTCGAGCGCGGCCTGTCCGGCGCCGATCCGCGCAGCCGCGCCTGCCTCGAGATCTTCTGCGCCATGCTCGGCACGGTGGCCGGCAACCTGGCGGTGACGCTGTCTGCCAAGGGCGGCATCTACATCGGCGGCGGCGTGGTGCCGCGCCTGGGCGCCTACTTCGCCGACTCGCCGTTTCGCGCGCGCTTCGAGAACAAGGGACGCTTCCGCGAGTTCACCACCCAGATCCCGACCCTGCTCATCACCGCGCTATATCCGGCCCTGCGCGGCGTAGCTGCTATCCTTGCCGATCACCTGGCCGAGCAGGCCAGCCACGCCATCCCGGCGCCCCATCCCGGCCGCGCCGGACTGACGCACCCCACCTCGACTATGGAAACGGAAAACCACCATGCGCGCCTCTAGCCCGACCGCCTCGCCGCTGCTGTGGGTCCCCAGCGGGTACTTCACGATGGCCTTGTGCTACGTGATGCTCACCAGCGTGACGGCCATCATGTTCAAGAACCTGGGCATGGACAACGGCAAGGCGGCCCAGTATTCGAGCATGCTGATCCTGGCCTACACCATC
>DIZW01000117.1:64381-77072 GCA_002428015.1 Oxalobacteraceae bacterium UBA6018 | reverse complement strand
TGCTGATCCTGGCCTACACCATCAAGCCGCTGTTCGCGCCCTTCGTGGAGATGTACCGCACCAAGAAGTTCTTCGTGCTGTGCGCCCAGGTCATGGTTGGACTCGGCTTCATCGGCATCGCGCTGGCCATGGCCATGCCCGGCTACATGGCGATCCTGATGGGGCTGTTCTGGATCATGTCCTTCATCGGCGCCACCCAGGACATCGCCAGCGACGGCGTGTACGTCACTTCGCTCAGCGGGCGCGCCCAGTCGCTCTATTGCGGTATCCAGAGCCTGTCGTGGAACATCGGCCCGATCGTCGCCTCCGGCGGCATGGTGTACCTGAGCGGCTACCTGCACACCCACGTATTCCACCACGACGCCGGCCATTTCGGCCCGGAGTGGATCCAATCCTGGCGCATCATCTTCTTCATCGTCGGCGGCGTGACCCTGCTCATGGCCCTGTGGCACCGCAGCGTCATGCCGGACGGCGCCAAGGCCGAGAACACCCCCACCAGCGTGGCGGCGGCGGGGCGCATCCTGCTCGACTCCTTCGTGACCTTCTTCCAGAAACCGGGCGTGTGGCGCATGGTGGCCTTCGCCTTCCTGTTCCGCGTCAGCATCGGCTTCCTGGAGAAGATCGGCCCCTTCTTCATGGTCGATCCGGCCTCCAAGGGCGGCCTGGGCCTGTCCAACGAGCTGCTGGGCATCGTCTACGGCACCTACGGCCTGGCCGCGGTGCTGCTGGGCTCGCTGCTGGGCGGGATTTTCGTCGCCCGCCGCGGGCTCAAATCGACCCTGTTCATCCTGTGCTGCGCGGTGAACATTCCCAACGTCACCTTCCTGGTGATGAGCATCTACCTGCCGACCAGCCTGTACGCGATCGGCGCCGGCGTCGTGGTCGAGAAATTCTTCTTCGGCTTCGGCTCGGTCGGTTTCATGATCTACCTGATGCAGCAGCTCGCGCCGGGCAAGTACACCACCACCCACTACGCCTTCGGCACCGGCCTGATGGGCCTGTGCATGGCCGTCACCGGCGTGATCAGCGGCCACCTGCAGGAGATGCTCGGCTACGTCAACTACTTCGTGTTCGTGATGGTGGTGACCATTCCGTCCTTCCTGGCCTGCTGGTTCGCCCCCTTCCACCACGCGGAGGAGGCGGCCCCCGCACCGCAAGACATACCGGCGGTGGCATGAGGCGCGCCGGCGCGGCGCTGGCGTTGCTGGCGCTGCTCTCCGGCGGCGCCGACGCGGCCACCATCAAACTCAACCAGCTCGGCTTCGCGCCGGCCGCGGCCAAGCTGGCCGTGGTGCCCGCCGCCGCCGCCACCAGTTTCGAGGTGGTGCGCGCCGATGGCGGCGCCACCGTCCTGAGCGGCGCGCTGGGCGCCCCGCTGCGCTGGCAGCCGTCGGCCGAGACGGTGCGCCTGGCCGACTTCTCCAGCCTCAGCACCCCCGGCAGCTACCGCCTCAAGGTGGCCGGCGCGCCGCTGTCGGACGCCTTCAGCATCGGCCCCCAGGCCTACCGCGTGCTCAACGCAGCCGCCCTGCGCGCCTACTACCTGGCGCGCGCCGGCAGCGCCATTCCGGCCAGCCTGGGCGGGCCCTACGCGCGCGCCCTCGGCCATCCCGACGACCATGTGCTGGTGCACGCCTCGGCCGCCTCGCCGGGACGCCCGGAAGGCAGCGTCATCGCCAGCGCCAAGGGCTGGTACGACGCCGGCGACTACAACAAATACGTGGTCAATTCGGGCATCAGCACCTACACCCTGCTGGCCGCCTACGAGCACTTCCCGGCCTACTTCGCGGCCCAGAAGGTGGGCCTGCCCGAATCCGGCAACGGCCTGCCCGACATCCTCAACGAGGCGCTGTGGAACCTGGACTGGATGCTCAGCATGCAGGACCCGGCCGACGGCGGCGTCTACCACAAGCTGACCAACAAGCGCTTCGACGCCTTCGTCATGCCGGACCGGCCTACCAGCGGGCCGCGCTACGTGGTGCAGAAAAGCACCGCCGCCGCGCTCGACTTCAGCGCCGTGATGGCCACCGCGGCGCGCGTGCTGGCCCCGTTCGAGCACCAGCTGGCAGGCGAGCACGCCGGCCTGCCGGCGCGCATGCTGGCCGCCTCCGAAGCGGCCTGGAAATGGGCCGAGGCCCACCCGGCGGTGGTGTTCAAGAATCCGCCCGACATCAGCACCGGCGAATACGGCGACGCGGACCTGGCCGACGAGCGCGAATGGGCCGCCGCCGAGCTGTACATCAGCACCGGCAAGGACAGCTACTACGCCGCCATGCATGCCGAGCGCACGCCCAACAGCGTGCCGTCCTGGGGCCAGGTGCAGGGGCTGGCCTGGATATCGCTGGCCCAGCACATGGCGCAGCTGGGCCCTGCGGCGGACCGCAAGCTGATCGCCAGCCGCATCGACAGCCTGGCGGCCACCCTGGCCGGGCAGTGGAGCGGCTCGGCCTACAAGGTCAGCCTGCGCCAGTCCGACTTCATCTGGGGCAGTAACGCGGTGGCGCTGAACCAGGCTATGATGCTGCTGCAAGCGTATCGTCTGGATGCTCGCCGCGCCTATCTCGACGCGGCCCAGTCGGACCTGGACTATGTGCTCGGGCGTAATGCGGTCGGCTATGCTTTCGTGACCGGCTTCGGCACCCGCTCGCCCATGCATCCTCACCACCGGCCGTCCGCGGCCGATGGCGTGGCCGCGCCCGTGCCGGGCTGGCTGGTGGGCGGCGCCCAGGCCGGCCAGCAGGACAAGGCGGAGTGCAAGGCGGCTTACCCGAGCAGCCTGCCGGCCCTGTCCTACCTGGACGACCAGTGCAGCTATTCGACCAACGAGGTGGCGATCAACTGGAACGCGCCGCTGGTGTATGTGACGGCGGCGCTGGACGTGCTGACCGGGCCGGCAAAATAAGGAGTGTGGATGGACAAGCAGGAAGTGACGCTGGAGATGGTCGTGCGGCAGGAGCAGACGCTGCAATTTTCCAGCTTCAGCAACGAGATGGCGCTCGAGCTCGGCAATCTCATCGTCGAGATGGCCAGGGCCGCCCAGCAAGCCGTGGCGGTGGACATCACCCGCAACGGGACCATGCTGTTCTTCCACGGCATGACCGGTACGACGAAGGATAATGCCGACTGGATCCGGCGCAAGAGCAACCTGGTGAACCGCACCGGGCACGCCTCGTTCTACACCAACATCGACGTCAAGCGGCGCGGCGGCGACGTCGACGCCATCGCCACGCTGGACGCGCGCGACTACGCGGCCCACGGCGGCGCCTTTCCGCTGGTCGTCAAGGACGTGGGTCAGGTGGGCACGATCACCGTGTCCGGCCTGCCCGGCGCCGAGGACCACGCGCTGGTGGTGCGCGCGCTGCGGCGCTATCTCAAGGTTGACGCCGACGCTGGCGCCTAAGCCCGCACCGTCGCCTAAGCCCGCACCGTCGCGCGCCTTCGGTCGGGCCGGGCGCCTATTCGAACGCCACCCAGCGCTGCTCGGCGTGGCTGCGCACCGCCATCTGGATGATCCTGATCACCGCCAGCGCCTCGCGCGCCGTCACGGGCGCGCGCTGGCCGAGGGCGATGGCGTCGCGCACGCCTTCGAAATACGCCTGGTAGCAGCCCGGTACCGACTGCACGGTGCCGACGACCGTCATGCCGTTGCGGGTAAAGCCGAGCTGGGCGTGGCGCTCGGGCGGCTCCATCCCCCAGCCCTGCGAGGCAGGACCCTCGCCGCGCAGCAACTGGCTTTCCTGGGGATCGAGGCCGTGCTTGGTAAAGCTGCCCAGCTCGCCGTGGACCAGGAAGCGCGGGCCCGGCTGGTGCGCCAGCATGGCCGAGTGCAGGATCACGCGGCGCGCGCCGTAGCGCATCGTCAGGTGGAAATAATCGTCGGCCATGCCGCCCTGGCGCTGCACGCCGATATCGCAGTGCACGCTGTCCGGATTGCCGAACAACACCAGCGCCTGGTCCACCAGGTGGGACCCGAGGTCGTACAGCATGCCCGAGCCGGGCAGGTCCTGTTCGCGCCAGCGCTGGCGCACGGTGGGCCGGTAGCGGTCGAAATGCGATTCGTAGCTGTTGATGGCGCCCAGCAGGCCCGATTCGACGGCCTGGCGCAGGGTGAGGAAATCGCTGTCCCAGCGGCGGTTGTGGAACACGCTGAGCATCAGCTTTTTCTGCTCGGCCAGGTCGGCCAGCTCGGCCGCCTCCTGCACCGTGATCGCGAACGGCTTTTCGACCACCACGTGCTTGCCGGCCAACAGCGCCTGCTTGGCCAGCGGGAAATGGGTGGCGTTGGTGGTGGCAATCACGACCAGGTCGAGCTCGCTGGAGGCGATCAGCGCGGCCGGGTCGGCCACCACGGCCATGCCGGGAAAGTCCGCTTGCACCTTCTCGGGCTGGCTGGAACAGACCAGCGCCAGGCGCAGGCCGGCGGTGGCCGCGATCAGCGGCGCCTGGAAGGTGGCGCCCGAATAGCCGTAGCCGATCAGGCCGACGCGGATGTCATTCATGGTGTATCGCTTTCAGAAGGTGTGGATTGGGTGAATAGTCATGACGGTAGGGATGCTTCAGCCGTTGAAGCTCAACAGCGGCGCGGCCTGCTGCCAGGCGGCGTAGGCGTCCACCAGCCCGGCGCCGGTGGCGCCGTCGATGCCGGGGCTGGCCTTGATGCCCAGGCCTTCCGGGTCGCTGGCCGGGTTGGCGTGGCCCTCGCGCACGTCGCGCGCCGTGCGCACCAGCAGCGCCTTGATCTCGGCCGGGGTGAGCTGGGCGTTTTTCTGCAGCAGCAGGGCGCATACGGCGGCGATCTGGGGCGCCGCCGCCGAGGTGCCGCTGAACACGGCCCAGCCGTCGCCAGGATTGGTGCCGTCGTGGGCGGCGTTGCCGGTGTCGATTTCCTGCCCGGGCGGCACTGGCAGCATGATGTAGTCGGCGTAGGGAAGCAGGCCCACCAGGCCGCACACGTCCGGCACGTGCCGGCCCGAATAGATGCGGCTGGTGAAGGCCGAGGCGTAGTCGGAGGCGCGCATGGCGCCGTCGGCGGCCACGTAGGCGCCGCCCACGGCCAGCACTTCCGGCATCGCGGCCGGGAAGGCGTAGTGCCCGTTGCCGGCCGAGAAAACCACGACGATGCCGGCCGCGATGGCGGCCTGGATTTCGGCCTCCAGCGGCTTGAGGCCGTTGGGTAACTCGCCCAGTTCGGTGCGCCCGTCCAGCTCGCGCAGGTCGTAGCACATGCTCACCGTGATCACGTGCGGCTTGTGCTTGAGCGCCTCCTGGAAGCCCTCCAGGATGCTGGCGCCGCCGCTGGGGTCGGCGTCGTCGCCCAGCTTGACGCCGATGAAGGTGGCCTTGGGCGCGATGGCGAACAGGTTGGCCGATTCGCCCGTGCCGTGGCTGCCCGGGTCGGTGGCGCGGTTGGTGGCCGAGGGGGCCAGCACCACCGACGAGGTGAAGCCGTTGCGCGTGAAGAAGGGATGGGCGTGGTCGAAGCCGGTATCGATCATCGCCACGCGCACGCCCTCGCCGAGGTTGCGTTCGCGGTGGATGGGGCTCGCGTTCAGCTTGGCGGGCACGTCCTCCAGCACGTCCAGGTGGTAGTAGTCGACCGCCGGCGGGCGCTGGCTGGCCACCGCCTCGGACAGGTAGATGTGCGGCCACTGGATGTAGGCGTCGTCGATCAGCGCGGCCAGGTCCGGGTCCGGGCTCCACGGCGCGCCGGCGGCCGGGTAGTACACGGCCGCGCTCGAATAAGCCATCTGCGGGTCGAGCTGGACCGGGGTGAGACGGGTGCCGAAGACGCGTTCGAACAGGGCCCGGGTACCGCGCACCGAGACCGTCATGCGGCCTATGCCCGTGACCACGAAGCCGCGCTGGCGCAGCGCCTCGACCGCCGTCTCCATCTCGCCCGGATGCGGCTCGAAGCTGAGGATGCTGCGTGAACTGAGCCGCGCCGCCACCTTGGTCGGGCCGGTGCCGGAGCGGCCCTTGAAGGTGACGGCGATGCGCAGGAGGTCCGAGGGCGCGCCGGGCGGGGCGGGCGGCGGACTCGATTGAAATGGCTGCATGGTGGCTCCTTGGTCGTTCTGGTTATGCCGGTTGCCTCACGTCGTGCCCACGTGGCGCGGCGCGATGGTGATCAGGGCGACGGCGCCGGCCAGCTCGGGCGGCACGGGCAGCGCGGGCGCGGCCTGGGCGCTGGGCGCAAATCCACCCTGCAGCGGCGGGGGCGGGCCGAACAGGCGCTGGTAGGCGTCCGGCGCGATCTCGGCCGAGACCGACGCCATGCCCGAGCCGGTGACCGTCATGCCCAGCGCCGCCAGTTGCGCGCACAGGACCGGGTCGACGGCAAGCTCGCGCTTCGGGTGACTGAGCAGAAGTTGGAGTTTGATCATGGCTGGACGCGCGGGCTGGGCTGGTAGGAACGATAATATAGGGACGACGGAAAGTTTGCGCGGTTTTTGTCCGCGCCCGTCCCAGGACAAGGACAACGGAGGAAAAGCGATGGAAGACGATGCGGTGGCAGATGCGGTGGCAGACGCGGTGGCGCGCGAACATTACGAGGCGGTGGGACGCTACATCTACAGCTTCGTCGGCCTTCAGGGCCAGGTCGATGCGCTGTTGCGGCGCCATGGGGTGCAGCCGGCGCCGGACGCGAGCTTGGCCGATCTGGCCGATCTGGCCGATCAGGCCGACGCCCTGTTCGGCGCGCGCGGCGGCCTGGTCGCCAGCTTGCGCGCGCTGGTCGCCACCAATGCCCGCCTGATGGCGCGCGCCAGTGCCGGCGCCGCGTCGCCCACCACGGATGACTACCTGGCGGGCGCCGAGCAGTCGGCGGCCTGCCGCGCGCTCATGGCGGCCATGTAGTCGGGCGCTGGCTCGGGCCGCGCCGAGCAATCCCAAAACATGTCTAAAGATGTAGGATTGCTTTATTGTATAGTCGCACGGTAAAATTTGACCGGTCTGAGCCGACGCTGGGGTCGCCCGGCAGCCCATCAATCGAATCCGTATGAAACACATTTTTGGCAAAGCCATGCAGACGACGATGGCGCTCGCGCTATTGCTACCCGTTCTGCTGTTGCGATTCGATGAGCCCTACTTTGCGCGGCTCAATGCAACGGAATTGTTCACCCTGGTTTCTGGCATTGTTCCCGCCGTGACGCGTGTGAGCCGTATTTCTCCGTTCCCCGAGTATGTCAAGGCGACCGAGTGTATCGAATGGATGTTCGTTCCGCTTTATTTCCTCTTGTGGTTGATGGCGATGCCGTTCTGGAGCGAGCGTATCGTCAACATTTTTCGCATGAAGTTCGTCGTCAGGAACAATCAAATCCAGTGGGCGGTCGTCATCGGGCTGGTGTTTATCGCGCTGATGATCTGCTCCGATCTGTTCCGCCTTCGATACCTCAGTATTTTCACGGGGTTCGGCCTGAACGACCACCTCGAGGGCCGGCTCGGCAGCTTGATGAACGGTCAGCGCGGCGGTTTTGCCCTCGTCGCATGGGTCCTGTGCGTCTGCGAATCCTATATGTACTACCTTATGCTTGCCCTTTCCTATGTGGGCTGGCTGCGCATCAAACGCGCGTCGGCCCTCGCGCGATAGCGCTGCGCGGGCGGCGGTCCGGGCAGTGCAAGTATCGGTGGGGCGCGGCGCGACCTTGGGCCGATCCCGGCTAGGTCTTGTGCTCGTTCATCCGGTACAGCATGTACACGCCGTACAGCGAGGCGATGCCGACCACGGCGTACACGAAGCGGGTGAGCGGGGTCTGGTCGCCGAACATGGCACTGACGAGGTTGGTGTCGAAGGCGCCGACCAGCCCCCAGTTGATGCCGCCGATAATCATCAGGATCATCGCCACCCAGTCCCCGGTGGACAAGGCTGATCCGCGCGCCAGGGCGCCGCTGCGGCGTTCTGGAATGTGGCGACGCTCGGTCGCCGGTGCATTGATGGTTGCCATGGTTGATCTCCTGGTGGTGCCACCACGCGGTGGCCTGCCCATTAGACCTTGACGATGGGCAGAAAGTTTAGCGCCCGGCGCCACCCCTTCGTGCCACCCCGACTCCGCCGTGCCCCTCAGGCGCCGCCGGCGTAGCCGTTCTGGCGCCACGCCTCATACACCACCACCGCCACCGTGTTCGACAGGTTCAAACTGCGGTTGTCGGGCCGCATCGGCAGCCGGATCCGCTGGGCCGGGGGAAAGGATTCGCGCAGCGCCGGGGCCAGCCCGCGCGTCTCGGCGCCGAACACGAACACGTCGCCCGCCTCGAAACGGGCCTGGGCGAAGGGCGCCGAGCCGTGCGTGGTGAGGGCGAACATGCGCGCCGGGTCGGGCTGGGCATCGGCCAGGAAGGCGTCCCAGTCCTTGTGCACCTTCATGGTCGCGTAGTCGTGATAGTCGAGCCCGGCGCGGCGCATCTTGGCGTCGTCCAGCGGAAAGCCGAGCGGCTCGATCAGGTGCAGCTGGGCGCCGGTATTGGCGCACAGGCGGATGATGTTGCCCGTGTTGGGAGGGATCTCGGGTTCGACCAGCACGACGTGAAACATGATTATCCTTTTTTATCTTGGTCCGGCTAATTGTATCGGGTCCGACATCGTCGGCTCCCGCCCTCGGCGCGTTGCTGGTGCATGCTCCAGAGCTGCGGCGCTAACGCGGCGGGGTGCGCGCGAACACGAAATTGCTCACGCGCGCGGCGCCGAAGCGCTTGAGCGTGGCGGCCAGCTCGTGCAGCGTGTGGCCGCTCGTCATGACGTCGTCGACCACGCCGATGTGGCGCCCGCGCACCAGTGCCAGCGCGTCCGGCGCCACCACGAAGGCATGGCGGATGTTGGCCCGGCGCTGGCCCGGCGCGACACCCGACTGCGCGGCCGTGTCGCGCGCACGCACGGCCAGGCGCGGCTGCAGGCCGACGTCCAGCGCCGCCGCCAGCGGCCGGGCGATCTCGAGCGCCTGGTTGAAGCCGCGTTCGGCCAGCCGCTGCGGTCCCAGCGGAACCGGGCACAGCAGCTCCGGCAACTCCAGGGCCGGGCGCGCGCGCACCGCCGCGCCGAGCGCCTGCGCGCACCAGGGCGCCAGCGCGAGCGTGCCGCCGAATTTCAGCTGCATGACCAGCTGGTCGAGCGGCGCCGCGTAGTCGGCCGCGCTGACGGTGGCGTCGAAGGCCGGGCGCATGAGCTGGCAGGCGCCGCAGGGCAGCTGGGCGTCGGCCGGCGCGCACGGGTTGGCGCAGCGCGGACAGCGCGGCGCGCCCGGGTCCAGGTAGCGCCGCTGGCACGGCGCGCAGACCGCGGCGTCGCAGCCGGCCCCGCACAGGGCGCAGCAGCACGGCAGCAGAGCGGGCAGCAGCGCGCGCGCCCAGCGGCGCATCGCCGATCTCATTGACCTGGCCTCCCGGCAAGCGGTTACACTATCGCGTTGATCCGACCCACATTATCTCATTTTGGCGCCTGCCCGAGGGCGGCGCCGGCAATCTTATGGCCATGACTTCCGCTTTCAGCGCGCCGATCGACCAGGCGCTGGTGCGCCGCCTGTTCGCGCGCACCGGGCGCGCCGCGCGCGCCGACTTCCTGCGCCGCGAGATCGCCGCGCGCATGCACGAGCGCCTGGAACTGGTGAGGATCGCCCCCGCGCGCGTGCTCGACGCCGGCTGCGGCGCCGGCGCCGACCTGCCTGCGCTGCAGAAGAGCTTCCCGGCGGCACAGATCGTCGGCGTCGACGGCGCCGGGCCGATGCTGGCCGCGGCGCGCGCGGCGGCGGCCGGGCAGGGCGCGCTCAACCGCATGCTCAGCCGTTTGCTGCCGGCCAAGGCCGGCATCGACCTGGCCTGCGCCGATTTCGGCGATTTGCCGCTCGGCCCGAACTCGGTGGACCTGATCTGGTCAAACCTGGCGTTGCCGTGGCATCCACAGCCGGACCGGGTATTTACGGAGTGGCGGCGCGTGCTGCGGGTCGATGGCTTGCTGATGTTCTCCAGTTTCGGCCCGGACACGCTGCGCGAGCTGCGCGCGGCCTTCGCCGGGCTGGACGAGGCACCGCATGTCTTGCCCTTCGTGGACATGCACGATTTCGGCGACCAGCTGGTGGCGGCCGGGTTTTCCACGCCCGTCATGGACATGGAAGCCATCACCGTGACCTACGACACGGCCGCGGCCCTGCTGGCGGACGCGCGCGCGCTGGGCGGCAATCCGCTGGCGAACCGGCGCCGCGCCCTGGTGGGGCGGGCCGCCTGGCAGGGCGTGCTGGCGGCGCTGGAAGGGCAGCGCCGCGACGACGGCAAGCTGGCCTTGACGTTTGAGGTCATCTATGGCCACGCGTTCCGGCCGGCGCCGCGCACCACCCAGGATGGCGAGGCGATTGTGCGCTTCATGCCGCGCAAGGGTTGAAGAGGGGAACGAGCAGATGGGGGCGGCCCGGCAAAGCACAAGCGGGCTCCCTCTTGCCAAATGGATTATTCCTTGATGCGTCAGGAGTTCCTTGAGTATAATCAACGACTAATTTTGTCGACTGTGCTCGTGATTGCTGAAAGAAAAGCGTTCCCGGTGCAAGCGCGGAAGGTCGGAAACGAGCATCAAGTCAGCGTTCATCGGTTGCTTGGTCATCGAGTCACCGATGTCATGGTTCCAGTCTAGTTCCGGGTTGCCCGGGGCGGCGTGGAGCCTTTTTGTGCGATGGGTTTCACACGGCGGCGGGGGTTCGAGGTCTGGACCGCTGGACGTTAAAATATTCTAATTCTTGGGTGGTTGGGGAAAACATGACATATGCAAAGCGACTTCAAGCCTTGATGCTCGGTCTGGCCGTCACAGCCAGTACGGCAGCGATGGCTGCGCCGGAAATGCAGGGGCGTCCGTTTCAACATCAGCTGAATCTGCAAACACCCGTGACGCAGATTGCGACCGAGATCAACAACCTGCACACCTGGATGATGGTCGTCTGCATGGTCATTTTCGTCGGCGTGTTCGGCGTGATGTTCTATTCCGTCTTCAAGCACCGCAAGTCGCAGGGCCACAAGGCCGCCACCTTCCACGAGTCGACCGCGGTGGAAATCGCCTGGACCGTGGTCCCTTTCCTGATCGTCATCGGCATGGCGCTGCCGGCCACCAAGACCGTGGTGGCCATGAAGGACACCTCCAACGCCGACATCACCATCAAGGCCACCGGCATGCAGTGGCGCTGGGGCTATGATTACCTCAAGGGCGAAGGCGAGGGCATTTCCTTCATGGCCAACCTGTCGACCCCGCGCTCCGAGGTCGGTTCGCCCGGCGTGGCGCCGACCCAGCCGCGCACCGAGAACTACCTGCTGGAAGTGGACAACGAAGTCGTGGTCCCGGTGAACAAGAAGATCCGCATCGTCACCACCGCCAACGACGTGATCCACAGCTGGACCGTCCCGGCCTTCGGCGTCAAGCAGGACGCCATTCCCGGCTTCGTGCGCGACACCTGGTTCAAGGCCGAGAAGATCGGCACCTACCGCGGCCAGTGCGTCGAGCTGTGCGGCAAGGAGCACGCCTTCATGCCGATCGTCGTCAAGGTCGTCTCGGACGCCGACTACACCGCATGGGTGGACGGCAAGAAGAAAGCGATGGCGGCCCTGGCCGAAGACCCGAACAAGGTCTGGACCATCGACGAACTGAAAACCAAGGGCGAGAAAGTCTTCTCGGCCAATTGCGCGGTCTGCCACCAGGCGACCGGCAAGGGTGTGCCGGGCGCGTTCGCGGCCCTGGACGGCTCGCCCGTCGTGAACGGTCCGAAAGCGGACCAGATCCACGTCCTGCTGAACGGTAAGAAGAGCGGCAAGTATCCATCGGAAATGCCATCGTGGAAGCAACTGTCGGATACGGAGATCGCCGCGGCCATCACCTACACCCGTAACAGCTGGTCGAACAAGGCTGCTGAAAATATCGTTCAACCGGCCGAAGTCGCGGCTGCACGTAAGTAAGGGAAAATCATGAGCACAAGCACACTCGATCACGCACACGGCCACGATCACGCGCACGACCATCCTCACGGCGTGCAGCGCTGGTTGTTCGCCACCAACCACAAGGACATCGGTACCTTGTACATGTGGTTCTCGCTCATCATGCTGCTTTCCGGCGGCGTGCTGGCGCTGATGATCCGCACCGAGCTGTTCCAGCCCGGCCTGCAGTTCTTCCAGCCTGAGTTCTTCAACCAGCTCACCACCATGCACGGCCTGGTGATGGTGTTCGGCGCCATCATGCCGGCCTTCGTCGGCTTCGCCAACTGGATGATCCCGCTGCAGGTGGGCGCCTCCGACATGGCGTTCGCGCGCATGAACAACTTCTCGTTCTGGCTGCTGCCGCCGGCGGCGCTGCTGCTGGCCTCGTCGTTCCTGGTGCCTGGCGGCGCCACCGCGGCTGGCTGGACCCTGTACGCGCCCCTGTCGACCCAGATGGGCCCAGGCATGGACATGGCCATCTTCGCGCTGCACCTGATGGGCGCCTCGTCGATCATGGGTTCGATCAACATCATCGTCACCATCCTGAACATGCGCGCGCCCGGCATGACCCTGATGAAGATGCCGATGTTCTGCTGGACCTGGCTGATCACCGCCTACCTGCTGATCGCCGTGATGCCGGTCCTGGCCGGTGCCATCACCATGACCCTGACCGACCGCCACTTCGGCACCTCGTTCTTCAACGCCGCCGGCGGCGGTGACCCGGTCATGTTCCAGCACATCTTCTGGTTCTTCG
>DIZW01000117.1:39086-64173 GCA_002428015.1 Oxalobacteraceae bacterium UBA6018 | reverse complement strand
CACCCCGAGGTCTACATCATGATTCTGCCGGCCTTCGGCATCGTCTCGCAGATCCTGCCGGCCTTCGCCCGCAAGCCGCTGTTCGGCTACGCCTCGATGGTGTACGCCACCGCCTCGATCGCGATCCTGTCGTTCATCGTCTGGGCCCACCACATGTTCACCACCGGCATGCCGGTGACGAGCCAGCTGTTCTTCATGTACGCCACCATGCTCATCGCGGTGCCGACCGGCGTGAAAGTGTTCAACTGGGTCGCCACGATGTGGAAGGGCTCGATGACCTTCGAGACCCCGATGCTGTTCGCGGTCGGCTTCATCTTCGTGTTCACCATGGGCGGCTTCACCGGCCTGATCCTGGCCGTGACCCCGATCGACATCCAGCTGCAGGACACCTACTACGTGGTGGCCCACTTCCACTACGTGCTGGTGGCCGGCTCCCTGTTCGCCCTGTTCGCCGGCTTCTACTACTGGTCGCCGAAGTGGACCGGTCACATGTACAACGAAACGCGCGGCAAGATCCACTTCTGGTCCTCGCTGATCTCGTTTAACGTGACCTTCTTCCCGATGCACTTCCTGGGCCTGGCCGGCATGCCGCGCCGCTACGCCGACTATCCGGCGCAGTTCACCGACTTCAACATGCTCATCTCTGCCGGCGCGTTCTGGTTCGGCCTGTCGCAGGTGTACTTCGTGTTCTTCGTGGTCCTGCCGACCATCCGTGGCGGCGCCAAGGCGGCCGACAAGCCATGGGACGGTGCCGAGGGCCTCGAGTGGACCGTGCCTAGCCCGGCGCCGTTCCACACCTTCGAGACCCCGCCGCTGGTGAAGTAAGTTGATTGACGGGAGTCGCGCGGCCACGGCGGCGCGCTCCCGAACCCGAAGGTGCATGATGTCTGATCCGAAAAAGCCGAACAACCTCAAGACCGGTCTGATCCTGGGAGCGGTCGCGCTGTTTTTCTTTGTGATGATATTCGTCAAACATATCTGGCTGAGCTGACGTGGACGACAAGCAAACGCAGCGCGAGCAATCGGGCCGCCTGGCGCTCAACCGCACCATGTTCGGCAAGCTGGTGGTGATCGCGCTGGTGATGTTCGGCTTCGGTTACGCGCTGGTGCCGGTGTACCGCCAGATGTGCGAGGTGCTTGGCATTAACGTGCTGACCGAGAAGGACGGCACCGTGGTGCGCGACGCCAACACCCAGATCGACCGGTCGCGCACCATCACCGTCGAGCTGGACGGCAATTCGCAGGGGCCGTGGCGGTTTCGCCCGACCACCCGCAGCGTCTCCGTGCATCCGGGCGAGCTGACCACCGTCACCTACGAGGTGGTCAACACCCAGGGGCGCACGGTGCAGGCGCAGGCCATCCCAAGCTATGCGCCGCAGTCGGCCACGCCGCATTTCAAGAAGGTGGAGTGCTTCTGCTTCCGCCAGCAGACCTTGAAGGCGCACGAGGCCAGGCAGATGCCGGTGGTGTTCTTCATCGATCCGGCCTTGCCGCGCGAGGTGAAGACCATCACCCTGTCGTACACGTTTTTTGAAATTCCCGGCACACAGGCGGCAAAGTAGACCATGGACGAGTTCAAGCCAGATACCCAGCGCAAGGCCTCTTTCGGCGCCACCATGAAGGCCGTGTTCTGGTCGTTTTTCGGGGTGCGCAAGCGCAGCGACCACGAGAAGGACGCGGCCAACATGAATCCCGTGCACGTGATCGTGGCCGGGCTGATCGGGGTGCTGCTGTTTATCGGCATGCTGGTGGCGCTGGTGCGGTTTGCGGTGGCAAAGTAGGGTTCCGGTAAAAGATGGCAGCAAGGGCAGGCGAGTAGCGGAACAAAATTCGCAAGATTCGCAAGATTCGCAAACGATACACAAACGATTCGCACAAAAAACGCAACAATTCGCGCAGAAAGCAATTCACCGCATACAGTTTGATTGAGGAGATGAAGATGAGTTCACCAAACGCCGCACCCTATTATTTCGTGCCCGGTCCGTCCCGCTGGCCGATCATGGCCGGCATGTCGCTGCTGCTCACGATGGTTGGCGCTTCCGGCTGGGTCAATGGCGCCTCCTGGGGCCCGTTCCTCAACATCGCCGGCATCCTGTCGACCATCCTGGTGCTGTATTTCTGGTTCGGCGACGCCATCGGCGAATCCGAGTCGGGCAAGTACAACGCCCGCATCGACCTGTCCTTCCGCTGGTCGATGAGCTGGTTCATCTTCTCCGAGGTGATGTTCTTCGGCGCCTTCTTCGGCGCGCTGTTCTATGCCCGTTCGATCAGCATGCCCTGGCTGGCCGACCTCGACCACAAGATCCTCTGGCCCGACTTCGCCGGCCAGTGGGGCAACGCCGGCCCGGCCGGAACCGTCGAGAGCTTCAGCACCATGGGTCCTTTCCCGATCCCGACCATCAACACCGCGCTGCTGCTGACCTCGGGCGTGACCTTGACCATCGCCCACCACGCCCTGCTCGCCGGGCACCGCGCGAAGACCGCGCTGTTCCTGTTCGTCACCATCCTGCTCGGCGCCGTGTTCATGGGCTTCCAGGCCTTCGAGTACCACCACGCCTACACCGAACTGAACCTCAAACTCAGCTCGGGCATCTATGGCTCGACCTTCTTCATGCTGACCGGCTTCCACGGCTTTCACGTGACCATGGGCGCGATCATGCTGTCGGTGGTACTGTATCGCGTGATGAAGGGCCACTTCACCCCCGAGCACCACTTCGGTTTCGAGGGCGCGGCCTGGTACTGGCACTTCGTCGACGTGGTCTGGCTCGGCCTGTACATCGTCGTGTACTGGATGTAAGCATGCCGCCAGCGGCGCGCGCCCACACTGGCGCGCCGCGAAAAAAAACCGGGGACAGGCCACCAAGCGGTGCTCTGTCCCCGGTTTTTTGCGGCGCGGGCTTCAGCGCAGGCCGGTCGGCGCGATCCAGCCCAGCTTGTAGGCGCCTAGCACGATCAGGAACAGGGTGATCGACAAGCCCACGCGCATCGCCAGCGCCTGCATCGTGCGGTTGCTCTTGCCCTTGTCGCGCATCAGGAAAAACAGCGCGAATCCCAGGCAGCTCAGGATCAGGATGAAGGCGATGCCGACGAGATATTTCATGATGTCGAAGTGATGATGAGGAAGGGACCATTGTAATGCGTATCGGCTTCCGTTTTCGCACCATTCCCTTGCTGGTCACCATCGCCCTGGTGGCGCTGGGGATCGCGCTCGGCCAATGGCAGCAGCGGCGCGCGGCCGGCAAGCTGGCCCTGCAGGCCACCCTGGTCCAGCGCGGGGCGGCCGCCCCGGTCGTCGTCGGCGCCGCGCCGCTCGCCCCCGCCGCGCTGGAATTTCGGCGCGTGCGCGTGACCGGCACCTTCCTGGCCGACTGGCCGCTGTTCCTGGACAACCGTCCGCAAGACGGCAAGGTCGGCTTCTACCTCCTGATGCCACTGCGCATCGCAGGCTCCAATATGCACGTGCTGGTGGCGCGTGGCTGGCTGCCGCGCTACACGGCCGAGCACGACCGCCTGCCGACGTTTCCCACCCCGGCCGGCGAGGTCACCGTGACCGGCATCGCCCGCGGCGGCCTGGGCCACGTCATGCAGCTGGGTACGCCCCCGACGGTGAAGCCGCGCGCCATCCTGCAAAATATCGACCTGGCGCAATTTGCCCAGGCCAGCGGCTTGGCGCTGCAGCCCTTCGTGCTCGAGCAGGACGCCCCGGCGGCGCCCGGCGACACCCTCGAGCGCGCCTGGCCGGCGCCCGCGCTGGGCGTGGAACGCAACCAGGGCTACGCCTTCCAGTGGTATGCGCTGGCTGCGATGGCCTTTCTATTCTTCTTGATTACAGGATTTCGACGTGGAACAAACAAACAAGCCTAAGCCTGGCGCCGGACGCTGGAAGCTGCTGACTATCATGGCCGTGTGCGCTTCGCCCCTGATCTTTTCTTACCTGACCTATTACGTCATCAAGCCCACCGGGCGCACCAACTACGGCGCCCTGATCGACCCGCGCCAGCACCCGATGCCGAACCTGGCGGCCACTACGCTGGACGGCAAGCCGGCCGGCCTGGAGGCCTACAAGGGCAAGTGGATCCTGCTCAAGGTCGGCCCCGGCCAGTGCGACGACGCCTGCCGCAAGCAGTTGTTCGCGATGCGCCAGCTGCGCCTGATGCAAGGCAAGGAGATGGAGCGCATCGAGCGCGTCTGGCTGATCACCGACGCCACCCCGCTTGACACCGTGCTCATGCGCGAATACGACGGCACCCGCATGCTGCGCGTGGCGCAGGCGCCGCTGACGCGCTGGCTGCCGGTCGAGCCCGGCGACGACGCGTCCACCCACCTGTACATGATCGATCCGCTCGGCAACCTGATGATGCGCTTCCCGAAAGACGCCGACCCTGCCAAGGTCAAGAACGACATCGGCAAGCTGCTCAAAGCCTCGGCGATCGGCTAGGCGCAATGCAAGCATCGACCCTGGCGCAACTGGCCGTGACGGGCCTGATGGCGGCCTCGCTGCCGCTGGCGATGGTATGGATCTCCTCGGACGCCAGCAAGTACCGCAAGCTGGTCTGGACCACGGTGTTCCTCACCTTCGACCTGATCGTGTTCGGCGGCTTCACGCGCCTGACCGATTCCGGCCTGGGCTGTCCGGACTGGCCCGGCTGCTACGGCCTGGCCAACCCCTTCCTCGCGCACGCCGACATCAGCGCGGCCGAGGCGCTCATGCCGACCGGCCCGGTGACGGTCATGAAGGCCTGGATCGAGATGATCCACCGCTACCTGGCGATGGGCATCGGCGTCTTGATCGTGACCCTGATGGCCACCGCCTGGGTGCAGTGGCGCAAGTCGCGGCGCGCTGAATTCGCCCCGGGCCTGCCCACCATGCTGTTCGGCTTCGTCTGCCTGCAGGGCGCGTTCGGCGCCTGGACCGTGACGATGAAGCTGCAACCGGTGATCGTCACCACCCACCTGATGCTCGGCATGGGGCTGCTGGCCTTGTTGGCATGGCTGGGCGCGCGCCAGAACGCGGCCCTGCGTCCCGCGAACGGCCCGGCCCTGCCGGCCTCGCTGCGCGCGCTGGCCCTGCTGTCGGGGGCGCTGCTGGCCGTGCAGATCTTCCTCGGCGGCTGGGTCAGCACCAATTACGCCACCCTGGCCTGCACCGAGTTCCCCCTCTGCGGCGGCCAGCTGGTGCCGGACATGGACTTCGCGCACGGCTTCACGCTGTGGCGCGCGCTGGGCAAGACCGCCGCCGGCCACTACCTGCCGTTCGCGGCGCTCACCGCCATCCACTGGGTGCACCGCAACATGGCCTTCGTGGTCGTCGCCGTGCTCGGCGTGACGGCCTGGCGCGCCTGGGCGCACCCGGCCCTGCGTACGCTGGCGCGCGCGCTGGCGCTGGTGCTGCTGGCCCAGCTCGCCACCGGCCTGGGCACGGTGTTCCTCCACTTCCCGCTGGCCCTGGCCGTGCTGCATAACGCCGGCGCGGCGGCGCTGGTCCTGCTGGTGACCATGTTAAACTACGCGCTTAGCCAGCGGCGCCAGCAGCTGCCGGCCGCGCATCCCGAGGCCAGCCCCGCATTCCCATGACGACCCAGACCGCAATCCAGAAACCCAGCAACCGCGCCGCCCAGTACCTGGCCCTGACCAAGCCGCGGGTGACCCAGCTGGCCGTGTTCTGCGCCGTGATCGGCATGTTCATGGCCACCGACGGCCTGCCGGACTGGCGCGTCGTCGTCGCCGCCACCGTCGGCATCTGGCTGCTGGCCGGGGCCGCCTTCGCCGTCAACTGCCTGTTCGAGGCCGAGATCGACGCGCGCATGGCCCGCACCGCGCGCCGCGCCACCGCCATGGGCGAGCTGAGCAAGGTCCAGACCATCACCTTTTCCGCCATTATCGGCGCGGCCGGCATGTGGGTGCTGTACGTCCTCGTCAACCCGCTCACCATGTGGCTTACTCTCGTCACCTTCGTCGGCTACGCGGTCATCTACACCCTGATCCTGAAACCGGCCACGCCGCAGAACATCGTCATCGGCGGCCTGTCCGGCGCCATGCCGCCGGCGCTGGGCTGGGCCGCCATCGCCAACGACGTGCCGATGCAGGCCTGGCTGCTGGTGCTGATCATTTTCGTCTGGACCCCGCCGCACTTCTGGGCCCTGGCCATGTACCGGCGCGACGACTACGCGCGCTCCGGCCTGCCCATGCTGCCGGTGACCCACGGCATGAACTTCACCGGCTTCCACGTGTGGCTGTACTCGATCGTGCTGGCCGCGACGACCATGCTGCCCTACGCCGTGCGCATGAGCGGCCTGATCTACCTGGCCGCCGCCGTCGCCCTCAACGCCGTGTTCCTGTGGCATGGCTGGCAGGTCTACCGCCACTATTCGGACTTGCGCGCCCGCAAGGCCTTCACCTGGTCGATCATCTATCTGTCGCTGCTGTTCGGCGCGCTGCTGCTCGACCATTACGTGCGCTTCTGACGGGACCGGCATGAAAAAATTCCTCGCCCTGTGCGCGCTGGCCCTGCTGCTGGCTGGCTGCGATCAACCGGCCGCCCGGCCGCCCAGCTTCCAGAACACCGACCTTAGCGGGCTGGACTACGCGCATGGCTTCTCCCTGACCGACCACAACGGCAAACCGCGCACCCTGGCCGACTTCAAGGGCAAGGTGGTGGTGCTGTTCTTCGGCTACACCCAGTGCCCGGACGTGTGCCCCACCACCATGGCCGAGATGGCCGCGGCGATGAAGCAGCTCGGCGCCCAGGCCGACCAGGTGCAGGTGCTGTTCGTCACCCTCGACCCCGAGCGCGACACCCAGGCCCTGCTCGCGCAATACGTGCCCGCCTTCGACCCGCGCTTTCTCGGCCTGCGCGGCGACGCCGCGGCGACCGCCAAGGTGGCCAAGGAATTCAAGGTGTTCTACGCCAAGCAGCCCGGCAAGACCCCCGGCAGCTACTCGATCGACCACACGGCCGCCAGCTACGTGTTCGACCGCAGCGGCAAGATCCGCCTGTTCGTGCGCAACGGGCAGGGGCCGGAGCCGCTGGTGCACGACATCAAGCAGCTGCTGAACTAAGCCCGCCCTGGCCCCGCACAAGGAAGGCATGGATTCGACCAGCAAGCCGCCCAGGAACATTCCCCAGGTCGCCGCCATCGCGCTGCTGACCATCGGCTGCTTCTACGTGCTGCGTCCCTTCCTGCCGGCGATCCTGTTCGCCGCCGCCATCGCCATCTCCTCTTGGCCCCTGTACAACATGCTGCTGCGCCGCATGGGCGGTCGCCGCACCCTGGCCGCCGCCACCCTCACGCTGAGCCTGACACTGGTCGTGATCCTGCCGGTCGCCCTGGTCGCCTACAATCTGGCCGACGACGTCGGACGCTTCTACGAGCAACTGCGCGCTGTCCTCGAAAGCGGCCAGATCACGCCGCCGGCCTGGCTGAGTCATATTCCACTGGTGGGCGAACCCATCGAGCGCTACCTGCGCGAGCTGGTGGCCAGCCGCGAACAGATGCTCGAACTGGGCAAGCGCATGCTCGAGCCTGCCCGCCACGCGCTGCTGAACGGCAGCCTGGCGCTGGGGGCCGGCGTGGCCCAGACCAGCCTGGCGGTGTTTGTCGCCTTTTTCCTGTACCGCGACGGCCACCGCCTGCTCGCCGCCATGGCCGTGATGATGACGCGCGTGGTCGGCGCCAACGCCGCCAAGGTCGCGCACACCGTCAGCCAGACCGTGCGCGGCGTCATGTACGGCCTGCTCGGCACCGCGCTGGCGCAGGCCCTGGTGGCCGCGCTCGGCTTCGCCATCGCCGGCGTGCCCGCCGTGCCGCTGCTTAGCTTTGCCACCTTCGTGATGTCCCTGGTGCCGGTCGGCCCGCCCATCGTCTGGGGCGGCGCCGCCATCTGGCTGTTCCAGCAGGGCCGCACCGGCTGGGGCGTGTTCATGCTGGTGTGGGGCCTGCTGCTCATCAGCGGGGTCGACAACATCGTCAAGCCGATGCTGATCAGCCGCGGCAGCAGCCTGCCTTTCCTGCTGGTGCTGCTGGGCGTGCTGGGCGGCGTGTTCGCCTTCGGCTTTGTCGGCCTGTTCATCGGCCCCACCTTGCTGGCGGTCGGCTACTCGCTGCTGCGCGAGTGGACCGGGACGGCGCCGGCCGACGAGTTGCGGCAGTAAGTCCACACACCGCCGCGTCGCGGCAGCAAGTCCTCACGCCGCCGGGCGCGCCAGGCGCGCCGACCGCCCGCCCAGTTCGGTCAGCCAGTAGAGCAGGGCCAGGCCGCAAAAGGCCATGCCGGTCAGCAGCGCCGCATGCCAGCCGTGGCGGGCGTACATCCATCCGCCCATGGCCGAGCCGGCCGCGCCGCCGGCGAAGAACAGCGCGAAATAGATCCCGTTCAGGCGGCTGCGCTCGGCCGCGCCCAGGCTGAAGATGGCGCGCTGGCCCAGCACCAGGTTGGCCGCCACCGCCATGTCGAGCACGATGGACGCGGCCACCAGCAGGCCCAGCGCCAGGGGGCGCGCGCCTGGCGCGGCCATCGGCAGCGCGAAGCCGATCACGCCCAGCGCCAGCGCCCCTGCGGTCGCCATCCTGGTGTGGCCGGCGTCGGCCAGGCGCCCGGCCACGGGCGAGGCCACGGCGCCGGCCATGCCCACCAGCGCGAAGATGGCGATCCCGGTCTGCGACAGGTGGAAGGCCGGGCCGGCCAGCATCAGCGGCGTGACGGTCCAGAACAGACTGAACGCGCCGAACAGGCCGGCGTGGTAGGCCGCGCGGCGCCGCACCAGCGGGGTCGTGAGGAACAAGTGCAACAGCGAGGCGATCAGCGGAAAATAGGGCAGGGGCGAGCTGGGCTGGCGCAGGGGCAGTTGGCGCCACAGCAGGCCCGCCAACGCCAGCATCAACAGCGCCGCGCCGCCGAACACCACGTGGTAGCTGCTGTGGGCGGCGATGAGGCTGGCCGCCGGGCGCGCCAGCATGATGCCCAGCAGCAGGCCGCTGACCACCTTGCCGACCGTCGCGCCGCGTGTCGCCTCGCTCGACAGGTGAGCCGCGAACGGCACCAGCACCTGGGCCGCCACCGAGCCCAGACCGATCGCCAGGGCCGCCGCCAGGAACAGCGCCGCACCGCTGCTGGTGGCGGCCGCCGCCAGCGCCAGCGCGGTGAACAGCAGGGCGCAGACGATCAGCCGGCGGTTCTCGAGTAGGTCGCCCAGCGGCACCACGAACACCAGCCCGAGCGTGTAGCCGACCTGGGTCAGGGTCACGATCAGCCCGGCGCTTTCCGGCGAGAGCCCGGTGGCGGCGCTGATCGGGCCGACCAGGGTTTGCGCGTAGTAGAGGTTGGCGACGATCAGCCCGCAGGCGATCGCGAACAGCAGCACCATGGCGCGCGACATCGCGGGTGGCTGGGGAGTAGTTGGGTGGCTCATGACCTTCCTTCATTGTTGGGATCCGAATAGCGCCAGTGTACGCAAGCCCGACTAAAAGATAATTAGGGCATAATCGACACTTACTTTTCATATTATGTGAACAATCGGGAGCGGGGATGGACAAGGTCAAGGCGATGCAATGCTTCGTGAGGATCGTCGAAGCGAACAGCTTCACCAAGGCGGCCGAAACGCTGAACCTGCCGCGCGCCGCGCTCACCGCCACCATGCAGCGGCTGGAAGCCTTCCTCGGCACCGTGCTCCTGCAGCGCACCACGCGCCGCCTGGCGCTCACCCCGGACGGCCTGCAGTACTACCAGCAGTGCCTGGAGATCCTGGGCGCCATCGACGCCGCCGAACTGTCCCTGCGCGCGCCCGAGGCACGCCACCCCAGGGGCAAGCTGCGCGTGGACCTGCCCAGCACGCTGGGGCTCCACCTGGTGGTCACGCGCCTGGCCGAGTTCCGCGCCGCCTATCCCGACGTCACCCTCGCGCTCGGCATGACCGACCGCCTGGTCGACCTGACCCAGGAAGGTGTCGACTGCGCGCTGCGGGTAGGGCGCCTGCCCGACTCCTCGCTGGTGGCCAAGCGCATCGGCACCATGCGCTTCGTCACCTGCGCCGCGCCGGCCTACCTGGCGCGCCACGGCACCCCGCGCACCATAGCCGAGCTCAGCCAGCACGAAGGCGTCGTGCATTTTTCCGGACGCACCGGGCGCCCCTTCGCCTGGGACCTGCAGGATGGCGAGCGCATCCACACGCTCGACATCTCCGGCCCGGTGGCCGTCAGCGCCGCCGACGCCAACACCGCCTGCGCCCTGCAAGGCCTGGGGCTGGCCCAGGCCGCGCGCTACCAGGTGCGCGAGCATCTGGCGCAGGGCCGGCTGGTCGAGCTGCTGCCAGCCACGCCGCCCACCGCCATGCCGGTGTCGCTGGTCTACCCCAAGGCCAGGATCGCCGCGCCCAAGCTGGCCGCCTTCGTGGCCTGGGTCGCGGCGCTGGCCGCGGCCGACCCCGACCTCTGCCTGTAAGCGAAGATGAAGAAACAGCGGTTGGCCTTCGCGGATGAGGTTGCTACAATCGCCAGGCGACTTCCATTCCAAAAACCAAATAGAAATGGCCAGACCCTCATGAGACAAATCCTTTCCGCATTGCTCGGCACGCTGTTGACCGTCCCCGCCATGGCCGCCGGCCCGATCGTGCACACCCACGGCGGCAAGCTGCAAGGCGCCAACAGCGACGGCGTCGAATCGTTCAAGGGCATCCCCTTCGCCGCCCCGCCGGTGGGCGAGCTGCGCTGGCGCGCGCCGCAGCCGGCGCCGGCCTGGCGCGGCATCCGCCAGGCGGTCGCCTTCGGCGCCGACTGCATGCAGGAACCCTTCCCCGGCGACGACGCCCCGCTCACCACCACCCCGTCCGAGGACTGCCTCACCGTCAACGTCTGGCGTCCCGCCAAGCGCGGCGCCGCCAAGCTGCCGGTGATGGTCTGGATCTACGGCGGCGGCTTTGTCAACGGCGGCAGCTCGCCCAACATCTACTCCGGCCAGGAGTTCGCCAAGGATGGCGTGGTCTACGTCAGCTTCAACTACCGGCTCGGCCGCTTCGGCTTCTTCGGCTTTCCCGAGCTGACGCGCCAGGACGCCGACCACGGTATGCTCGGCAACTACGCCTACATGGACCAGCTCGCCGCCCTGAAATGGGTCCAGTCCAACATTGCCGCGTTCGGCGGCGACCCCAAGCAAGTGACCGTGTTCGGCGAATCGGCCGGCGGCGCCTCCGTGCACTTCCTGCTCACCTCGCCAGCGGCCCACGGCCTGTTCGCGCGCGCCATCGTCCAGTCCGGCGGCGGGCGCGGCGCGCTGATGGGGCCGCGCTCGCTGCGCACCGACCGTCCCGACGCCCCGTCCTCCGAGACCCTGGGCCAACGCTTCGCCCAGCACATGGGCATCACCGGCACCGACGCCGCCGCGCTGGCCGCCCTGCGCGCGCTGCCGGCCGACAAGATCACCGACGGACTCAACCTCGGCAAGCGCGACGAGACCGCCGGCGGCCCGATGATCGACGGCGTGCTGGTGCGCGAAGACCCCGGCGTCGTGTACGCGGCCGCGCGGCAAGCACGGGTCCCGCTCATGATCGGCGCCAACAGCAGCGACATCGGCAATGCCGGCGCGCACGACAAGGACGCCGCCTTCGCCCTGTTCGGCGCCCACGCCGCCCAGGCGCGCCTGGCCTACGACCCGGACGGCGGCAAGGACCTGCAGCGGCTCAACGCCGAGATGGGCATGGACTCGATGATGGTCGAACCGGCCCGCTACGTCGCCGCCGCGTTCGCGCGGCAAGGCCTGCCCACCTACGAATACCGCTTCTCCTACACCGCCACCCCGCGCCGCGCCACCTCACCGTACGGCGCCCCGCACGCCACGGAAATCCCGTTCGTCAGCGACCGTGTCAGCGACCGCTACGGCGACGCCGCCACCGCCCAGGACCAGGCCGTGGCCAAGCTCATGCACGCCTACTGGGTCAACTTCGCCAAGCGCGGCAACCCCAACGGCGCGGCGGCCGACGGCGGCACCTTGCCAGTGTGGCCCGCGTACGACGCCGCCCACGACCGCATCATGGATTTCTCGCCGGACGGCAAGGCAGTGCCCCAGGCCGATCCGTGGAAAGCCCGGCTCGACGTGATCGAGGCCGCGGTAACCGCCGCGAAATAAGCAGCGGGGTCGGAGGCGACATTCGGACACAGCCTCATCTATTCGACGGCTGAGAAAGCAGCGGGGTCGGAGGCGACATTCGGACATAGCCGCATCTATTCGACGGCTGAGAAAGGGTTCGAATGTCGACTTATCCGGCTCCGGTGAATTCGTGATTTGATGAGCCCGTATCGAGATGTCGGCTCCGGCGGCGCCGTATCGCGGTTTTAGATTGGACCTAATTCGTTAATCGAAGCATCGGGGTCGGAGGCGACATTCGGACATAACCTCATCTATTCGACGGCTGAGAAAGCAGGGGGGCGGAGGCGACGTTTTGACATAGCCTTCATCTATTCGATGGCTGAGAAAGGGTAAGTATGTCGATTTACCCGGCCCGGTGGATGGGTGATTCGATGAGCCCGTGTCGAGATGTCGGCTCCGGCGGCGGCGCCGTATCCCGGTTTTAGATTGGACCTTAATTCGGCAATCGCGGCCGCCATGGATCGCCGTCGGTTTTCTGGTTTAAGAGTTTTCGACTGTCGATCGATTTCACCGAAAACTCGCCTGGGGCCGCCTGCTAAAGACGATGGGCTACATACGCAGCCAGCGTCGGTGGTAGTGGGTATCGCAAAACGAACAGCATTGGCATCGGATCGGATCGGGGCGAGCCGAGGTATGGATGTGGCATGTATTCGCCGCATGAGCCCGTGTCCGAATGTCGCCTCCGACCCCTGTGCCTTTGGCCTTTAAAATCGCATGAGCCCGTGTCCGAATGTCGCCTCCGACCCCCGGCGCTTTACCCAAAAAGCGATTAACTTAACGGCGTTTGCTCCGATCCCGGCGTTCTACCGGGCCGGCCCGTTGCGGGCCTAGTCGCGCTCGTCCTGGGAGTCGTCTTCGCGGTCGGGCTGGGGGATTACTTTCACCAGCACGATGCGCGGACCGTTCATTTTCTTGACGACGATGTCGAAGCGCGGGAATTCGACGCGCTGGCCTTGCTTGGGAATGTCGCCCAGCTTGACCATCAGTAGCCCGCCCACCGATTCGACTTCGTCCAGCCCCAAGGTCTCGTTGTCGATGTCGATGCCGAGAATACGCTCGAGCGAGAAAATCGGCAGGCTGGCCTTGCCGACCAGGGTGCCGTCAGGCTGGCGCAGCCAGTCGTTCTCGTTGAGGCGGAATTCGTCGCGGATCTCGCCCACCATGGCGCCAAGCAGGTTGTCGAGGGTGATGAATCCCACCGGCCGCTTGCCCTTTTCGCCAATCAGGGCGAAGTGCGGGGCGCCGTCGCGAAAGCGGCGGAACATGTCCTGCGCGGGCGTGCGGGCCGAGACCGTCTCGACCGGGCGCAGGAACTGGGTGAGGTCGGTGATCTTGCGCCCGGCTTGCTGCGCGAAAAATAAATCCTTCAGGTGGATCACGCCGAGCACGTCTTCGCCATTGGCGTCGAAGTAAGGGTAGCGGCTGAAGCGGTTGCGTACCACCGTCTGCAGGTTTTGCTCGAGCGTCTCGTCGGCGTACAGGGCGATGACCTCGTTGATCGGCCGCATCAGGTCGGACACGGACAACTGGCTGAAGTCGAGCGACTGGGCCAGGATGTGGCGCTCGTCGCGGGTGAATTTTTCGCCCGGCTGGCTGGTGCGCAGGATGAGCTTGAGCTCGTCCGTGGAGTAGTGGGCGTCGTGCCCGCCCGTGCCGGACAGCCCGACCAGGCGCAGCACCAGGTTGGCGCTGCCGTTGAGCACCCAGATGGCCGGGTACATGGTCCAGTAGAAGCCGTACAGCGGCAGCGCGCTCCACAGACCGATCACTTCGGGGTTGCGGATGGCGAGCGACTTGGGCGCCAGCTCGCCGACGACGATGTGGAGGAAGGAAATCAGGCAGAAGGCCACCACGAAGGCGATGCCGTGCACCACGTGCGGGGAATCGATGCCGGCCGCGTGCAGCGCCGGCTCGAGCAGGGCCGCGAAGGCGGGCTCGCCCACCCAGCCCAGGCCGAGCGAGGCCAGGGTGATGCCGAGCTGGCAGGCGGACAGGTAGGCGTCGAGCTTGCCATGGACCTTGCCGAGGATGCGTCCGCGCAGGCCCTGGGTCTTGGCGATGGCCCGGATGCGGGTCTTGCGCAGGGTGACTATGCCGAACTCGGCCGCCACGAAGAAGCCGTTGAGCACGACCAGGAAGACGGCGAGCAGGACTAGCAGGACGTTGAGCATAAAGGTTTGTTATCGCGTGGCCAAGAGGCGGAAAGTGGCATTGTACCGTTCATGACGGACTGAACACACCTCGGTGCACTGAGGAAAGTATCGCTTCGACCGCCGGATGCTTGATCTTGCGCTCGTTGGAGATGGCATACACCTGTTCGCGCACCTGGGGGACGCGGCCGATCTCGACCGCGCCGAACTGGTCGGCCAGGTCGCTGGCCAGGGCCGCCGGCGCGAAGTACAGGCCGGCGCCGCGCCGTCCGAAGGTGTTGAGCAGGGCATTGTCCTCGAATTCTCCGATCACGTCCGGGCGCACGTCATGCAGTTCGAACCATTCGTCGATCCGTCCGCGCAGTGCATTGTTGCGCGTTGGTAGCAAGAACGGCGCGCCGTTCATATTGCCGGGAAAACCGTCGGCGTACACGGCCGCCAGCGCCGGCGCGCCCACGACGATGGTTTCGCTTTCGAACAGCATGTGGCTGAACACGCGCAAGGTGGTGCCGGAGCGCACCGCGCGGTCGGTCAGTACCACGTCGAGCTTGTGCAGCGCCAGGTCGGCCAGGAGGGCGTCGAACTGGTCCTCGTAGCACACCAGCCGCACCGGCTTGGGCAGGCGCAGGGTCGCCTCGAGCAGGCGGAAGGCGGTCAGCTTGGGCAGCGAGTCGGAAATGCCGACCGTCAGCCGGGTCTTGCCGGTGTCGGTGTCGCCCAGGGCTTCCTGCATCTGTTCGCCGAGCAGGAAGATCTGGTCGGCGTAGGACATGGCCAGGCGCCCGGCCTCGGTCAGCACCAGGCGCCGGCCCTGCTGCAAAAACAGCGACTTGCCGATCGACTGCTCGAGCTGGGCGAGCTGGGTGCTGATGGTCTGGATCGCCAGCCCCAGCCGGGACGAGGCGCGCGTGATGCCGCCTTCCTTGGCCACCACCCAGAAGTAGTAGAGGTGGCGGAAATTCATGCCGGTGTTTTTCATGGTTCTGTTTTTCCGAAGTAATCCTCAGATTATCTCCTATTTTTAAATGGGCTTCCTGCCCCTACACTGTTCAACATTAATCACAGTTACGCAGGGAGCGAATCAATCATGAAGCACTTCAAGATGTCATTCATCGTGGCGGCGCTTTGCCTGGCCGCGGCGGCATGGTGGGGCTACGCCCACGCCGGCCTGGCTGGGGCGCTGTCGGGCCTGGGCATCGCGGCGATCCTGGCCGTGATGGAGGTGTCGCTGTCGTTCGACAACGCGGTCGTCAACGCTTCCGTGCTCAAGACCTGGGACGCGTTCTGGCAAAAGCTGTTCCTCGGCGTCGGTATCGTGATCGCGGTGTTCGGCATGCGCCTGCTGTTCCCGCTGGTGATCGTGGCCGGGGCGGCCAACCTGGGCTTGATGGAAGTGTGGAACCTGGCCCTGTCCGATCCCCAGGCCTACTCGGCCCACCTGAGCGCCCACCACGCGGAAGTGGCGGCCTTCGGCGGCATGTTCCTGCTGCTGGTTTTCCTCAACTTCCTGCTCGACTCGGACAAGGAACTGCACTGGCTGGGCCACGTGGAGGAAAAGCTTGGTTCGCTCGGCAAGGTGTCGTCGATCTCGGTGATGATCGCGCTGGGCACCTTGATGGCCTCCCTGGGCCTGGTGTCCGAGGCGCAGAAGATGGTGGTGCTCATGTCCGGCCTGTGGGGCATCCTGATCTACGTCGGCGTGGACGCGCTGAGCAGCCTGCTCGAGAAGGAGGAGGAGGGCGGCAGCAACGTGGGCGACATGGTCAAGCGCGGCGGTATCGGCGCTTTCCTGTACCTGGAAGTGCTGGACGCGTCGTTCTCCTTCGACGGCGTGATCGGCGCCTTCGCGATCACCACCGACGTCGTGATCATCATGCTGGGCCTGGCGATCGGTGCGATGTTCGTGCGCTCGCTGACGGTGTACTTGGTCAAGCAAGGCACGCTGGACGAGTTCGTGTACCTGGAGCACGGCGCCCACTACGCGATCGGCATCCTGGCCTTGATCATGTTGGCGAGCATGAAGTTCCACATCCCGGAGATCTTCACCGGCCTGGTGGGCGTGGCCTTCATCGGCGCCTCGCTGTGGTCCTCGCTGCGCCACCGCAAGGCGCAGCGGCTGGCGGTAGCCTGAAGCAATTGCAGCAAGTGGAGCAAGTGCAGCAAGGCGCGGCCCGCGCCGGACATCCGCGGGCCGCGTGATGAATTGCGGTGTTCATGGTCTCACGTGTAGCGCAAAGCGATTTTTCAACCTGTTCAATAGGAGTCACATCATGGCAATCAGTCTGCAAAAAGGCGGCAACGTCAACCTGAGCAAAGAAGCACCCGGCCTCACCAAGATGATCGTCGGCCTCGGCTGGGACGTGCGTTCCACCGACGGCGCCCCGTTCGACCTGGACGGCGCCGTGTTCATGCTCACCAGCGCCGGCAAGGTGCGATCCGACGCCGACTTCATCTTCTACAACAACCTCAAGTCGAGCGATGGCGCGGTGGTGCACTCGGGCGACAACCGCACCGGGGCCGGCGAGGGCGACGACGAGAGCGTCACCATCGACCTGGCGCGGGTGCCGGCCGACATCGACAAGATCGCCGTGTGCGTGACCATCCACGAGGCCGAGCAGCGGCGCCAGAACTTCGGCCAGGTGCCGAAGGCGTTCGTGCGCTGCGTCAACGCCAGCGGCAATACCGAGATCGCCCGCTACGACCTGTCCGAGGACAGCTCGACCGAGGCGGCCATGATCTTCGGCGAAGTCTACCGCAGCGGCGCGGACTGGAAATTCCGCGCCATCGGCCAGGGCTTCAAGGGCGGCTTGGGGCCACTGGCCAAGAACTTCGGCGTGAACGTCTAAGCGCTTGAGTTCGCACATCTGAAACGCGGCCCGCGAACGCAAGCGCGGGCCACCCCATCTAAAAGGAAATGCTATGCCAGTTTTTACAGTCACCGGGGATGTCGATCCGTTCCTGCACGTGTCGCTCGCGCGTGGCGAGACCATCTATTGCGAGTCCGACGCGATGGTGATGATGGAAGCCACGCTCGACCTCAAGGGCAAGATGAAGGGCGGGCTGGGCAGCGCGCTGATGCGCACCTTCGCCAACGGCGAGTCGTTCTTCCAGCAGCACATCGAAGCGGTGCGCGGCGACGGCGACTGCCTGCTCTCGCCGACCCTGCCGGGGGCGATGCAGGTGGTGGACGTGGGCGCGCACCACTACATCATCAGCGACGGCGCCTTCGTGGCCGCCAGCGCCGGGGTGGACCTGCGGGTGCGCACCCAGAGCCTGGGCAACGCGCTGTTCGCCCAGAGCGGCGGCTTCTTCGTGACCGAGACGGCCGGCAGCGGGCAGGTGGTGGTGTCGGGCTTCGGCTCGATGAGCGAACTGGAGGTCGAGCCGGGCAAGGACGCCATCATCGACAACGCGCACGTGGTGTGCTGGGACAGCGCGCTGCGCTACGAGGTCTCGGTCACCACGGGGCAGAGCGCCGGCTTTCTCGGCAACCTGGTGAACAGCCAGACCAGCGGCGAGGGCATCGTGCTGCGTTTCTCGGGCAAGGGCAAGGTGTATGTGTGTTCGCGCAATCGCGCATCGTTCCGCGCGTGGACCCAGTCCGGGTCGCGCCGTTAATCGGGAGAATATGATGACAGTCAATTTGCAAAAAGGGCAGAAGATCTCGCTGGAAAAGGAAGCCGGCGGGACGCTCAACAAGGTGACCATGGGCCTGGGCTGGGACGCGATCAAGAGCCGTGGCTTCTTCGGCTTTGGCGCCAAGAGCGAGAGCGTGGACCTGGACGCCTCGTGCGTGATGTTCGACGAGGCCAACCGGCCGGTCGACATCGTCTGGTTCCGCCAGCTCAAGAGCCGTGACGGCAGCATCGTGCATACGGGCGACAACCGCACCGGGGCCGGCGAGGGCGACGACGAGCAGATCATCGTCGACCTGGCGCGCGTGCCGGCCAATGTCAAGTCGCTGGTGTTCACGGTCAACAGCTTCACCGGCCAGAACTTCGCGCAGGTGGAGAACGCCTATTGCCGCATCGTCGACGCGTCCAACCAGAAGGAACTGGCGCGCTACGACCTGTCGGTGCAGGGCGCGCACACGGCGCAGATCATGGTCAAGCTGTATCGCCACGGCGGCGAATGGAAGCTGCACGCGATCGGCGAGAACGGCAGCGGACGCACCTTCGACGACCTGCTGCCGGCGATCGTGCCGCACTTGTAGGCGTCCGCCCGGACGCCAGTCCCCGGGGGGCGGTCAGTGCGCGGCGTGCTGCACCAGCGCGCTGCCCACGCCGTGGCGGTGGCCTTCGCTGACCGCCGTCACGCTGCCGTCCGGATTGAACACGATGGCGCTGGCCGCGCCGATCTCCTCCGGCTGCGCGCTCCAGCGGTGGCCCATCCGTTCCAGCGCCAGCGCGTCGGCGCCGCCGGCAAAGCCTGGCTCGATGTCGGTGGCCGATCCATTGCGCTCGCTGATGCGCGGCGCGTCGATGGCCTGGTCCATCGGCATGCGCAGGTCGATGGCGTTGACGATCGTCTGCAGCACGGTGGTGATGATGGTGGCGCCACCCGGGCTGCCGATGCTGAAGGCCGGCTTGCCGTCCTTGAACACCAGGGTCGGGGCCATGCTGCTGCGCGGGCGCTTGCCGCCTTCGGGCACGTTCGGATGCGGGCCGCTGAAATCGAAATCGGTCAGCTCGTTATTGAGCAGGAAACCGTAGCCGGGCACCACGATGCCGCTGCCGCCCCAGGATTCGATGGTGAAGGTGTAGGCCACGACGTTGCCCTCGCGGTCGGACACGGTGAGGTGGGTGGTGTGCAGGCTCTCGGCGCGCGGATGCTCGCCCGGCGGGCGCAACGGCACGCTCAGGTCGCTCTGGAACAGGAAAGGGTCGCCGGCCGTGGCCTTGTCCGCCGCCTTGGCCGGATCGATCAGGCGCCGCCGCTCGGTGGCGTAATCCTTGCTCAACAGCCCGCGCACGGGCGCGTCCACGTATTCCGGGTCGCCCAGGTAGGCGTTGCGGTCGGCGAAGGCCAGCCGGCTCGCTTCCAGGTACAGGTGCTCGGCCTCGGCGCGCGGCAGGGCCTTCATGTCGTAGCCTTCGAGGATGTTGAGCGCTTCGCCGATGGCCACCCCGCCGCTGCTGGGCGGCGGCATGCCGAACACCTGGTAGCCGCGGTAGGTGGTGCGGATCGGCTGGCGGATGCGCGCTTCGTAGTTGGCAAGGTCGGCCAGGGTCATGTCGCCGCCGCGCACGCGCACGCCAGGGGCCACCGGCGGGTGCTGGACCGCGTCCACCAGGGCGCGCGCGATGGCCCCGTGGTAGAAGGCCTTCTGGCCGCGCGCGGCCAGTTCGCGGTAGGCGCGGGCCAGGCCCGGATTGCGCATCACGGTGCCCACCGGTAGCGCCTTGCCGTCCCTGAGGTAGAGCGCTGAAGTGCTGGTGAAGGCCTGGAACTTGTGCTCGTTTTCGGTCAGCAGGCGGTGGAAGTTGTCGGTGACGGGAAAGCCCGTGCTGGCCACGCCGATGGCCGGGCCGAGCACCTGCTTGAAGCTCATGGTGCCGTAGCGGCTGAGCGCCTCCTGCCAGCCGCGCACGGTGCCGGGCACGCCCACCGAGGCGCCGCTTTCGACCGCGCTGTCGAAAGCGATCGGCTTGCCGTCGCCCTGGAACAGCGCCGGCGTGACGCTGGCCGGGGCGCTCTCGCGGTGGTCGATGCTGATGACGCGCTGCTCCTTGGCCAGGTAGATGAGCATGAAGCCGCCGCCGCCGATGCCGCAGCTGAACGGCTCGGTGACGCCCAAGGTGGCGGCCGCGGCGACCGCGGCGTCGACCGCGTTGCCGCCCTTGTTCAGGATCGTCATGGCCGCCTGCGAGGCCTGCTCGCTGATGGTGGCGACCGCGCCGCCGCTGCCGCTTGCCACCGGCGTCTTGGCGAAGCTGGCGGGGACGACGATCAGGAACGCGAGGGCGATGGTGAGGCGGCGGGGGACGTTGGTGGTCATGGGCTGGGTCGGTGGGTTGGCAACCGGTGGACGGTCAGTGGACGGTCGATGCGTGGTCAGTAAGTGGTCAGTAAGTGGTCGGTTGGCGGTCAGCGGGTGGTCGTTGCATGGTTGATCAACTCGCTCAACGGCGCGTGATGGTGACGGTGATGGGGTGGGCCAGCGGCGGCACGCCGGCCGCCTGCACCGGCGGCGGCGTGAGCGGGGCCAGCGCGACCGTCACGCCTTCGAACTGGGTGGAGGCGTGGCTGGCGCCGTTGTCGCCGAGGAGGAAGGTCTCGGGCGCCTTGCCGCCACTGAGCGTCATCTGGTAGTTCAGGGCGCCGGCCCATACGCACTTGACGTTGGCGGGGCAGCGGCTGTCGACGATGGCGTCGAAGCGCAGCGCGGCATGGCTGCCCAGCGCGGCGCTCTGGCGCGGCTGCAGGTTCACCGTGGTCGTGGCCGGGATGTCGTTGACGACGACGCTGGAACAGGCGCACAGCAGGCAGGCGGCGAGGGCGTGAAGCGGCAGTTTCATCGATGGCTCGGGCGGGGGCGATGAGCGATCATAGCAAACTCGGCGCGAGGCTGGCGCGAGCCGCGGACATGAAAAGACCCGGCGCGGCGGCCGGGTCTTTTGGGGGCGGTGACTTGCCTCAAGCGCTCAGACGTAGGCGGCGAGCGCGCCCTTCATTTTCTTGAGCGCGGCCGTTTCGATCTGGCGGATGCGCTCGGCCGAGACGCCGAACTCCTCGGCCAGCGTGTGCAAGGTGGCGCCGGAGCCGTCGTCGTTGGCCAGCCAGCGCGCTTCGACGATGCGGCGCGAACGCGGATCGAGCTTGCCGAGCGCCGTTTCCAGGCCTTCGGACTGCAGGCGCGTCACCTGCTCGGCTTCGAGCACGCGGGTCGGCTCCGACAGGTCGGACGACAGGTAGGCGATCGGCGAGAACTTGTCGTCCTCGTCGTCGGTCGGCGACTCGAGCGCGATGTCGCGTCCGGACAGCCGGGTTTCCATCTCGATCACTTCTTCACGCTTGACGTCGAGCATCTTGGCCAGATGGTCGATCTGGGCCGGGGTCATGGCGTCCAGGCCCTGCTTGTTGCTGCGCAGATTGAAGAACAGCTTGCGCTGGGCCTTGGTCGTGGCGACCTTGACCAGGCGCCAGTTCTTCAGGATGTACTCGTGCATCTCGGCCTTGATCCAGTGCATGGCGTACGACACCAGGCGCACGCCCTGGTTGGGGTCGAAGCGCTTGACCGCCTTCATCAGGCCGATATTGCCTTCCTGGATAAGGTCGGCGTGGGGCAGGCCATAGCCGAGATAGCCGCGGGCGATCGACACCACCAGACGCAGGTGCGACAGGACCAGCTCCTGGGCCGCGCCCAGGTCGTTCTTTTCCTGCAAACGCTTGGCCAGGGACACTTCTTCCTCGTGGGTGAGCATGGGCAGGCGGTTGACGGCCGAGATATAGGCGTCAATATTGCCCAGGTTGCCAGTGAAGCCGAGTCCCAGAGCACGATTGCCGGTCGGAACCAGTGCGGATTGTGCGGACAGCGTAGTCATGTATTTCCTCGTAGTGTGTCGGTGCTGCATTCGTTAGTGCCCTCGCCCCGTAGGCGCGACGGCGGACTGTGAAGCCTTGTTACCGGATGCTGACGGCGGTGTTCGGTTGATTCCCCGTCATGCAGGTTCCTATATTAGCACTCTCCGGGGAGGAGTGCCAATCGGCCATATGGATGAGGATGATAGCGATAATTGATTGCCGTCTGGCATATATCGGGGTGTCAAGGCGTACTGTATTCCAGGGGCGGCGATGAATCATTGAGCTACATCAAGTTCGGGTGCTCGGGATGCCAACGTGCCGGGTCGCGGATCGATGAACAACATGGTAAGGGTGCCGGCAACCCGCTTCCGTTAGCTCACGCACGCTCGGCGCGTGAAATTGCGAATACCCCGTTGGACAGGGCCGCGCCACCTTAGTTCAAGCTTTATTTGAGCTCAATTCAGCGTTCAGTTCAAGCGCGCCAGGTGGCGCCGCACCGACAGGATCGCTCCGACCAGGCCCAGGGCGGCGCTCACGCCCAGCAGCATGGCGCTGCCGGCCAGGTCGAACGGCACCAGCTGGAATTCGGAGGCGTACAGGCGGGCGAATTCGGCGATCGCGCTGTTCAAGGGGCGCAGCCCCAGCGCCACCGCGCCCAGGGCCACGGCGCCGGCGGCCAGGCCGAGCAGGGCGCCGGTGTAATAGAAGGGGCGGTGGATGAAATTGTCGGTCGCGCCGATGAGCTTGCTGACGGCGATCTCATCGCGCTGGGTCAGCACCTGCAGGCGGATGGTGTTGAACACCACCGCCACCACCACCGTGCCCAGGGTCGCGGCCAGCAGCAGCAGCACCAGGCGCAGCACGTGCAGCAGGGCGGCCAGGCGCTTGACCCAGGCCGAGTCCACCTGCACCGTCTCCACGCCCGGCAGGGCGCGCAGGCGGGTGGCGATGTCGTCGACGCTGGCGGCGTCGCCCGCGCTGCGGAAGCTGTCGAGCGTGATCACATAGCTGTCCGGCAGCGGGTTCTCGCCCAGGGTGCCGAGCACGTCGGTGAGGCCGCTCTTGGCCTTGAGCGCGTCGAGCGCCTGCTCGCGCGCCACGAACACGACTTTCGCCTTGGGATCGGGCAGGGCGGCGCGCAGCTGGGGCGCCAGCGCCTGGGCCTGCTCGCGGGTGGCGGCCGGGCTCAGGAACAGGCTGATCTCCGGGTCCACCGACAGCTGCTGCGACATCGGGCGCACGTTCTCGAGCAGGGTCAGGCCGGCGAACGGCAGGGTCAGGGCGATCGCCACGACCAGGACGTTGAACAGGAAGCTGCCGGGCGCCTTGGCCAGGTGGCCGATGGCGGCGCCGAGCGCGAAACGGTGTTGGCGGAACCAGCGGTTCATACGGCGCCTCCGCTGAGCTGGCCATGGTCGAGGTGGATCACGCGGCCGGCGCGGTCGAGCACCTGCTCGTCGTGGGTGGAAATCAGGCAGGTCACGCCCACCGCGTGGAAGGCGCGCAGGGCGTCGAGCACCTTGTCGGCCGCGGCGCGGTCGAGGTTGGCGGTGGGCTCGTCGGCCAGGATGATCTGGGGCCGGTTGACGATGGCGCGCGCGATGGCCACGCGCTGCTGCTCGCCGCCGGACAGTTCGAGCGGGCGCGCGCTGGCGCGGTCGAGCATGCCGACCTTGTCGAGCGCGGCGCGGGCGCGCAGCTCGGCCTCGCTGCTGGCCGCGCCGGTGACCAGCAGCGGCAGCATGGTGTTGGCCAGGATCGAGCGGTCCGTCAGCAGGCGCTGCTGCTGGAAGATCAGGCCCAGGTTGCGGCGCAGGTAGGGCACGCCGGCGCGGCGCAGCTTGCCGATGTCCTGGCCGTTGACCAGCACCCGGCCCGAGCTGGGGCGTTCCATCGCGGCGATCATCTTGAGCAGGGTCGACTTGCCGGCGCCGGACGGGCCGGCCAGGTACACCAGCTCGCCCTTGGCGACCGCCAGCGACACCTCGCGCAGGGCGATGGCGTGGGGCGAATATTGTTTGGACACGGACTGGAACTCGATCATGGCTTATCCCAGCAAGGCTTCGACGAACTCGTCGGCACTAAACGGTTGCAGGTCTTCGATCTTCTCGCCGACCCCGATGAAATACACCGGCACCGGGCGCATGCGCGCGATGGCCGCCAGCACGCCGCCCTTGGCGGTGCCGTCGAGCTTGGTGATGACCAGGCCGGTGAGGGTGAGCGCGTCGTCGAAGGCCTTGACCTGGGCCAGGGCGTTCTGGCCGGTGTTGCCGTCGATGACGAGCACCACCTCGTGCGGGGCGCCGTCCATGCCCTTGCCGATGACGCGCTTGATCTTCTTGAGCTCCTCCATCAGGTGCAGCTGGGTGGGCAGGCGGCCAGCGGTGTCGACCATGACCACGTCCATCTTGCGCGCCTTGCCGGACGACACGGCGTCGAAGGCGACGGCGGCCGGGTCGCCCGACTCCTGGGCGATCACGGTCACGTTGTTGCGCTGGCCCCAGACCATCAGCTGCTCGCGGGCGGCGGCGCGGAAGGTGTCGCCGGCGGCCAGCAGCACCGACTGCTCGTACTTCTGCATGTGCTTGGCCAGCTTGCCGATGGTGGTGGTCTTGCCGGCCCCGTTGACGCCGGCGATCATCATCACCAGGGGCTCGTAGCGGCCCAGTTCGAGGGGCTTTTCCAGCGGGCGCAGCAGGTCGGTCATGAGCACCTTGAGCGCGCCCTTGACGGCGGCCGCGTCCAGCAATTTTTCTTCCTTGACCTTGCGGCGCAGGCCGCTGAGCAGGAACTCGGTGGCGTCCATGCCGGCGTCGGCCATCAGCAGGGCCGATTCGAGCTCCTCGTACAAGTCCTCGTCGATCTTGGCGCCCACGAACAGCAGGCTGAGGTTGGTCGAGGTCCTCGACAGGCCCGCCTTCAGGCGCGCCATCCAGGATTTCTTCTGTTCGCCGGCCGTCACGGGACGCTCTGCCGTTTCCGGCAACAGCGGTGGCGCTTCGGTGAACGCGGCAGGCGCCGGGGCGGGGGCGGCCGGAACGGGCGCGGGTGCAGGTGCAACCGGTGCCGGGGCTGCCGGGGCGACGAATGGTCGTGCAGGCGCTTGCGTCGGCGTCGGCGCTGTAAACGGACTGGCCGGTGCGGGCCTCGCCGCCGGGGGCGGAGTCATCGGTGCTACGACGGGGCTGGCCGGCGCAGGTGCGGGCGCGGGCGTTGCCACCGGGGGCGGCGTGATGGTCGGCGCCACGAAGGTCGAGGTGGTGCCGTAGCGGCGC
>DIZW01000117.1:25452-38955 GCA_002428015.1 Oxalobacteraceae bacterium UBA6018 | reverse complement strand
GCGGGTGGTTTTTTCTTAAAAAAACTAAACATTATGATGTGGTGGGAGGGCGCAGCAAGCACATGTCGGGCACGCCCGACACGATGAATAGATCGCGCGTATTTTAACAGAGCGGCCCGGCGGTCCCTGCACGCCCCGCTGACCTTCGCGGCGCTGAGCCATGTGTCACTTCATGTGTCACTTATAACAAGCTTGCCACGGGAGCCGACGCGTCCGGCACGGCCGAGCCCTGCTGGGTGCGCCAGCGGGCGATGGCGCCCGGGATGTCGTACAGGTCGAGCACGCAGTTCGGGCCGAGCTGGCGGCGGGTCAGGAATGCGCAGTGGCCGCCGGCCCAGACCGGGGTGTCCGCGCCCAGGCGGCTTTGCAGCTCGGTGACGTTGTCGAAGGTGGCGCGCGGGGTGCTGGCGCTGGAGAACGAGAGCGCGACCACGTCGGCGCGCTGGAGCCGGGCGGCCTGGACGATGTCGCCCAGCGGCGTCTGCACGCCCAGCGAGACGCAATGCGCGCCTTCCATCGCGAACAGGGCTTCGGCCATCAGCAGGCCCAGGCCGTGGCGTTCCTGCGGCACCGTGGTGAGCAGGATGCGCGGGCGCGCGTCGCGCTGGCCGATCTGCTGGTTGGCGGCCAGGATGGCGTTGCGCATCACGCTTTGCAGCAGCTCGGCGAACAGGTGTTCCTCGAACACGGCCAGCTCGCCGGCCGCCCAGGCGTTGCCGACCAGGGTGGTCAATGGCGCGACCAGTTCCAGTACGAACCGTTGCAGGCCCAGCTGCAATTGCGCCTGGGCCAGGCGCTGGCGCAGTTCTGGCATCTGGTGCTGCTTCAGATAATCCAGGCACTGGCGCAGTTCGGGATCGTTCGCGTCCGGCGCCGGGCCGCGCGTCGCGGTCTTGGCGGCCAGCTCGCTCAGTTCCTCCGTACTTAATGGAATCACCTTGCCGGGCCGGTAGCCCGTGTCGAGCAGGCGTTTGACCAGGCGCAGGCGCTGCACCTGCTCGTCCGGGTACACGCGTTCACCGTTGGCGTCGCGCGCCGGCTGGGGGAAGGCGTAGCGCCTTTCCCACACGCGCAAGGTTTCCTTGGGGACACCGGTGTCGCGCTCGACATCGCTGATGCTGTAAGTGGCGGTGACTGGAACGGAACTCATGATGACCTTCGTGGTTTGTTCAGGACATAACCCAGTGTAGGCGCCCCTGTTGCATCGGTAACTAGGTGTTGTGTTAGCTTGCGCCGCGCCGGCGGATGCCCTTCACAGCGCGCGATTCCCGCGGGCCCGGCCTGCGAAAAAGAAATCATCGCCCGGCCTTGAATCCAATCGTATTGCATTTCCGTATAAATAATCAAGCACAACGCTGTCTTGGACAAACAATTGACTTCTTTCAATTTTTGCGTGACCATGGCCAGTGTCGCATGTTTGTCCAGGACAAAATACGAAATACGGAGAGCGGTATGAAAGTAGCGGTGGTGGGATCGGGAATTGCCGGGCTGGCGTGCGCCTACCGCCTGGTCCAGGCTGGGGCCGAGGTCAGCCTGTTCGAGGCGGGCGATTACTTCGGCGGCCACAGCAACACGGTCGATGTCAGCGTCGACGGTCTGCGCTTCGGCGTGGACACTGGCTTTTTGGTGTTCAACGAGCGCACCTATCCCAAGCTCATCGCGCTGTTCGACGAGTTGGGCGTGGAAAGCGCGCCCAGCGACATGTCGTTCTCGGTCAAGCTGCCCTTGCCGGGCCCGGGCGGCGCCACCCTGGAATGGGCCGGCAGCAGCCTGGACACCGTGTTCGCCCAGCGCGCCAACCTGCTGCGTCCGCAGTTTCTCGGCATGCTGAACGATATCCTGCGCTTTAACCGCCAGGGCAGCGCCATGGCGCGCGCCGGGACCGTGCCGGCCATGCCGCTGGGGCGCTTCCTCGACCAGCACGCCTACGGCGAGGCCTTCCGCAACTGGTATCTGCTGCCGATGGCCGCCAGCATCTGGTCCTGCCCGTCGGACCAGATGCTGGCCTTCCCGGCGGCCAGCTTCATCCGCTTCTGCCACAACCACGGCCTGCTGCAGATCACCGGCCGGCCGCGCTGGCGCACCGTCAAGGGCGGCTCGCGCCAGTACGTCGCCCGCCTGACGGCCGCCATCGCCGACAAGCGCCTGACCTGCCCGGTGGCGGCAGTCACGCGCGCCCCCGGCGGCGGGGCGCGCTCGGTACGGCTCGACAGCGCCGCCGGCACCCAATACTTCGACCACGCGGTGCTGGCCTGCCACAGCGACCAGGCGCTGGCGCTGCTGGGCGACGCCAGCGCCGACGAGCGCGCGCTGCTCTCGGCGGTGCGCTACCAGCCCAACCGCGCCGTGCTCCACACCGACGCCAGCTGCCTGCCGCGCCGGCGCAAGGCCTGGTCGGCCTGGAACTACCAGAGCGACGCCGCGCCCACCCCCCAGGTGTGCGTGCACTACCTGCTCAACATGCTCCAGCCGCTGCCGTGTACCAGCCCGGTGATCGTCTCGCTCAACCCGGTCGATCCGCCCGACCCGGCCAGCGTGCTGGCCAGCTTCGACTATGCCCATCCGGTGTTCGACGCGGCCGCCGTGGCCGCCCAGGCCCGCCTGGGCGGCGTGCAGGGCGTGCGCAAGGTGTGGTTCGCCGGCGCCTGGACCGGCTACGGCTTCCACGAGGACGGCCTGGGTTCCGGGCTGGCGGTGGCGGCGGCACTGAACGGCCTGATGGCCGCGCGCGGCGATGCGGCCGCCTGAGCCGTCGCCGGCGCCGCAGCTGTGCTTCGGCCGGGTGCGCCACGCGCGCCTGCGCCCGGCGCGCAACAGCTTCGCCTATGCTACCTATTATGTGCGCCTGCCGCTGCGCAGCCTGTCCCAGGCGTCTTTCGGCTGCGCGCTGTTTTCGCGTAACCGCTTCAACCTGCTCTCGTTCCACGACGCCGACCACGGCGACGGCAAGGGCGCGCTGGCCGGCTGGATCGACCAGCTCCTGCGCGCCGAGGGCATCGCCGACGCCGACGGCGAACTCTGGCTGCAGACCATGCCGCGCGTGCTCGGCTTCGTGTTCAACCCGGTCTCGTTCTGGTTTTGCCACCGCGCCGACGGCGCCCTGCGCGCCGTGCTGTGCGACGTGCGCAACACCTTCGGCGAGCGCCACTTCTACCTGCTCGACACCGGCGCGGCCATCGACAACGGCGCCGAACTGCGCGCCCGCAAGGTGTTCCACGTCTCGCCGTTCTGCCGGGTCGAAGGCGGCTACCGCTTCCGTTTTTTCCGCGTCATGCGCACCCGTTCCGGCCTGCCGGCCGAGTGCACCCTGGCCGCCATCGACTACGACGACGAGGCCGGCCCGGTGCTGCAAACGAGCCTGTCGGGCACCGCCGCCCCGCTCACGGCGGCCAACTGCGCGCGCGCCTTCCTCGGCTACCCGCTGATGACCTTCGGCGTCGTCGCGCGCATCCACCTGCAGGCATTGCGGCTCTGGCTGCGCCGCGTGCCTTTCTTTTCCAAACCCCCGTCACCACCGCAAAAGGTCACCCGATGAGCTCCAATTTCCTGTCCTCGCCAGCGGCGATCGCGCCGTCGTCCCGTCCGGCCACGGCGGCGCCGGCGCCGGCCCGCATGATCCTCAAACTGCTGGCCGGCCTGCGCCACGGCGCCCTCGCGCTCAAGACGCCCGACGGCGCCACGCTGCACTTCGGCGACCAGTCGGCGCCGGTGGCGCTCGACATCAAGCGCTGGAGCGTGTTCGCCCAGGTGCTGCGGGCCGGCGACATCGGCCTGGCCGAAGGCTACATCGCCGGCCACTGGAGCACGCCCGACCTGACCGGCCTGATCGCGCTGCTGGCGCGCAACCGCGACCAGATCGACAAGCTGGTCTACGGCAGCTGGTGGGGTAGCTTGCTATACCGCCTGCGCCATCTTCTCAACCGCAACAGCAAGGCCGGCAGCCGCAAGAACATCCACGCCCACTACGACATCGGCAACGACTTCTACCGCCTCTGGCTGGACCCCTCGATGACCTATTCGAGCGCCATGTTCACCGAGGCGGCCGGCGCCGACCTGGCGCTGGCGCAGGCCGCCAAGTACCGCAGCATCCTCGACCAGCTGGACCTGCCGCTAGGCGCGCGCGTGCTTGAAATCGGCTGCGGCTGGGGCGGATTCGCCGAGCGCGCGGCCGCCGCCGGCATGCACGTGACCGGGGTGACGCTTTCGGGCGAACAGCTCGACTACGCGCGCCGCCGCCTGGAGCACGCCGGCCTGGCGGCGCGGGCCGACCTGCGCCTGTGCGACTACCGCGACTGCAGCGGCCAGTACGACGCCATCGCCTCGATCGAGATGTTCGAGGCCGTCGGCGAACAATACTGGCCCGACTATTTCGACTGCCTGGCGCGCAACCTCAAGCCGGGCGGACGCGCCTGCGTGCAGACCATCGTCATCGCCGACCACCTGTTCGAGCGCTATCGCCAGGGCACCGACTTCATCCAGCAGTACATCTTCCCCGGCGGGATGCTGCCGTCGCCGGCCGTATTCGAGCGCCTCGCCTACGAGCACGGCCTCGTCGTCACCAGCAGCTACGCCTTCGGGAGCGACTACGCCACCACCTTGGCGGCCTGGCGCGCCGCCTTCCACGCCAGCCTGGACCAGGTGCGCGCGCAAGGCTTCGACGAGCGCTTCATCCGCACCTGGGAGTTCTACCTGTGCTATTGCGAGGCCGCCTTCAGGGAGCGCAACACCGACGTCATGCACTTCACGCTGACCAAGGCGGCGTGATGAGGCGGCGCGCGCTCTTGCTGGCCGTGCTGGCGCTGGCCGCCGGTGCCGCGCCGGCCGCGCCCGTGCACATCGCCGCCCTGGTGCCGCACGCGCGCCTGGCCGGGCAGGGCCGCTTCACCTGGTTCACGCTGCCGATCTACGACGCCGCGCTGTGGGTGGGCGACCAGGGCTACCGGCCCGGCGCGCCGTTCGCGCTCGACCTGCGCTACGCGCGCAAGCTCGCCGGCGCCAGAATCGCCGACGCCAGCGCCGAGCAGATGGCCAAGCTCGGCGCCCGCACGGCGGGCCAGCGCCAGGCCTGGCTCGAGCGCATGCGCGCCCTGTTCCCCGACGTGCGCGAAGGCAGCCACATCACCGGGGTCGCGCTGGCCGACGGCGGCGCGGCGTTCTACCTGGACGGCAAGGCGCTCGGCACGCTGACCGATCCAGCTTTCGCGCGCGCCTTCTTCGCGATCTGGCTCGACCCGGCCACCGCCGCGCCGGCGCTGCGCCAGGCCCTGCTCAAGGACGCGGCCCCGCGATGAGCGGCGCGGCCGAACTCACGCTGGCGCAGCTGCTGCGCTACGGCGCCTTCGGGCTGCCGCTGGCGATGGTCGCGCTGCCGATCTACGTGGTGCTGCCGCAGTTCTACGCCGTGCGGGTCGGCCTGCCGCTGGCGGCCGTCGGCGCGGCCTTGCTGGCGGCGCGCCTGGGCGCGGCCTTTCTCGACCCGCTGATTGGTCACTGGATCGACCGCGGGCGGCGCGGCTACGGCGCCTGGATCGCGCTGGCCCTGGCGCCGCTGCTGGCCGGCTTCGTGCTGGTGTTCCACCCGCCCGCGCTGCCGGCGCACCTGGCGCTGGGCTGGCTGCTGGCGAGCCTGATGCTGGTCTACCTGGGCTTCGGCGTCGCCACCATCGCCCACCAGAGCTGGGGCGCGGCCTTGACTCAGGCCCAGGCCTCGCGCGCGCGCGTGACGGGCGTGCGCGAAGCCTGTGGCCTGGCTGGCGTCATCATCGCCGCGCTGGCCGGCGGCGGCGCGGCCATGAGCGTGGTGTTCGCCGTCACCCTGCTGGGCTGCGCGGCGCTGCTGACCGGCGCGCCGCGCCCGGCCCGCGTGGCGCGCACGCCGGCGCCGGGCTGGCGTGCGCTGGCGCTGCCGTTCGGCCAGCGCGCCTTCCGGGCGCTGTTCGCGGTCCTGATCGTCAACGGCGTGGCGGCCGCGATGCCGTCGACCCTGTTCCTGTTCTTCGTGGCCGACCGCCTGCGCCTGCCCGCCTGGTCCGGGCTGTTCCTGGTGCTGTACTTCGCCGCCGCCGCAGCCTCGATGCCCTTGTGGATCGCCGCGGCGCGCCGCCACGGCGAGGCGTGCGCCTGGGCCGCGTCCATGCTCCTGGCCGCGCTGGTGTTCGCGTGGGCTTTCGCGCTCGGCCCCGGCGCCGGGGGCGCGTTCGCCCTCATTTGCCTGTGCTCGGGCGTGGCGCTGGGCGCCGACCTGGCGCTGCCGTCGGCCCTGCTGGCCGGCGTGATCCGCGCGGCCGGGCACGCGCAGCAGCGCGAGGCGGCCTACGTCGGCGTATGGCACTGGGGCACCCAGCTGACCCTGGCGCTGGCGGCCGGCACCGCGTTGCCGCTGCTGGCGCTGTCGGGCTACCGGCCCGGCGCCGGCGGCCCCACCGGCGCGCTGGCCGGCGCCTACGCCTTGCTGCCCTGCGCGCTCAAGCTGGCGGCCGCCGCCATGCTGTGGCGCGCGCCGCTGCGCCACTGTTCATTTCCAGATCAAGAAACGCAAAGGACCCCATCATGAAACTGCAGATACCGCTGTCGGCGGCCATCCTCGGCGCCGCCGTGGCCGCATCGGTCGCCGGCTGTTCGGCGCCGTCGCCGTCCCAATACGCCGGCCAGCTGCCGCGGCTTGACGTCGAACGCTACTTCGACGGTGCGCTCGAGGCCCACGGCATGTTCCAGGACCGCTCGGGGGCGGTCGTCAAGCGCTTCGTGGTGAGCGTGCGCGGCAGCTGGCAGGGCGACGACGGCAAGCTGGAGGAGGATTTCACCTATGCCGACGGGACCCGCCAGCAGCGCACCTGGCGCCTGCACAAGAGCGGGGCGGGGCGGTTGACCGCCACCGCGCCGGACGTGGTCGGCGTCGCCCAGGGCACCGTAACCGGCAACGCGCTGCACTGGCGCTACGTGCTGGCGCTGCCCGTCGACGGCAGGGTGATCAAGGTCGACATGGACGACTGGATGTTCCTGATCGACGGGCGGGTCATGTTGAACCGCACCGCGATGAGCAAGTTCGGCGTCAACCTGGGCAGCGTGACGCTCTCGTTCAACAAGCAAGGCGCGCGATGAACCCGCGCATCGACGCGTGGGCCGGCAAGCGGGTGTGGATCATCGGCGCCTCCACCGGCATTGGCGCGGCCACCGGGCAGCTGCTGCTGGAACTGGGCGCGCGCGTGGCGTTTTCGGCGCGCAGCGCGGACAAGCTGCAGGCGCTCGTGCTGGGCGCCGCGCGCGCGCTGGCCCTGCCGCTGGACGTGACCGACCGCGCCAGCGTGGGCGCGGCCTGCGCCGAACTGCTGGCCGCCTGGAACGGGATCGACCTGGTGCTCGTGGCAGCCGGCGGCTACCAGGCCATGCGCGCCGACCAGCTCGACCTGGACGCGGCCGACCAACTGATCGACCTGAACCTGCGCGGCGCCTTCAATTGCCTCGACGCGGTGCTCCCGGTGCTGCTGGCGCAGGGGCAGGGCGGCGTCGGCATCGTCGCCTCGGTGGCCGGCTACGGCGGGCTGCCCAACGCGCTCGTGTACGGCCCCACCAAGGCCGCCCTGATCAACCTGAGCGAAGCGCTGTACCTGGACCTGCGCCCGCGCGGGCTGGCCGTGTACCAGATCAACCCCGGCTTCGTCGACACTCCGCTCACGGCCAACAACGCCTTTCCCATGCCGGCCCTGATGCGGCCCGAGGACGCGGCGCTGGAGATCGTCGCCGGGATCGAGGGCGGGCAGTTCCAGATCCACTTCCCGCGCCGCTTCACCAACGCGCTGCGCCTGGCGCGCCTGCTGCCCTACCGGCTGTACTTCTGGCTGGTCCACAAGGTGACCGGCCTATGAAGCACGCCGCACAACTCGAGCGCCTGGTGCGCTTTTACGAAACCCTGGACCAGGACTCCCTGCGCGCGGCGCTGGCCGGCGTGTACGCGCCCAACGCCGACTTCAAGGACCCGTTCAACGAGGTGCGCGGCCTCGCGCCGATCGCGGCGATCTTCGCGCACATGTTCGCCCATCTCGAGGCGCCGCGCTTCGTCGTCACCACCCGCGTGCTGCAGGGCGACGATGCCTTCCTGACCTGGGATTTCACGTTTCGCATGAAGCGCTTCGCGCGCGGCCCGCAGTGCATCCGCGGCGCCACCCACCTGCGTTTCGGCGCCGATGGCCTGGTCGAGATGCACCGCGACTATTGGGATGCGGCCGAGGAGCTGTACGAAAAGTTTCCACTGCTAGGATTGCTCATGCGCTGGCTCAAACGATCAGCAAGTTGAACCGCAAAACGTCGCGAAACCACCGCATCCGTCAATACTCAGCTATACGATTGGAGGAAATCGGTATAAATTAGTCCTACCGTTTTCCACTGGGAGCTGGCGTGAAAACCCCCGACTATTTCAACGTGCTCGTTTCGCCGGAAAAAATCCGCATCCGTGGCGCCGGCTGGGTCCGCAGCCTGGTGGTGGCGGCCTTCATCGCCTTGATCGCGCTGTTTTTCACCGCGCCCGTGGACCAGGGCCGCAGCGCCTACGATGCCCCCTTGCCGATGCCGCCAGGCGTGGAGCAGCCGGCCCAGGCGAACTGAGTCCGGGAGCGCCACAAGCACCACAATCGCGGCGGGGCGGCGACAATCCCGCCGCGTCGCTGGCTGGCCGAGCCTCCCGGCCCAATTCATTCATCCTCTATGTTCGCGCGCTGGCCTGTGCGTTTTGCCGGATCGCGTCCAGGGTGGCGTTCGGCGTAATCAGGTTGCCGTCATAGCGCAATTCAATCAGCGCCGGCAGCGCCTGCCCGCGCGTGTGGGCCAGGGCGCGCGCCAGCGCCGGGCCGAATTGCGCGGTCGTCTCCACCACCTCGCCGCTGGCGCCGTAGGCCCGCGCCAGGGCCGCGAAGTCCGGGTTGTGCAGCTCCGTCCCCGAGACCCGGCCCGGATAGCCGCGCTCCTGGTGCATGCGGATGGTGCCGTACATGCCATTGTTGAACACGATGACGATCACCCCGGCCCGGTACTGCACGGCGGTGGCCAGCTCCTGGCCGTTCATCAGGAATTCGCCGTCGCCGGCGAAGGTGACGACCGTGCGCGCCGGGTCCACGATCTTGGCCGCGATCCCGGCCGGCACGCTGTAGCCCATCGCCCCGCTGGTCGGCGCCAGCTGGGTGCGCATCTGGCCGTAGCGGTAGAAGCGGTGCGCCCAGGTGGCGTAATTGCCGGCGCCGTTGGTGATGATGGTGTCGCGCGGCGCCTGCGCCATCAGTTCCTGCACCAGCTGCCACAGGTTGAGCGGCGCGGCGCCGTCCTGGAATATCGGCGGGCAGGCCTGCCAGGCGGCCAGCTCGGTGCGCGCCTCCGCCAGCGCGGCGCGCCAGGGCGCCGTGTCCACCGGCGCCATCGCGGCCAGCATGGCGCAGGCCTGGCGCGGCCCGCTGTTGATCATCAGCTCGGCCTGGTACACGCTGCCCAGCTCCTCCGGGTCGGCATGGAAGTGCACCAGGCGCTGGCGCGGCACGGGCGCGGCCAGCAGGGTGTAGCCGCCGGTGGTCATCTCGCCCAGGCGCGGGCCGATCGCGATCACCAGGTCGGCGCCGGCGATGCGCGCGGCCAGCTTCGGGTTAATGCCGATGCCGACGTCGCCCGCGTAGTTCGGGTGCTCATTGTCGAGCAGGTCCTGGAAGCGGAAGGCGCAGCCCACCGGCAGCGCGTTGGCCTCGGCGAAACGGCGTAGGTCCTGGCAGGCCTGCGCGTCCCACCCGGCGCCCCCGACCAGCACGAAGGGCCGCCGCGCCGCCGCCAGCATGGCGCGCAGGGCGTCGATCTGGGCGGCCGCGGGCGCGGCCTGCACCGGCTGGTAGCGGCGCGCGTCGGCCACGCTGGCCTGGGCGGTCAGCATATCCTCGGGCAGGGCCAGCACCACCGGGCCGGGGCGGCCGCTGGTGGCCACCTGGAAGGCGCGCGCGATGTATTCGGGCAGGCGGTCGGCCCGTTCGACCTGGGCCACCCACTTGGCCATCTGGCCGTACATGCGGCGGTAGTCGATCTCCTGGAAGGCTTCGCGGTCCATGAAGTCGCTGCCGACCTGGCCGATGAACAGGATCATCGGGGTCGAGTCCTGGTAGGCGGTGTGCACGCCGATGGCCGCGTTGGTGGCGCCCGGCCCGCGGGTGACGAAGCAGACGCCCGGGCGCCCGGTGAATTTGCCGTAGGCCTCGGCCATGAAGGCGGCGCCGCCCTCCTGGCGGTTGACGATGAAGCCGATGGCCGAGTCGCGCAGCGCGTCGAGCACGTCGAGGTAGCTTTCGCCGGGCACGCCGAAGGCCGTGTCGACGCCGTGGATGGCCAGGGCATCGACCAGGATCTGGCCGCCGCTGCGGGATGGGTGGGTCATGGCGCTCGCTCGTGCGTGAGAGGTGGGGGATCGATTGCGGATGGGCCATTCTATGCGAGCAGTTTTCTCCAGGCTTTTGAAATTACGACATCAAATATCAGAATTGTCATACCGTTTTGCGGTAGGTCGCCGCGGCGCGGTACAATGGTGCCGTGAAGCAGGCCAGACAGTCGCTGGCTGGCGCGTAATGCGTCGGCGGGAGGAAGGTCCGGACTCCATAGAGCGGGGTGACGGTTAACGGCCGTCCGCTGAAAGCCATCGGGCGCAAGCCGGGTGGTATAAGGCGAGGAATAGGGCCACAGAGACGAGCGTATTAAGTTACGGTGAAACGCGGTAACCTCCACCTGGAGCAATTCCAAATAGGCACGCGTTGATGTTGCTCGCGGAGCGTGCGGGTAGGAAGCTTGAGCGCCGGAGTAATTCGGCGCCTAGAGGAATGGCTGTCATAGCGAAGGCTCGCAAGGGTCTTCGCCGTAACAAAATCCGGCCTATCGGCCTGCTTCACTTTTACGATCATCGGGTGCTGATGAGGGTTTCCAGATGAACCACTACATCCTCGCCCTCGACCAGGGCACCACCAGCTCGCGCGCGATCCTGTTCGACCATCAGGGCAATCTGTGCGCCAGCGCCCAGCAGGAATTCCCCCAGCATTTTCCCCAGCCTGGCTGGGTCGAGCACGACCCCGACGACATCTGGGAAAGCCAGCTGGCGGTCGCGCGCCAGGTGCTGCGCGAGCACGGCGTGAGCGCCGGCCAGGTGCACGCCATCGGCATCGCCAACCAGCGCGAGACCACGGTGCTGTGGGACCGCGCCACCGGGCGCGCGCTGGGCCCTGCCATCGTCTGGCAGGACCGCCGCACGGCCGACGACTGCGAGCGCCTGCGCGCGGCCGGCAAGGCCGACTTCATCGCCCAGCACACCGGGCTCGAACTGGACGCCTATTTCTCCGCCACCAAGCTGGCCTGGCTGCTCGATCACGTGCCGGGCGCCCGCGCGCGCGCCGAGCGTGGGGAACTGGCCTTCGGCACCATCGACAGCTGGCTGGTCTATAAACTCTGCGGCGAGCACGTCACCGACGTGGGCAACGCCTCGCGCACGATGCTGTTCAACCTGCACCTGCTGCGCTGGGACCAGGACCTGCTCGACCTGTTCGCCATTCCCGCCGCGCTACTGCCGCAGGTGGTGTCGAGCGCGCAGGACGTCGGCCACGCGCGCGCCGAGTGGTTCGGCCAGCCGATTCCCATCGCCGGCATCGCCGGCGACCAGCAGGCCGCCACCTTCGGCCAGGCCTGCCACCAGCGCGGCATGGTCAAGAACACTTACGGCACCGGATGCTTCATGCTGATGCACGCCGGCAGCCACGCGCCCCAGTCCAGCAACCGGCTGCTCGCCACGGTCGGCTGGCGCGTGGGCGGGCGCACCGACTACTTATTGGAAGGCAGCGTGTTCATGGGCGGCGCCACGGTGCAGTGGCTGCGCGACGGCCTGGGCATCATCGGCCGCTCCAGCGACGTGGAGGCGCTGGCCCTGAGCGTGCCCGATAACGGCGGCGTGTACCTGGTGCCCGCGTTCGCAGGGCTGGGCGCGCCGCACTGGGACCCCTACGCCCGCGGCACGCTGGTGGGCATGACGCGCGGGACCGGGCGCGGCCACATCGCCCGCGCCGCCCTCGAAGCCATCGCCTTCCAGAGCGCCGAACTGCTGGGCGCGATGCAGCGCGACGCCGCCTGTCCGGTGGCCGAGGTGCGCGCCGACGGCGGCGCGGCGCGCAACGACATGCTGATGCAGTTCCAGGCCGATTTGCTCGGTGTGCCGGTGGTGCGCCCGCGGGTGACTGAGACCACGGCGCTGGGCGCGGCCTACCTGGCCGGGCTCGCGACCGGATTCTGGCAGTCGCAGGAAGAAATCGCCGCCCAGTGGAAAGCCGACAGGCGCTTCGAGCCTGGCATCGGCGCCGACGAGCGCGCGGCCTTGATGGCGCGCTGGCTGCTGGCGGTGGAGCGCTCGCGGGGCTGGGCCTAGGCGTTTGCGCGGTGGAGGCAGATTCCTAGCCTGGTCCGCCGCCAGCCGCTCCGTCCGCGGCGGCGCAATCGATGTGACCCGAGCCGGTTTCTATCCGACTTCCATCCGTGTCTGAATTGCGGCGCCGGGCCCGCGCGCCGGGTTCGCCTGGCCCCGTCCCGCCGCGATCGCGCCGTCCGTGCGCGCCCGCATTGTGGCTATAATGCGCCCCCGCTTCCCCGCTCGACCTCGTCCGCCGATCTTTCCGCGAAGTAGGTAACTGTTGCCAAATATCAATGGCACCCAATTAAATAATCAGTTGCCGTAGTGCCAAAACCCATGTGTACAGATGAGGTAGCACATTCACTGTCCGTCATAAGTGCTTAATTTATCGACGTATTTCCACTTGAGTCCACTTCAGGGAAGTGCGCTAAGTCATTGACTTCATTGGCAAAATTCCCATTTCGCTTGCGTGAAACAGCTTGACCACCTTCATTGCTTCCTCTAAAGTGGGCAACTGTGTGAAAAAGTGTAGTTTTGTGGGAGAAAATCAGCTCCCCGGCGCCTCAACCACCAACTTAAAATTCTTTCAAGACCAGGTAAACCGTGTTTCAAGGCGCGTCATCCATCAATCTCGATGCCAAAGGCCGGATGTCCATCCCGGCCAGGCATCGCGACGCACTCGCTGTCCAGTGCGAAGGCCGCCTCACGCTCACCAAGCATCCCCACGGTTGCCTGTTACTCTTTCCGCGTCCGGTGTGGGAGTCCCACCGCGAGCAGATCGCCGCCTGGCCGATGTCGGCCCGCGCCTGGCAGCGCATTTTCCTGGGCAACGCCTGCGACGTCGAACTCGATTCGGCCGGACGCATCCTGATCACGCCGGAACTGCGCGGCGCGGTCGGAATCAGCCGTGACGTCATGATGCTCGGCATGGGCAGCCATTTCGAAATCTGGGACGCCGCCAAGCTGGCCGAGGATGAGCAGGCTGCCGTCGCCGGCGGCATGCCCGACGTATTATCCAATTTCTCTTTCTAGGGCCCGCCGATGACAACAGTGGCGGTGCAGGAATTTCAGCATCGGACGGTGCTGCTGGACGAGGCGGT
>DIZW01000117.1:0-25369 GCA_002428015.1 Oxalobacteraceae bacterium UBA6018 | reverse complement strand
ACGGTGCTGCTGGACGAGGCGGTCGACGCCCTCGATCTGGTGGGCGCGCGCGCCGACGGCGTGGTGGTCGACGGCACCTTCGGCCGCGGCGGCCATAGCCGCCTGATCCTGTCCAGGCTGGGCCCGCAAGGGCGCCTGTTCGCCTTCGACAAGGACCCGCAGGCCATCGCCACGGCCGCCCAGATCACCGATCCGCGTTTCCACATCGTGCACGACAGCTTCGCCACCATGCGCACCGCCCTGGGCGAGCGCGGCGTGGCCCAGGCCGACGCCATCCTGCTCGACCTGGGCATCTCGTCGCCCCAGGTGGACGACGCGGCGCGCGGCTTCAGCTTTCGCAATGACGGTCCGCTCGATATGCGCATGGATACCACGCGCGGCATCTCGGCGGCGCAGTGGCTGGCCTCAGAGACAGAACAACAATTGGAAAAGGTGATCAGGGACTATGGGGAAGAACGGTTTGCTTTTCAGATTGCAAAGGCGATTGTTGCTCGCCGGGCAGTCGAGCCAATTTCAAGCACACGGCAGCTTGCCGGCATCGTGGCAAACGCGGTCAAGACTCGGGAAAAGGGCAAGGATCCGGCCACCCGCACCTTTCAGGCTATCCGGATTTTCATCAATAAAGAGCTTGAAGACCTCGAAGCAGGCTTGAGCGAGGCCTACGCCATGCTGGCGCCGGGCGCGCGCCTGGTCGTGATCAGCTTTCATTCGCTGGAAGACCGCATGGTCAAGCAGTTCCTGGCCAGCAAAGCCAAGGTCGAGCAGCCCGACCGCCGCCTGCCGATCCGCGCGGTCGACCTGCCGCAGCCGCTGGTCAAGCTGGTGGCCAAGATCAAGCCCTCGGCCGAGGAGGTCGCGGCCAATCCGCGCGCGCGCTCGGCGGTGATGCGCGTGGCCGAGCGCCTGCCGGCCAGGAGCGCCCGATGAGCGGCAAACTCAATCTGCTCCTCACGGCCGTGCTGGTGGGCTGCGCGCTGTCGCTGGTGAACGCCCAGTACCGCGCGCGCCACCTGTTCATCGAGCTGGGCAACGTGCAGCAGCAGGAGCGCCAGCTCGACATCGACTGGGCCCAGCTGCAGCTGGACCAGTCCACCCTGGGCAAGAACGCCCGCATCGAGCAGATCGCGCGCACCGAATTGAACATGGCGCCGCTGACCCCGGCGCGTACGCAGTACCTGACGGAAGGTGTGAAATGAAGCGCGGCGGTAGTGGCACGACAGGATCGCGGGTGGCGGCCTCGAAAGGGGTGTCGTTCACCAAGAGCCCGGTGCTGCAGGTGAGCCTGCCGACTTGGCGTTCGCGCGTCGTGTTGTTCGTGCTGTTCTCCTCGTTCGCCCTGCTGGCCGCGCGCGCGCTGTGGCTGCAGGGGATATCCAACGAGTTCCTGCAAAAGCAGGGCGCCAGCCGCTACGAGCGCACCATCGAACTGCCGGCCACGCGCGGCAAGATCATGGACCGCAACGGCCAGGTGCTGGCCTCCTCGCTGCCGGTCAAGGCGGTGTGGGCGATCCCCGAGGACGTACTCAGATCGCCGCCGGAAAAGCTGCACCAGCTGGCCGTGCTGCTGGACATGAGCGACGCCGAGATGCACAAGAAGCTGGCCTCGGACCGCACCTTCGTCTACCTCAAGCGGCAGGTCGAGATGGACGTGATCGACAAGATCCTCAAACTGAATATCGAGGGCCTGGACACGCGCAAGGAATACAAACGCTTCTACCCGCAGGGCGAAGTGATGACCCACCTGGTGGGCTTCACCAACGTCGAGGACGCGGGCCAGGAGTCGATGGAGCTGGCGCAGCAGAAGACCCTGGTGGGCGTGCCCGGCAGCCGGCGCGTGATCAAGGACCGGCTCGGCCACATCGTCGAGGACGTTGGCCTGTCCAAGGAGCCCCACGACGGGCGTGACCTGACCCTGTCGGTCGACAGCAAGCTGCAGTACGTGGCCTTCAACCACGTCAAGGAGGCGGTCGAGAAGTTCAAGGCCAAGGCCGGCGCGGCCGTGATCCTGGACGTGCGCACCGGCGAGGTGCTGGCGCTGGCCAACTGGCCGGCCTATAACCCGAACGACCGCTCGGTGCTCACCGGCGACCAGCTGCGCAACCGCGTCATGACCGACACCTTCGAGCCCGGCTCGACCCTGAAGCCGTTCACCGTGGCGCTGGCGCTCGACACCCACCGGGTCCGTCCCGACACGGTGTTCCAGACCGCGCCCGGGTATATCAAGATCGGCTCCGACACGGTCCACGACTCGCACGCCCACGGACCGCTGACGGTGCAGCAGATCGTGCAGAAGTCGTCCAACGTCGGCATGGCCAAGCTGTCGCTGCCGATGCCGGCCCAGGAAATGTGGGAGATGTTCACCAAGTCCGGCTTCGGCCAGCAGCCCAAGTTCGGTTTCCCCGGCGCGGTGGCGGGACGGGTGCGTCCGTTCAAGTCGTGGAAGCCGATCGAGCAGGCCAACATGGCCTTCGGCCAGGGCATCTCGGTGTCGCTGCTGCAGCTGGCGCGCGCCTACCTGATCTTCGCGCGCGACGGCGACATCATCCCGCTGTCGTTCCAGAAGCTGAGCGAGGCGCCCCAGGGCCAGCCGGTGATTTCGTCCCAGACCGCGCGCGAGATGCGCTCTATCCTGGAAAGCGTGGTCAGCCCCGAAGGCACAGCGGCGGCCGGCCAGGTGCCCGGCTACCGGGTCGGCGGCAAGACCGGCACCGCGCAGAAGCTGGTGGGCGGCCATTATTCGAAGACCAAGTACATCGCCAATTTCGTCGGCATCGCGCCGCTGTCGAACCCGCGCTTCGTGATCGCGGTGATGGTCGACGAGCCGAGCACCGCCGCCCACACCGGCGGCAGCGTGGCCGCGCCGGCCTTCGCGGCGCTGGCGGCCAGCGCCCTGCGCGCGGCCAACGTCTCGCCCGATTCGCCCGTCACCGACATCATCATCCCCGAGCACATTGAGGAGGGCATGTAATGGCCGCCATGACCATTGCCGCCATCGCCGCCTGGGTCGCCGCCAACGCGCCGGGCGCGAACCTGGCGTCGGACTCGCGCCGGGTGCGCCGCGGCGACGTGTTTTTCGCCTATCCGGGCGATGCCGCCGACGGCCGCGCCTTCATCGCCCAGGCCATCGGGCAGGGCGCCGCGGCGGTGCTGTACGAGGAGAGCGGTTTCGCCTGGAACGCGGCGTGGACGCTGCCGCGCCTGGCGCTGGCGGACCTGAAGCAGAACGCCGGCCCGATCGCCCACGCCTGCCTGGGCATGCCGGACGCGGCCATGTTCACCGTCGGCGTGACCGGGACCAACGGCAAGACCTCGTGCGCGGTATGGCTGGGCCAGGCCCTGGCGCGCCTGGGCGAGCACGCGGCCGTGATCGGCACCCTCGGCGTGGGCCTGTTCCGCGAGCGCGACATGGCCACTTTCGACGTCACCGGCTACACCACGCCGGACGCCGTCCTGCTCGCTTCCAAGCTGGCTGAACTGCGCCAGGCGGGCGCCACGACGCTGGCCATTGAGGTATCCTCCATCGGGCTCGAGCAAGGACGCACCTCGGGCATGCATTTCGATGTCGCGCTGTTCACCAACCTGACGCGCGACCACCTTGATTATCACGGCGACATGGACAGCTACGAAGCCGCCAAGCGCAAGCTGTTCGACTGGCCAGGACTGAAGACTGCAGTGATCAACCTCGACGACCCGGCCGGACTGCGCCTGGTCAATCATCTCCAAGCTACCCGCGGCGCGGCGCTGCCCGTGACCGGCTACACCGTGCGCGACCGCGCCGCCCAGCCGGACCTGGACGGGGTCGCGATGCTGCGCGCCTCGCAGCTGCGCAGCCGCGCGGCCGGCACCGAATACCACCTCGAGTCGGCCCACGGCGGCGCGCTCGTCAAGACCCAGCTGGTCGGCCATTTCAACGTCAGCAACACGCTGGCGGTGCTGGGCGCGCTGCTGGCCAAGGGCGTGCCGCTGGCCGCCGCGGTGCAGGCCATCGAAGCGCTGCAGCCGGCGCCGGGCCGCATGCAGCAGGTGGGCGGCCAGGACGCGCCGATGGTGGTGATCGATTACGCGCACACCCCCGACGCGCTGGAAAAGACCCTGGAGGCGCTGCGCCAGGTGGCGCGCGAACGCGGCGGCGAACTGTGGTGCGTGTTCGGCTGCGGCGGCGAGCGCGACCCGGGCAAGCGTCCCCAGATGGGCGCGATCGCCCAGGCCGCCGAGCACGTGCTGGTCACCAGCGACAATCCGCGCGGCGAGGACCCGGGCGCGATCATCGCCCAGATCGTGGCCGGCATGGACCCGGCCCACCCAGGCTCGCGCCTGCAGGCGATCGAGGACCGCGCCGCGGCCATCCTGTCGGCCGTCAAGCACGCCGCCAAGGCCGACGTGATCCTGCTGGCCGGGAAGGGCCATGAGCCTTACCAGGAAATCAAGGGCCGCAAGATGCCGTTTTCCGACGCCGACCACGCCGCGCTGGCGCTGGCCGCGCGCGTGACCATGATGAGGCCCCATTAATATGCGCGGATCGCTCTCCCAACTGCTGTCGCACATCGGCGGCGCCCGCATGACGGCCGACGCCGCGTTCGACAGCGTCTCCACCGACAGCCGCACGGCCGGCGCCGGCGCGCTGTTCGTGGCGCTGCGCGGCGAGCGCTTCGACGCGCACGATTTCCTGGCCCAGGTGGCCGCCAATGGCGCCGCCGCGGTGGTGGCCGAGCAGCTGCCCGCCGGCTTCGCGCTGCCCGCGCTGCTGGTGCCGGACACCCTCGCCGCGCTGGGCCAGATCGCCAACAGCTGGCGCGCGCGCTTCGCCATTCCGCTGATCGGCGTCACCGGCAGCAACGGCAAGACCACCGTCAAGGAGATGATCGCCGCGATCCTGGCGGCCGCCTACAGCGACGACGAACGCCTGGCCACCCGCGGCAACCTCAATAACGAGATCGGCGTGCCGCTGACCTTGATGCGCCTGGAGCCGTCGCACCGCGCCGCCGTGGTCGAACTGGGCATGAACCACCCGGGCGAGATCGCGCGCCTGGCCGCCATCGCCGCGCCCACCATCGGCCTGGTCAACAACGCCCAGCGCGAGCACCAGGAGTTCATGCACACGGTGGAAGCGGTGGCGCTGGAAAACGGCGCCGTGATCGCCTCCCTGTCGCGCGACGGCGTGGCCGTGTACCCGGGCGACGACACCTACACCGCGCTGTGGGCGGGCCTGGCCGGCCAGCGCCGCAGCATCACCTTCGGGCTGACGGAGGGCTGCAACGTCAGCTGCACCTACCGTACGGGCACCGGCACCGGCGCTGGCGCCTTCGGCAGCGAGCTGGCCGTCACCGTGCGCGCCACCGGCCAGATGGAAGCCGCGTTCGGCGTGCGCCTGGCCGCCGCCGGCGAACACAATGTGCGCAACGCGCTGGCCGCGATCGCCTGCAGCGTGGCCGCCGGCATCGGCCAGGACGCCATCGTGCGCGGCCTGGAAACGTTCGCGCCGGTCAGCGGGCGCCTGCAGCGCAAGCTCGCCAGCTGCGGCGCCACCGTCATCGACGACAGCTACAACGCCAATCCGGATTCGGTGCGCGCCGCCATCGACGTGCTGGCCCATGCCGCCGCGCCGCGCATCCTGGTGCTGGGCGACATGGGCGAGGTCGGGACCCAGGGCCGCCAGTTCCACGAAGAGATCGCCGCCTACGCGGTCAGCCGCGGCATCGACGCCGTGCTGGCCACGGGCGAACTGGCGCGCCACATGGGCGGCGCCGGGGTAAGACATTTTGAGCAGTTCGACGAGTTATTGGCAGCACTGGACACAACACTGGGCAGCAAATCCGACGCGACTGTGCTGGTGAAGGGCTCGCGTTTCATGAAGATGGAACGGGTGGTCGCACACCTCACCGGAACCATTAACACTAGTAAGGAAGCCCACTGACATGCTGCTCTGGTTAGCCCAATATTTTCAACAAGACCTGGGACCCCTGCGGGTCTTCAACTTCATCACCTTCCGCGCGGTGTTCGCCACCATCACGGCGGTGCTGATCGGCCTGTTCGCCGGTCCCGCCGTGATCCGCAAGCTGACCGCGCTCAAGGTGGGCCAGGCCGTGCGCGCCGACGGCCCCCAGACCCACCTGAAAAAACACGGCACCCCCACCATGGGCGGCGTGCTGATCCTGATCGCCATCGCGGTGTCGACCTTCCTGTGGTGCGATTTCTCCAACCGCCTGATCTGGCCGGTGCTGGTGGTCACGCTCGGCTTCGGCGCCGTCGGCTGGGCCGACGACTACCGCAAGGTGGTCTACCAGGACCCGGAGGGCATGCGCTCGGCCGAAAAATACTTCTGGATGTCGCTGATCGGCATCGCCGCCGCCCTGTACCTGGCGTTCTCGGTGTCGGCCCCGACCCCGATGAAGGTGTGGCAGCTGTTCTACGAGTGGGTGCAGTCGGGCTTTTCGATGGACCTGCCGCCCAAGGCCGACCTGATCGTGCCGTTCGTGAAGACCGTCAGCTATCCGCTGGGCGTGTGGGGCTTCATCGCGCTGACCTACTGCGTCATCGTCGGCACCAGCAACGCGGTCAACTTCACCGACGGCCTCGATGGCCTGGCCATCATGCCTACCGTGATGGTCGGCTCGGCGCTCGGCTTGTTCGCCTACCTCACCGGCAGCGCCAACTATTCGCGCTACCTGTTCATCCCGCACATTCCCGGCGCCGGCGAACTGCTGATCTTCTGCGGCGCCATGGCCGGCGCGGGCCTGGCCTTCCTCTGGTATAACGCCCACCCGGCCCAGATGTTCATGGGCGACGTGGGCGCGCTGGCCTTGGGCGGCGCGCTCGGCACCATCGCCGTCATCGTGCGCCAGGAGATNNATGAACTACGACGGCAAACACGCACTGGTATTAGGGCTCGGCGAATCCGGGCTGGCGATGGCGCAATGGCTGGCCCGTTGCGGCGCGCGCGTGCGCGTGGCCGATACCCGCGAAGATCCGGCGCGCCTGCCGGCGCTGCGCGCGGCGCTGCCCGAGGTCGACTTCGTGGCCGGCCCCTTCATCGCCGAGCTGCTCGAGACGATCGATTTCGTGGCCGTCAGTCCCGGCCTGGCGCCGGCGCGCGAGCTTGCCGCCATCGTGCCGGCCGCGGCCGAGCAGGGTATCGCCGTGTGGGGCGAGATCGAGCTGTTCGCCCAGGCGCTGGCGGCCCTGAAGGCCGAGCGCGGCTACGCGCCGAAAGTCATCCCCATCACCGGCACCAACGGCAAGACCACCGTCACCAGCCTGACCGGCCAGCTGTGCCGGCGCGCCGGCCTGTCCACCCGGGTGGCCGGCAATATCAGCCCGGCCGCGCTGGACGTGCTGCGCGAGGCGATCGGCGCGGACGAGCTGCCGCAGGCCTGGGTGCTGGAGCTGTCGAGCTTCCAGCTGCACACCACCTTCAGCCTGAACCCGGACGCGGCCACGGTGCTCAACCTGACCCAGGACCACCTGGACTGGCACGGCGACATGGCGGCCTATGGCGCCGACAAGGCGCGCATCTTCGGCGCCGACAGCGTGCGCGTGCTCAATCGCGACGACGCCGCCGTCGCGCGCATGACCACGCCCGGGGCCGAGGTCATCACCTTCGGCACGGGCGAGCCCACAGTCGCCGGCAGCTTCGGCCTGATGAACGAGCGCGGCGTGCTGTGGCTGGCCGTGGCCGTGGCCGGCGAAGAATCGGACAAGAAGCGCAAGAAGCACGAGGCGGCCGAGGCCGTGCCGTGCACCGTCAACCGCCTGATGCCGGCCGACGCGTTGCGCATCCGCGGCCTGCACAACGCCGCCAACGCGCTGGCCGCGCTGGCGCTGTGCCGCGCGATCGGCCTGCCGTTCGCGCCGCTGCTGCACGGCCTGCGCGAATACCAGGGCGAGCCGCACCGGGTCGAACTGGTCGCCTCCATCGACGGGGTCGACTTCTACGACGACAGCAAGGGCACCAACGTGGGCGCCACCGTGGCCGCGCTCAACGGCCTGGGCAAGGCCTTCGGCGGCCCCGACCAGCGCATCGTGCTCATCGCCGGCGGCGACGGCAAGGGCCAGGATTTCGAACCGCTGGCCGAACCGGTGTCGCGCTACGTGCGCGCGGTGGCCCTGATCGGGCGCGACGCCGCGCGCGTGCGCGCCGCCATCGCGCCGGCCGGGGTCGAGCTGGCCGACTGCGCCACCCTGCCGGAAGCGACCCGCCGCGCGGCCGCCTGGGCCCGCCCGGGCGACGCGGTACTGCTGTCGCCGGCCTGCGCCAGCCTGGACATGTTCACCAACTACGCGCACCGCGCCCAGGTGTTCGTCGACACCGTGCGCGAACTGGCGCTGGACAAGGGACAGGACATCTGATGGCCTTCCAGCTTCCATTCAAGTTTTCGGGCAGCTCGGCCGACGCGCTCGCGGCGGGCCGCGCACGCCCCTCGAAAATGATGGAATACGATCAGCCGCTGGTGTGGGTGACCCTGCTGCTGATGCTGTTCGGGATGGTGATGGTGTACTCGGCCTCGATCGCGCTGGCCGACTCGCCCAAGTACGCCTGGCTGGCCAACCGCAATTCCTACTTCCTGATCCGCCAGGCCCTGTTCATCGGCGTCTCGCTGGTGGTGGGCATGTTCGTGTTCCGCATCCGTATCGCCGCCTGGCAGAAGGCCGCGCCATGGCTGTTCGGGATCACCCTGGTGATGCTGGCCATGGTGCTGGTGCCTGGCCTTGGCATCTCGGTCAACGGCGCGCGCCGCTGGCTGGCGCTCAAGGTGTTCAGCCCGCAGCCGTCCGAAGTGATGAAGATCGTGGTGGTGCTGTACGCCGCCGACTACACCGTGCGCAAGCAGGAGTACATGCACAAGCTGACCAAGGGCTTCCTGCCGATGGCCGGCGCGATCGGCCTGGTCGGCCTGCTGCTGCTGCTCGAGCCGGACCTGGGCGCGTTCGGCGTGATCGTCTGCATCGCCATGGGCATCCTGTTCCTGGGCGGGATCAACGCGATCTGGTTCGGCGGCATCGGCGCGCTGCTCACGCTCATCTTCACCGCCATCATCGCGCTGTCCAAGTTCCGCCGCGAGCGCATGTTCGCCTACCTCGACCCGTGGCAGGAAGATAACGCGATGGGCAAGGCCTACCAGCTGACCCACTCGCTGATCGCCTTCGGCCGCGGCGAATTGTTCGGCGTGGGCCTGGGCGCCAGCGTCGAGAAGCTGCACTACCTGCCGGAGGCGCACACCGACTTCCTGATGGCCGTCATCGGCGAGGAACTGGGCCTGGCCGGCGTGCTGGTGGTGATCGCGATGTTCTATTGGCTGGTCAAGCGCGCCTTCGACATCGGGCGCCAGGCCATCGCCATCGACCAGACCTTCGCCGGCCTGACCGCCAAGGGCATCGGCATCTGGATGGGCGTGCAGACCTTCATCAACATGGGCGTGAACCTGGGCCTGCTGCCGACCAAGGGGCTGACCCTGCCCTTGATGAGCTACGGCGGCTCGGGCGTGCTGTTCAACTGCGTCGGCCTGGCCATCCTGCTGCGCATCGATTACGAAAACCGCGTGCTGATGCGGGGAGGGCGGGCATGAAGCGCCTGATGATCATGGCCGCCGGCACCGGCGGGCACATCTTCCCCGGCATCGCCATCGCCCAGACCATGCGCGAGCGCGGCTGGCAGGTGAGCTGGCTCGGCACCGCCCACGGCATGGAGCAGGAGCTGGTGCCCAGGAACGGCATCGAGATCGACGCCATCGATTTCTCCGGCCTGCGCGGCAAGGGCCTGCAGCACACCCTGGCCGGCGCCTTCAAGCTCACCGCCAGCTTCGCCAGCTGCCTGCGCTTCCTGGCGCGGCGCCGGCCCGACGTGGTGCTCGGCATGGGCGGCTACGTCACCGTGCCGGGCGGGATGATGGCGCGCCTGCGCCGCGTGCCGCTGGTGCTGGTCAACGCCGACGCGGCCCTGCTGCTGTCAAACAAGACCCTGACGCCGCTGGCGCAGCGGGTGCTGTTCGGCTTCCCGGCCGATTTCGGCGCCGCCGCCGCCAAGGCACTCGTCACCGGCAACCCGGTGCGCAAGGAGATCCTGGCGGTGACGCCGCCCCAGACCCGCTTCGACGGGCGCGAAGGTCCGCTGCGCGTGCTGGTGGTGGGCGGCTCGCTCGGCGCCCAGGTGCTCAACGAGGCCATTCCGGCCGCGCTGGCCCTGCTGCCCGCAGCGGCCCGCCCGCGCCTGACCCACCAGTCGGGCAAGAAGAACATCGACGCCCTGCGCGCTGGCTACGCCAAGGCCGGCGTCGAGGCCACCGTGGTCGACTTCATCGACGACATGGCGCGCGCCTACGCCGAGGCCGACCTGGTGATCTGCCGCGCCGGCGCGATCACCGTGTCGGAGCTGACCGCGGCCGGCGTGGCCAGCGTGCTGGTGCCTTTCGTGGCCAGCACCACCAGCCACCAGCGCGACAACGCGCGCTGGATGGCGCAGCAAAAGGCGGCGATCCACCTGCCGCAATCCGAATTGACCGCCGCCAGCGTGGCCCGGCTGCTGGAGTCGCTCACGCGCGACGCCTGCCGCACGATGGCCCTGGCGGCATACGCTGTCGGCAAGCGCGACGCCAACGACGCCATCGCCGACGTCCTCGAACAACTCGCCGCACCGGCCAGGAAGAACCATGCAACATAAGATCAAGAACATTCACTTCGTCGGCATCGGCGGCAGCGGCATGAGCGGCATCGCCGAAGTGCTGCTCAACCTGGGCTACAACGTGTCCGGCTCCGACCTGGGCAGCAACGCCGCCAGCCAGCGCCTGGCCAGCCTGGGCGCCAAGGTCACCCTCGGCCACGCGGCCGACAACGTGCTCGGCGCCGACGCCGTCGTCACTTCCACCGCGGTCCAGTCCAGCAACCCGGAAGTGTTGGCCGCGCGCGCCGCCCGCATCCCCATCGTGCCGCGCGCGATCATGCTCGGTGAGCTGATGCGCCTGAAACGCGGCATCGCCATCGCCGGCACCCACGGCAAGACCACCACCACCAGCCTGGTCGCATCGGTGCTGGCCCAGGGCGGGCTCGATCCGACCTTCGTGATCGGCGGGCGCCTCAACAGCGCCGGCGCCAACGCCAAGCTGGGAAGCGGCGACTACCTGGTTGCCGAGGCCGACGAGTCGGACGCCTCGTTCCTGAACCTGTCGCCGATGATCGAGGTGATCACCAACATCGACGCCGACCACATGGAAACCTACGAGCACGACTTCTCCAAGCTCAAGCAGGCGTTCGTGAACTTCACCCACCGCCTGCCGTTCTACGGCCGCGTGATGCTGTGCATCGACGACAAGAACGTGCGCGACATCATCCCCTTCGTGACCAAGCCGGTGACCACCTACGGCTTCTCCGAGGAGGCTGAGGTGCGCGCCGTGAACGCGAGCTCGGTCGGCCTGCAGATGCACTTCACCGTGATCCAGAAGGGCTACCCGGACACCCAGTTCGTCCTCAACCAGCCCGGCATGCACAACGTGGCCAACGCCTGCTCGGCCATCGCGATCGCGCGCGAGATCGGCATCGCCGACAGCGCCACCCAGCAGGGCCTGGCCGAATTCAACGGCGTCGGACGCCGCTTCACGCGCTACGGCGACGTCGCCATTCCCGGCGGCGGCAGCTTCGCCCTGGTGGACGACTTCGGCCACCACCCGGTCGAGACCGAGGTGACCCTGGCCGCGGCGCGCGGCGCCTATCCGGGCCGGCGCCTGGTGCTGGCGTTCCAGCCGCACCGCTACACCCGCACGCGCGACCTGTTCGAGGACTTCGTCAAGGTGCTGGCCAAGCCGGACGTGCTGCTGCTGGCCGACGTGTACCCGGCCGGCGAACAGCCGATCGTCGCCGCCGACGGACGCGCGCTGGCGCATGCGCTGCGCGTGGCCGGCAAGGTCGAGCCGATCTTCGTCGAACAGATCGCCGACATGCCGGCCGCGATCATGAGCGTGGTGCGCGACGGCGACGTCGTCATCACCATGGGTGCCGGATCGATCAGCGCCATTCCCAACAAACTGACTTCCTACGAGGCTTGAACGTGAGCTCCACTCCTAACTTCGACGCGCAGGCACTGGGCAAGGTCGGCGTACTGTTCGGCGGCCGCTCGGCCGAACGCGACGTCTCGATCATGTCCGGCAGCGGCGTGCTGGCGGCGCTGAAAAGCCGCGGCATCGACGCCCACGGCTTCGACCCGGCCGAACGCAGCATCGCCGAACTGGCGGCCGAAAAGTTCGACCGCGTGTTCATCGCGCTGCACGGCCGCTTCGGCGAGGACGGCAGCCTGCAGGGCGCGCTCGAGCAGCTCGGCATTGCCTACACCGGCAGCGGCGTGGCCGCCTGCGCGATCAGCATGGACAAGATCACCACCAAGATCATCTGGCTGGCGCGCGGCCTGCCGACCCCGAAATACGTCTCGCTGGCGCGCGGCGCCGACCTGTCGGGCGTGGTGGCCGAACTGGGCCTGCCGCTGTTCGTCAAGCCGCCGCTGGAAGGCTCCACCATCGGCATCACCAAGGTGTCGGCCGCCGGCGAACTGCAGGCGGCCTACGACCTGGCGGCCAGCTTCGACGAGTCGGTGCTGATCGAGCAGGGCGTGAGCGGACGCGAATTCACCGTGGCGATCCTGGGCCAGGGCGCAGGCGCGCGCGCGCTGCCGATCGTCGAGATCGTGGCGCCGCAGGGGAACTACGACTACCAGAACAAGTACTTCAGCGACGACACCCAATATTTTTGCCCGGCCCCGCTGGACGCCGCCACCGCCGCCGAGATCGAACGCATCGCGCTCGACGCCTACCGCGCGCTGGGCTGCGCCGGCTGGGGGCGGATCGACGTGCTGCTGCGCGCCAGCGACAACCGCCCGTTCCTGCTGGAGGCGAACACCTCGCCCGGCATGACCGGCCACTCGCTGGTGCCGATGGCGGCGCGCGCGGTCGGTATCGGCTACGAGGACCTGTGCGTGCAGATTTTGCAGTCGGCCTGCCTGAAGACGGCAAAAGGACAGGGTTAAGCAGCAGATGTGGCAAGACGTACGCGCATTAAACGCAGCGGCAAGCGCGCTGTTCGCCGCCGTGATGCTGGCCCTGCTCGCGTCCGGCGTGTGGTGGGTGTCGCAGCGGCCGATGTTCACGCTGCGCACCGTCAGCGTGGGCAGCATGTATGGAATGGAGTTAAAGCATGTGAACAAGCTGACCCTGCGCGCGGGCGTGGTCGGCCGCATCAAGGGGAATTTTTTTACCACCAACCTGGAGCAGGTGCGTGGCGCGTTTGAATCGGTGCCTTGGGTGCGCCGCGCGACGGTGAGGCGCGAGTGGCCCAATGAGCTGATCGTGGAGCTCGAGGAGCATGAGGCCTTGGGTACCTGGGGCGAGGATGGACGGCTGCTGTCGGTCAAGGGCGATGTGTTCACCGCCAACCTGGCCGAAGCCGACGAGGATCACGCGCTGCCCGAGCTTGACGGCCCGGACGGCAGCGAAAAGGAAGTGCTGGCGCGGTTTGCCGAATTGCGCGCGTGGTTCGCGCCGGTCCGACTGACGCCGGAGAAGTTGAGTTTGTCGAGCCGTTACGCGTGGACCGTGACGCTCGATAACGGCATGAGCGTGGCGCTCGGGCGCGAGAAGGACCCCAATACGCTCAAGGGGCGGGTGCAGCGCCTGGTGGGAATTTACCCGCAGCTGGCCGAGCGCCTGCCGGAGGGGATCGAGACGGTGGACATGCGGTACCAGAACGGCCTGGCGCTCACCGCCGCCGGCCTGAAGGTGCCGGTGGATGGGAACAAGCCAGTCAAGGCGGCAGTAAAGAAATCGACACCAACCAGCGGTAAAACTAGCAAGCACACATAGTAGGCGACAGCAAAAATGACAAAAGACGCGAAAAACCTGATCGTCGGACTCGATATCGGCACCTCGAAAGTGGTGGCCGTGGTGGCCGAGGTGATGTCTGACGGCCGGCATGAAGTCATCGGGCTCGGTCAGCACGAGTCGAGGGGCCTCAAGAAAGGCGTCGTCGTCAATATCGAGGCGACCGTCGAGTCGATCCAGCGCGCGCTCGAAGAAGCCGAGCTGATGGCGGACTGCAAAATCCGCAACGTCTATGCGGGCATCGCCGGCAGCCATATCCGCTCGTTCAATTCGAGCGGCATGGTGGCCATCAAGGACAAGGAAGTCACCGCGACCGACGTGGCGCGCGTGATCGAAACGGCCAAGGCGGTCAACATTCCGACCGACCAGCAGCTGCTGCACACGGTGCCGCAGGAGTTCATCGTCGACAGCCAGGAAGACGTGCGCGAGCCGATCGGCATGAGCGGCATCCGTCTCGAGGTGCGGGTGCACATCGTCACCGGCGCCGTGTCGGCGGTGCAGAACATCGTCAAGTGCGTGCGCCGCTGCGGGCTGGAAGTGTCGGACCTGATCCTGCAGCCGATGGCCTCGGCCGACGCCGTGCTCACCGCCGACGAGAAGGAACTCGGCGTGGTCCTGATCGACATCGGCGGCGGCACCACCGACATCGCCGTGTTCTCGGACGGCGCGATCCGCCACACGGCGGTGATCCCGATCGCCGGCGACCAGATCACCAACGACATCGCCATGGCGCTGCGCACCCCGACCTCGGAAGCCGAGGAGATCAAGATCCGCTACGGCGTGGCCAAGCAGGTGCTGGCCGACCCCCACGAATCGTTGGAAGTGCCGGGACTGGGCGACCGCGGGCCGCGCAACCTGTCGCGCCAGGCGCTGGCGGCGGTGATCGAGCCGCGCGTCGAAGAACTGTTCGCGATGGTGCACCAGGTGGTGCGCGAGTCCGGCTACGAAGGCGTGCTCTCGTCGGGCATCGTGCTCACCGGCGGCACCGCGATCATGCCCGGCATGGTCGAAATGGCGGAAGACATATTCTTGAAGCCGGCGCGCCTTGGCACGCCGGACTACCGCGGCCAGCTAGCCGACGTCGTGCGCAGTCCGCGTTACGCGACCGTGCTCGGACTGCTGCTGGAAGCGAAGAAACAGTATTTGCGGGGCCACATCGTCACTCGGCAGGACGGCTCGGTAAAGGCGGTGTGGCAGAGGATGAAGGAATGGTTCTTGGGAAATTTTTAAGCAGGTGGGGCAGTTTGCAAAGTCTTTGATTCAGGTAGCAAAACATATTTCATAAACGGTTTATGCGGTTTTCAATCTCCAGGTTTCATACAGCTATGAGCCCTGGCGCTTGGAAACGGCACTTTGATTAGGAGTTCATCATGGAGTTTGATATGGTCGATAACGCAGCACTGGGAACCGTCATCAAGGTCGTCGGCGTCGGCGGTGCGGGTGGCAATGCGGTGCAACACATGATCAACAAAGGCGTGTCCGGCGTCGAATTCATCGCGGCCAACACCGACGCGCAGGCGCTGGCCGCCTCGTCGGCCCACAACATCATCCAGATCGGCGACTCGGGCCTGGGCGCCGGCATGAAGCCGACCGTGGGCCGCCAGCTGGCCGAAGAATCGCGCGGCCGCATCGAGGATTCGCTGCGCGGCGCGCACATGGTCTTCATCGCCGCCGGCATGGGCGGCGGCACCGGCACGGGCGCCGCCCCGATCGTCGCGGAGATCGCCAAGAGCATGGGCGCGCTGACCGTGGCGGTGGTGTCCAAGCCGTTCTCGTACGAAGGCCAGAAGTGCATGGACATCGCCGAGAGCGGGCTGGAAGAGCTGTCCCAGCACGTCGACTCCCTGATCATCATCCTCAACGAAAAGCTCGAGGAGATCTATGAAGACGAGAGCATGATCGACTGGATGAAGCACGCCGACGATGTGCTCAACAACGCGGTGGCCGGCATCGCCGAGATCATCAACGTACCGGGCCACATCAACGTCGACTTCAACGACGTCAAGACCATCATGGGCGAGCAGGGTAAGGCCATGATGGGCACCGCCACCGCCTCCGGCGTGGACCGTGCGCGCATCGCCGCCGAGCAGGCGGTGGCCTCGCCGCTGCTGGACGGGATCGATCTGTCGGGTGCGCGCGGCGTGCTGGTTAACGTGACCGCCAGCCGTGGCTTGAAGGGCAAGGAGATCAAGGAAGTGATGGCGGCGGTACGCGCCTTCGCAGCTCCCGACGCATCGATCGCGCAAGGTATCGCGTACGACGACAGCATGGGCGACGAGATCCGCGTGACCGTGGTTGCCACTGGCCTGGGCAAGGGCAAGAAGGCGATGCAGCTGGTACAGACCCCGATGCTGCGCACCGGCACCCACAACCAGCCGATGATGGCGTCCTCCGGCATGACCGCCTCGTCCGGCGTGACCATGGGCGCCGCGTCCGGCGTCGGCCACATGGACGGCATGAAGCAGCCGGCCGTATGGCGCCGCGAGCAGGCATCCGAGCAGGTGCAGGCGATGCAGCGCAACGGCGTGGAGACCTACGACATTCCAGCGTTCTTACGCAAGCAGGCCGACTGATACGCCGTCCGTGATTGAAGAAGCCCCGCGCGGTTCCGGCGGGGCTTTTTTTCGTGTGTGCCCAATGTAAGGGGCGGAGGCGATATTCGGACAAACGCAATGTCGGGGACAAACTCGCTCCGCCCCCGAATCTGCCTGAAACTGCTCAATGTCCGAATGTCGCCTCCGACCCCAATCGGCCGTGAAACTGCTCAATGTCCGAATGTCGCCTCCGACCCCAATCGGCCGGCTGGACATGCGTAAGAACGGAGGCGGCTCGCTCACCGAAGCGATCGGCCTTGCCGGATTGTTTCTCGTGCGCGCACCAATTGGGCAGCAACGCGAACGCGACGGCAAAATAAAGACGGAGTTTGCGCCCGAACGCGCTATGGCGTGGGATGGGCCGCTGGCAGTACTAATTGACGGAGGCTCCGCCGCAGTAACGGAAATCTTCGCCGCTGCGATACACGATCATGGCAGAGACCTCGTGATCGGCGATCGCACGGGACGGCAGCAACCGGCCGGCCAGAAGCAGTCAGTCGACCTATGTGAGAATTCCACCAAAGATTTACAATCGAGAAACAAATTCACGCACATTTCGGCGAAATTTTTTGCTATCTTAGCAATCTGCTTCATTACCGGACAACACGAATCGCATATGGACATACCAAGACCAAGGAATTCAGCAGCGGCAGCGATTGCAGTGCTTCCGGCATTGCTCATGCCGTTATTTTCGTTATCTCATGCTAAGGGAGAAGACTTCACTTTCATTCTTATCGTTTACTTTAGTTCTATTGCTTTGATCGCGATGGTCCTCGCACTAATACTCAAGTATCGCTTTTATCGGCGGACGACACCGCTAGTGCGCATCGACGAGACATCTCTGACATTCTTTGGCAATGCGCCGTCGCAACAACGGTCATTTCAGCGGCACGTAATCTCGGGCATTAGCCTGTCCAGGCGCCCCAAATTTTGGCGATCCGCCTTTCGATTTTCTATAGTCGTGGATGGAGAAACGGTCGACCTCTGGCTACCGAATTCTTTAGCAAATAGCGTACCGGCGCTCGATCGGGCGCTGCAGGAGCAGTTCCCCGGCAAGTTTGGGACATTGTTCGCTTAACCGATCTTCCAATTGTTCTTCGCGCCGTCATTCTAAGGGCTGAATGAATGCCAACGGGACGTCTATGGATTGGGCAGGATTGGGCTGCGGCCGCTATGGCAACGAATATTCGGTTCGCAATGAGCTAACCAGGTGTCAAATTGCTCACGGTGAGCTCGGTTCGCTCAATATGAATGCATAGGCAAAGAGCGGGCATTTATTGCGATCCGTGAATTCATCAAAACACGACAGAGGCCAACTTGGTTATTTTATCGCTTCGTGAAGTAGCAGAGCGGAGAGGAGTAGTGCCGCAAACCGGCAAATTGTCTGGGTGGGTTTGGGGATGGCGGACAACGGCGAGCGCCGCAGTTGTCGCCGCAACCCGGCAACCGGAACAACTGGGCAACTCCAGTTCGGCGGGGCTTTCTTTATCGCCACACGATGTTGGAAGTGCAGGCGGCATTCGCGTTCCGATCAAGGTTGTGACTTATCGCGCCGGTCCCGCGTGGAGGTCCGGATATCCTGATATGCTAATATTTCAGTGGCCCTTGACCACATTTTTCGCATCGCGTCGACGAACCGCAGGCGCGCAGGCGGCGCTCTCGCGGCGCGCCACGTCACGCGGTTCCGGCACGGCTGGCCGTGCACTTCTTTCGATAGGCCCTTGATGAGATTTCGATCTAGTCCTTGCCGCGTGCTTTGCATCGCCGCAGCCATTTCCTGCGCGTTCGCAGCGCCTGCACACGCCGGGCGTAGCGTGTATAACTTCAACCCGGCCTGGCGCCTGGCGGTGGCCGATCCGGCCGGCGCGGCGGCCGCCGGTTTCGACGACGCGGCCTGGAAGCCGGTGACCTTGCCGCACGCCTGGAACGAGGACGACGCCTTCAGCAAGGACATCGCCGACCATTCGACCGGCGTGGCCTGGTATCGCAAGCACTTCACGCTGCCAACGGGCGCGCGCGGACACAAGGTGTTCCTGGAATTCGAAGGCGCGCGCCAGGCGGCCGAGGTGTACGTGAACGGCAAGCGCGTGGGCCAGCACGAAAACGGCATCAACGCTTTCGGCTTCGACATCAGCGATGCCCTGGTGGCGGGCGATAACGTGGTGGCGGTGCGCACCGATAACAGCTGGGACTATCGCGAGAAGGCCAGCGGCCAGCGTTTCCAGTGGTCGGACAAGAATTTCAACGCCAACTACGGCGGCTTGCCGAAGAACGTGCGCCTGCACGTGACGGACAAGCTGTATCAGACCTTGCCGCTGTATTCGACCCTCGGCACCACAGGGGTCTACGTGTACGCGCGCGACTTCGATATCGCAGCGGGCCGCGCGACGGTGGCGGCCGAGTCCGAGGTGCGCAACGAATACCCGAGCGCGCGTACCTTCACCTACGAGATGCAGCTGCGCGAGCGTGACGGCAAGCCGGTGGCGCGTTTCAGTTCGCCCGCGCAGACGCTGGCGCCGGGCGCCACCGCCGTGGTCAAGGCCAGCGCGCCGCTCAAGGGACTGCATTTCTGGAGCTGGGGTTACGGTTATCTGTATGACGTCGTCACGACGCTGAAGGTGGACGGCGTGGCGGTCGACAGCGTCACCACGCGCACCGGATTTCGCAAGACGGCGTTCGGCCATGGCATGGTCACGTTGAACGACCGTGTGATCCAGATGAAGGGCTACGCGCAGCGCACCTCGAACGAGTGGCCGGCGGTGGGCATGTCGGTGCCGGCCTGGCTGAGCGACTACAGTAACGGCCTGGCGCTGGCCAGTAACGCTAACCTGATCCGCTGGATGCACATCACGCCGTGGAAGCAGGATGTCGAGTCGCTGGACCGGCTGGGCATGATGGAGGCCATGCCGGCCGGGGATTCCGAGGCCGACGTGAGCGGGCGCCGCTGGGACCAGCGCATCGAGGCGATGCGCGATTCGATCATCTACAACCGCAACAGCCCCAGCATCGTGTTCTACGAGAGCGGCAACCGCGGCGTGAGCGAGGACCACATGCGCGCGATGAAGGCCTTGCGCGATCAGTTCGATCCCTATGGCGGGCGGGCCTCGGGCGGCCGCGAGATGCTGAGCGCGGCGGCGCAGAAGGTGGCGGAGTACGGCGGTGAGATGTTGTACATCAATAAGAGCGCGGGGATTCCCTTGTGGGCGATGGAGTACTCGCGCGATGAGGCGGCGCGCAAGTTCTGGGATGAGCTGAGCGCGCCGTATCACAAGGAGGGCGAGGGGCCGCTGCACAAGGGCCAGGACGCGAGCGCCTATAACCACAACACGGACGCGCAGGCGATCGAGGATGTGAAGCGCTGGTACGACTACTGGCACGAGCGGCCGGGCACCGGCACGCGGGTCTCGAGCGGCGGCGTGAACATCGTTTTCTCGGACAGTAATACCCACCACCGCGGCGCGGAGAACTACCGCCGCAGCGGCGAGGTCGACGCCATGCGCATCGCCAAGGACGGCTATTTCGCGCACCAGGTCATGTGGGACGGCTGGGTGGACGTGGAGCATCCGCGCGCCCACATCGTCGGCCACTGGAACTACGCGCCGGGCACGGTCAAGCCGGTGACGGTGGTCTCCAGCGCGGACCGGGTGGAGCTTTACCTGAACGGCAGGCACCTGGGCACGGGGCGCCAGAGCGAGCGCTTTCTGTTCACCTTCGACGCGGTGGCCTGGGAGCCGGGCCAGCTGAAGGCGGTCGGCTACGATGCCGATGGCAAGCAGGTGTGCGAGGCGCTGCTGGCCACCGCCGGCGCGCCGGCCGCGCTGCGTCTCAGCGTCCAGACTTCGCCGCGCGGCTTGCAGGCCGATGGGGCCGATCTGGCGCTGGTGCAGGTGGAGGTGGTGGACGCGCAGGGCCGGCGCAATCCGGTGGCGCTCAATACCGTCAAGTTCGACCTGCAAGGGCCGGCCGAGTGGCGCGGCGGGATCGCCCAGGGCCCGGATAACTATATCCTCGCGCGCAGCCTGCCGGTCGAAGGCGGGGTGAATCGGGTCCTGGTCAGGAGCGCCACACAGGCCGGCAAGATCGTCCTGCGCGCCAGCGCGGACGGCCTGGCGCCGGCCACCCTGACGCTGCAATCGCAGCCGGTGAAGGTGCGGGGCGGCCTGTCGGATGATGTGCCGGGCGCCGCCCAGCCTTTGAATCTGGCGCGCGGGCCGACGCCGGCCACGCCATCGTTCAAGGTCAGCCGGGTGGCGGTGCCGGTGGCGGCGGTAGCCGCGGCCAGCAATGCCGGCGCGGCGGGCAGGTCGATCGACGACGATGAGACCACCTATTGGAGCAGCAAGGCGGGCGAGGGCCGCCCGGCGATCACCTACCGGCTGGCGCACCAGGCCACGCTTACCGAGATCGCACTCAAGCTGTCCGGCTGGCGCGAGCGCAGCTATCCGCTACGCGTGTTCGTCGACGACGCGCTGGTGTACGAGGGCTTGACGCCCAAGAGCCTGGGCTACGTGACGCTGCCGCTCAAGCCGCACGCCGGCACGGCGGTGCGCATCGAGCTCAATGGCGTGGCCGATGAGCGCAACGCGATCAAGCTGACCGAGGTGGCCAACCAGTCCATCGCCGACACCGGGGCCAACCAGACCGCCAAAGGCGTGCTGTCCATCGTGGAAGCGGAGTTCTACACGGCTCCGTAGGCCGCTGGCGGGAATGGCCACCGCTCCGGCGTCACGACGCGCGGTCCGAGAGGCCTTTGGGCTTTCGGCGGCGCGATACACCTGCAATACGCCTTCGTGCCGGGCGTGATACGCCGCGCCGCCCAGCGGAGCTTCCATCCCCTTCGGCATGCCCGGCGGGGCCCTTCCGCCGGGAGCGAATGTGTTAGCATCACAGCCCCTTGCAGCATGGATGTTTTTGGACCGACCACGTGGACACTCTCCCAGGCCATTTTCAGCTGGACCGCTCGCGCAACGCGACGGTCCAGGTGTTTGAACATTTGCGCGAACTGATCGTCACACTGGCCATCAAGCCTGGCATGGTGCTGTCGCGAACCCAACTGGCCGACTACTTCAAGCTGTCGCTGACGCCGGTCCGCGATGCCTTGTCGCGCCTGGAAGAAGAGCGCCTGGTCGAGATCTACCCGCAGCACCTGACCCGGGTGGGGAAGATCGACCTGGCCTCGGCGCGCCAGGCGCACTTCCTGCGCCTGTCGATCGAGCTGGAGATCGTCGCGGCGCTGGCCGGCACGCCCGACCCGGTGCTCGCTGGCCAGCTGGGCGCGCTCGTCAACCGGCAGCGCGCCTGCCTGCAGTCGCAGGACCTGGAGAATTTCACCCGCATCGACATGGAGTTTCACAAGACCATGTACCTGGCAGCCCAGCTGCCGGACCTGTGGACCATGATGCGCAGCAGCAGCGGCAATCTCGACCGCCTGCGCCGCCTGCACCTTCCGCTCAACGGCAAGGCGCAGTCTATCCTGGCCGAACATGGCGCTATCGTCGACTGCATCGCGCAGGGCGATCCGGCGGCAGGCCGCGATGTGGTGCGCGCCCACCTGTCGGGCACGCTGTCGGTGCTGGACGCCCTGCGCCAGACATATCGCGATTTCGTGCTGCCGGTCGACTACGCGCCGGAATCGGTATCGGCCTGAGCTGGACGCGGCGCACCGCCTGCAAAAATCGCGGGGATCGTGCATACTATTGAGGTAAGTACAACCCCACACCCCTCAAAGGATCTCACATGACCATCAAGATCGGCGATCGCCTGCCGGAAGGCACCCTGTCCGAATTCATCGAAACCGAAACCGCCGGCTGCGCGCTGGGTCCGAACACCTTCCCGGTCGCGGACCTGGTCAAGGGCAAGAAGATCGCCATTTTCGGCCTGCCAGGCGCCTACACGCCGACCTGCTCGGCGCAGCACGTGCCAGGCTATGTCCAGCACGCGCAGGAATTCAAGGCCAAGGGCGTCGATGAAATCTGGTGCATCTCGGTCAACGACGCCTTCGTCATGGGCGCATGGGGCCGCGAGCAGAAGGCGACCGGCGTCGTGCGCATGATGGCTGACGGCAATGCCGCCTACACCAAGGCCCTCGGCCTGGACGCCGACTTCTCCAAGTTCGGCATGGGCACGCGTTCGCAGCGCTACTCGATGCTGGTCGAAGACGGCGTCGTCAAGCAACTGAACGTGGAAGACGGCGGCAAGTTCGAGGTGTCCAACGCCGAGACCATGCTCAAGCAACTGGCCTGATTCACCGGCCACGTGCCAGAGCGGCGCCGCCGCGCTCCCGCCCGCAACACGGGCGAGCGCCGCGGCGCTTTTTTTTCGTCCGCGTTTTCATGCGCTGCCGGCCAGCCTGGCCTCGTGCGCCCGCGCCGCGCCTGCCTCAGTGGCGCCGCGCGCCGCCGATTTACTGTTACTGTGCACTCTGGCCGGGCGCATTGTCTTCCGGCCGGGCGGGGTCGCGCCAAGGCCCGCGCCGCGCCACCGCGCTCACGCGGCGTCGCCGCTTCGCCACGAGCGAAGGACGACGCCCGCGGGGGAGCACCATGCGATTGACCACGAGGTTATCCACCTTTTATGGGAGTTTTCATGCGGTCTAACATCATCCTTGCCGGGCTGCTCGCCCTCTCCAGCGGTCTTGCACTGGCCGAAACGAGCCAGTGGTCGTTCACCTACACCGGTTTCTACAGCAAGGAAGAGGGCGCTTTCCTGCCCGACAGGGTATTGACCGGCAGCTTCGCGGGTAGCGATAGCAATCACGACGGCGTGCTCGAGCGCGCAGAGCTGAGCTCGCTGGCGATCGGCCCGATCGACTACATCACCTGCGAGAACAACGCCTACAACGCCTGCAGCACCACCAGCTTCGCGTTCAATCCCACGAGCAAATCGCTGTCGTTCGAGCTCGGCTTTTCCAACCACGACCCCGAATGGTATCTGGGGCGCGGGCGCACCGTCGTCACCGGCCTGTCCGACTACAGCTACGAGCGCGACCCCAGCAAATTCGTCGAAAAGACCTACGCGTGGACCGCGCAGACGGCGCTGGCGGTGGTGCCGGTGCCGGAACCGGCCACCTGGGCGATGCTGGGCGCGGGGCTTGCCATCGTGGCATGGCGCTGCCGGGAAGGATCAGCCCGCCGCCGGCGCGGGTGATGCAACTTGGATATAATCGCCTGATGCTCAAACAAAGAACCATCAAACAGCAGGTGCGCACGACCGGTGTAGGCTTGCACTCGGGAACCAAGGTCGTGCTGACCCTGCGCCCGGCCGCCATCGACACCGGTATCGTGTTTCGCCGCGTCGACCTCGACCCCGTGGTCGAGTTCGCCGCCAGCGCGGGCGTGGTGGGCGACACCCGCATGGCCTCCGTGCTGGTCAAGGAGGCGGCGCGCGTGTCGACCGTCGAGCACCTGATGTCGGCCTGCGCCGGCCTGGGCATCGACAACCTGTATGTCGACGTGTCGGCCGAGGAAATCCCGATCATGGATGGTTCGGCCTCGTCGTTCGTATTCCTGCTGCAGCAGTCGGGCGTGCAGGAGCAGGCGGCGGCCAAGAAGTTCATCCGCGTGCTCAAGGACGTGGAGGTGCGCCAGGGCAGCGGTGCCAACGAGAAGTGGGCGCGCCTGTCGCCCTACGACGGTTTCAAGCTCGATTTCTTCATCGAATTCAACCACCCGGCCGTCGATGGCACTGCCCAGCGCGCGGCCGTCGATTTCGGCGACGTGTCCTACGTGCACGAGGTGGCGCGGGCCCGCACCTTCGGCTTCATGCAGGACGTGGAAAGCCTGCGCGGCATGGGCCTGGCGCGCGGCGGCTCGCTGGAAAACGCGATCGTGATGGACGAGTACCGGATCCTCAACTCGGACGGCTTGCGCTACGAGGACGAGTTCGTGCGTCACAAGATCCTCGACGCCATCGGCGACCTCTACCTGGTGGGCCACCCGCTGCTGGCCAGCTACACCGCGCATAAGTCCGGCCACGCCCTTAACAACCTGTTGCTGCTGGAGTTGCTCAAGCACGAGGACGCCTACGAGATTGTCGCCTTCGACGCGCCGGGCAGCGCGCCGCCGTCCTACCTGCGCCAGATGCAGCGCGAGTGGGCGCTCACCTAGCGAACCGCTTACCTAGCTGGCAGGCCAGCCCGCGCTAGCGGCGCTTGGCCGCCACCGCCTTGAGCGCGGCGATCAGGGTCGCGTTCTGGGCCGTGGGCGCGAGCGCGTCGCCCAGCGCTTCGAAGGCCGTCAGCGCCGTGTTCGGCAGCACCAGGGGGCGCGTGTGCACCACTGGCGGTATGGCGCGCGTGACCTGCACCTTGAGCTTGATATCCTCGATTTGCCAGCCGGCCTTGTGCAGCGCGTTCTGCAATTTGGGCACTTGCTGCTTGAGCTTGGCCGCGACGGCGGAGCTGGGTACGGCCAGCACCAGGTGGGCCTGCTCGAACGAAAGCACGTCGCAGTTGAGGAACATCGCCGGCAGGGCGGCCGCGCAATCTTTTTGCAGGCTGGCCATGCGCATGGCGGCCGGCAGCAGGCTCGCCATCTTCTCGTTGCGGCGCAGGAAGTCGGTCGCGTCGATCGCGGTTTTGCGGTTTTTAGTGCCGTAGATGTGCATGGAGCGCCACCTTACCACAGCGGGAGTTGCTTGACAGTCTCGCGCCGCCGTGCAACTTTCGACCCGGCCCGACCTTGTTATATTGACCAACGACCCCATTTGCCCCGGGATCGCGTGATAAAATCACCGTCTTTTTGCCATAGTCGGCTCGCGGGCGATATCTTTTTGATATCATCACAGCTTCTCTTTTTGCGGCGCTTTTTTCAAGAATTCAAGATGTCATTACTGACCCAGATTTTCGGTAGCGGCAACCAGCGGCTGCTCAAGCAATACCAAAAAACGGTTCGCGAGATCAGTGCGCTCGAGCCGCAGATCGAA
>DIZW01000054.1 GCA_002428015.1 Oxalobacteraceae bacterium UBA6018 | reverse complement strand
TGCTGCAGGACTTCGCCGCCAAAGTCGTGTGCGACAATCTGCTGGCACTGACAGTGGCGGCTTCACACGCCCAAGCCGGCTTGCCCCATACACATCGTATCAACCGCGCCTACGCCCACACTGCGCTCAAGCCGCTGCTGCCGGCGCTACTGCTGGGCAGGGCGGTTGCGCAACAGGTCCAACAGCTCATGGACCTCATCGCCGGCGCCACGTACCGACATCGACCCGGCGCATCCAAGCCCCGCCCCCAGCAGTCGAAGCCCCACAGGTCGATGACGCAGAAGCCATGCTGAAGTCAGATTCTGTTAAGTCCGGTAGATTGGTCCGGACATGCTCTCGCTCGACACGCCATCACCTTGCGGAAACGATTAAAGTCGACGATGTCAGGTCATCGCAGGCAGGATTGGTCGAGGCACGCGCGGACAAGCGTATTGCACGCATAAAGCTAGCGACGGGATCGTATTGCCTTACCGCGCCCATCGTCCTCGATGAGCGACTGTCTGGCACGCGAGCGATGCCGCTCGTATTGGCGCGAGCGCCAGGCGCGCATCCCGTGTTGACCGGTGTCGAACACTTGCCGCCGTTGCGCGGGCAGGCTTGGCGCGGCGGGATCTGGTGTGCCAAGCTTTCCGGCAAGTCCTTCGAGCGCCTGTGGCTGGGCCGGCAGATGCTGACCCGTGCGCGCTATCCCAACGTTGACCCTGCGATTCGGACCTTGGGCGGCTTGGCCACTGATGCCATGTCGAAAGAACGGGTGGCGACCTGGCGCGATCCGGCCGGGGCTGTGCTGCAACGCCCTGCATGGCGATCGTTGGGGCGGTGTCCATGTACCCATTCTCGTACTCTTACCCCTGGCAATTTACCTTGATGGAAAAAATGCCGATCAGCAGTTTTTGAGGATTAGGTAGCAGTCTGTCGGCAAGGGGATTCCGGTCGTGCTCGGCGAGTACGCCGCGATGCTGCATACCAATCTGAGGGGCGACGCACTGGCCCCGCATCTGAAGTCGCCCATCTATTTCCGCCAATACGTCACCCATGCGGCAGTGGCCAACGGCGCGCTCCCGTTCTATTGGTACACGGGCAGGATGATCGACCGGCGCAACAATCATGCAGTCCTCGCCCCGAACCTCCTCGATGCGCTGGTGAAGGGCGCAACCCGCTAGGCTGCCGGACGGCCTCCGGCGCTCAATCCGCCGGAAGTGCTTCTACTTCCCAAGGAATCCGCGCGGCAGACGAGCTTGCGCCGCCCAGTCTTCCTGCCCTCGACCGCGACCACCGCCACTGCCTTGGCCGGGATCTTCAGGCTCAAAGCTCGGTGATCGATTGCCGCCGGATGGCGGGATATCTCCAGAAGTAATATCATATACTGATCACATCAGTATATGCTAGCCTATCGTTGTGACATGTTTTAGTCGACCCGACCGCGCCGGCATGGTGTCGACTGCGGGGCGGGGGCCGCCATCATTCAATCAAATCAATGAGGCGCCGATTATATTTACACATCTTCCGCCAGAATAACGTTCGCTGAAGTTCGGCAACGTCCTAACGCCCCCGTCCTTCATCGTGAAGCCGGGGGCGTTTTGTTTTTGGACGTTCCGATGAGGACGCAAGGCGTGCCGCCTGTGCGCGCGTCAGGCCGGTTGGCCGCCGCCGTGCGTCACCTTCCGGAAAACAACAATCGGTTGCATCCATCGGTTGACAAGATTGCTGGACGTCCCTGATTCGCTGACGCTTGCGCTGGAATTCCAGGCGGCGAACCGCTTGGTGCCCGCCATCTGTATATTTCCCGCAACAAAAACGGCCGGTGTTACATCTTTTTTCTCGACGCATATGCAAACGATTGTAATTGTCGGAATTCCACACTAATATCAATTCGGTGCGAACGCATCTGTTCGTACTGTCCATGAGGCTCCCCGCGCCATGAGCTTCGTTCCATCATAAAAAAATTAAATTTGAGAAACTAGGAGAGATCTATGTCAAACCGTCACAAGGCACAAGCCACGCCCTTCAGGATTAAACCGGTCGCTGCCCTGATCGCATCGTCTTCGTTCGCCGCGCTCATTTCCGGCCAGGCCTATGCGCAGGAGGCGGTCGCCACGCCACCAGCCGCCGACGAAGCCAAGGTGGTCGACGTGCTGAACCTGAACCGCGTGGTGGTAACGGGCACGGCGCAAGGCAAGTCCAAGATGCGCAGCTCGGCGTCGGTGACGGACGTCGACCAGCAGCAGGTCGCCGATTTTTCGCCGCGTTCTGAAGCGGAGATCTTGCACTTGATTCCAGGTATACGCGCCGAGAGCTCGGCCGGCCCCGGCGGCAATTCGAACATCACCGTGCGCGGCCTGCCGCTGTCGTCGGGCGGCTCGAAATTCGTGCAGTTGCAGGAAGATGGCTTGCCAGTGGTGGAATTTGGCGACATGAACTTCGGCAACAACGACTATTTCATCCGCTTTGACAACAATGTCGACCACATCGAGACCCTGCGTGGCGGTCCGGCGGCGATCTTCGCCTCGCACGCGCCCGGCGCCGTGATCAACTACATCAGCAAGACGGGCGAGGAAGAGGGCGGCTCGATCGGCCTCTCGCACGGCATGAACTTCAACGAGACGCGGGTCGACGGCGATGTCGGCGGCAAGCTTAGCCCGTCGCTGCGCTTCCACATCGGCGGCTATTTCCGCGATGGTGAAGGGCCGCGCAGCAGCGACATCAACGCGCTGCACGGCTACCAGGTCAAAGGTAACCTCACCAAGAGTTTCAATGGCGACAAGGGGTATTTCCGCGTGTCGTTCAAGGCCCTCAGCGAGAGCGCGCCGACCTACACCAGCATGCCGGCGCTGGCCACCGTGAGCGGCAATTCGGTGACGGGGATGAAGGCCATCGGTGGCATCGACATCCTGCGCGATTCGCAGACCTCGATCTACAACCTGACCATGCCGGTGGTCGGCCCGATCGGTACCGCCGCCGGCGTGGCCGACATCTCGAAGGGGATCACGGTCAAGTCGAACGCCCTGGGCATGGAGTTCCAGAACGAGATGGAAGGCGGCTTTGTCGTCTCGGACAAATTCCAGGTAAGCAAGACCTCGAGCGCCTTCCAGACCACGTTCTGGAGCAGCAACACGCTCGGTGGCATGCTCGGCAATTTCGGCGCGGGTAGTTCGGCCGTGTACTTCAACGGCCCCAAGGCGGGGCAGGCGGTCACCACCGCAAACCTGCAATCGGGCCTGGTGTCGCAAGGCGCTGCCATCAACGAACAGTCGCCGGACATGGGCCACTACGTCAACGACCTCGGCCTGTCCAAGTCCTTCGTCGTGGCCGGCGCCAAGGTCAACACGAAGCTCGGTTACTACCGCTCCAAGCAGGATGTGGTGCAGGTGTGGCAGATCAGCGAGCGCCTGATGGAGATCGGCAAGAACGGCGCCGTCATCGACGTCAAGGACAAGGCCGGCGCCATGCTGACCACCGCCGGCCTGACCGGTTACAACAACCAATGGGGTGGCTGCTGCGCCCGTGACGTCGACGCGCACTACATCACGGACGCGCCTTACCTGTCCGTGGGCACGGAAATCGGTCCCGTGGATGTGGACGCCGGCCTGCGCCGCGACAACTTCCACGCCAGCGGCCACTACGCCGGTCCGAAGCAGATTGCCGGCGGCTACGATGTCAATGGCGATGGCGTCATCAACGGCGCGGAAAAAAATGTCTACGTGGTCGACACCAGCAATCCTAGTCCGATCAACTACAAGACCGGCTACAACTCCTACTCGTTGGGCGCCAACTATCGCCTGAGCACGGATTTCAGCGTGTTCGCCCGAGTCAGCAAGGGCGGACGCGCCATTGCCGATCGTCTGTTGTTCTCGCCCTATGTGAACAGCGTAACCGGCAACCTGACCTCCGGCCTGGAAGGCCAGGCCGTCGCCACCGTCAAGCAGCAGGAAATGGGCGCCAAATTGCGCGGCCGGAAAGATTGGGGCACGTATGGCGTGTTCGTCACCTTGTTCACCGCTTCCGTGGACGAGTTCGACTATGACCAGACGCGCACCATCGGTCCCAAGCTCAATGTGGTCGGCACCAAGGCCAACGGCATGGAAGTCGAGTCGGTCTTCACCTCCGGAGATTTCTCCATCAATGCCAACCTGACCTACACCGATCTGAAGGTGACCAAGGACCTGGTCGGCAGCGCCGTGGGCAATAGCACGGTGGGCCTGGTTCCCGGCGGCGTGCCCAAGCTGCTGTACACGGTGGCGCCGCGCTACACCATCGGTCCTGTGACCCTGGGGGCGACGATCGTCGGCCAGTCCTTCGTCTGGAACAACGGCTACGATACGTTCAAGGTGGACGGCCGCGCCATCGTGAACGCCTTCGTCAACTACAGCTTGACCTCCGACACCACCTTGAGTCTCAACGTCGGCAATGTGTTCGATAAGGTGGCATCGTCGTCCGGAGTCGGTGGCCCGAGCGCGGCAAATATCGTGGAAATGCGTCCGGAAGCGGGTCGCTCGATCAGCCTGGCGATTCGTCACTCGTTCTAATCCGCGCAGCGCTTGTCGCGACTGGCGGTTCTAGTCTGGGCGAAGGGGAGCAACAGCTCTCTTTCGCCCTTTTTGCATTTTCCCGTATTGCTTTGTCCTGATTTTGTCCCGATGCGCAGGTCCGGCGCGAACAATCGGCGCGCCATGGACACGGACGGCGCGCGGCGCCGCCGGTGTCTGGTCGTCATAGGAAGCCTGCGGCGGGCGCTTGGCCCGTGTTTGCGCGGAATGACCTGGGCGCGCCGTCACGCTGTTGCGGTGTCGGCGGCCAGCGGTTGGCAAGGCCATTTCAACGCCTGTTCAACGCCTGTTCAATCAAGCGGCGGCGCAGTGCTTTCGGATGTAGGCGGCGTGGGTGGGCATGTCCTGGGCGGCACGCGCGATCGCCTGGCGCTGTTGGGCGAGCATGGCAGCGCCATCGGCGCGCAGGTCGAGCAGCGGATCGTGGCGTTCGGGCAAGTTGAGCTGGCCGATGTGCACCGCCAGCCAGGAGGCGTTGCCGAACAATTCCATCCCTTCCGTGACCAGGCGCCCGAAGCGGCGGAAATGGTCGATCTTGTATTGCAGCGTGTCGGGAATCGCCATCGCGGCGCAGTAGCGCCACAACGGCGCGTCGCTGCGCTCGGTCAGCTTGTAATGCAGGATGAGAAAGTCGCGGATGCGCTCGCATTCATTGGCCGCGATGCGGTTGTATTCCTCGATAACGAGGGGGGCGAAGTCACGGTCGGGGAACAGTGCCAGCAGGCGTGAAATGCCGGACTGGACCAGGTGCAGGCTGGTCGACTCTAGCGGTTCCATGAAGCCGCTGGCCAGCCCGAGGGCCACCACGTTGCGGTTCCAGCTGCGCTTGCGGCGCCCGGTGGTAAAGCGCAGCGCGCGCGGCTCGGCCAACGCCTTGCCGTCGAGGTTCTCGAGCAGTACCGTGGCCGCCTGGTCGTCGCTGATGAATTCGCTGCTGTAGACATAGCCGTTGCCGGTGCGGTGTTGCAGCGGTATGCGCCATTGCCAGCCGGCCGCGCGCGCGGTCGAGCGCGTGTAGGGCGTCGGCTCGGCCACGGTTGCGCAGGGCACGGCCATGGCGCGGTTGCAGGGCAGCCAGTGGCTCCAGTCCTCGTAGCCGGTGTGCAAAGTCTCCTCGATCAGCAGGCCGCGGAAGCCGGAGCAGTCGATGAACAGGTCACCCTCGATCTCGCGTCCATCGGTCAGGCAGACCTTGGTGAGGAAGCCGTCGCCGGGGCGCAGCGCGGCATGCGATATCTTGCCCTCCACCCGCACCACGCCGCGCCCCTCCGACACCTCGCGCAGCAGGCGCGCGTACAGGGTGGCGTCGAAATGGTAGGCGTAGTCGAAGCTCGAGAGCAGCGATTGCGGGTCGCGCGAGGGTTTGTCGAAGCGGCCGAGGCGGGCGGCCGCCCACGCCATGGAATAGTCGTCCAGCGGCGCCGCACCGGGCTGGCCGCGCTGGCGCAGCCAGTGCTGGTGCAGGGGCGCCAGGTCGAACTGGATGCCGTGCGGGCCGAACGGGTGGAAGTAGCGCTGGCCGGTTTTCGCCCAGTCGACAAAGTCGATGCCCAGTTTGAAGCTGCCCTGGGTGCGCTTGAGAAATTCACTCTCGTCGATGCCCACCATCCGGTTGAACACCTTGATCGGCGGGATGGTCGCCTCGCCGACGCCGACCGTGCCGATTTCGTCGGACTCGACCACGGTGATGGCGCAGCCCTTGCCGATGGCGGCGGAGAGGGCGGCGGCGGCCATCCAGCCGGCGGAGCCACCGCCGACGATGACGATGCGGCGAATCTGGCGCTCTGATGGGGGCATGTTGTTCCTCTAGGTGTCGTGATGGCCGGGGGCCGTGGTCAGTGGGTGGTGAGGCGAACGGCCAGGCCGTTGTTGCGGTGGGCCCGGCCGGCCGGCTTGGCGGGCTTGAGTTCGACAAACAGCACCGCCGCGGCCGCGCACAGCAGCAGTGCGCCGGCCAGGCGCACCACGTTGCCCGGTTCGCCGTTGAGCCCGGTGCGGTATATCAGCGGCAAGGTGAACACCGGGATGATCATCGGGATGACGATGAACATTTTGAAGATGTCGATATAGCCGCCGGTCCGCTCGGGTGGCACGCTGCCGGCGAGCATGATGCAGGGGCTGGCCATAATGCTGGCCCAGGCGGCGCCGCCCGCTTTGCGGTTGACGCTGGCGTGTGCGCGGCGCGCACGCCGGGTTTGGGAAGCCTTCATCGTCTCCTTTGCTGCTGCTTGGCCTGCCGTGCTGCCGGCCGATCTCGGAATGCTAAGGTGTGCAATCACTTGCGCCCCCGAATCTGTGAGCCATTATTCATTGATGCGCGTAAAATTGCAATCGGTTGCTTCGCATGGGGGCGATCGCCGCGTGCTCGCCACTCAACTCCGGGCAGCTGAACCCCAGGTCCGCAGAATTCTCAATGAAAACCGCCGTACAAACGATTGCAGTACAATCTTATTGTATGCATAATCGTCGAATGAACATGCGCATGCGGCGCAGCCGGTGCCGCGCGCTGCGCGTGCCAATCAATGAAAAGGAAATTCATGACGCTTGAAGTGACGAGCACCCAGACGCAGGCATATGCGGGCTTGGCCGGTGCCTACCAGGAAGCCCATCGTCCGCAGTTATCGTATTCGCCTGCGCGCAACTGGATGAATGACCCAAACGGGCTGGTCTACTACGACGGCGAATATCACCTCTTCTATCAATACAATCCGAATGACACCGTGTGGGGCGACATGTCGTGGGGCCATGCGGTCAGCGCCGACCTGCTGCATTGGACGGAGTTGCCGGTCGCGCTGGAAGTCGAAAAGGACGGACAGGGCGCCATCACCCAAAGCTTCTACTCGGGCAGCGCGGTCGTCGACCGGGCCAATAGCAGCGGACTGGGCTCGCCCGGCCAAGTTCCCATGGTCATCATCTACACCAGCGTCTACCCCGAGGCGCGCACGCTCGCCAACGGCACGCAGGTGCAGGCGGGGCAGCAAAGCCAATCGCTGGCCTTCAGTGTCGATCGTGGGCGGCACTGGACCCAGTTCTCCGGCAATCCCGTGCTCGCGTTGCCACCACACCCCTATCGGGACGAACTGCGCGAATTCCGCGATCCCAAGGTGTTCTGGCATGCGCCGCAGAGCAAATGGGTGATGGTGGTCGCATTGGCGCACCGGCACACGATCCTGTTGTATTGCTCAAGAGACTTGATCGAGTGGGAATACATGAGCCAATTCGGTCCGGCCGGCGCCACCGGTGGCGTGTGGGAATGTCCTGACTTGTTCCCCTTGCCGCTCGATGGCGACGATAGCAACAACAAATGGGTGTTGGTGGTCAATCTCACGCCGGGCGGGCCGGCCGGTGGATCCGGGGCGCAATACTTCCTCGGCCACTTCGACGGCAGCACTTTCCGCCCCGATGCTGGGGACGCCTGCGTGCGCTGGCTCGACCAGGGCCCGGACTTCTATGCCGCCGTCACATGGAACGACGCTCCCGATGGCAGGCGCCTGTTGATCGGCTGGATGAGCAATTGGCTGTATGCCAGGACCGTGCCCACCTCGCCGTGGCGCAGCGCGCAGTCGGTGCCGCGTGAGCTGTCGCTGCGCACCGTCGCCGGCCAGGTGCGGCTGGTCCAGCAGCCGGTGCAGGGTTTCGATTCGCTACGCCGGGACACGCTGCTGGCCATCGATGACGTGAGCCTCGCCGCCGGCGTGGATACGCTGCCGCGCTTGCGCACGGCCGGGGTACCGGTCGATATCGAACTGGTGCTCGCGTGCGGCAGCGCCACGCGCGCCGGCGTGCAGGTCCATGCGAACGCGGCCGGCGATCGGACGGAGATAGGCTACGACTGCGAACGCGGCGAACTCTACATCGACCGCGGCCGCGCCGGCGCGGCCCCGTTCAGCGCCGACTTCGCGGCGTGCCACGGCGCGCCGTTGGCGTTGGTCGATGGCGTGCTCAGGCTACGCATCCTGGTCGATCGCGCAGCGGTAACCGTGTTTGCGGGCGCTGGCGAGCTCACCATGACGAGCCTGGTCTTTCCCGCCGACGAAAGCGATGGCATCGCCTTGTTCGTCGAAGGCGGGCAGGCCAGGCTGCGGCAATGGCGGGTGCGAACGCTGGCCTCGATCTGGCCGGCTCCCCACGAGTGACGCCCAAGCAGGCCCGCCAAGGAGGCGACCTTGTCGGGCCAGGCCAAGGGCGGCCACCCGACCCGCAAGAAACAGCTTCATGTGTTTCAAGCAATTGTTGCGGTGACATCATGCCGCCGCTACACTACACTTCTTTCCGTCAAGTACTTGGGGCATAGCTGCGATGAACGATATTCCTCCTGACGCTGGCAAAGGCAAGATATCGAAGGCGGCGAAAGCGCGCCCGCAGATGGAGGATATCGCCAAGCTCGCCGGGGTGGCCACGTCGACCGTGTCACGCGCCCTTGCCGGCAGCCCCCTGGTCAACGCGAAGACCCGCGAACGCATTGTCGAGTTGGCACGCCACCTCAATTACGCCGTCAATGTCGGCGCGCAGACCCTGCGCTTGGGGCAAAACAAGGTCGTGGCCGTGGTCGTCCCCTACGATCCGGCCACCCGCCAACATTTGTCCGACCCGTTTTTTCTCTCCCTGATCGGCAGCATTGCCGATGCGCTCACGGAGCGCGGCTACGAAATGCTGCTCTCGCGCGTTCCCGAGGCCCATCTCGACCAGGCGGCGTTGGCGGTCGAAAGCGGGCGCGCAATCGGCCTCATCATGGTGGGGCAGTGGCATCAGCACGACCAGTTGAATGCCATGGTGTTGCGAGGCATTCCTTTCGTTGTCTGGGGGGCTAAACTCGAGCAACAACTCTATTGCAGCGTCGGCAGCGACAACCTGATTGGCGGCGAGCTCGCCACGGCCCATTTATTGCGCCGCGGCTGCCGGCATATTGCGTTTGTCGGCGACCCCAACTTGCCTGAGGTGGCGCAGCGCCACGCCGGCTACCTGCGGGCGCACGCGCTTGCCGGCAAAGCTGCCGACCCGCGGCTGCTTTGCCCCAGTCCCTTCATCACGGAGCGGATCGCCGCTGATGTCGCGCGCCTGCTCGATTCCGGATTGCCGGTCGATGGCGTGTTCGCAGCCAGCGACCTTGCCGCGCTGAGCGTCGTCCAGACCCTGCGCAAGGCTGGCAAGGCGGTGCCGGACGAGGTTGCGGTCGTCGGTTACGATGATCTCGAGAGTGCCGCGTTTTGCCATCCCGCCTTGACGACGGTGCGGCAACCGCTGGACCTGGCCGGTACGGTCCTGGTTGAGTCGTTGTTCAAGATCCTGGGTGGGGCACGGGCGGAACCCGTCCACTTGCCGACAAGCCTGATCGAGCGCGGTTCCGCTTAAGGCCTTCATTCTCGCGGCGGCGCAATTGGCGTGAACGGCCGGCTGGCCAGGCGGCCAGCCGGATCGGTCGTCGGCGCCCTACATTACGGGCTGGTTGGCCGCAACACCGCCACCGCGCCACCGGACGGCGCCAGCTTCAGCGTGAGAGCCTGGCTTGACAGCAGCTTGCGGTCGGCGACGGCCAGGCGGCTCACATCGGCGCCATCCTGCATGAGGTGCGCACTGAAGCTTCCCTCGCCCAAGTCCAGCTTTACCTTGATGGTGCGTGCCTGTTCATTGGTCATGGCGCCGATGTACCATGTGTCGCCCTTGCGGCGGGCCGAGACGATGAACCGGCCGATGTCGCCGGCCAGCACGCGGGTTTCATCCCAGGAGGTCGGCACCGTCTGGATAAACTCGGCGCCGTCGGCCCAGGCTTTGCCATCGCTGTTCTTGTACGCGGCCGGAGCGTCCAACCACCACATCCCGCAGCGCGCCATCTGCTCGACGACGCCGATCCAGGCGCTCAAGGAATGGCAACATCGCAAGCCGGGACTATTCGTTAAACGCGTTTATGATCAAACGGGACTGGACACATAAACATGTTGAAAATGCCCATGTGTGCACCGTTGCGCTCAGGAGGAATCGCTCAGCCAGCATGATGGTGGGATTGCCGATGAGGCTAGCCCATCGACAGCTCGACGACTTGGCGCCGACGCTGGCGCGCCAATAAAATAAGGGGGCCTCGAAAAAACCACTGCACGACCCGCGCCCCCCTGGTTGCTTTCGCGCCTGCACATCCGCGGCGCGGCGGCTCACCGCGCCGGGATCGAGTCCGCAAGTATCGGGCCTTAGAAAGCCATCCGTACGCCAAAGTTGAAACGGCGTCCGTCATTTTCCAGCATCAGGAACTGATTCTCGTTGCTGCCGTATTCGCGCACCTTGGTATTGCCCACGTTAATGGCATCGGCGTACAAGGCCAGCGATGGGGTCAGGTTGTAGCGCATGCTGGCATCGGTCTGTCCATACGCCGCACGGTTGCGCGGCATGGAGCTGCCTCCGCCGCAGTCGACAGCGAAGTGATTGCGCCAGTTATAGCTCACGCGGGCCTGGAATTTGCTGTCCTCGAAGAAGACCGAGCCATTGTAGGACTGCGGTGACAACCCCGGATAGCCGCACGATGTCGCTCCGGTATCGGTGTCGCGGCTGGCGTTGGCGTCCACATAGGTGTAGTTGGCGGCCACGCCGAAGCCCTGGAGCCAGGAGACAGACCGGTCGAAGGCATATTGGCCGGCGATTTCCATGCCCTTGATCTTGCCCTTTTGTCCGTTGCGCACGCGGGTGTCATGGACGATTTCGGTAAATTGCGGGATTTTCATATCGACCAGTTTGGTCTCAAGAAAATTCGACACATCCTTCAGGGCTCTATGCCGTTTACAGTG
>DIZW01000127.1 GCA_002428015.1 Oxalobacteraceae bacterium UBA6018 | reverse complement strand
AGTGTCCTGAGTTGCAGATTCGTTGAAAAAATATGGCGATAAATCGTCCTGATACTGCGTCGCAAATGCTCGCAAGGCCTCGGCCTTGCTGTGCTTTGCTCCTTGTCTCAGGGCGATTTCGCCACATTTATTATTCAACGAACTAGCAACTCAGGACACTAGCAGCTTGAGCAGCGCCTGCGCCGCCACTTCGGACGAGGCCGGATTCTGGCCGGTGATCAGCAAGCCGTCGGTAATCGCATACGGTTGCCAGTCGCCCAGCTTCGAATAGATCCCGCCGTTTTCCTTGAGCATGTCTTCCACCAGAAACGGGACGATCTTGGTCAGGCCGACCGCGTCTTCCTCGGTGTTGGTGAACCCGGTCACTTTCTTGCCGTTGACCAGAGGCTCGCCGTCGGCGCCTTTCACGCGACGCAGGACGCCCGGCGCGTGGCACACGGCGGCGACCGGCTTGCCGGCGGCGATCATGGTTTCGATCAATGAAATCGACGCCTGGTCTTCGGCCAGATCCCACAGCGGGCCGTGGCCACCCGGATAGAACACCGCGTCGAAGTCGCCCGCCTTCACGTCGGCCAGCTTGACGGTGGCGGCCAGCGCGGCCTGCGCCTGCGGATCGGCCTTGAAGCGCTTGGTCGATTCCGTTTGCGAATCCGGCGCGTCGCTCTTCGGATCGAGGGGCGGCTGGCCGCCCAGTGGCGAGGCCAGCGTCAGCTGCGCACCGGCTTGCTTGAAGGTGTAGTAGGGCGCGGCGAATTCTTCCAGCCAGAGACCGGTTTTCTTGCCGGTGTCGCCAAGTTGGTCGTGCGAGGTCATTACCATCAGGATGTTCATATCAGCTTCCTTGTTGAGTCGGGTTGGAAAAATTCCAATGCGGGTATGACAGCTTTCCTACAGCGCCCCCGCGAGAATGCGGCGGCTCGTTGCCAGATCGATGTCGCCATGTTCGCCAAGACTGGTCAAGCTGTGCTTGCCCAGTTGCTCCAAAACGGCGTCGACGGCTTCCTGGCCCAAGCCGTAGGCCGACAGGCGGGTCGGAATGCCGAGGCCCTCGAAGAACGCGCGGGTGCTGGCGATGGCGGCGTCGATGCGCTCGTCCTCGCTGCCCTCGCGGATGCCCCACACGCGTTCGCCGTACTGCAGCAGCTTGGCACGTTTCGGCCCGCGTTGTACGTTCAATAGCGACGGCAGCACCAGGGCGAGGGTGCGCGCGTGGTCGATGTCGTACAGGGCGGTGAGCTCGTGGCCGATCATGTGCGTGGCCCAGTCTTGCGGCACGCCCGCGCCGATCAGCCCGTTCAGGGCCAGGGTGGCGGTCCACATCAGGTTGGCGCGGGTGTCGTAGTCGTCCGGCGCGGCCAGCGTTTGTGGGGCGATCTCGACCAGCGTCTGCAGCAGGCCTTCGGCGAAGCGGTCCTGGGCCAGCGCCTGGACCGGGTAGGTCAGGTACTGTTCCACCGTGTGCACGAAGGCGTCGACCACGCCGTTGGCGACCTGCTTGACCGGCAGCGTGAAGGTCTTGGTTGGGTCCAGCACCGAGAATCGCGGGAACAGGAGCGGGCTGCGAAATGGCAGCTTGTCGTGGGTGGCCTTGTAGGTGACGACCGCGCCGTTGTTCATCTCCGAGCCGGTCGCAGGCAAGGTCAGCACCGCGCCGAAGGGCAGGGCGCTACGCACCTTGGCGCCGCCGCTGCGGGCGATGTCCCAGGGTTCGCCGTCGTAGGGGATGGCGGCGGCCACGAACTTGGTGCCGTCGATGACCGAGCCGCCCCCGACCGCCAGCAGGAAGTCGGATTTTTCACGGCGCGCCAGCGCCACCGCACCCATCAGGGTCTCGTAGCTTGGATTGGGCTCGATGCCGCCGAATTCTTGCACCGCGCGTCCGCCCAGGGCAGTGCGTACTTCAGCCAGGGTACCGTTCTTCTCGGCGCTGGCGCCGCCGAACAGGATCAGAACGCGGGCGTCTTGCGGCACCAGTTTGGCCAACTGGGCCACGGTGTCCTTGCCGAAGATGATCTTGGTGGGGTTGTGGAAAGTGAAGTTTTTCATGAGTTCCTTGTGTAAATTAGACTGGTCGTCTTGGGATCGGTGAAAAAATGCGCGGGTATCGTTGCCAGCGCTGCGATGGGCGTGACAGTGTTTAGCGCCCGCTCGCCTCGCCGGACGGTAAGCCAAGCAGGGCCAGCGTTGCTTCCCAGGCGCCGTGCAAGGCGCTCGGCTCCCGCCTCAATTTGGTCAGCATGGCCGCGCCCAGCCACATCTGGTAGAGCGTCAGGGCGGTGCGCTGGGCATCGGCGACGCCGTGCAGGGAGCCGTCCGCCAGCGCCTGCGTGATGCTCGTCGCCAGGCGCGCGACGATCTGGTCGGTGCCCTTGCGCAGGGCCAGGCGCATCGGTTCCGACATGTCCGACACTTCGCTGCCCAGCTTGACGACCAGGCAGCGGCAGTCGCAGCCGCCGTCGGTGTCCGCGGTCCAGCTGGCCCAGTAATCCATCAGCGAGCGGGCCGCGCTCTGGCCAGGCCGGGTCAGCATCGCGTCCATTTCCTCGAGATACTTGCTCACATAGTCCGCGAGCAGCGCTTCGCCGAAAAGTTCCTTGGACTTGAAGTAGTGGTAGAAGGACCCTTTGGGCACGCCGGCCGCCGTCAAGATCTCGTTCAGGCCGACGCCTGCAAACCCCTTGCCGGTGATGATGACCTTGCCGGTGTCGAGAATATGCTGACGGACGCTGTGGTGTTCTGTGCTCATGTGCTTATCATACGCCTCAATTAGACCGGTCGTCTAGCTTGAGTGTTTTAGGGGCTGTGCACTTTTGATCAGTAGAAGGCAGGACGGCATTGGGTTTTGTGACATGATGTGTAGGTTTGCTACCACTATCAGCGCGATAACTCAGAAATCGTCTGATGTAGGGCTAGCGTCAATTACTCAATGTCGAAGGTGGAGAGTGTAAGAAAACTACTAAATAAATTGACGCCTGCAAAACACGGCGGTAAGATTTGGATGTGGTAGCGGTACCTTTGCTGCCGATCCGTGGCTTGCCGTGCCTTGCTCCGGCGCCGCCAAACATCTCGCCATTGAAGGAATCCAGATGAGCATCCAGAAAGTTGTCGGTCGGGTAGCCCTGCTTGCCCTAGCCGTGGTTGTAACAGCACCAGCATTGGCGAGCGCCTACAGCATCGAGGGACGCAGTGTCCTGGTCCGGGGACCGCACGGCGAGACATTGCGCGTCACACCGTACGGCGCGTCGATCGTGCGCCTGCAACTGGCGCGCCGCGGCGAGGCATTCTTTGACGATGGCCGTTACGAAATGGTCGAGTCGCACGACATGGGCGGCGCTTTCTCGGCCAGCGACAACCCGTCCACCCTGACGCTGCGCATGGCCGGCGGCGACGGCGTGGCCGTGGTGATCAACAAGAAGACCCTGGCGGCCAGCTTCCTGGCCAACGGTGTCAGCAAACCGATATTGCAGGAAAAGGCGGCGCCCGTATGGAGTGGCAGCCGCATCGTCCGCCGCTTCGCCTTCGACCGTAACGAACACTTCACCGGGATGGGGCACAGCTATTTTGGGCGCTCGCAATCGGTCGACCTGAAGGGCCAGGCCTTGAGCCGCAATTATGGCCCCGAGCACGCCGACCAGGCGCCGTTGCTGGTGCCGTTCTTCATTTCCAGCAAAGGCTATGGCGTGTTCATGAACAGCACGTTCAAGAACTTCTTCAACTTCGGCAAGGATGGCCGCTTCGAATTTGGCATCGACACGCTGGGATTCGATGGGCGCATGGATTATTTCTTCATCGCCGGCGGCGCGCCCAAGGCGGTGTTGAAGCACTACATCGAGCTGACCGGCAAGCCGCGGCTGCCATCGAAGGCCATGTTCGGTCTGGCGCTGTCGGACAAGAGCCACGACCACACCACGGCCACGCCGTCGGATGAACACTGGTGGAAGGAAAAGATCGCCGCCCACCGCGCCGCCGGGTTCCCGCTCGACCATGTCGTCAACGATAACCGCTGGCGTGCAGGCGGCGGACAGCGCTGCGAATCGTATTTCGACTGGGACAAGGGGCGTTATCCCGATCCCGCGGAATACGCGGCCTGGCTCACGGCGCAGGGCTTGGTAACGACCCTCGATTTCAATCGCTGCATCGCGCGCTACTCCGATGGCTGGCAGGCGGGCTTCAACCTGCCCGACCCCGGCGGCATTGACTTCAAGGACAGCGCGCCAGACTTGACCAATCCGGCATTTCGCGCCTGGTTCTGGAACATCTTCTATAACAAATCGTTCAGCCCGGCCCTCAAGTATCCGGGCGACGCGATGTGGATCGACGAGTTCGATGAAATGGGCGTCGCGCCCGAGAAAATGATCCTGTCCAACGGCTTGAGTTCGGCGGAAATGCGCAACGACTGGTTCATGCTCATCGCTAAATCGCTGGTGCAGCAGGGCTGGGACAAGTCCGATATCGAGAAGCGGCCTTACGTGTGGGTGCGCGGCATGACCGCGGGAGCGCAGCGCTACGCCACGCTGTGGAGCGGCGACATCAAGCCCAATTTCGACGAAATGAAATTGCAGATTCGCGGCATGCAACTGGCAGGCTTGTCCGGCTTTCCGTTCTGGGGCCATGACGCAGGCGGCTTTTACGACTGGGCGACCAACACCGGCCCGGACGCTCAGGTGTACGAAAAATGGGCGATGGCCTTCGGTGCCTTCGCGCCGATTTGGAAGCCGCATGGCGCCGGTCCTTCGCGCTGGCCGCTGGACCGCAGCGCCGAGGAGCAGCAGGTCGCCCACACCTTCACCCAGCAGCGCTACGAGCTGATGCCTTACCTGTATTCCGCGGCCCACGAAGCGGCCAGCTCCGGCCTGCCGATGGCGCGCGCCATGTTGCTCGAATATCCGGAGAACAAGGAAGCATGGCAATATGATCTGCAATACATGTGGGGGCCGGACCTGCTGGTGGCGCCCTTCACCAGCGCCGACCAGCGCCAGGACGTTTGGCTGCCGCCGGGTAAGTGGCAAAACTATTGGCAGCCCGGTGAGCTGATTGAGGGAGGCAAGGTCCTCGCCCTCAAACCGGACGCCAATGAGATCGCCATTTTCGTGAAGGCGGGCGCAGTTATTCCAAAATACAAATTCGCGCTCAGCACGGCGTTTCAAGACAAGACCTTGTTGATGCTCGATATCTACCGCGGCGCGGACGGTCAAGCCGACCTAGTCGAGGACGACGACAAGACGGAAGCGTTCCGCAAGAAAAATGCGATGATGACGACGCGCATAAGCTATCGCGACGCCGGAACGCAGTTGCACATTCTGGGCGCCCAGGGCAGTTATGCGGGCGCGCCCAGCCAGCGGGCCTACCAGGTCAGGCTGCACGGAGCGGCCGCAGGGACCTGCTTTACGGTCAACGGCGCGCCCGTTCAGGCGAAGGCCGGCGCCAACGCCCAGGTCACCGTGATCGATGTGCCGGCGGCCGATATTCGTGCCGACACCGTCATCAGCGCTTGCCCCCATTAAGTTCCATTCTCTTCACCGGACACACCATGAAAAAACTGCTACTCACCTTACTCGCCAGTGTGGTCCTTAACGCGCATGCGGACACGAACGACGTTGGAGTCATGACCTTCAATATCCGCTGCGGTTCCTGCGAGAAGACGACCGACGTCAACCACTGGAGCCGACGCCAGTTGCTGGTCGAAGACCTGATACGACACGACCACCCGGACCTGATCGGCCTGCAAGAGGCGGAGCTGTTCCAGGTGCGCGACTTGAAGGCGGCGCTGGATGAATACGGCGCGATCGCGGTCGGCCGCGACGATGGCAAGGAGCAGGGCGAGGCGACAGCGATCTTTTATCGCAAGGCGCGTTTCGAGCTGATTGAAGAGGCGACCTATTGGCTGTCGCCGACGCCGGAAACGGTCAGCGTGGGCTGGGACGCGGCGTTGAAGCGCACGGTAACCATGGCCAAGCTGAAGGACAGGCTGTCGGGGCAAGTGCTGGTGATGTTGAATACCCACTTCGACCATCGCGGCCGGGTCGCGCAAACGGAAAGTACGCGGATGCTCGTGAAGCTGGCCGCCTCGTTCGCAGGCAAGATTCCTGTCATCGTTACCGGCGACTTCAACTACACCAAGACCTTCCCGGCGTATTCCATCATCGCGACCAGCCTGCACGATGCCGAGCAGGTGTCCCTCAGCCCGGCCCAAGGCGGCGACATGAGCTTCCAGGGTTTTGGTACCGCCATCGAACCGGGCAACAAGATCGACTTCGTCTTCGTCAACGACCACGTCGATGTGCTCAGCCATGCCATCGTCAAGACGATGTACGACGGACTTTACCCATCCGATCACTTCCCGGTCGAGGCTAAAGTCCGGCTTAAATGAGGGTGGATTCCTCGTGCGCCGATCGTGGCGCCCGTGAATGCCGCCAGCGTCGCGCAACACGACCTGCACGTTTGGCGCCGTTAAACGGCGTGGCGGCGCGGACGTGGTATAAGTGAACAATGGCCACCAGCGAAAAAATGAAGGATCCGCGCCCGACTTTTTTCAACCTGCTGCACATCGCACTGCCGGTCGGCGCCCTCACGTCGATCGCGCATCGCATTTCCGGCGTGCTGCTGGCGCTGGGCATCCCTTTCGCCGTCTACCTGCTCGACCTGTCGCTGCGCGATGCGCAAGGCTATGCGCGCCTCGCCACGCTGGACGGCAGCATGGCGTTCAGGCTTCCCGTCATCCTCATCATCTGGGCGTTCAGCCACCACACGCTGGCCGGGGTGCGCCATCTGCTGAGCGACGTCGACGTGGGCGCGCGCCTGCCCGCGGCACGCCGCAGCGCCTGGCTGGTCAACTGTAGCGCCGTGCTGATTGCGCTGGCAAGCGCGGCGTTGTTGTTATGAAGACCGCCCTGTCCGGTTTGCAGGCATGGCTGTTCCAGCGCTTCACGGCGCTGTACATGCTCGCGTTCTGGCTGTTCGTGCTGGCCCATTTTGTGCTCGACCCACCGCGCTCCTATGCGGCCTGGCACGATTGGGCGACCGCGCTGCCGGTGGCGATCGCCGGTGTCCTGTTCTTTCTCGCGCTGCTGCTGCATGCCTGGGTCGGCCTGCGCGACGTGATGCTCGACTACGTGAGGCCGCCGGCGTTGCGGCTGGGAATGTTGGCCTTGCTATGCCTGGTGCTGGGCGCGCTGGCGCTGTGGTCCATGCGAATATTGCTGCTCGCGCAGCCTTGAGACGAAGACAGGAAGCCCGCATGCGATTTTCTATTTATCGATTCGACCCCGACGCCGACGCCAAGCCTTACATGCAGGATTACACGCTCGCGCTCGAAGACACCGATCACATGCTGCTCGACGCCATCCTGCGCCTCAAGATGCAGGACGATTCGCTCACGATACGCAAGTCCTGCCGCGAGGGCGTGTGCGGTTCCGACGCCATCAACATCAACGGCCGCAATGGCCTGGCCTGCGTGACCCCGTTGCGCGGCCTGAAGGAGCCGGTGGTCCTGCGGCCCTTGCCCAGTTTTCCTGTCATTCGCGACCTGGTGGTCGACATGACGCAGTTCTACAAACAATACCTGTCGATCCAGCCTTACCTGGTCAACCACGACTTGCCGCCTGAAAAAGAACGGCTGCAGTCGCCCGCCCAGCGCGAGCAGCTCGACGGCTTGTACGAATGCATACTGTGCGCCTGCTGCTCCAGCCAATGCCCCTCGTTCTGGTGGAATCCAGACAAATTCGTCGGACCGGCCGGCCTGCTGCAGGCGTACCGGTTTATCGCCGACAGCCGCGACCAGGATACCCAGGCCCGGCTCGACGACCTGAACGACGCCTACCGCCTGTTCCGCTGCCGCACGATCATGAATTGCACGGAGGTGTGTCCGAAGGGACTCGCGCCGTCGCGCGCCATCGAGAAGATCCGCTTGCTCATCGTTAAGAACGCCCTGTGAGACCGGCCGCGCAAGCGCGCACCGCGTCCTCGCGGGCGCGACTCGTCGTACCCACCCCACCAAGGAAAACGTCATGAGCCTCGCGCTGCAACCCGCGCTGCAACCAGTCACCGACGACACCACGGCGCTGTCGCCGTGGTGGATACGCACGATCGCGATCGTGATGCTGCTGGGCTTTAGTGGCCTCATCATGGTCACGATGCTGTCCTACCGCAACGCGCCGCCGATCCCGCTGACCGTGCTCGACGACCGCGGCGCCACAGTGGCCAGCGGCGCCGATATCAGCGCGGGGCAGGCCGTGTTTCTCAAATACGGCTTGATGGACAACGGCAGCATCTGGGGGCACGGCGGCTACCTCGGCCCCGATTTCGCGGCGGCGGCCTTGCACCGGATGGGCTTGGCCAGCGCCGACGCGATCGCGCGCCAGCGTTACGCTCGGCCGTTCGTCGCCCTGGACTTGCCGGAGCAAGCGGCCGTCACCGCCGCGTCGGCCCTGTCGCTCAAGACCAACCGCTACGATCCCGGCAGCGGGAGCCTGCGCATGACCGAGGGCCAAAGCGCCGCCTTCGCGCGCGAGCCGGCGCTGTGGCGTGACTATTTCCACCGCCCGGCCGGCAACGGCGGCTTGAAAGCCGACCTGATCACCGACCCCGCCGAGCTGCACCAGCTGGCCGCCTTCGTCTGGTGGGCGGCCTGGGCGTCGGTGAGCGCGCGTCCCGGCCACGACTATTCCTACACCAACAATTTTCCGTATGAACCCAGCGTGGGCAACCTGCCCACGTCGAGCGCCTTGCTGTGGAGCGCGCTCAGCGTGATGGTGCTGCTGGCCGGCATCGCCACTGTGCTGCTCGCCTTCGGCAAGTTCGACTTCCTCGGCTGGTTTACGCGCGGCCGCCATGTGCATCCCCATTTGCTGCCGGGGCATGCCAGTCCCGGGCAGCGCGCCCTGGTGAAATACGCCGTGCTGGTCTCCTTGCTGTTGCTGGCCCAGGCGCTGGTGGGCGGTGCGCTGGCCCACTACCGGGCCGATCCGGACAGCTTCTACGGCCTCGACCTGACGGTGCTCTTTCCCGGCAACCTGCTGCGGACCTGGCACTTGCAGATGGCAATCTTCTGGATCGCCACCGCCTACGTGGCCGCCGCGCTGTTCCTCGGTCGCTCGCTGCGCCAGGACGAACCGCGCTGGCTGGCCGGCGCCGCGCACGCCCTGTTCGGCGCGCTGGTGCTGGTGATCGGCGGCAGCTTGCTGGGGGAATGGCTGGGCATCTCGCAGCTTCTGGCGGACTGGTGGTTCTGGATCGGCAACCAGGGCTGGGAATACCTCGAACTGGGCCGGGTGTGGCAATACCTGCTCGTGGCCGGCCTGTGCGCCTGGTTCGCCATGCTGTGGGCGCTGGTGCGGCCGCGCTTTCTGGCGGTGCCGGCGGCCGCGCCCATCGTCAACATGTTCCTGGTGGCGGCGCTGGCGATCCCCGTGTTCTACATCCCGGCGCTGTTCTTCGGCGCCAAGACCAATTTCACCATCGTCGATACCTGGCGCTTCTGGATCATCCACCTGTGGGTCGAGGGCTTCTTCGAGTTCTTCGCCACCACGATCGTGGCGCTGACCTTCTACCAGCTTGGCCTGACCGGCCGCAACGTGGCGCTGCGCGTGATCTACCTGGACGCCATCCTGTACTTCCTGGGCGGCTTGATGGGCACCGGCCACCACTGGTATTTCGTCGGCCAGACCAACGTCAACATGGCGCTGTCGGCGATGTTTTCCGTGCTTGAAGTCGTGCCGCTGACCTTGCTCACGCTGGACGCCTGGGATTTTGTGCGCACCACGCGCGGCGATTGCGATGTGTGCGGCAAGTCCATCGCCGTGCCGCACAAGTGGACGTTTTATTTCCTGATGGCCGTCGGTTTCTGGAATTTCCTGGGCGCGGGCATCTTTGGTTTCCTCGTCAACCTGCCCATCGTTAGCTATTACGAGGTCGGCACCATGCTCACGCCCAACCACGCGCACGCGGCGCTGATGGGCGTGTTCGGCATGCTGGCCATCGCGCTGATGGTGTTCGTGTTGCGCCAGACCAGCGACGACGAGGCCTGGAGCGGCATCGAGAAGTATGTGAAGGTGGCGTTCTGGGGAACCAACATCGGGCTCGCCATGATGGTCGCGCTGAGCCTGTTCCCGGGCGGGGTGCTGCAGCTGTGGGATGTGCTCGAGCACGGTTATTGGCACGCGCGCAGCCTCGAGTATATCGGCAGCGCGCGCTCGCACCGCATCGAATGGCTGAGGATGCCCGGCGACCTGGTGTTCATCTTTGCCGGCGCGGCGCCGCTGGCGGTGGCCGCGCTGAAGGCCTACCTGCACGTGCGCCGGTCTAGTGTCCTGAGCGCCGCGCCGCCGCTGTGAGCGCCGGCGCGAGGTGCACCATCGCAGCCTGGCGCCCGTGGCGGCGCCAGGCGGGCCCGCTTATGGCATCTGGGTGTAGTTGACCGGCATCCACTGGTAGCCCTTGCCTTGCGCCTTGATATGGCCCAGGCCGGGGAACTGGATGTGGGCGGCGCCGACCAGGCTGCCATCCTTCGCCACCGCGCTGAACACCTTCAGGCGCTCGGCCAGGGCCGCCTTGCTGTCGCTGTCGAAGCCGATGGTCACGCTCGGGTCGGGAAACTGCACCGAGGCCACGTGGATCAGGTCGCCGATGACGACCATCTTCTTGCCCTTGCTCTCGACGACATAGCTGGTGTGTCCTGGCGTATGGCCAGGGGTCGCGTAGGATTTGACGCCCGGCACCAGGTCCCCGCCAGCCTGGAAGGTCTGGAAGTGCTTGGCGGCGATATAGGGAGCGAACACCTTCATGGCGCTCTGGAAGTAGCCTTTCTGCTCGGCCGGTGCGGCGTCCATGTTGGCTTTGCTGAGCCAGTAGTCGGCGTCGCGCTTGTCGGCGCGCACGATGGCGTTGGGGAAGGCGGCCGCGTCGGCCGGGGCCAGGCCGCCGATGTGGTCGCCGTGCATGTGGGTGATGTAGACTTCATCGACCTGCTCGGGCTGGTAGCCGGCCGCTTTCAGGTTGGCGGCGAGGCGGCCCACGGTGGGGCCGAACAGGCCGCCGGCGCCGGTGTCGATCAGCACCAGCTTGCTGCCGGTGTTGATCAAGTAGGCGTTGACGGAGGTCTCCAGCGGCGTGGTCAGGAAATTGGCGGCCAGGGCTTTTTCGACCTGGCCCGGCTTCGCTTTGAGCATTTTTTCGACCGGCAGGGAAATGGTGCCGTCGTTGAGGGCGGTGACTTCGAAGTCGCCCAGCATGACCCGGTAGAAGCCGGGCGCCTGGGTCTTGGCCATCGGCGCGGCTGCCAGCGCGGCGGTGCTCATGGCCAGGCTGGCGACGGCGCCGGCGAGGACGGTGCGGACAAATACGGATGCGTTCATGGCGTTTGCTTTCATGGTGTGGTTGTTGCGACGAGAACGTTCAGTATGTTGGGTTGCGAAGACCTAAACAATATGGCAGCATGCAAAGCTCGTTTGCACAAACTGCAATGCTGATCCGGAGATGGCGATGATCGATGCCCTGCAATGTTTCCTGGCCGTGGTCGACACCGGCAATCTTTCCAGCGCCGCGCGCTCCTTGCAGTTGGCGGTGTCTTCCGTGTCGCGCAAGATCGACGCGCTCGAGGCCGACCTGGGCACCCGCCTGTTCCACCGCAGTTCGCGCATGGTGCTGCTGACCGATGCGGGCGAACAGTTCCTGGGCCACGCGCGCCGCATCGTGGCCGAGCTGGCCGAGGCGCGCAGCGCCATTTCCTTGCTCGACACCGAACCGCGCGGCTTGCTGACGGTGACGGCCCCGGCCGGTTTCGGCCGCCGCCATGTAGCTTTTGCCGCCGCGGCCTTCCTGCGCAAATATCCGCAGATCGAACTGGAGCTGACCGCCTGCGACGAGGTCGTGGACCTGGCCGCGCGCCGGGTCGACGTGGCGGTGCGCATCGGCGTGCTGCCCGACAGCGATCTGCTGGGCACTTTCCTGGCCCACCAGCGCCGGGTGGCCTGCGCCAGCCCCGACTACCTGCAGCGCCACGGGGTGCCGGCCACGCCGGCCGACTTGCTCGATCATAATTGCCTGAGCCTGGCGAACCGGATCGTTCCGGCCGCCTGGTGGTGCTTCAAGGATACCAACCGGCAGCAGCCCTTGCCGGTCACGGGCACCCTGCGCACCAACGATGTGGACGTGATGCTCAACGCGGCGATCGACGGGGTCGGGGTGGTGCACCTGGCCGGCTGGCTGGTCAGCGAGGCCATCGCGCGCGGCCAGTTGGTGTGCCTGTTCGGGCCGGAATACCATCCGCACGGGGTGCCCCAGCCCACCATCCACGCGCTGCGCCTGCCGGGACGCTCGCATCCCGTGAAGGCGCAATTGTTCATCAATTTTTTGCGCGACTATATCGGCAAGCCGCCATACTGGGAGCGTCCGGCCGCGCTCGCGGCCTAGGACGCTAGCCATATGGAAACGCTAATTGTCACCTTGTGTGGGGTAACGGACAGAGCGCGTGCATGATTCGGCGGATAAAGGATGCTAGCAAGATAATGCGCGGAGTACAGCATGAAGCCATCCCGAATCGTCGTTCTCGTCGTCAGCGCCTGCGCTGCGAGCGCCCACGCGCAGACGTCGTCGATGATCTACAGTGGGATCGCCGACATGCCGCGTTCCAGCCTGGTGAGTTTGCCCCATGTCGATGTGAGCAGCCTGCTGGAGCCGGGCTCGGCTGACAGCGCGACCCGGGTGTTCGGTTTTCCGGGGAAACGCATGGGCCTGGACAATCTCTCCACCTCGCGCACCTACGGCCTGGCCGATGTCGACAACGACGCGCTCAACCACCGCGCGTGGGGCATTTCGGTCGGCTTCGAGCACGGCCTGTTCGGCCTGCGGATCGCGCACCAGAACAAGAGCGTGGCCAATGTTGCGCCCGCCATGTCTCTCGGTAACCGTATCGACGCCAAGAACTCCACCATCGCGGCCAACTTGAATATCGGTGTCGCCAAGATCTATGCCGCCTACAGCGCCAGTCGCGGCTGGGGCAGCTCGCCCTTGTGGAATCCCGACAATCCATACGGCGCCATGCTGGCATCGACGCCGTCCACGGACAGCCGCGACGTGCTCGTGGGCGCCGCCGTGCCGTATGGCGCCACCACCTTCCTGGCCTCGTTCGTGCGCAAGAACGACCGCGACCCGGCCAACCGCGACGCCGACCAGTTTGCCTTCGGCGCCACCTACTCGATATCGCACAGCACCGACTTCTATGCCGCGTATTCGCATACGCAATTTCGCAAAGGCATGGTCGGTATTCCAGTCGACAACGCCAAAGGCTCGTCGGCATTGAACATTGGCATGCGCCACGCATTTTGAACGCCGCAGAGCAATGGCCGGGTGGCAGGGCGTGCGCCCGCCGTCGGCAAAAACCATTAGCCTGTGGAAGCGACCTACCTCACCATCCTTGGAGGCATCATGACCGGCACCAGCACTCTCGATCCAGACAATTTTCCTGAAGCACCAGACCGCAAGCTCGGCACCGGCCACGGCACGGGCGCCCTCGGTCCCAGCGATTCCTCCGACAGCGGCAGCGACGTGGCAGGCGCCTCCGGCCTGGCGCAGGAGGACGTGCTCGAGCTCGGCAGCGGCAACACCTCCGACATGGATGCGGGCGGCGCCGGCGGCACCGCCGGGCCGGACCTGGGCGACGCGGACCTCGACAGCGATAGCGACTCCGGCGGAACCGGCGAGCGCGCCGCGGCCGGGCGCGACAGTCTCACGCGCGACGGCGCCGACATCGACGTCGATCACATCGAGTCGATTCCCTCCTTGCAGCTGGACGATGACGACATTGATTTCCTGTCGACCCAGCCGCCGGGCCAGGCGGACCGGGCCCGGCGCGAGGCGCCGCGCAAGTAGTGTGACCTGAGGTGCGATGCGCGTACACGGCGCGCGCCGCCGCCGCGCCGTCAACGCTGCCGGCAGGCGGCGGGGCAGGCGCGTCCGCCTGCCGCACGGTGACACCCGCGTCCTGAAGACCGTGTCCCAGTACAGCTACAGCGGCGGAACACCGGCGTCCGGATCGCCGGTGACGGTCACGAAGGAACTGCAGAGGTATCGGTAAAGCATCCCGTCACATCATGCCCCTTGGCGCGCCCGCGTGAGGTAACGCTCTGGGGGCGAACTCGCGCGACATCATGTCCCGTGGCGCGCGACCGCGTGAGGCAAGTGCGCGAGCGCGCCAGGCCGCGGCCGGCTAGGCCTGGCCGCCCAGGTGCCGCTTGAAGAAATCGATGGTACGTTGCCAGGCAAGCTTGGCGGCGGCCTCGTCATAGCGGGGCGTGGTGTCGTTGTTGAAGCCGTGCTCGGTGTTGGGATAGGTGAAGTGCTGGTAAGCGACATGGTTGGCCTTGAGCGCCGCCTCGTACGCGGGCCAGCCGGCCAGGATGCGTTCGTCCTTGCCCGCGTCATGGATCAGTAGCGGCGCCTTGATCCTGGCCACGTCGGCCGCCGGTGGCTGGGTACCATAGAAGACCACCACCGCAGCCAGGTCGGGAATGACCGTGGCCAGGTAGTTGGCCACCCCGCCGCCGTAGCAGAAGCCCACCACGCCAACTTTGCCGTTGCCGCCAGGATGATGTTTCAGGATATCCGCCGCGGCCACGAAATCGGCCCGCGTCTTGGCCTGGTCGAGCTTGGCGAAGAGCGCGCGCGCCTTGTCTTCGTCGCCCGGATAGCCGCCCAGCGTGAACAGCGCGTCCGGCGCGAAGGCGATGAACCCGTCCAGCGCCAGGCGGCGCGTGATGTCCTCGATATGCGGGTTGAGCCCGCGGTTTTCGTGCACCACCAGCACCATGGGCAGCTTACCGTGGGCGTGGGCTGGCTGCACCAGGTAGCCGCGCAGTTTTCCGTAACCGTGCGGCGAGGGATATTCCACGAAGCTGGCGGCGATGCGCGCGTCGTCCGGCGCCACCACCTGGGCCGCGAAGCTCGGCGAGAGCGAAGCCAGCAGGCTGGCGGCGGTGGCCCCGCCCGCCGCGTAGCGCCCGGCCGAGGAGAGGAAGGCGCGGCGGTCCAGCTGGCCGTGCACGTACTGGTCGAACAGCTTCAACACTTCGGGGTCGAAATCGGCAGCGGTCAGGCGTTTCATGGGCATGTCCTCGGTTCGTGAGCGCGCCCGCAAACGGGCTGTCAGATCGATCATACCGCGCCCGCCCGGGCCGTGCAGGAGACGCGAACCGTGCGCCACGTCCGCTAGCGGACCCAGGCGATGGTGTTATCAGCGCTGCCCTGGGCCCTTAGCCGCATATGGAAACAAGTCTCAGCGGCCGCGTCAGGTACACACCCGGCCCGTTACCGTCATGTACACACCCGGACCGTTACCGCCTGTGGCGACGCCGCTCGGCGGCACGCATGGGGGGAAGATGTTCTCGTCGGGCCGACGCGCGCCGTCTGCGAACTGAGCTTGGTAAAATCGTTTGTGTACCCTTGAGCTTGGCACCGCGCCGGCATGGGTACGCTCGACTTAATGCGCCTTGGACAGGATGAGCAGCCAGCGGCGCATCAGCAGCACCTCGATATGGCCAGGCTCGACGCCGGTGTCGCATTCGATCACGGGATTGACCGGGTAGAAGCGCTTGCGGAAGTCACGCGTTACCAGCACTTCGCGGCGGCCCAGGCGCATCATGAAGGGGGTTGGTGCGTATTCCATACCGAAATTGCTGTTCAAGGTGGTCATGACAAAGTCCTTTGTTGAGGTTTGCGTTGATCGAGTGATTCAAGAATAGCACAACTACTGTATAAATCCACAGGTACTGTAAAAATAAACAGTGTTTGCTCCTCGCTGTGGTTTTTTCGCCAACAACCGTCCAGCGCCCATGAAACAAGATGCTTCTCGCCTTTACCGCTTCCTCGTGGCCCGTTTCAGCGCCACTGAAACCTTCGGACTGCACCTGACGCTCGGCATGCTGGCGATGCTGGCGGCCGGCTGGGCCTTCGGCGAGATCGCCGAGGACGTCGTCAGTCATGCGCGCATCACGGTGCTCGATGCGTCGCTCGCGCAGTATTTCCACGGCTACGCGGGCAGCCGGTGGACCGGCTTCATGCTTGCCGTGACCAATCTGCACGCGCCAGCCTCGGTGCTGGTGTGGTCGGCCTTGCTGGGCATCTATTTCTACCGTCGCCATGCCCGCGATTGGCTGCTCACATTGATCGCGGCAGTACCGGGCGGCATGGTTTTAAATGTACTGCTAAAGTACGCCTACCATCGGACCCGGCCGCAGTTCGATCATCCGCTGCTCACCCTCAACACCTACAGTTTCCCGAGCGGGCACACGGTTGGCGCGACGCTGTTCTACGGCCTCCTGGCCGCCTACCTGGTGGGCCGGGTGAACGGCTGGGCGGCGCGCGTCGCGCTGTGCGCCGCAGCCTGCGCGCTGGTCGCGCTGGTGGGGCTGAGCCGGATCTACCTGGGCGCGCATTACCTCAGCGATGTGCTGGGCGGCGTGGCCGAGGGCGCCGCCTGGCTGGCGGTATGCATCACCGCCGGCTCCACCTTGCGGCGCCGGCGCCTGGCCCGCCTGCCCCCCTGAGTCACTGAGCAACTTGATAGGAGCCTTACCCTGACCCCGATTTCCGTGATCATCAACGCCAGCGCCGGCAACGGCCATCCGGACGAGCTCGCGGCCGACCTGCGCGGCAAGTTCGCCCGCCACGGCCTGGACGTCACGGTGACGATGGCCAAGGGCGGCGCGGAAATCATCGACGCGGCCCGCCAGGCGCTGGCGGACGGCGCGGCGATGGTGGTGGCCGGCGGCGGCGACGGCACCATGAACGCGGTGGCCTCGGTGGTGGCCGGCTCGGCCCTGCCGTTCGGCGTGCTGCCCATGGGCACCCTGAACCATTTCGCCAAGGACCTCGGCATTCCGCTCGAGCTCGACGCGGCGATCCGCACCATCGTCCAGGGCAAGACGCGGGCCATCGACGTGGGTGAGGTCAACGAGCGCGTGTTCCTGAATAATTCCAGCCTCGGCCTGTACGCGGACATCGTGCGCGACCGCGAGCAGCAGCAGCGCCGGCTGGGGCGCGGCAAATGGGTGGCGGCCCTGTGGGCCACCGTGGCGGCGCTGCGGCGTTATCCGTTCATGAGCGTGCGCCTGCACGTGGACAACGTGGCGCATGCGCGGCGCACGCCCTTCGTCTTCATCGGCAATAACGAATACACGATGGAAGGCTTGTCGATCGGCGCGCGCACGGTGCTCGACGGGGGCAAGCTGAGCCTGTACGTGGCACAGCATCCGGGCCGCCTGGGCCTGCTGCGGCTGGCGCTGCGCGCCTTGCTGGGCCAACTGAAGCAGCAGCGCGATGTCGATATCCTGCTGACCGAACAATTGCAGATCGACAGCCGCCACACCCACATGCGGGTGGCGACCGATGGTGAAGTCAACGTTATGGCAACCCCGCTGTGCTACCGGATACGCCCGGGCGCGCTGATGGTGATCACGCCGCAATAAAGGAGCGATTATGCGTACCCTGGTTCATCTTTCCGATCTTCATTTTGGACGCGTGGACGAGCAGCTGCTGGCGCCCCTGCGCGAGCGCGTCACCGCGCTGGCGCCGGACGTGGTGGTGGTCTCGGGCGACCTGACCCAGCGCGCCAAGAGCGAGCAGTTCGAGGCGGCGCGCGACTTTCTCGACACCTTGCCGGGCCCGCAGATCATCGTTCCCGGCAACCACGATATTTCCCTGTACAACGTGTTCCGGCGCTTCGTGCAGCCGCTCAAGCGCTACATGCGCCATATCACCGAGGACTTGACGCCGAGCTATGTGGACGAGGAGATCGCGGTGATCGGCGTGAACACGGCGCGTTCGCTGACCTTCAAGGATGGCCGGGTCAACGGGGAGCAGATGGCCCAGATCCGCGCGCAACTGGCCCGGATGGACCCCAAGCTGGTCAAGATCATCGTGACCCACCACCCGTTCGACCTGCCGCAGGGCGTGGACGACGACAACCTGGTGGACCGGGCGCCCATGGCGATGCGCACCTTCGCCGACAGCGGCGTCGACTTGCTGCTGTCGGGGCATATGCACACCAGCCACGCCGGCAATACGGCTGAGCGCTACCGGATCAGCGAGTACGCGGCGCTGGTGGTGCAGGCGGGAACGGCCACCTCGACGCGCGGACGCGGCGAGACCAATTCGTTCAACGTGGTGCGGGTCGAAACGGACCGGGTGGAGGTGGACCGCTACGGCTGGGACGAGATCGGCAAGCAGTTCTCCGTCATGCGCACCGACCCTTTTATTCGCCGCGGCGACGTGTGGACCGCCCACACCGACGGCCTGATGGCGCTGGGGCTGTAAGGCCGCAGCGCCATTTGGCGCGCGCCGGGGCTGGCGGTCAGATCCAGTACTCGGTCATGCGCGCGGCCCATTCCTTGAGGCGGTCGGCCCACGGCCGGTGCCGCCATTGTTCCAGCGTGATTTCCTTGGAGTCGCGCAAGTCCTCGTTGTAGGCGCTTTCCATGTCGTGCCCGAAGCCGGTGTCGACCACGATCACGTTGAGCTCGTAGTTGTGCAGGAAGCTGCGGCGGTCGATGTTGGCCGAGCCCACCGTCGACCAGCTGCTGTCGATCACGGCTGTCTTGGCGTGCAGGATCGCGACCTGCAACTCGAAGATGTGCACGCCGGCGCTGAGCAGGGGGTCGTAGAAGCCGCGCCCGGCGTGGAACACCAGCCCGTGGTCGGTCACGCCGGGCAGCACCAGGCGCACGTCGACCCCGCGCTTGGCCGCGTCGCACAGGGCGTCGACGAACTGCTGGTCCGGCACGAAGTAGGCCGAGGTGATGTGCACGCTCTGCTTGGCCTCCTGGATCGCCAGGATGAAGGCCTTGTAGATGTCGGACTCGCGGTCGGGATCGGTGGGCAGCACGCGCACCAGCTTGTCGCCGACCGGGTTCAGTTTGGGGAAGTAATTACCTTCGGGCAGATCGCCGGCGTCCTGGTTGACCCAGTTGTTGATGAAGCTCCATTGCAGCGCGGCCACGGCCGGGCCTTCGATCTTGACGTGGGTGTCGCGCCAGCCCACCTTTTTGCCGTCCGTCGTCTGCGGCTTGCGCTTGGAACGGAAGAAGGAGCTGTTGGCGTAGGTGGCGCTGATGTTGATGCCGCCCGTGAAGGCGATCTTGCCGTCGACCACCATCAGCTTGCGATGGTCGCGGTTGTTGAGCGCCCATTTGCCCAGCCGCGCGGCCGGGTTGACCGGGTTGAAGGCGAGCAGGGTGATGCCGGCCGCGTGCATGCGGTCGAAGAAGGGCTGGGGCGTGCCCAGGGTGCCGACGCTGTCGTAGAGCACGTTGACGGTGACGCCTTGCTTGCGTTTTTCGATGAGCAGGTCGGCGAACTCGCTGCCGACCTGGTCCTGGTCGAAGATGTAGGTTTCCAGGTTGATCGAGCTTTGCGCGGCGGCCACGGCCGCCATCATTTCCTTCATCGTGGCCGGGCCGTCGAACAGCAGGGTGACCTTGTTGCCGGAGATGAGGGGCTTGCCGGTGGCCGCTTCTTCCAGCACGGCCAGCGATTTCATGTCCGTGGTGGCCTTGGCCCAGCGCCGCGCCAGCAGGGCCGCGCTCTGCTTCCTGGCCATCTTGCCGTTCTGGTTGTCCACCGTCGGACTGGACTTGTAGGGCGCGACCGCGGCCAGGTTGTCGACGTCGGGCAGGGACTCGCAGGAGGCCATCATACTGGCAAAAAACAGTGCCAGAACCCAGGTGACGCCGCGTGGTGATCTCATGTTCATTCCTTCGATGGTGGTGCCGCGGCCGCGTCTTTCGCGCCGATAAAAAAATCCAGTGGCGCGGCCAGGAACTGCCGTCCAATCGCCCGCAGCAGGCGTGCGCCGTGCTCGAAGCGAATCTTGCGTGCGCGCAGAGCCACCCACAGGGCCAGCCCGAAGCTGACCACCAGGTTGACCGCGCCGATGGCCAGGAAGCCGCCGATCGAGGTCAGCGCCAGCTCCCAGCTGATGCGCTGGTCGAGGCCGACGAAGGCGGTGGCGAAGTTGGCGGCCGAAAAGGTGACGTGGCGGATGTCCAGCGGCAGCCCGAACAGATAGCCCAGGGTGCCCATGCTGCCGAGCAGGATGCCGAAATAGAAGTTGCCCATCAGGCCGCCCAGATTGTTCTCGATGTAGTGCGACAGGCGCGTCAGGCGCGCCGCGCCCAGCAGGCGGCCCAGGCCGCGCAGCTGGTAGACGCGCTGCGCCATCTGGGTGTACAGGGCCTTGTTGTCGTAATAGCCGGAGATGAGCCCGGCCAGGAACAGGCACACCCCGGCGATGGCGGCGTACAGCAGGGCAAGGCTGTGGATGGGGTCGATGTCGTGCAGCAGGTGCGCGGCCTTGTCCGGCGACACCAGGTGGTGGCCGGTGACGGCCTGGTAGGCCAGGGCGATGCCGTAGGCCGCCGGGAGCGCCGTCACCATATTGCCCAGCACAGCCACGCACTGGGTGCGGAACACCTTGTTGATCAGCACCGCCATGCTGTCGAGGTCGATATGGCGCCCGTCCCGGCTCGACAGGCCGGCGGCGATGCGCGCGGCCGTCATGGCCGGCTGCTTGGTGGCGATGGTCAGGTGGGACACGTGGATCAGCATGAAGCCGAACGAATAGTTCATGCTGAACAGGAAGGCCTCGACCAGAGGCGCGCTGCGCAGGTAGGACAGCAGGATCTTGAACATGGCCATGAAGCCGACGATGACGCCGGCGCCGGCCGAGGACAGGAACATCTGGCCCAGCTCCTTGCGCGAGTCGGCGATGTAGTGCTCGCCGGTGCGGCTGGCGTTCTCGGTGACGTTGCGCGCCAGCAGGTCGACGTTGTCGGCGACCAGGTCGTGCACGGTGTACTTGTTGTTGTGCGCGTCGATCAATTCCTGGGCCAGCGCGATGGCGCCGGCGCGGCGCAGGCTGGTGGGTGGCGCGGCCGGCGGGGTGGCCTGGTCGGCCACCGCTTCCAGGTCCACCGTCGGCGCGCTCGGCAGTTCGCCGCTCACGTCGACCAGGAACAGCAGCTTGCGCAGGCGGTCGATGCTCTGGGCCAGCGCCACCAGCAGATAGGTCAGGGCCACGCTGGTGCCCTGGGTGGTGGCGTTCTTGCGCACGGTGGCGATGACGTTGTCGCACTGGTCGAGCATCACCAGCAGGTGGCGCGCGTCCTCGAAGGGGCCGTCGGTGCCGTCGAGCAGGCGGCCGTAGCTGTCGAGGTAGGTGTTGGTCTCGATGTTCTGCATCAGGAAGGGCGAATCGAAATTCTCGATCTCGCTGTGACTGCGGATCAGGCGCGGCTCCAGCCCCAGCGCGCACACCCGGCACGACAGCGTGCGGATCGCGTCGAGCATGCCCAGCACGGTGGTGCGGCGCGCGCGGGCCGGGGCGGCGTCGGGCGAAGGCGCGGCCGCGCTGATGACGTCGTAGAGCGCCAGCCAGTCGGCCAGCGGCACGGCCTCGATCCAGCGGTAGTCGTCGTCGCGGTACAGGACCTGGTCGATGGCGTCGGCCAGGTAGACGTCGCCCAGCGCCGGCGGCAGCACCCGATAGGCCACTCGGCGCTTCAGTTCGGTGAAGAAGCCGTCGTTGGAGAGGATGCCGATATCGGTGTACAGACTGGCGTGGCGCCGGCTTTCCAGCAGCACCGTGAGGTAGCCGCGCAGCGCCGAGGCCTGCTCGGGCTTGCCCTTGAGCAGGGCGGTCAGGGTCTTGACCCGTTCGCTGGTGGCCTGGGCCGCGGGCGGGCGGCGCGGACGCAGTTGCTCAACGAGCAGGACCAGCATGTCGATGCGGTCGCTGTGGGGGTCGATGCGTTCGAGGGCGGCAAGCATGGTGGTCAACCTGGGACGGCGGAAATCAGTCCACAGTCTACGTCGGGCTGGCCGCGAACTTTGTACGGTAGCGTACAGAGGTCGCGCAATTAATGTGGACAGTTGGTAATTTTCGGTCCGCCCTTGCTGGGATCGGCGCCGTCCAGCGCGCCGCGGTTGCTGTCATACGTCGCGCAATAGGTGCCGAGCGGACCGCTGACCTTGTACATGCGCTTGCCGCCGCCGCCGGCTGCGTTGATTTCCTCGATGCTGGCAGGCTCGTCCCACTTGTGCACGCGGGCGCTGCGTATGCCTGCGATCAGGCGCGTTTGCGGGGTGTTGGGGGGCGCGTGGATCTGGCTGGGCGAGGCGCGCCGCAGTTCGCGGTCGATCTTGCCGACGTCGTGCAGCGCCTTTTCGACGATGCGTTCGGCGGCGGTCTTGGTCGGCGCGGAAAACGGATCGTCGGCGGCGGACGCCGGCGTGGGCGCGGCAGCTGCGACAGGCGCGCCCACCGGCGGCTGGGCCGGCGGCGCCAACGTCATGGGCGCCGTCGTGCGAACGTGGTGTCTTGGCGCCGACGGCGCAATGTTCTCGACGACACGTGCCCGCGGCGGGGGGCGTGGAGCAGGCAAGGGGATCGGCTTGAACCATATCCACTGCATGCGCGCATCGTCGGATGTCAGGCGGGGCGCCTCGTCCGAGCGCAGCACATACCAGGCCGCGAACACCAGCACGTGCGTGCCGACGACGATCGCGATGGCCAGCGGGCGCTGGGCGGGGGACGACGTGGGCGCGAGGGTTGGCATAGGCGCCTAATGTATGTCTAGCAGAAACTATTTGCTGGAATTGAAACAACTCTTTACACCTGCCCGCAAGCGGCTTTGGGAGTACCATTGCAGGCCTGTTTCAACGCGGGAGCATGTATGTATCTCACTTATTTCAAGGGCCAGTGGAGCGAAGGGAACGTGCCGCTGTTCGGCGCGATGGACCACAGCGTCTGGCTCGGTTCCTCGGTCTTCGATGGCGCGCGCGCCCTGCGCGGCCACTTGCCGGACCTGCAGGCGCATTTGCAGCGGGTGATCGATTCGGCCGAGCGGCTGGGGCTGGCCTGTCCGCTCACGGTGGAAGAAATGGCGGCGCTGGTGCGCGAGGGGATGGCCAGGTTCGCGCCCGACGCCGAGCTGTACGTGCGCCCGCTGGTGTTCGGCGCCGAGGGCTTTCTCATTCCCGAGGCGGCCAGCAGCGGCTTCGCATTGACCTTGTTCGACGCGCCGCTGCCGGCCTTCACCGGCTTTTCGGCCTGCCTGTCGCCGCTGCGCCGGCCCGACGCGAGCATGGCGCCCACCGATGCCAAGGCCTCGGCCCTGTACGCCAACACCACGCGCGCGCTGCGCGAGGCCAGGCAGCGCGGTTTTGACAATGCGGTGGTGCTCGACAACGCCGGCAACGTGGCCGAGTTCGCGACGTCCAACCTGTTCCTGGTGACGCCCGAGGGGCGGCTGGTGACGCCGGCGCCGAATGGCACTTTCCTCGCCGGCATCACGCGGGCGCGCGTGATCGCCCTGCTGGACGAGGCCGGGGTGGCGGTGGAGGAGCGCGCCGTGCGGCCGCAGGAGCTTGACAGCGCCATCGAGCTGTTCAGCACCGGCAACTACGGCAAGGTCACGCCCTGCGTGCGTTATGAAACGCGCAGCTTGCCGATCGGCCCGCTGGCGAGCCTGGCGCGCGAACGTTACGCGGCCTTCATCGAGGCCAGCTGAGTTATTTTGCGGCCGGCATGGCCAACGGCTTGATGCCGCCGCAATCGGCGCCCAGCCATTTGCCGGTGGTGTCCACCGACATCGTTTCCTGCTTGCCGTTGACGGTGCCGCTGGAATGCATCGTCATGCTGTAATTGGTGTCGCCCTTGAACGCGAAGTGCGCCTCGCCGCTGGCCGCGGGGTTGGTGCAGGTGAAGGTCATGGTCATGGCGCCGCCCACGATGGGCGAATTCTTCTGCGTGCAGTTGCCGTGCTGCTGAATCAGCAATTGCTTGTTGTCGACCATCTCCTTGGTCAAGCAGACCTTGGTGACCATGCCGCCGTCGGCGCTCATGGTCGGCATCGTCACGCCGGCATGCTTGGACATCATCTGGGCCATCGCCTCGCGTTGTTGCGGGGACATGGAGGCCATCTGCTTTTGCATCTGCGCCATGGCGTTCGCCATCTCGCCGTTGCCCGATTCGAACTTGCTGGTGGTTTCCCACAAGCCCGGCTTCATGGACTGGGCCCACGCCGGCACGGCGGCCGTGGCGCACAGCAGGATGGTGGCGCGGATACGATTGCTTGATTTCATCGGGCACTCCCGTGGTTGACGTACATATGTTTGGGAAATAAAAATTTCGCGGATACCAGGGCTTGGTGGCATACTTTTCTTTCGCATCATACGTTCATCGATCGGAAAGCTCAACGTGAAACTCCTTCCTTCCCTGCTGCTCGGCGTCGCGATCCTGTCCCCTTGCGCGCCGTACGCGGCGCCCTTGCCCAAGCCGCGGGCGGGCGCCGCGGCGGGGCCGGTCAAGGTGACGGCGGTGGAAGGCATCACCGAGTACCGGCTCGCCAACGGCCTGCGCGTGCTGCTGTTTCCTGATCCCAGCAAGCCGACCCTGACCACCAACATCATCTACCTGGTCGGCTCGCGCAACGAGAATTACGGCGAGACCGGCATGGCCCACCTGCTCGAGCACCTGCTGTTCAAGCCGACCGCCAACTTCGGCATCAAGAAGGGCACGCCCACGCCGGTCGAGGTGCTCAACGCCAGCGGGGCCGAGTTCAACGGCACCACCTGGTACGACCGCACCAATTACTACGCCACCTTCCCGGCCAACGAGGACAACCTGCGCACCATGCTGGCGCTGGAGGCGGACCGCATGGTCAATTCGCCGATCGACCAGAACGACCTGTGGAACAGCAAGACCCAGGCCGGCGAGATGACGGTGGTGAGGAATGAATTCGAGATGGGCGAGAGCGACCCGATCGGGGTCACCACCGAGCGCCTGCAGGCGGTGGCCTTCGACTGGCACAACTACGGCAAGTCGACCATCGGCGCGCGCTCGGACATCGAGAAGGTCGACAGCAAGCGCCTGCGCGCCTTCTACAAAAAATACTACCAGCCCGACAACGCGGTGCTGATGGTGGCCGGGCGCTTCGACCAGGCCAAGGTGCTGGCGCAGATCGCGGCCCTGTTCGGACGCATCCCCAAGCCGGCGCGCACCTTGCAGCCCACCTACACGGTCGAGCCGACCCAGGACGGCGAACGCGCGGTGACGGTGCGCCGCAGCGGCGGTACCCAGTTCATCGGCGCCGGCTACCACGTGGCCGCGTCCAGCCACGCCGACGCCGCCGCGCTGGCGCTGCTGTCGCACATCCTGATGGACGCGCCGGGCGGGCGCCTGCACAAGGCGCTGGTCGAGACCAAGCTGGCCAGCCGCCTGGAAGCGGACGCGGTCAGCAACCTGGAGCAGGGCTACCGCATCTTCGGCGCCGTGGTGCCGAAGGAGCAGGCGCTGGACGCGACCGAGCGGGCGATGCTGGCGGTGCTGGAAAACTTCAGGCGCGAGCCGGTCACCGAGGCCGAGGTGGCGCGCGCCCGCGCCGCCGCGCTCAAGCAGATCGAGCTGGACATGAACGACACCGCGCGCCTGACCATCGCCCTGACCGAGTCGATGGCGGCGGGCGACTGGCGCCTGTTCTTCGTCCAGCGCGACCAGATCGACAAGCTTGACGCCAAGGCGGTGCAGGCCGTGGCCGAGAAATATCTCAAGCCGAGCAACCGCACCGTGGGCCGCTTCATCCCGACCGACGCGCCCGACCGCGCCGAGGTCCCGCCGGTGCCTGACGTGGCGGCCATCGTCGACCATTACCAGGGCCGCGCGGCGCTGGCGCAGGGCGAGGCCTTCGATGCGAGCCCGGCCAACATCGAGGCGCGCACAGAGCGCTTCGCCCTGCCCAACGGGCTGCAGGGCGCGCTGCTGTCCAAGAAGACCAAGGGCGCCACCGTCAGCGTGACCTTGCGCCTGAACACAGGCAGCGAGGCGGCCCTGCGCGGCCAGGCCAACGCCGGCACCTTCGCGGCGGCCCTGCTCACGCACGGCACGCAGCGCCTGTCGCGCCAGGAGATCAAGGACGCCTTCGACCGGCTCAAGGCGCAGGTGTCGGTCAGCGGCGCGGCCGACAGCGTGAGCGCGTCCATCACCACCACGCGCGCCAACCTGCCCGCCGCGCTGGCCTTGCTGGCCGAGGTGCTGCGCACACCGGCCTTCTCCGCCAGCGAGTTCGCCGAGTTCCAGCGCGACCAGGTCAACCGCATCGAGCAGGACATCCCCGAGCCGGAAAAGCTGGCCGTGAACGCCTTCCAGCGCCTGCTCGACGCCACGCCCAACGGCCACGTCAGGCACGTGGCGACCCTGCCGGAACAGCTGGCGCAGGTGCGCGCGTTGACGGTCGAGCAGGTGCGCGCCTTCCACCGCGCGTTCTACGGCGCCGGCAACGCCAGCCTCAGCGCCGTGGGCGACTTCGACCCGGCCGCGCTGAAGGCCCAGTTGGGCGCGCTGCTGGGCGACTGGCGCGCGGCCCAGCCGTACACGCGCATCGCCGACAGCGTAAAGGACGCGCCGGCGCAGCGCATCACCCTGGCCACGCCGGACAAGGCCAACAGCATGCTGCTGGCGGTGCAGCCGCTGGCGCTGCGCGACGACGCACCCGACTATCCGGCCCTGTTGATGGCCAATCACATGCTGGGCGGAGGCGCGCTGAAAAGCCGCCTGGCCGACCGCATCCGCCAGCAGGAGGGCTTGTCGTACGGGGTCGGCTCGCAGCTGAACGCGTCCGCGCGCGAGGACGCCGGGTTCTGGCTCGGCTACGCGATCAGCGCGCCGCAGAACAGCGCCAAGGTCGAGGCGGCGCTGCGCGAGGAGATCGCGCGCGCCCTCAAGGACGGCTTCACGGCGGCGGAACTGGCCGACGCCAAGAAGGGCTGGCGCCAGGGCGAGGAGGTGGTGCTGACCGATGACGGCGCGCTGGCCGATCGCCTGTCGTCCTACCTGACGCTGGGGCGCACCATGGCCTACGACCGTTCGCTGGCGGCCAAGGTGGCGGCGCTGTCGGTGGCCCAGGTCAACGCAGCCTTGCGCCAGTACCTCAAGCCCGCCGCGCTGTCGGTGGTCAGCGCCGGCGATTTCGGCAAGCCGGCCGGCGCGCCCGCCGCCAAGTGATCAGCTCAAGCCTGCGGGCAAGGCGCACATCGGGCGCCGCCCGCCGCGGAAGACGCGATCAGGTGAGGCCGGCGAACAAGGCGCACAGCAGGCGCGAATAGGCGTAGAACGCGAGGCCCGCCAGCACCCCGGTCAGCAGGGCCAGGTCCCACGGGCGGCGCCGGTAGTCGGCCCGGGCGCGCTGGCGCACGGCGCGCGCGTGCGGCATCGCGGCCGCGCCGTACCAGCCAAGGAACAGCAGCACCGATATCCATTCGGCCAGGCCGGCGTTGCTGTTGACGCGCTCGGCCACGGCGTTGACCAGGGCATTGAATGCCATCACCACCAGCAGCGCCTTGAACCAGCGCCGCGCGGCGGCGGCCTTGGCCGGCTCGCCCAGCGCGGTCCAGTTGTGAATGTGCAGGTAGGCGCCGAACAGGGGCGAGAAGGGCACACTCCACAAGGCGATCGCGGTGGGATTCCACAGGGCGGCTTCGACGCCCTTCGCTGCGATGGGTTCCGTCTGCATGGCTGCCTCCTGGAATTAGTTGCGCTGTGAAAATAACTATCCTGCCGCGCGCCTCCTGGCGTGTTGATTTAGTTCAAGCCCATGAGAAAAGCCGCCCGGTGTGTGCACGGGGCGGCTTTTGCTGGTTCCAGCGGGGACGCGCTCGCGCGCGCCGCGCTTATCCGCGGTTCGGTTCGGCGACGTAGATCTCGACGCGACGATTGCGCGCGCGGCCGGCCGGATCGTCGTTCGAGGCGATTGGCTCGCGTTCGCCGCGGCCTTCGATCGTGATGCGGTTGGGCGAGACGCCGCGCATGGCGAGGTAGTCGCGGGTGCGGGCGGCGCGCTCGACCGACAGCGGCTGGTTGACCGCGTCGTTGCCGGTGCTGTCGGTGTGGCCGATGATGGTCACGTTGGTGCCCGGATTCTCCTGCAGGGTCGAGGCGAAGCGCTCGAGCACGGGACGGAAGTTCGGCTTGATGTCGGCGCGGCCGGTGTCGAACGACACGTCAGCCGGGATTTCCATCTTCAGGCGGTTGTCGTCGGTCTGGCTGACCTGGATGCCGGTGCCGCGCGTGGCTTGCTCCATCGCCTGCTTTTGCTGCTCCATGTGCTTGGACCAGATATTGCCGATTATCGCGCCGGCGGCGCCGCCCAGGACTGCGCCCTTGGTGGCGCGGCTGCCGCCGCCGCCGCCGGTGCTGCTGCCCAGGATCGCGCCCAGCCCGGCGCCGATGCCGGCCCCGGTGGCGGTGCCGCGCTGGGTTTGCGACATGTCGGCGCAGCCGCCAGCCATGGCCAGCACGGTGATGGCGATGATCGATTTGGTGAGGTTGTATGTCATGAATTTCTCCTTGAGAAGCAAATAATCCGTTTCGCCGTCACGCCGGAAAGTCCGGACGTGACCGCGAAACGGATCGGACATCAAGCGATGGCCGAATCGAACAAGTGGCTAGATGCCGCGTCCGCTGATCAGTTTGACCAGGATCATGATGATAGCAACAACCAGCAGGATGTGGATGAAACCGCCGACGGTGTAGGAGGTCACCAGGCCCAGCAGCCAGAGAATGATAAGTACGACAGCGATTGTATAGAGCATGATTTTGTCCTCGGTGGGTTTGTTATCGACGTTGTGTTTTGTCGTGTGCCCAGTATGCGCAGTTGTGCTAGCGCATTCCGTTCGCTGGCGTACATAAGGAACAACTTTTTTTGCGCGGCGGCGCGGCGCGAACAATTGCCGTGGCAACTACGGCCGGCGGCGCGCAGCCGCTGCAGTCGCGCGCGGCGCCCATGGCCAATAAAAAACGCTCCGGGGCGGCTGCCGCGGAGCGTTGATTGGTGGGCGGCCCGGGCGGGCCGCGCCGTACCGCTTAGACCGAATGCAGCGAGCCGTTGACCACGCGGACGCGGTCGCCAGCGGCCCAGCGCGGGGCGCTGTTCTGATGGAAGCTGCGGTAGTGGCCGTTGTCCATGCGTACCCGGATTTCGTAGCTGGTGGTGGCCTTCATATTGCCTTCGACCTGATTGCCGACCACCGCGCCGCCAACGGCGCCGGCCACGGTTGCCAGTTGACGGCCATGGCCGCCGCCGATCTGGTTGCCCAGCAGGCCGCCCAGGACCGCGCCGCCGGCCGCGCCCAGGCCGCTACCTTGGGCCCGGGTCTGGATCGCGCGGACCGATTCGATGCGGCCGCAGCTGGTGCAGGTGGCACGCGCAGGCTCGGCCTGGGCCAGGTCGGCTTCACGGTAGGTGCTCACCCGTGGCTCGTTCTGGGCCGGATACGGCTGGGAGCCGGACTGGCGCAGGTCCTGGGAGCGCTCCTGGGAAGCGAGGGCCAGCGGCGGCTGGGCCGTGGCCAGGGCCGCCGGCGCGCCCAACTGCCCGTCCTGCTGCATCTTGGCCGACAGGGTGGCCTGGTCGGCGTCGCTCAACTGGTGCTTGGCGGGGCCGCCGAAGGAGGATGGGATCCAGCCCAGGATGGCGGCGGTGCCGGCCAGGCAGAACAGGATGACGGCGATGGCCGCCACGATCATGGCCGGGTGGTGGCGGCCGCCTTGGGTGGAGTTCAGTGGATTATTCATGATGGATTTCCTTTTCTTGTTAGGTATCGAAACGGTCCCGAGAGGGTTTTTCGTCGACAGGATCAATTGTCCATGGGAACGAGGGCGCCTTCCGTGCGTCACCGTACATACTTTGCCTATTATTGCCGCTACGCTGATTGAAAATTGTTTGCAAATGTATCTGCGCAAGCCGATCCGACGAATCGACCCATGATTGCTACCGGCCTCATCCTATGTACCAACACCGCCCCACCATCCGGGAGCGACCCGTGAGCATCGCAGCCGGGTTCGTCCCCGAACCGCCCGCCGGCAACCAGTTGCTGGAAGCCCTGCCGCCGGCCGACCTGGCGCGTTTCGCGACGATGCTCGAACAGGTCCAGGTCGAGGTCGGCGACGTGCTGTGCGAACCCGGCGACGCTATCCACCACATCTATTTTCCGCATGACAGCCTGATTTCGCTGCTGGGCGTGGCCGAAGGGCGCATGACGTTGGAAATCGGCCTGGTCGGGCGCGAGGGCATGCTGGGCGCCACGGTGGCGCTGGGGCACGACACGGCCCAGGTGCGCGCCATCGTACAGCGCGCCGGCATCGCCAGCCGCATGGACGGCGCCCAGTTCCGCACCGAGTTCGCGCGCAACCCGGCCCTGCAGCGGGTGCTGTACCGCTACACCGACACCTTGCTGGCGCAGGCCATCCAGATCGCCGTGTGCAGCCGCTTCCATGTGCTCGAGGCGCGCCTGGCGCGCTCGCTGCTGGTCACGCGGGACCGCCTGCAGTCGGACAAATTCCACCTCACGCATGAATTCCTCGCCCACGCGCTCGGCGTGCGCCGGGTCGGCGTCACCAAGGCCGCCAGCGCCCTGCAGCAGCAAGGGCTGATCATCTACAGCCGCGGCAATATCGAGATCCTGGACGCGGCCGGCCTGGCGGCCGCTTCCTGCAAGTGCTACGAGATCGTCAAGGATGCCGGGGCCGGCGCGCTGGCGACGGCTTTCGTCTGAGAGCGTGAGCGTAGGTCGATCATGCCCGCTCATCACACCAGAAACACGCTCAAGCTCTGAGCCGCCGGCCGTGGCCGTCAACGCGGGCGCTGGCCGTTCGCGCTGTCGATGATGCGGAACTCGCCGCCCAGGTGCATCATGCTCATCAGATAGAGCATGCCGTCGAAGTAGCGCTGCTCGCCGGCCGGCACCGGTGTGTCCCACAGCGCTTTCAGGAAGGCGTCCGCCACCGGCCCGGGCGGCGCGGCCATGCTGGCGACGGTGCTGGCGGCCAGCATGCCGGTCGAATGGCGCTCCGACAAGGGCTTGCCGTCGAGGCTGTAGCGGTCGGCGAAACGGTCTATCCCCTGGCTGGACAGAAAACGCTGAATGCGTTCGCTGAGCGTTCTCTCACGCCCGTCCTTGCCCCACCAGCTGTAGTCGACCGACCAGTTGCTGGCCGTGCGCCAGCTGTCGTAGCCGAACGCGGCCGGGCTGCCGTCCCAGGAGGGCAGCCCGGTGCCGTCGAAGTTGCTGCGGTCGGGCGCCAGGCCGGTGGCGGGATCGGCCACCTTGACGAAGAAGTCGCGGCTGGCGGCGGCGGCCCTGGACCAGAATGCGCGGTCCTGGCGCGGTCCCCAGCGCGCCCACAGCTCGTAGAAGGCCGGCAGGTGGTAGGACGCGTCGGTGCCCGGCAGCGTCGTCTCCGGCACGAAGCGGACCATGGCGCTGGCCTCGTCGACCATCGGGCCCACCGTCGCCAAGCGCGGCGCCCGCTGGGGACGTACTGGCGGCCAGGGCTGGCCCTGCTGGCGCGCGCGGGCCTGCTCGGCCCGGTTGTTCGGGCTCGGCCATGGCGTGGCGGGCTCCACGAACGGCGCGTCCTGCGGATGGATGCGGAACGGCGGCGTGCCGGTGGCCAGCGCGTGGTGGCGCATGCCGCCCAGGATGGTGTCGGCCTCGCGCTGATAGTCGTAGATGCCGTGGCCCTTGCCCCAGCGATGGGCGGCGAAGTACAGCGCCATCGCGTAGTATTCCTCGCCGTCGGGGGCCGCGCCGACCGAGCGCGGGCTGCCATCGGTGTTCATCGACCAGGCGAAGTAGCCGTGCGAGGGATTGGCCGGATCGGTGGTCAGCATGAAGGTCTTGGACCAGTTCCACAGGGCGTCGAACTCGCGCTTCTTGTCGAGTTGCACCGCGATCATCATGGCGTAGCTCATGCCTTCGGTGCGCGCGTCGTTGTTGGCCCAGTCGGTCACGTAGGCCAGCGGCCCGTTGGCGTTGACGCCGCTTTCAAAGTAGACGCGCTGCTCCTGTCCGTCGCCGTAGAACAGCTGCTGGAAGGCGTGCTCGATCTTTTGCCGCGTTTGCGCGTGGGTGTGGCCCAGGCGTTCGGCGAACAGGTCGTGGTAGCGGTGGGAGGCGTAGGCGCCGCCGCCATCGTCGAGCGCGGGCGTGATTGTGCCGGGATCGCTGCGGGGTGGGCTTGCGGATGGGGCAGGGCGGGCCGCTGGTGGCGGCGTGACGGGCGCGGCGAAGGCGGCGCTGGCGGCGAGGGTCAATACGGTCAGTAGGGCGGTTCTCAATGGCGGTCCTTGGCGATGGAGGCGGGAAAACACGCGCCGAAGCGCGAATTTGATAACGCTACCATCTTCCACCGCCGGTGGCAATGCCATCGGCGGGAGCGCCTTGTTGGCCGCTCCCGCCGATCACCTGCCACGGTCAATTACCAAGGTCGATTAACGCGACGGCTTGACCTGGTTGCCGATCACGCCGCCCACGGCTGCGCCGCCGACGGTGCCCATGGTGCTGCCACCGGTGAGCACGCCGCCGAGCACGGCGCCGGCGCCGGCGCCGATCGCGGTGTTCTTATCTTGCGCCGACATGCTCGAGCAAGCGCCCAGGCCCAGCGACACGGCGACCAGCGACGCGCATACTGCCAATTGTTTGATCGTTTTCATGGTGAGTTCTCCTGTTGGTTTGATGGATTACTTCATGCGGATGTCGTTTTTAACCGACTGCACGCCCTTGACGGTGCGTGCGACGCTCGCCGCCTTGGCGATGCTGTCCTGGGCGGCGACGAAGCCGCTCAGTTGCACGACGCCCTTGTACGTCTCGACGTTGATTTCCGAAACCTTCAGGGTCGGCTCGTTCAGGATCGCCGCCTTCACGCCGGTGGTGATGGTGGCGTCGTCGACGTACTGGCCCACGCTTTCGGTCTTGGCGTTGGTGGCGCAGCCGGCCAGATTGGTCAGCATCAGCGCGGCCAGCAGGCTCGTTACGATTTTCAGGTTTTTCATTATGTAGTCCTCTATGGGTGGGTCGTATTTTTTATTCAGCGTCCGGTGCGCTTGGGCTCACCGATACCTGCAGATTACGGTCGGGCCCGCCCTTGCGTCTGTACGTCAACGCACATAGAGTTTTCGAACTGACAAATATTTCTCAACGCTTGTTGGTGTGGCCGGGCGGCGGGGCCACCGGCTTGACCCGCGCCTGGGCCAGCAATTGGCCGCAGGGGCTGTCCTTGCCGGGGCCTGCATTCACCAGTGGCAGCAGGGCGGCGATCGGGGCGGCCAGGCCGAGCGCGATCGCGCTGCCGGCCTTCAAGGCCATCACGCCCTTGTCGACGCTGACCTCGGGATGGTCGAAGCCGCCGCGCACGTACAGCGGCGCGCGCAGCGAGAGCACGCGCAGGCTCTTCGTTTCCGGGCGCAGGGTCAGGTCGAGCTGCTCGTTGGCCAGGTTGATGGTGCCGCCGGCGTGGATGACCGCCTCGTCGGTGTCGACCACGAAGGTGCGCGTCTGCATCAGGCCGTTGGTGACGGCGAAGTCGGCGGCCATGCAGTTGAGCTGGACCTGCTTGTCGCCGAACAGCTTGGTGAGCACGATGTTGCCCACGTTCAGACCCATCTCCTCGAGCAGCAGCTTGCTCACCGTGCCCTGGTTGATCAAGGCCTTGATTTCGCCGTTGGAGGCGGCCAGCAGGCTGGCCACCGAGTTGCCGGTGGCCGACAACTGGGCGTCGCCGTTGATCTCGCCGACCGTGGCCTGCATCTTCTCGATCGTCGGAAACAGGTCCTTGATGCGGATGTGGCGCGCCGCGACCTTGGCGGTGGCCTTGATGGCGTCCTTGCCCTGGCGACCGCTGCCGTCGAGCTTGATGGTCGAGTTCAGGTTGCCGCCGGCCATGTCGAAATTGAGCGGCGCCAAGGTCAGCACGCCATCGCTCAACAGCAGATGGGTGCTGAGCTTCTTGATCGGCAACTGGTGCTCGCGGATGATGCGCTCGGCCGCGTACTTGACGTCGGCGTCGATCGCCGTCCAGCGCTCGGTGCGGAAGGTCTCGACCGGCAGCACCTTGCCGGCCGGCTGCACCGGCGCCACGCCGCGCGCGGTCTTGCTGGCGTTGGAGTCGGCGCCGATCAGCGGACCGAGGTCGCTGAACTGCAGCAGCTTGGAGACGACGCTGCCGGTCAGCTTGGGACGCGGCTTACCGGACTGGAATTCGAGGTGGCCGCCGATGTCGCTCGAGCCGACCTTGCCGGTGAAGTGGTCGTAGGTCCAGCGGCTGCTGGCCGGGCCCAGCGCGCCCACCAGGCGCCCTTCCGTGCTGAAGGCCGGAGTCTCCGGCAGCAGCACGCCGGTATAGGGGAACAGGCGCGCCATGCTGGGCCCGGCCAGCTGGAGGCGCAGGTCGACCGCGGCCAGCCGGGTCGGCTTGGTGATAGTGCCTTCGACGGCGATGTGGGTGCGTCCGGCGTGCACGTCGGCCTTGACCGGGTAGGGCGTGCTCTGCTGCTTGAGCGAAAGCACCGCGCCAGCCTTGCCGGTGCCGGTGACGGGCGCGCCGTTGAGGGTGCCGTGCAGGGTCCAACCCACCCCGTAGGTGGGGTCGGCGTCGAGGGTGTCGATGTCGGCGGTGGCGTCGGCCTTCTCAATCGCGTCCTGGATATGCACCACGCCCTTGGCCAGGATGATGCGTTCCAGGTCCAGCGTCCAGGGCGATTTTTTCTCTTTGTGTTCGAAGGTCCAGTTGTTGGCCCCGTCCTTGGTGCGCAGCAGCTCCACCGCGGGCGCCTGGAAGCGCAGCACGGGAATGGCGATGCGCTTGTCCAGCAGGGCCAGCGGGTTGAGCGAGAACGACAGCTGGTCGACCTTGGCCAGGTCGCCCGGCGCCATGCCGGCCGGATTGCCGACGTGGACGTCGTTGGCCACCAAATGTGGCCAGGGGATGAAGTCGCGCCAGGTCTTGTCCTGGGCGGCCATGCGCGCGGCCGGCTTTTCCCAGGTCAGCGCCAGATTGCCGGCGATCTGGAACGGCCGGTCGATCGCTTCGCTGGTCCTGGCGTTGAGCCAGGGGCGGGCCTTGTTCCAGTCGTAGTTCAGCAGCACCATCAGCGCGATGGCGACAATGGCGGTCAACAGGCCGGCCACGGCGAGGACAATTTTGGCGCCGCGTGTCAAAGGCTTGTGGCCAGCGCGGGTGTCGGCTTGGGTCATGGCAATCCTTTAAGGTGATGGCGTCGTGTTAACGATGGAGCTTAGCGCAAAGCCTTCCATGATAGTGTGCGCTGACGCACCTAGCTTCTTAGCCATTGTTTCCAAAACATTTCGCTATGTGCGTCAGCGAACCGAACTTGCCAAACAATCAGCATATAACGTAAGCACGACATCACATCAACATCATGGAGAACGAACGATGATTACCCAAACAATGAATCAGCTGAGCAAGGTCCTGTGCGCCGCCGCCGTGTTATCGCTGGCTGCCTGCGCGTCGCAGAAGGCCCCCGCCACGGCTGACGTCGCTGTCTCGAAAAATGCGGTAGAAAACGCCGTCAGCGCGGGCGCGGCCGACCTGGCGCCGGCCGAAATCAATCTGGCGCGCGAAAAGATGATGCGCGCCAACCAGGCGCTCGCGGCCAAGGACTACGCCACCGCGCGCGACCTCGCCACCCAGGCCCAGGCTGACGCCAAGCTGGCCCAGAGCAAGGCCAACTCGGCCAAGGCCGCCGCCGCCGCCAACGCGCTGCAGGACGACCTGCGCGTGCTGCGCGATGAAGTCGACCGCGCCAAGTAAGGCCGCCGCCGTCCGGCGGCAAGCAGCACCCATTCGTTCTGACGCGCCGTCGTGGCGCACACAAGAAAAAAGGAAACATGCGATGAAACAGTATTTCGTGAATGCGGCCGTCCTGGCCACCGCCCTGAGCCTGACCGCGTGCAGCAGCATACCCACCACCACGCCGCTGCTGGACCAGGCGCGCGGCGACTTCGTGCAGGCCAATAACAACCCTAGCGTGTCGAGCAACGCGCCGCTCGAGTTCAAGGCCGCCAGCGAGGCTCTCAACGCGGCCAACACGGCGGCCGCGCACAAGGACAGCCTGGAGCAGATCGACAAGCTGGCCTATATCGCCAAGCAGAAGATCGCCACCGCGATGGAAGTGGCCAAGCAGAAGTCGGCCGAGAACCAGGTGGCCCAGGCCGGCCAGCAGCGCAACGAGTTGCGCCTGGAGGCACGCACCGCCGAGGCCGACCGTGCCAAGATGGATGCGGCCCAGGCCCAGGCGCAAGCCGTGGCGGCCCAGAACCAGGCGGCCGACGCCCAGCGCAAGGCCGCCGAGGCGGAAGCACAGACCCGCGAAGCCCAGGCCAAGTCGGCCCAGCTCGAAGCCATGATGGCCGACCTGCAGGCCAAGAAGACCGAGCGCGGCATGATCATCACGATCGGCGACGTGCTCTTCGCGACCAACCAGGCGACCCTGACCCCGACCGGCATGACCACCTTGCGCAAGCTGGCCGATGTGCTGGTGCAGAACCCAAACCGCACCGTGCTGGTCGAAGGTTTTACGGATAGCACCGGCGGCAGCGCGCACAACCAGGAATTGTCCGAGCGTCGCGCCAGCAGCGTGCGTGGCGCCCTGATGCAAATGGGCGTGGCGCCCGAACGCGTCGCCATGCGTGGCTACGGCGCGGCGTTCCCGGTCGCGTCCAACGACACAGCGGCCAACCGCCAGTTGAACCGCCGCGTCGAGATCGTGCTGTCGAACGAAGGCCAGCCGATCGCGCCGCGCCGTTAATCGCGCCGTTGATCGTGCCGTTCATCGCGCCGCTAACCGCGCCGTTATTCGAATTCGCAGTCCCACCTACGCAAAAAGGAAAGCACCATGGAATCAACACAAACGCCGCTGGCGCATGGATTTGACGTCAACGCTATCCGCCGCGCCGCAGCCAACCTGGACGACGGCGCCGTCACCGAAGGCTACCAGGCCGACCGCGACGCCGTGATCGCCATGCTGAACGACGCGCTCGCCACCGAACTGGTGTGCGTGCTGCGCTACAAGCGCCACTACTACACCGTGAGCGGGGTCGGCAACGGCCCCATCAAGGACGAGTTCCTCGAGCATGCCCAGGAAGAGCAGGAGCACGCCGACTGGCTGGCCGAGCGCATCGTCCAGCTCAACGGCGCGCCGAACTTCAATCCCGCCACCCTGACAGCGCGCAGCCACGCCGAGTACGACGAATCGGACGACGTGCAGGGCATGATCCGCGCCAATCTGATCGCCGAGCGCGTGGCGATCGAGTCGTACCGCCAGATGATCGCGGCCATCGGCGAGCGTGATCCGACGACGCGCCAGTTGCTGGTGAAGATCATGGCCGTCGAAGAAGAACACGCCGACGACATGCGCGACCTGCTGGCCCGCTAGGGGCAGGGCGCGACGGCAAGGGACAGTGCATCAACGCTGACCGCAACTAATTTCACCCACCAAGGAGATCACCATGTTTGAATCCAATACCACCCGTACCAATGGCGCCGCCTCGTCCCTCAATGGCGCCATGAACAGCACCCAGTCCGACGTCAAATCGCTCGTCAAGGATGCCCAGTCGCTGCTGCAGGCGGCCGCCTCGCTGACCGGCGAAAAGGCCGAGGACCTGCGCCAGCGCGGCATGCAGATGCTCGACGTAGCGCTGGGCAAGGCGTCGCAAGTGCAGGACCAGGCTCTCGTCAAGGGCAAGGAACTGGCGCAGAGCGCCGATGTCTACGTTAAGGACAACCCGTGGCGCACCGTCGCCGCCGCCGCTGGCGTCGGCCTGCTGGTTGGTGTCATCCTGGGCCGTAAATAACCGACGCCGGGGTAGCCATGGACCAATCGACTGCAGCAGTACATGGCCCCGGCCTCCTGAACGGGCTGACCGGCCTGGCGAAGAACGTCTTCGGACTGGTGGTGTCGCGTGTCGAACTGGCCGCACTCGAACTGTCCGAGGTACGCAACCATGTGCTCGAACTGCTGGCGATCTTCGCGCTGGCGGTGCTGTGCAGCTGGTTCGCCCTGGCCTACGGCACCGCCGTGATCGTTGCGCTCGCGTGGGAGACGATGGGGTGGAAGATCCTGTTGGTGATGTTCGCCGTGTTCCTGGTGGCGGCCATCGCGCTCGTCGTGAAGTGCAAGTCCATGCTCAAGCAGGGCAAGCTGGCGTTTCCCGCCACCATGAACGAGCTCAAGCACGACAAGGACATGCTGCTGTAAGGCGGCCAAACGGGCTTACGAATAAGGAGGACAGCGGATGGAGCATGAAATCGTCGGAATCGACAGCGCGGATACGCAGGCGCACAAGCATAGGCACGAGCACAAGGATGAGGAAGCTTCCCTGTCCGAGCGCAAGTCGCGCCTGATGCGCCAGGCGGAATTCCACCGCATCGGCATCGTCAATGCAAAGACGGCCATCAAGCAGGGCTCGCGTCCGGAGGCGCTGTTCCATTCGGCGCTGGACCATGCGAGCTGGGCGGTGCGCTCGCGCATCGACAGCTTGCTGCGCCCGACCGGGACCAACGTCGCGTCGATGATGCCGTATGCCTTGGCCGTGCTGGGTTTCCTGCGCCGGCGCCGGCTGGTCAAGCCGGCCCTTGGGGTCGCCGCCGCGGCGGCCGGCATGGCGTGGTATGTACAGCGCCAGCGCAACGCGCATATGTCGCAATAGCCGCGTCGCGGGTGCGCATCGCGAGGTGAGCACCGGAAATGCATTGCAGGTTTTGACGCAACAGTTGGACGCAGCAGTTGGCCGCAGCAATTGGGCCGTAACAGGTGGACGTCGCAGTTGGACCTAGTAGTTTGAAGCAACGTGGCCATGCCGGGCACGCGAACCCGGCCTTGCAATAAGAACGGCAAAATATGGTGGGGCTTGAGCGGCGTCGCAATCTCTGATTCGGCGCCGTCTTTTTGCGTCCGGCGCACCCGTCTCGCGCGGGCGGCCCGCCTTGACCATCGCGGCCCGCCGCGGGCGCGCCCGCGCCGTGCTGGCACTTTGTGCGCGCGCACCGTCTGCGCGGCTATCCACTATACTTGGAGACACGCTAACCTCGGGCTTCGCTCATGACTGTCATTAACAAGCTCAATCCACACAACATCCGCATCGTCCTGGTGCTGCAAGGCGGCGGCGCCCTGGGGGCCTACCAGGCCGGGGTGTACCAGGCTTTGCACGAGCACGACCTGGTGCCCGACTGGATCGTCGGCACCTCGATCGGCGCCATCAATGCCGCCCTCATCGCGGGCAACGAGAAGGCCAATCGCCTGCACCGGGTCAAGGCGTTCTGGGACCGCGTCTCGCATCCCGACAACGTCGACATGAATCGCGTCACCGACACGGAACGCCGCTCGGCCATCTGGCTCAACACGATCGACACCGTGATGCGCGGCGCGCCGGGATTTTTTTCACCGCGCTACTTCAGCGGCTTTCCGTTCGGGATGGAGGTACCGCCCGAGCAGGCCTCGTTCTACAACACGGCGCCGTTGCACGATACCCTGAACGAGCTGGTCGATTTCGATTACTTGAACGCCTCCGGCGGCATGCGCCTGACCGTCAACGCCGTCAATGTGCGCACCGGCGAGCTGGCCCACTTCGACAGCCGCAACGGCCACCTGACGGCGGACCACGTGCGCGCCAGCGGCAGCCTGCCGCCGGCTTTCCCGCCGGTGCGCATCGACGGCGAGCTGTACTGGGACGGCGGCCTGTACTCGAACACGCCGCTCGAGTCGGTGCTCGCCGAGCTGAGCGCGGCCGATACCTTGTGCTTCATGGTGGACCTGTGGAGCGCCACCGGCGAGGAGCCGCACACGCTGGACGAAGTGCAGACGCGCCAGAAGGACGTCACCTTCGCCTCGCGTTCGAAGCGCCACATCGACGACTACATCTCGACCCACGCGCTGCAGCACAAATTGCGCGAGCTGTACGCGCGCCTGCCGCCGGGCGAACGCACGCCCGACGACGAGCGCGAGCTGGCCTCTCTCGGCTGCGATTCGACCATGCACATCGTGCGCCTGCCGTATTCCGGGCGCGACTGGCATATGGCCGCCAAGGACGTCAATTTCTCAAAGGGGTCGATCGAGTGGCGCTGGGACCAGGGCTACAAGGACGCCATGCGCGCGCTGCGCCATGCCGGCTGGCTGCGCCTGGTGGCGGAGGACACCGCGGTCGTGGTGCACGAGTTGCCGCCGCGGCGAGACGCGGCCCATCCGGGCAAGCGCCGCGCGTAGCGGCCGTTGGGGGCTCAGCGGCCCGCCGCGATCTGGGCGATCGCCGACAATAGCGGCTGCGGCCTTAGCGGCCCGCCGCGATCTGGGCGCGCAGCGCGGCCATGTCCTGCTGGTAGGTGTCGCGTGCCTGCTTCATGCAGGCCGCGCGTTCGGCTTTCGGCTGGCTGCGGCACGCACCCTGGGATTCCTGCAGGGCCGCACCGATTTCCTTGCGCAGGTTGGCGACACGCGCGGCGTCGCTGAAGTCCTCGCGCGACCAGCGCGCCGGATCGCCTCGGGCAATTTCGGCGGCCTGCTTGTGGGCGACCGCCGGCGGCACGTTCTGGTCGGATGACTCGACGCTTTGCGGCGCCGGCGCATTGGCCGAGGCGGCGGTGGCGGCGGGCGGCTCCTGGGCCAGCGCGCCGAGCGACAGCATCAAGGTACAGGCGCCGATGGCGGCGCGGCGAAGCAGGGTGGCAGTCGGTCGCATGACAGTTCTCCTCGACGTACAGGCATGGGGGGGGCTTCCAGGCGGAAGCGGGCGCTAGTGGCCGTCAATGCGGCCCTCAGGACCCGTTCCCGGTTGCTTGTTGCGCGCAGATCAGTAGCGGTACACGCGGCCGTCGACGATGCGCACGCGGTTGCCCACGCGCAGGTCGTACACGCTATCCTGGGTCACAGTGCGGTAGTCGCCATTGTCCAGGCGGACGCTGATCTGGTACTGGTCCTGGCCATTCTGGGCGCGGTTGCTTTCGACCTTGTTGCCGATTGCCGCGCCACCGACGGCGCCGGCCACGGTCGCGGCGGTGCGGCCAGTGCCGCTGCCGACCTGGTTACCGGCCAGCGCGCCGACCAGGCCGCCGATGACAGCACCCGCGCCGCTGGTCTGGCCCGGAGCGCGCACGACCTGGATCGAATCGATCGTGCCATAGCCCATGGTGGCGCCGGAAGTATTGTAGCCAGTGTTGGACGGGCTGTTATATGGCGAGGTCGAGGTGCTGGCGCAACCGCTCAATACGGCGGTGCTGGCAACGACGATAGCTGCAATGGTGCGAGTCGCATTCATTTTATTCTCCTTAGCAAAAGTGTGATGTCAGAGTAGTCACGAGATGCGGTGCTGTCTGTGCGCTGCCGCACATGCGCCTGAATACCCCGGCAAGCCCCGTTTGTGGAGAATTCGAGACAAATAAATACAATGTTCGCCAGCGTACAGAAGGCCGGCGGCAGGTCCGGTACAACGTTAGCTATGCCGGCGGTCCGCTCCATCGACGCCGCGCAAACCGACTGGAGATTAACGTATGACGTACCGCATCAAGCCTATGATATTCAGTGTCGCCCTTGCCGGCCTGGTGGCGGGAACGGCGCAAGCGAGCGCGCCCTCGGCCGAAGCCAAGGCCGCCTATGTGCAAGCGAAGGAACAGGCGTCCGTGACCTACAAGGCGGCGCGCGCCCAGTGCGAGGGCATCACCGGCAATCCCAAGGACGTGTGCCTGGCCGAAGCGAACGCGGCGCGCATCCGCGCCGAACAGGAGGCCGAAGCGTACTACCGCAACACGCTCAAGGCCTACACGCAGTCGCGCCTGAAGATCGCCGACGCCCTGTATGCGCGTGACAAGGCCAAGTGCGCCGCGCTGACCGGCAATGACAAGGACGTGTGCGTCAGCCAGGCCAAGGCGACGCTGGTCGCCACCCAGGCCGACGCCAAAGCCGACAAAAAAGCCATCGAGGCGCGCAATGACGCGCGCGACGACAAGCGCGCCGCCGAATACAAGGTGGCGCGGGAAAAATGCGACGCGTTCGCCGGCGGGGCCAAAGACAATTGCGTGGCGGCCGCCAAGGCGGACTACGCGAAGTAAGCAGCAACGATCAGTCGTACCGCAGTTCCGTAGCACCGCGGGCGGATTGCCGCCTTGCTCATTTTGAGCGCCCATTAACTAACAAGGAGTCCACCATGAAACTCGCACAACGCCTCTCGACCATGCTGTTTGCCGCATCCCTGGTTGCCACCATGGTCGGCTGCGCTTCGACCCCGACCCGCGAAGGTACCGGCGAATACGTCGACGACAGCGTCATCACGGCCAAGGTGAAGGCATCGATCTTCAACGAGCCAACCCTGAAAGCGTCGGAAATCAATGTTGAAACCTTCAAGGGTGATGTCCAGTTGTCCGGCTTCGTTGCCAACCCGGCCGACGCTGTGAAAGCGGCTGAGATTGCCCGCGGTGTGAAGGGTGTAGTATCGGTCAAGAACGACGTGCGCGTGAAGTAATAGCGCAGGCGGACCGTCCAGTGCCGGCCTGCGTGGCCGGTTTTTTTTAGCCTTTCGTCCGCCGACAACTTTTCAATAGAGAACACCATGCAGCTCGCAGAACCAGGACCGGCAGCGCCTTCCGACATTCCTCCAATGGACATTGCGGCGACCACGCCGGCGCTGTCTCCCTCGCCGGACCCCGGCGATCCGATGGCGCAGCCGTCCAATCCCGGCCTGCGCATCCCGGTCCATGTCAACGCGCGCGGCCTGGCGCTGGGCATCATCGCCACCGTCACCTTCGTGTGGGCGCTGCAATGGTCGCAAAAATTCACGGTGCCGCTGCTGCTCGGCATTTTCATCGCCTACACACTGAACCCGCTCGTGATGTGGCTGGAACGCCTGCATATCAAGCGCGTCATCGGCGCCACGCTCGTGACGGTGGCGATCCTGGCGGTGATGGGCGGGGTGATCAACCGCGTGCAGGACGAGTTCTTCAACATCATCGATGACTTGCCGCGCATTACGGAGAAGGTCACGCGGCTGCTGACCAACAGCGGCGATGGGCAGCCAAGCACGATCGCCCAGGTGCAGGCCGCCGCGACCCGCATCGAGCAGGCCACCGCCGGCGGCACCGACAGCCGGCGTCCGGCGCGGCGCGCGCCTGCGCCCGCGCCAGCGCAGGGCGGCAGTTCGTTCCGGGTCATGGACTGGGTGCTGGCCGGCTCGATGGGCTTGATGAGCTTCGCGACCCAGGCCACGATGGTGGTCTTCCTCGTGTTCTTCTTGCTGCTCGCGGGCGACACCTTCAAGCGCAAGCTGGTCAAGCTGACGGGGCCGTCGCTAAGCCGCAAGAAGGTCACCGTACACATTCTCGACGACATCAACAGCTCGATCCAGAATTACATGTTCATGCTACTGGTGACCAACACCCTGCTGGCCTTGCTGATGTGGGTGGCATTGCGCGCGATTGGCCTGGAGAACGCAGGCGCCTGGGCCATCTTCGCCGGGATGATGCACATCATGCCGTATTTCGGCCCGCTGCTGATCACCGTCGCTACCGGCCTGGTCGCGTTCATGCAGTTCGAATCGCTGCGCATGGTGGTGCTGGTGGCGGGCATCTCGCTGGCCATCGCCACCCTGGTCGGCACCGTGATCGCCACCTGGATGACCGGCAAGATCGCCAAGATGAATCCCGCCGCCGTGTTCGTGAGCCTGCTGTTCTGGGGCTGGTTGTGGGGCATGTGGGGCTTGCTGCTCGGCGTGCCCGTGGTGGTGATGATCAAGGTCGTGGCCGAGCGCGTCGAGGGCATGGAAGTGCTGGCTGAACTGCTGGGCGAGTAGGGAGCGGGAGCGCGCCGTTGCGGCGCGCGCGGCCGCACCCGCGGTCACCTGGCCGGCGCTGTGCGCATGCGCGCGGCGGCCACCGCCCCCGACAGGACGGTGATGCCAGCGACCACCCACAGCGCGGCGAGCTCACCGTAACGGTCGGCAACGATACCCGAGAGTAGGGCGCCGATGGCGTAGCCAAGGTCGCGCCAAAAACGGTAGACCCCGACCGTCGAGGCACGCCAGGCCGGATTGACGACGTCGCCTATGGCGGCGAGCAAGGTCGGGTAGACCATGGCCGTGCCCACGCCCAGGAGCAGGGCGCCCAGCGCGAAGCCGGCAAACGACCGGACCGACGCGATGCTCGCAATGCCGAGCGCCTGGACCCACATGCCCGCGACGATCAAGCCTTTGCGGCCGATGCGGTCGGACAGGGCGCCGGTGAACAGCTGGCACACCCCCCAGGTGGCCGGATACAGGGCGGCCAGCGCGCCGATCTCGGTCAGCGTCATGCCGGCCTCGGCGAAGACGAGGGGAAATAAGCCCCATGCCATGCCGTCGTTGAGGTTGTTGACGAGACCGGCCTGGCTGATCGCCGACAAGTGGGGATCGCGCACGCTGGCTTGCCAAAAGATCCTGCGCTGCGAAGGCCGGTCGGCCGTCCCCGGCGTGGGTGCCGTGGCCGCTTCCAGGTGCGCGTGCCCCTGCGTCTCGCGCACCACCAGCACGGACAACGCCAAGCCGCCAAGGGCGAACGCCACGCCAGGATAGAACGGCTGGGGTCGTAGGCCGTAGTGGGCGGCGATCCAGCCGGTGGCCAGCGCCGCGGCGCCCACCGCGCAATAGCCGGCGAATTCATTGATGCCCATCGCCGCTCCGCGGTTCGCCGGCCCGGCCAGGTCGATTTTCATGATCACCGTGGTCGACCAGGTGAAGCCTTGGCTGATCCCCAGCAAGGCATTGGCCAGCAACACCCAATTCCACGAGGGCGCCCACATGAGCAGAAACGGCACGGGCGTGGCGATCAGCCAGCCGGCCACCAGCACCGGCTTGCGGCCCCAGGCATCTGCGCAGCGCCCGGCCACATAATTCGTCAACGCCTTGGATACACCGAACACGACGATGAAAGTGAGGATGGCGGTGCGCGCGACGAGCTTGAATTCTTGCTCGGCCAGGGCGGGAAGTACGCTGCGCTCCATCCCGACCATGGCCCCCACGAAGGCATTGACGAGCACGAGCAGGCTGAACTGCCGCCAGTTGGCGCGCAGCCCAAGCGCCACCGTCCCGGCGGGCTTACCGCCGTGCGGGTTGGCGGTCCCGGTCGGGTCTTCCTTCTCAGGTGCTTTCATACCGGGAACCTCGAAAAACCTACTGCGCGTCGAAATTTTCGCCCTGCGATGCTCGCCGTACCTCCGTACGGCTGCGCGTCTCGGACGAAACTTTTCGCCGCTCGCTACGGTTTTCCGAGGTTCCCATACCGTCCCGGCAGGTGCCAGCCTGCGCTGCGCTGCGCTCAGCGAGTCGCGCTGCGCTTAACGAATCCGGGTCACCTTGGTGTTGCCGACGGCGGCATCGGATTTGTTACGCAAGCTCCCCAATTGAATCGCGTACTGGCGCGCGAATTCCGCGCCGAGGAAGAAGATCTGCGCCGAGTAATACACCCACAGGAGCAGGGCGATCATCGACCCGGCCGCGCCGAAGCTGTTGGCGACGCCGCTGTTGCCGATGTATAGGCCGATGGCGAATTTCCCGACCGTGAACATGGCGGCCGTGCCGAAGGCGCCGATGGTGACGTCGCGCCAGGACAACCTGATGCGCGGCAGCATTTTGTAGATCACCCCGAACAAGGTCGCGATCACGCAGAAGCTGATCAGCCAGGCCACCCACGAGAGCAGCACGGTCGCGTCTTTCCACAGGCCGTTGAGATAGTTCTGCAGAATCGCCAGGGCGGCGCTGACTACCAGCGAGACCATCAGCAGGAACGCCAGCACGAGAATGAGGCCGAACGAGAGCAGGCGTGTGCGCACGGTATCCCACCAGGTGACGTCCTTGGGCGTGGGCACGTTCCAGATCTCGTCCAGGCTGGCCTTGAGTTCGGCAAACACGCTGGTGGCGCCGAACAGCAGGAGGGCAGTAGCAATGAGCGTGGCCCACAGCCCGCTTTCCTTGTTGCGCGCGCCGGCCAGCACCAGCTGGATCGCCTGGGCGCCCTGGCTCCCGACCAGCCCCTTGAGCTCGTCGAGGAGCTGGCCCTGGGCGGCGTCGGCGCCATAAAAGAAGCCGGCGATGGCGATCACCAGCACCAGGATAGGCGCGATCGAGAACAGTGTGTAAAACGCCAGCGCGGCACCCTTGCTGGCGGCGCGGTGCGCGAACCATTCGCTGACCGCGCAGCGCATCACCTGCGCCAGCTGCGTGGAAAATGGCTGCCATTTTTCCTTGGATTCCAACATAACGCCCTCCTCAAAAAATGGTCGGTTGGCGCCGCTGGCGGCGCCAACCCTCCTGTGCGTCATGCGCTTGCTCGGTGCCCGCGCGACGCTCGCTGCGATCGGCCGGCCCAGGCGGCAGCCCGGCCCGGCCTTCCTTACTCGACCTTGCGCTCGACCGTGATCTGCTCGACCTCGACCCGGCGGTTCGGCTCGAGACACTTGATCAGGTCGGCGCGGCGCTTGTTGTTGCACGTTACCACGGGATTGGCCTCGCCCATCCCTTGCGCTTTCAGGCGCTCCGGTGCGATGCCCTTGGAAATGAGATAGTCACGCACCGCCTCGGCCCGCCGCTGCGACAGCTTGAGGTTGTACTTGGCCGATCCGAGCCGGTCGGCGTAGCCGTTGATGGAGACGTTGTTGATGCTGGGGTCGGCCGTGAGCGCGGCGGCGATCTCGTCCAGGTGCGGCTGCGGCATGTTCAGCGTGGCGCTGTTGAACGCGAACAGCTCGGTGGCCGACAGCGTGACCTTCTCAAAGCGCGGCGGTGGCGGTGGCGGCGGGGGCGGCGTCGACCGCGGTGGCGGTGGCGTCCGGTACAGCGGGTAACCGGT
>DIZW01000089.1:68725-79905 GCA_002428015.1 Oxalobacteraceae bacterium UBA6018 | reverse complement strand
TCGGCGCCGAAGGTGTCGGCGTTGCGCTGCGGCAGCACCACGCGGCCCACCACGCGCGCCGAGTTGTCGGCGTAGGTCTGGGACTCGGTGAACACCTTGCCGGTCGCCGATTGCAGCAGGCCGAAATGCTCGTTCTCCCACAGCACCAGCGGTACATTGGTCGACTTGGCGGTCGACACGAAGCCCATCGCCGTGTCGTGCAGGGTGTCGCCGCCGCCGACGATGGTGTGGATGTACACCTTGCGGCCCGATTCCTTGAGCAGGTCGAAGCAGTCGTTTTCCAGCAGATAGCCCATCAGCGGCGAGAAGGTGTTGGCGCCGTTGTCGATGACGCAATTGCCTTCCTCCTCCAGCAGGTCGATCATCAAGGCGTCGAAGCGCTTGGGGTCGATGTTGCGGGTGTCCGTCATGACCGGCACGTGCTTCACGTTCATCGCCTTGTAGCGCGAAAAGGTGGCGTTCTCCTGGTCGGTGTCGTAGCAGCGCAGCGGCTGCTCATCCTTGCCGCCCAGCCATTGCGCCAGGATGGTCGAGACCAGCGTCTTGCCGATTCCACCCTTGCCCTGCAGGATGAAGTGTACCGTGTTGTGCATCGAATTGCTCCCGATTAGTATTGCTTAGTCATGCTGTGTGGCCGATCAATGGCAAGGTCCCGCGCCGCGGTCCGGCGCCTGGCCGTTGGGGAAGCCATCATACGATGCTTCCAGAAACTCCCACGTGTAGCCTTGCTCGCCCAGCACCAGCTTGAGCACGCCGGTGCGGTCGCCGTCGCGCATCTCGCTGTTCGGCTGGGAGAACAGGAAAGGCGTGCTGTAGGCGCCGCCCGTGCCCACCACGAACTGGCGGATACCGCGCGCGCGGTCGACCCGGCCGTCGGCGTCCTGCGGGGCGAAACGCTCGTAATCGTGGTCATGCCCGGACAGCACCAGCTCGGCCCCGGCGCGATACAGCAGGCGCCACGCCTCTTGCATCACCGTATTGTGAGGATGCCCGCCAGAACTATACAGGGGGTGGTGCCAGTAGGCGAGGGTGCAATGCGATGGATGCTGTTCCAGCTCCTGTTTCAGCCAGGCCAGCTGGCGCGCGCGCGCCGCGCCGCTCACGCTGCTGTCGAGCGAGATCAGGCGCCAGCTGCCCAGGGTGAAGGCGTAATGGCCGGGCCCGGCCGCGGTGCCGAAGTAACCGAAGTAGCCGGACGCGCCGCTGGTGGCGTGCTCGTGGTTGCCGGGGGATGGGTAGGTGCGCTGCTTGAAGCGGCCCCAGGTGGGGGCATAGCAGCTGGCGAATTCCTGGGCGGTGCCGCGCTCGTAGACGTTGTCGCCGAGCGTCAATACGGCGGCCGCCGGGTCGTTCGCCAGGCCGGCCGCGACCAGCTCGGCGGTGGCCGCGGCGCGCGAATACGCCGGCGCCACCCGGCGGCAATCGGCGATGTCGCCGGCCGCGTAGACGGTGACGTCGGCGGCGGCCGGCCCGGCCACGGCCAGCAGCAGGCAGAGCGCGCGGCGCGTCAGCGGCATGGAGGGGCGGGGGGCGGGACGGTAGGCGGCCGGCCGCTTATTCGATGAAGCGCAGCAGCCCCTGCAGGGCGTGGCGCACGGTCTGCTCGCGCACGGCCTGGCGGTCGCCGGCGAACACCAGCCGCTCGGTGTGGACGTGGTCGCCCTTGGCCCAGCCGAAGCACACCGTGCCGACCGGCTTGCCCGGCACCGCGCCGGTGGGGCCGGCGATGCCGGTGGTGGACAGGGCCACGTGGGCGTTGCTGTTGGCCAGCGCGCCCTTGGCCATGGCCGCGGCCACCTCCTCGCTCACCGTCCCGAGCTGGGCGATGAGGGCGGCCGGCACGTCCAGCAGCTCGGTCTTGGAGGCGTTCGAATAGGTCACGAAGCCGCAGTCGAACCAGCCGGTCGAGCCGGCGATTTCAGTGACGGCCTGGGACACGCCGCCGCCCGTGCAGGACTCGGCGGTGGTCAGCAGCAGACCCTTTTCTTGCAGCGCGCGGCCAACTTTGGTGGCTAGATCGATGATGTCGTTCGTCACGAGAGGTCTCCTTTGATCGGTCGGGCAGTCAGGTTCATGACGGGGGCCGTGCTGGCGCGCCGTCGATTGTACTTTACCATGCGTTGCCGAAAACTGTCCCCGGCCCGGACTTGCATTCGAAAAAAAAGAAAAGAGACATTTCCGCAATATTTTTTTCAGTAGTGCGCCATCTCGATGTTTCCTGCTGATATGCTATTTGCACACTCCGCGCCACCGCCGCACTGATAAGATTCACATGACCGATGCCATCAGCCCTGCTGTTCGCCGCGTCTCGATGGCACGTCCGCGCCGGCGCGCCGTGCTGGCCGCGCTCGCCTGCGCGGCGCTGCTGCCGCAGCTGAGCGCGCGGGCCCAGGGGATGGCGCTGGAAAACCAGGTCAAGGCGGCCTATCTTTACAAGTTCGCCAGCTTCACCGAGTGGCCCGCCGGCACCTTCGCCCGTCCCGACAGCCCCTTGCTCATCGCCGTGGCCGGCAACGACGCCGTCGCCCGCGAACTCGAGCAGATCGTCGCCGCGCGCACCGTCGCCGGCCATCCGGTGCAGGTGCGCCGCCTCAAGCCGGGCGACAGTCCGGCCGGCGTCCACATGCTGTATATCGGCGCCCTCGAGCGCGCCGCCGCGGCGGCCCTGCTGGCCCAGGCGCGCAGCCTGCCGGTGCTGACCGTGTCCGACGCCGACGACGGGCTGGCGCTGGGCGCCATGATCAATTTCCTGATCGACCAGGAGCGCCTACGCTTCGACGTCGCCCTGCGCCAGGTGGCGCTGGGGCGCCTGCGCATCAGCGCGCGCATGCTGGCCGCGGCCCACAAGGTCGAAGGGGAGGCCACGTGAAGGGCCGCTCGATCCGCCAGAAGCTGCTCGCGGTGGTGCTCATGACCACCCTGGCCGCGCTGCTGGCGTCGATCGGCGCGCTGATCGCCTACGACCTGCGCGGCTACCACCGCACGGTGCTGGGCGACATGGCCACCCAGGCCGAGCTGCTCGGCCACATGACCTCGGCCGCGCTCAGCTTCGACGACCAGCGCCTGGCCACCGAGAACCTGGCCTCGCTGCGGATCCGCCCGGCGGTGCGCTCGGGCGCCATCTACAACGCCGCCGGCGCCCTGTTCGCCACCTACCTGGCGCCCGGCGAAAAGCTGGCCCCGCCGCTCCACCCGGGGCCGGACGGCGCGCGCATGGCCGGCGCCGACCTCGAACTGGTGCAGCGCATCGTCGAGCATGGCGAGGTGCTCGGCACGGTCTACCTGCGCGCCGAGTACACCATGGCCTCGCGCGCGCGCGACTACCTCCTGATCGCCGCGGTGGTCATCAGCGGCGCCATGCTGATCGCCTACCTGATCACGCGCCGCCTGGGCGGGATCGTCACCGCGCCCATCCTGGCCATTTCCGGCATCGCGCGCGAGGTCGTCGCCACCCGCGACTACTCCCAGCGCGCGGCGCGCATCAGCGACGACGAGGCCGGCGAACTGGTGGTCTCGTTCAACGCCATGCTGACCGAGATCGAGCAGCGCACGCGCGCCCTGGAGGCGTCCAACAGCGCCATCGCCGGGGCCCAGTCCGAGGTGATGCGCCTGAACGAACAGCTCGAGGAGCGCGTCCACGAGCGCACCATGCAGCTCGAGCTGGCCAACGCCGAACTGGAACTGGCGATGGAGGCGGCCAAGAAGGCCAACCAGGCCAAGTCGGCCTTCCTGTCGTCCATGAGCCACGAGCTGCGCACCCCGCTCAACGCCATCCTCGGCTTCGCCCAGATCCTCACCTCCGATTCGCTGCCCTCGACGCTGGCGCAGAAGAAGGAGTTCGCCGGCCACATCCTCAAGTCCGGGCGCCACCTGCTCACCCTGATCAACGAGATCCTCGACCTGGCCAAGGTCGAATCGGGCGCCGTGACCTTGTCGATGGAGCCGGTCGGGCTCGACGAGATCCTGGCCGAATGCCGCAGCATGGTCGAGCCGATCGCCGCCCAGCGCCGCGTCCGCGTGCTGTTCCCCGGCCCCACCGGCGCGGCGGTGATGGCCGACCGCACCCGCCTCAAGCAGGTGCTGCTCAACCTGCTGTCGAACGCCATCAAGTACAACCGCGAGAACGGCGCCGTGGTGTTCGACTGCGTGGCCGACGGCGCCAGCGTGCGCCTGTCGGTGCAGGACACCGGCATCGGCCTGCGCCCGGAGCAGGTGGCCGCGCTGTTCCAGCCGTTCAACCGCCTGGGCCAGGAGAACGGCAGCGAGGAGGGCACCGGCATCGGCCTGGTGGTCACGCGCCGCCTGGTCGAGCTGATGGGCGGCGCCATCACCGTCTCGAGCAGCGCCGGGGTGGGCAGCGTGTTCTCGATCGCGCTGCGCCTGACCGAGCCGCTCGCCTCGGCGCTGGACGGGGCCCGCATGCCGGCCGCGCCGGCGCCGGCGCGCGCCGAGCCGAGGACCAGCCACACCATCCTGTACGTGGAGGACAACCCGGCCAACCTCAAGCTGGTCGAGGAGATCGTGCGCTTCCGGCCCGACCTGCAGCTGCTGTCGGCGCCCGACGGCCACCTCGGCATCGCGCTGGCCAAGGCGCACCTGCCCGACATCATCCTGATGGACCTGAACCTGCCCTGCGTGAGCGGCACCGACGCGCTCAGGGAGCTGCGCGGCGACCCGCGCACGGCCCACATCCCGGTCATCGCGCTCACCGCCAACGCCATGCCGCGCGAGGTCGAGCGCGGCCTGGCCAGCGGCTTTCACCGCTATCTCACCAAGCCGATCAACATCGACGAATTCACCGCGGCGATCGACGCCACGCTGGCGCTGCTGGCGGCGCCGGCCGCCGCCGCGCCGCCGCCCCAGGCCCCCTTGTCATGACCGCTTGATCCATCCATGATCCATCCAGACGACATCCTCAAGGCGGCCATCCTGATCGTCGACGACCAGCCGGTCAACGTCCAGCTGCTCGAGTTTTTACTCAGCAGCACCGGCTACACCAATGTGCACAGCACCACCGATCCGCGCCAGGTGGCGCCCATGCACCAGGAGCACCGCTACGACCTGATCATCCTTGACCTGCACATGCCGGGCATGAGCGGGTTCGAGGTGATGCAGGCGCTGGCGCCGCTGGAGGCCGGCTCCTGGCTGCCGGTGCTGGTGGTGACGGCCGAGCCGGACAAGAAGCTGGCCGCCCTCGACGCCGGCGCGCGCGACTTCGTCAGCAAACCCTTCGATCCGGTCGAAGTGCTCACCCGCATCCGCAACATGCTCGAAGTGCGCCTGCTGCACGGCGAGTCGCGCAGCCATGGCGTGCGGCTCGAGCAGACCGTGCGCGAGCGCACCGCCGAGCTGCAGCGCTTTCGCAGCGCCATGGATGCCACCGACGACGCCATCTTCCTGATCGACACGGCCAGCATGAAACTGGCCGACGTCAACGACGGCGCCTGCCGCATGCTGGACTACCCGCGCGCCCAGCTGCTCGCGCTCGACCCCACCGAGTACGGGCTGGCCCAGTCCGGCCAGGTGGCGCGCCAGTCCGACCCGTCCGGCGGCGACGGTCGCGATCCGAACCTGGTCGAGGCCGAGCTGACCCGCTCGGACCGGTCCGCCGTGCCGGTCGAAATCAACTGGCAGGTGCGCACCATGGGCAGCGCGCGCATGCTCATCGCGGTGGCGCGCGACATCACCGAAAGGGTGGAGCACCAGCGCCGCCTCAAGCACCTGGCCGGCTACGACAGCCTGACCGGCCTGCCCAACCGCGCGCTGTTCTACCAGAGCCTGCGCGAGACCATCGAGGCTGAGGGCGCGGCCGGGCGCGCGCGCCGCATCGCGGTGCTGTTCATCGCGCTGGACCGCTTCAAGACCGTCAACGACTCGCTCGGCGCGACCTGCGGCGACGAGCTGCTGCGCCAGTTCAGCAGCCGCCTGGTGTCGTGCGTGCGGGTGCGCGACACGGCCGGGCGCCTTGGCGGCGACGAGTTCGCGCTGATGCTGACCACCACGCGCAGCCAGCAGGACGCCGTCAACGTGGCCAACGAGGTGCGCGAGGCGCTGCGCGCGCCGTTCGACCTGCAGGGTCAGATGGTGGCGCTCACGGCCAGCATCGGCATCGCCATGTACCCGGACGACGCCACCGACCCGGACACCCTGATCCGCTACGCCGACACGGCCATGGGGCGCGCCAAGGAGGCCGGACGCGACGGCTACCGCTTCTTCACCGCCGCCATGAACGGCCAGGTGCTGGCGCGCCTGGACCTGGAGCTGGGCCTGCGGCGCGCGCTCGAGCAGCGCCAGTTCCAGTTGTACTACCAGCCCAAGGTCGACCTCCAGAGCGGCCAGATCAGCGGCGCCGAGGCGCTGCTGCGCTGGGACCGGCCCGGCCATGGCATGGTGTTCCCCGCCGAATTCGTGCCGGTGCTCGAGGAGACCGGCCTGATCGTGCGGGCCGGCGCCTGGATCATCGACGAGGCCTGCCGCCAGATCGCCGCCTGGCAGGCCGAAGGTGTGGGCGAGGTGCGGGTGGCGGTGAACGTGTCGAGCCGCCAGTTCGTCGAAGGCGACCTGGAAGGGGAAATCCGGCGCGCGCTCGACCGCCACCAGGTCGACGCCGCCCTGCTGGAGCTGGAATTGACCGAGAGCGCGCTGATGAGCAACGCCGAGCACACCGTCGAGGTGCTGGGTAACCTCAAGCAGCTCGGCATCCGGGTGGCGATCGACGACTTCGGCACCGGCTACTCCAGCCTGGCCTACCTTAAGCGCTTCCCCATCGACAAGCTCAAGATCGACATCGCCTTCGTGCGCGACGTCACCGTCAATCCCGACGACGCCGCCATCGCGCTGGCCATCATCAGCATGGCGCACAGCCTGCACATGCACGTGATCGCCGAGGGGGTGGAGTCGCCGGCCCAGCAAAACTACCTGCGCCGCAACGGCTGCGACGAAATGCAGGGCTTTCACTTCAGCCGCCCGCTGCCGGCCGCGCAGATGGGCGCGCTGATGCTGGCCAACCGCGCGCTGCCGGACGGGCGCTACGCAGAGCAGGCAACGCGCGAGAGCCTGCTCATCGTCGACGACGACGCCGTGGTGCTGGGCGCGCTGCACCGCCTGTTGAGCAGTGACCACTACCGCATCCTGACCGCGACCTCGCCCCAGCAGGGCTTCGAGATGCTGGCCCTGCACCCGGTGCAGGTGATCCTGTGCGACCAGCGCATGCCGGGCATGAGCGGCACCGAATTCCTCAGCAAGGTCAAGGAGATGTACCCGGACACGGTCCGCATGATCCTGTCCGGCTATCCGGGCGTGGACGCGGTGCTCGACGCGGTCAACAGCGGCGCCGTCTATCGCTACTACACCAAGCCCTGGGACGATTCCGAACTGCGCGCCAACGTGCGCATGGCGTTCCAGGAATGCCGCCGCGGCGGAGCCGCGCGCCGGCGCGCCGGTGGCGCCCTAGGAGTCGGCGCGGCGCGCGGGCGAGCTTACGCGAAGTGATCGAAGCCGGCCAGCGCCATCGTCAGCGCGGCGCCGTTCCCGTCCACCAGGCGCAGGCCGGGCTCGGCGTCGATGCGGCCCACCCGCGTCACCGGCGTGGCGCTGGCGCGCGCGGCCTGTTCGACGGCGGCGCGCCGCTGCGGCGGCGCCGTGAAGCACAATTCGTAGTCGTCGCCGCCGGCCGCGCAAAAGCGCCGCCGCCATTCCTGCGGCTGGGCCGCGAGCACGGGGCCGGCCGGCAGGGCGTCGACGTCTAGCGTGGCGCCGACCCGCGAGGCGGCCAGGATGTGGCCCAGGTCGCCCACCAGGCCGTCCGAGATATCGATGGCGGCGTGGGCGATGGGGCCCGCCGCCAGCGCCTGGCCCAGCTCCACGCGCGGGGTCGGCAGGTGCATGCGCGTCCCGGCCTGTTCCAGCGCTGCCACGTCGAGCGGATATTTATCCCAGTAACATTCGAGCGCCAGGCGCGCGTCGCCCAGGGAGCCCGAGATCCAGATGTCGTCGCCGGCGCGCGCGGCGCCGCGCCGCAGCGCGTGGCCGGGCGCGATTTCGCCGAAGATGGTGATGCAGATGTTGAACGGCCCCTTGGTGGTGTCGCCGCCCACCAGTTCGCACTCGTGCGCGTCGGCCAGCGCGAACAGGCCGGCCGAGAAGGCGGCCAGCCAGTCGCGCTCGGCCGCCGGCAGCGCCAGCGCCAGGGTGAAGCCAAGCGGACGGGCGCCCATCGCGGCCAGGTCGGACAGGTTCACGGCCAGGCATTTGTGGCCCAGCATGCGGGCGTCGGCGCCGGCGAAGAAATGGCGGTCCTCGACCAGCATGTCGGACGAGACGGCCAGCTGCATGCCGGGCGTGGGCGCCAGCAGGGCGCAGTCGTCGCCGATGCCGAGCGCGGCGCGCCCGGGCCGGGCGCGCTGGAAGTACTGCTTGATGAGATCGAATTCGGAGAGCATGGCCGCGATTGTACCGCCATGCCGGCCGGCGCCGCTGGCCGGCATGGCGCCCGGCCGACGGCCCATGCCGCGCCGATCGGTCGGCCGCGCCGGCCTACAGCTCGGCCAGCAGGCTGGCGCGCAGCGCCGCGGTGGGCGCGGACAGGCCGAAGCCGCGCAGCGCGCCCAGCTGGTCGATGAAGCGGGCGACGATGCGCTCGCCGTCGTCCCGCTCGACCCAGGTGCCGGCGGTGCCCGGTGGCGGCGGCGCCAGCGCCAGCCTGTAGCTTGGTGTCTTGACGATCACGGCGTCGGGCTTGACTGCGAGCGGTGTGGGCTGCCCGGCCAGGGTGGCGGCGATCGCGCGCGCCGCCGTCAGCAGCGGCGCCACGTAGGGCAGCACGACGCTGCCGCCGGCGGTGCTGTATTCGGCGCAGTCGCCCAGCGCGTAGATGTCGCCGGCGCTGGTCCGGCCGTAGGCGTCGACCACGATCCCGCGCGCCGTCGCCAGCCCGGCCGCCTGGGCCAGCGCGAGCCGCGGACGCAGCCCCACGGCCGAGATGACCAGGTCGGCGGCGAGCACGCTGGCGTCGGCCAGGGTGACGGCCAGGGCCGCGCCGTCGCGGTCCACCCTGGCCGCGGTGGTGCCCAGGCGTAGCGTGATGCCGCGTTCACGCCAGGCTGCGGCCAGCCCATTCGACAGGGCGGGCGCGGCCAGCGCCGCCAGCGGGCGCGGTTGCGGGTCGACCAGGGTCACCTGGTGCCCGCCGGCGGCCAGGTCGTCGGCGAACTCGCAGCCGATCAGGCCGGCGCCGAGGATGACCACCCGCGCCGCCGCGCCGGCGCGCTCGAGGCGTGCGCGCAGTTCGGCGTAGTCGTCGAGGTGGTTCACCGACAGGACCGCGGCGGCGCCGTCGCCTTCCAGCGCCAGGCGGATCGGCTGGGCGCCCAGCGCCAGCACCAGCTTGGCGTAGCCGATCGTCTCGCCGCCGTCGGTGGCGAGGGTGCGCGCGGCGCTGTCGATGGCGCTGACCCGGGTATGGGTGCGCACGCCGGCGCCGAGCTGGGCGGCCATCGCGGCGGCGCTGTGCGCCACCAGCTGCTGCGCGCCCTTGCCCAGCGCGATCGCGTTCGACAGCATCGGCTTGGCGTAGGAGTGGCCGGCGTCGCTAGCGACCAGCAGCAGCGCGCGGCGCTGGTCGCGCTTGCGCAGCTCGCGCGCCAGGCTGTAGGCGGCCATCCCGGCGCCGACGATGACGATGGGGCGCGCGTCGGGGTGGGCGTTCATGGTCAGACCTCGACCATCTCGAAGTCGGACTTGGCCACGCCGCAATCCGGGCAGGACCAGTCGGCCGGGATGTCGTCCCAGCGGGTGCCGGCGGCGATGCCCTCGTCCGGCATGCCGGCGCTTTCGTCGTAGATGAAGCCGCACACGATGCATTGGTAGGTTTTCATGAATTCGTCCTTAGTGAGTGGTCGATTGATCGACTGATGATTGGTTGCTTGGCTTGGATGACTGACCGGCGCGCCGGCTCAGGCCCGCAGCTTGTCGAGCGCGGCCTGGTAGTGATTGGCGTGGCGCTCCTCCACCTTGGCCAGCGCGGCGAAACGCTTGGCGGCCAGCTCCAGGGTGCGCTGGAAGCGCGCCGCGTGCTCCCGGGACTCGGTGATCTGCTCGTCGTACTCGGCCACGGCGGCGCGGTTGCCCTCCTCGAGCGCCAGGTGGCGGAACTTCGGGTACATCTCGGTGTACTCGTAGGTCTCGCCCTCGATGGCGATCTCCAGCGAGCGCGCCGGCGTCATCTGGTCTTTCGGGTACAGCAGGTCGAGGTGGCCGAAGGCGTGCATGACTTCCTGGTCGGCGGTCGCTTCGAACGCTTCGGCCACCTCGACGGCGCCGGCGGCGCGCGCCAGCTTGGCGAAATAACGGTATTTGATATGCGCCATCGACTCGCCGGCGAAGGCCGCTTCGAGGTTGGCGATGGTGACGGATGGGGTCGGCTGGGACATGCTGTTCTCCTGTTGTGTGGCGATGGGAGAATCATAGTAAAAATAAATTGATTATGAAAATTGATAGTTTAAATTGATGCGATAGCTTTTTCCCTCTCCGTGATGAAAATTTGAAAATTATGACTATCGAACCGGTATTGGTAAAAATACGTAGACGCCTGGCAGATTTGGTCTGCTAAAATCGTCGGCCTCCCCCGCATCGACTTAGGAAGGCCGCATCAGCATGGATTCGTCATCAGAGAAGAAGGAAGAGCTGCGTCAACAATTGCGCCAGGCGGCGCTCGAGTATCACGAGTGTCCGCGCCCCGGCAAGATCAGCGTCACCCCGACCAAGCAACTGCTCAATCAGCGCGACCTGGCGCTGGCCTATTCGCCCGGCGTGGCGGCGCCCTGCGAGGAAATCGTCAAGGATCCGGCCAACTCCTATAAATACACGGCGCGCGGCAACCTGGTGGCGGTGATCACCAACGGCACCGCCGTCCTGGGCCTGGGCAACATCGGTCCGCTCGCTTCCAAGCCTGTGATGGAAGGCAAGGGCGTGCTGTTCAAGAAGTTTGCCGGCATCGACGTGTTCGACATCGAGATCAACGAATCGGACCCCGACAAGCTGGTCGACATCATCGCCTCGCTGGAGCCGACCTTCGGCGGCGTCAACCTGGAAGACATCAAGGCGCCGGAGTGCTTCTACATCGAGCGCCAGCTGCGCGAGCGCATGAAGATCCCGGTCTTCCACGACGACCAGCACGGCAC
>DIZW01000089.1:42113-68645 GCA_002428015.1 Oxalobacteraceae bacterium UBA6018 | reverse complement strand
CAGCACGGCACCGCGATCATCGTCGGCGCCGCGATCCTGAACGGGATCAAGGTGGTGGGCAAGAACATCCGCGAATGCAAGCTGGTGGTGTCCGGCGCCGGCGCGGCCGCGCTGGCCTGCCTGGACCTGATCGTCGATCTCGGCTTTCCCATTGAAAACATCTACGTGACCGACCTGGCCGGCGTGGTCTACCAGGGCCGCACCGAGCTGATGGACCCGGACAAGGCGCGTTTCGCCCAGGACACCCCGCTGCGCTCGCTGGCGGACGTGGTGCCGGGCGCCGACATCTTCCTCGGCCTGTCGGCCGGCGGCGTGCTCAAGCAGGACATGGTCAGGCAGATGGCGCCCAATCCGCTGATCCTGGCGCTGGCCAATCCGCATCCGGAGATCCTGCCCGAGGACGTCAAGGCGGTGCGCGACGACGCCATCATCGCCACCGGCCGCTCGGATTATCCAAACCAGGTCAACAACGTCCTGTGCTTCCCCTACATCTTCCGCGGCGCCCTCGACTGCGGCGCCACCACCATCACGCGCGAGATGGAAATCGCGGTGGTGCATGCGATCGCCGACCTGGCCCACGCCGAGCAGTCCGACGTCGTGGCCAGCACCTACGGCATCAGCAACCTGTCGTTCGGGCCGGAATACCTGATCCCGATGCCGTTCGACCCGCGCCTGCTGATCCACATCGCGCCGGCGGTGGCCAAGGCCGCCCTGGAGTCGGGCGTGGCCAGCCGTCCGATCGCCGACCTGGAAGCCTACGCCGCGCAGCTGCAGCAGTTCGTGTACCGCAGCGGCACCTTCATGAAGCCGCTGTTCGCCATGGCCAAGGCGGCCCCGCCCGAACTCAAGCGCATCGTGTACGCCGAGGGCGAGGAGGAGCGCGTGTTGCGCGCGGTCCAGGTGGTGGTGGACGAGAAACTGGCACGCCCTATCCTGGTGGGCCGCCCCAGCGTGCTGGAAAAGCGCATCGAGCGCTTCGGCCTGCGCCTGAAACTGGGCGAGCATTTCGACGTCATCAATCCGGACCACGACGAGCGTTACCGCGACTATTGGCAGACGTATTACGCGATGACCAACCGCAAGGGCGTCACCCAGGAGTACGCCAAGCTGGAAATGCGCCGCCGCCACAGCCTGATCGGCGCCATGATGATCCACAAGGGCGACGCCGACGGCATGATCTGCGGCACCTTCGGCACCACCGACCTGCACCTGCGCTATATCGACCTGGTGCTGGGCAAGCGCGCCGGCGCTAACGTCTACGCGGCCATGAACTTCCTGATCCTGCCGGAGCGCCAGATGGCCATCGTCGACACCCATGTCAACGAGAACCCGACCGCCGAGCAGCTGGCCGAGATCACCGTGCTGGCGGCCGAGGAAATGAGCCGCTTTGGCCTGATTCCGCGCGCGGCGCTGTTGTCGCACTCCAATTTTGGCTCGTCCAACAGCGAGTCGGCGCGCAAGATGCGCGCCGCGCTGGCGCTGGTGCAGCAAAGGGCGCCGCAGCTGGAAATCGATGGCGAAATGCACGGCGACTCGGCGCTCGACGCCAAGCTGCGCCACAGCATGATGCCGCAATCGACGCTCAAGGGCGACGCCAACCTGCTGGTCATGCCCAATATCGACAGCGCCAACATCGCCTACAACCTGCTCAAGACGGCGGCCGGCAACGGCATCGCGATCGGCCCGGTGCTGCTCGGCTGCGCCAAACCGGTGCACATCCTGACCCCCTCGGCGACGGTGCGCCGCATCGTCAACATGACCGCGCTGTGCGTGGTCGACGCTGTCTCCGAGCGCTAAGCTGACAAGCGGCCGGTTTCGACCACGAACCGGCCGCTTTGTTACGCATCCTTATTTGCGGTATATCAGTCACCGCAAGCAGACACTTCAAGACATCTCAATACAGGCGTAACAATGCGTAAGCTGGCGCCGTGCGCACGCCCAATCAGGGCATAATGGTTGCGCATAGTTGCTTATATTGCACGACTTTCTGGAGCGTAACGGATGCCTAGGTCGCATCTGTTACAATGCTGCGTTGTTAAATGCCTATCTGGGGACACTGAGCGCCGTGCCCCATTTACAAAGACGAACATCCAAACATGCAAACAACAAAAAAAGCCCTCATTACCGGGATAACAGGTCAGGACGGCGCGTACCTGGCGCAACTGTTGCTGGAAAAGGGCTACGAGGTTACGGGCACGTATCGGCGTACCAGTTCCGTCAATTTTTGGCGCATCGAAGAATTGGGCATCGAGGCGCATCCCAAGCTCAATCTGGTCGAATACGACCTGACCGATCTGTCCTCGAGCATCCGCCTGATGCAAAACGCGGCCCCGGACGAGGTCTACAACCTGGCCGCCCAAAGCTTCGTCGGCGTCTCCTTCGAGCAGCCGGTGGCCACCGCCAGCATCACGGGCCTGGGCGCCGTCAACCTGCTCGAAGCGATCCGCATCGTCAACCCCAAGGCGCGCTTTTACCAGGCCTCGACCTCCGAAATGTTCGGCAAGGTGCAGGCCATTCCCCAGGTGGAAGAAACACCGTTCTATCCGCGCAGCCCATACGGCGTCGCCAAGCTGTATGCGCATTGGATGACGGTCAATTACCGCGAATCGTACGGCATCTTCGGCGCCAGCGGCATCCTGTTCAATCACGAGTCCCCGCTGCGGGGACGCGAGTTCGTCACCCGCAAGATCACCGACGCGGTGGCCAAGATCGTGCTTAACAAATTGTCCGTGCTGGAGCTGGGCAACCTCGACGCCAAGCGCGACTGGGGCCTACGCCAAGGAGTACGTCGAAGGCATGTGGCGCATCCTGCAGGCGGACCAGCCCGACACTTTCATCCTGGCAACCAACCGGACCGAAACGGTGCGCGATTTCGTCACCATGGCGTTCAAGGCGGCCGGCATCGCGGTGGAATGGAAAGGCCAGGGCACCGATGAGACCGGTCATTGCGCGCGCAGCGGCAAGCTGATGGTCAAGGTCAGCCCCAAGTTCTACCGTCCGGCCGAAGTCGAGCTGCTCATCGGCGACCCGTCCAAGGCCTTGCGCGAGCTGGGCTGGGCGCCCAAGACCACGCTTGAAGAAATGTGCCAGATGATGGTCGACGCCGACATGCGCCGCAACGAACTGGGGTTCTCCTTCTGACATGACGCGCCTGGCCACCGAAAATCCGTCGATCCTTTCCCTCGCTGGCGAAGGCGCGGGCAAGCGCGCGCTGATCACCGGACTACGCGGCTTTACCGGCCGCTACCTGGCCGAGGAACTGGCCGCCGCCGGCTACCAGGTGTTCGGCACCGCGCTGCCGGGCGAGGCCCAGGAAGATGCCTACCGCGCCGGCGCGAAGGTGTACACGGTCGACCTGTGCGACCGCGCCGCCGTGGCCGCCATGGTCGAGCAGATCCAGCCCGACGTCGTGGCCCACCTGGCCGGCATCGCCTTCGTGGCGCACTCCAACGCCGAGCTCATCTACCGCGTCAACATCGTCGGCACGCGTAACCTGCTTGAAGCGCTGGCTGCCCAGCGCCACCGCCCTTCGGCCGTGTTGCTGGCCTCGTCGGCCAATGTGTACGGCAACGCCTGCGCCGGCGTCATCGACGAAAGCGTGGCCCCGGCCCCGGCCAACGATTACGCTGTCAGCAAGCTGGCGATGGAACACATGGCGCAGCTGTGGACCGACCAGCTGCCCATCATCATCGTGCGCCCGTTCAATTACACGGGCGTGGGCCAGACCGAGAACTTCCTGCTGCCGAAGATCGTGTCGCATTTCCGCAAGGGCGCGCGCGCGATCGAGCTCGGCAACTTGAAGGTCGAGCGCGACTTCTCCGACGTGCGCATGGTGGCCAAGAGCTACCGGCGCCTGCTCGCGGTCAGCCCGGCCGGCCATTCGTTCAACGTCTGCTCGGGGCAGGGCCATTCGCTCAGCGGCGTGATCGATGTCATGTCCGGCATCGCCGGCTATGGCATCGACGTGCAGGTCAACCCCGCCTTCGTGCGGCCCAAGGAAGTGCTGACCCTGGTCGGGAGCAACGACAAGCTGGCCAGCGTCATCGGCGCCATTGCGCCCACCCCGCTGCCGGAAACGCTGCGCTGGATGTACCAGGCGTGAGCGTGGTGCGGGTCGGCCTGGGGACGACCATGATCGAACCTGGCCTGTCCGGCGGAAGAGTGGACGGCATCGGCGTCTACACCGACGCGCTGCTGCGGCATTTGCCGCGCGCCGGCTGCGCCGTCAGCGCCTACTCGTATCCGCCGCTGCGTGGCGGCGCCGCCATCAGCGCCGGCAGCGCGCTGCCGCAATCGTTCGAGGCGGCCACCCTGACCGACCTGCTCACGCCGGCGGCGCACCGCATGCACATGCCGCAGGACCTGTTCCACGTCACCGATTACCGCATCGTGCGCATGGATTGCCCGGTCGTGGCAACCCTGCACGACGCGCTGCCGCTCAAGTATCCCCAATGGTGCAACCCGCGCCTGCGCCGCGCCAAGAACTGGATGCAGGTCAAGGCCACGCGCAAGGCCGACCACGTGATCGCCCTGTCGCACTTCGCCGTCGACGAACTGGTCGAATGCTTCGGGGTCGACCCGCGCCGCATCAGCGTGGTGCCGTGCGGCGTCGACGCCGACTGGCTGGCGCCCTGCGCCGCCGACGCCGTCGCGGCCACCCTGGCCACCCACGGCCTGCGGGCGGGCTACTTCCTGTTCGTCGGCACCCTGCAGCCGCGCAAGAACGTCGAACGTCTGCTGGACGCCTACCTGGCGCTGCCGGTGGCCGTGCGCGCCGAGCGCCAGCTCGTCATCGTCGGCAGCGCCGGCTGGCGCTGCGAGCAGCTGCTGCGGCGCCTTGAGGGCGCGCGCCAGAACGGCGCCGCCGTCGTCTGGCTCAACGCGCTGGCCGGCGCCACGGCGCTGCGCCACGTATACGCCGGCGCCGGGGTATTCGTGTTCCCCTCGCTGTACGAAGGCTTCGGCATCCCGGTCGTCGAAGCCTTCGCCTCCGGCGTGCCGGTGGTCGCGTCGAACGCCAGTTCGCTGCCCGAGGTGACCCAGGGCGCGGCGGTGGAGGTCGACCCGCTCGACAGCGCCGAGATCGGCGCGGCCATGCTGGCGCTGGTGCGCGACGACGCCCTGCGCGCGCGCTGCGTGGCCCATGGCCGGCGCCGCGCCGCCGAGCTGACCTGGGACGCCACCGCCATTCAGACCGCCGCCGTGTATCATTCTGTCCTTTCACATTAAAGCGTCGCCCCGCGAGCCGTCCGTCCAGCCTATGCGTGTCCTTCATTTTTACAAGACCTACTATCCGGACTCGATGGGCGGCGTCGAACAGGTGATCCGCCAGATGTGCGTGGGCACCGGCAAGCTGGGCGTGAACAACCGGATCCTGACCCTGACCCGCCAGGACGGCCCGTTCGAATTCGAGTTCGAAGGCCACCAGGTGCACCGGGTCAGGCAGAACTTCGAGATCGCCTCCAACAGCGTCTCCTTCGCCGCCTTCGGCCAGCTAGCCCGCATGGCCGCCGAATGCGACGTGGTGCACTACCACTTCCCGTGGCCGTTCATGGACCTGGCGCATTTCGTGGCGCGCGTGAAGAAGCCCTGCCTGGTGACCTACCACTCCGACATCGTGCGCCAGAAGCAGCTCATGCGCCTGTACCAGCCACTCAAGCAGCGTTTTCTCGGCACCGTCGACACCATCGTCGCCACCTCGCCGAATTACCTGGCCTCGTCCACGGTGCTGGACCGCTACCGCGACAAGACCCGCATCATCACCTACGGTTTGGACAAGTCCACCTACCCCGCGGCCGATCCGGCGCGCATGGACAAGTGGCGCGCCCTGATCGGCGAACGCTTCTTCCTGTTTGTCGGCGTGCTGCGTTACTACAAGGGCCTGCATATCCTGCTCGACGCCGTCGCCAACAGCGACTACCCGGTGGTGATCGTCGGCGCCGGCCCGATCGAGATGGAATTGAAGGCGCATGCCGCGCGTCTCGGTCTCACGCACGTGCTGTTCCTGGGCGCGCTGGACGACGCCGACAAGGTCGCGCTGCTCACCCTGTGCTACGCGGTGGCCTTCCCCTCGCACCTGCGCTCGGAAGCGTTCGGCATCTCGCTCCTGGAAGGCGCCATGTACGGCAAGCCGATGATCTCCAGCGAGATCGGCACCGGCACCAGCTACATCAACATCGACGGCGACACCGGCCTGGTGGTGCCCCCCAGCGACCCGCAAGCGCTGGGGGCTGCGATGCGCACCCTGTGGGACAACCCGGCCCTGGCCGCCGCCATGGGCAAACGCGCCGAGGCGCGCTACTGGGAGCTGTTCTCGGCCGAGCGCATGGCCGCCAACTACACCGCGCTGTACCATGAACTGGTCGCGCGCCACGCCACCTTGCCGCTGGCCCAGGCGCGCGCATGATTGGTCTGGCGCGCTTGGCGCGTGCCTGCCGATGCTGCTATCCTGGGAGCCAGGCGCGCGCCGCGTGCCGCTAACGGGAACGCTGCGAAGTTCGCGATGCTAAAGCCGATATTCCTTGCGCTGATGCTGGCCGCCGCCGCCGCGGCACACGCGCAGCCACGCCTCTATCTCGTCACCGAGCATGCGCCGCCCGGCAGCATGCTCGTCGGCGATCAGGTCGGCGGCTTCATCACCGACCGCGTGCGCGATATCCTCAAGCGCACCGGCATCGACTACAGCATCGAACTGCTGCCCTGGAAGCGCGCCTATACCGCGGCCCTGCAGCGTTCCGACGCCTGCGTCTACGCCACCACCCGCACGCCCGAGCGCGAGGGCCTGTTCAAGTGGGTCGGGCCGCTCATGCAGGCCGATTGGGTACTGATGGGGCGCGCCGGCCACCACTACAATCTGCGCACCCTGGACGACGCGCGCGGCCTGCGCATCGGCACCTACAACGGCGACGTGCGCGACGACTACTTGCGCGCGCGCGGCTTTAACGTCGATCCGGCTCCCAACGACCTGGTCAACCCGCCCAAGCTGCTGGCCGGCCGGATCGACCTGTGGGCCGCCAGCCTGCGTCCCGACAGCCGGGTGCTCGAGCAAAACGGCTGGGCCGGGAAGGTCGTGCCGGTGCTGGTCTTCAAGCGGGTCAAGGTCTACCTGGCCTGCAACCGCGCGCTGCCCGACGCGCTCATCGCCCGCATGAACGGCGCAGTGGCCCAGCGCGAAGCCGAAGGTCGCGGCGCCGAGCCTTCCAGCGGCGCTGCCAGCGGCCCGCCGGCGGCGCCGCGCTAGCCGCGCCGGACCCGCCCCGTCAGAGGCGCTTGATGGCGATGCCGCGGCGCTCCGGTGCCTCGGCCCGGGCGCGCAGCTGGCCGCAGCCGCCGTCGACATCCTGGCCGGCCGAATCGCGCAGCTTGGTGAGCACGCCGCGCCGGTGCAGCGCATGGGCGATTGCGCGCGCCTGTTCCCAGCTGGGGCGCCGGAACGCCAGGTCGGCGATGGTGTTATACGGGATCATGTTCAGCACCGCGTACTTCCCCTTGAGCAGGCGCACGATGCCATCCATTTCGTCGGCGCCGTCGTTGATCCCTTCGAGCAGGGTCCACTGGTACTGCACCGGGTAGCCGGTCAGGCGCGCATAGGCTTCGCCCGCCTCGACCAGCTGCTCCGGCGTCAGGCGCGGCGCACGCGGCAGCAGGGTTTCGCGCAGCGCGGCCTTGGTGGTATGCAGCGACAGCGCCAGCGCCGGCTTGACCCTGGCCTGCGCCAGGCGCGCGAAAGCGCGCGTGTCGCCCACGGTGGAGAACACCAGGTTCTTGTGGCCGATATTGCCCTCGGTGCCCAGCAGGTCGATCGCCTCGAGCACGTTGTCGAGGTTGTGGGCCGGCTCGCCCATCCCCATGAACACGACCTTCTTGACCGCCCGCAGGCTGCGCGCCAGCACGACCTGGGCGATGATCTCGCCGCTGGTGACCTGGCGCAGCAGGCCATCGCGGCCCGTCATGCAGAACTGGCAGCCGACCGCGCACCCCACCTGGCTAGACACGCACAGCCCATCGCGCGGCAGCAGCACGCTTTCGACCATCTGGCCGTCGGCCAGGCCCACCAGCAGGCGCGCCGAGCCGTCCGCGCCCGGATGGGTCGACACCAGGCGCGCCATCGCCCGCAGCTCGGCGTCCAGCGCCGGCAGGGCGGTGCGCAGCGGCAGCGGCAGGAAGTCGTTGGGGCGGCGCCGGCCCTGGTCGCGCGGACGCCCCAGCACCCAGTCGCGCAGCACGCGCTGTTCGTGCAAGGGCAGGGCGCCGAGCGCGCGCAGGCGCTGGCGGAGGGTATCGAGTTGCATGCTGGCGAAGGTGGCGGCGCGCACGGCGCCCGGTAGGAATCGAGGGTCGAATATAGGGCGGCGCGGCGCCCCTGTCAATGCGCGCGGCGCGCCCGCTGGCGCTTCGGCGGCGTCGCTCAGCCGCGCGGACACGATTGAGATTAAACAAACCCGGCCACCCCTCAGGCGCCACACTGGGATCACCGGCGCACTGTCGCGCCTCGTTCCGCAACCGCTCTATCCACAGAGCCGGTGCACGCTATTTCACTGAGGGAGCTCGCTTATGAACCATCGTCGTTGGATCTATTTATCCTTCGTGCTCGCCCTGCTGCTGGGTGGCTGTGGCGGCATGAAAACCTACCTTGCCGGTACCACCAGCACGGTTGAGATGTACCACATCTTCGACATCAAGACCCCCGCGCCGAGCACGGCCGTGACCACCGCGGCCAACGCCGGCCTGGGCAAGAACGCCACCGATGTCCAGACCGGCACGCCGGCCCAGGCCAGTGCCGAGGTCCCGGCCGAACCTGGGCGCTTCAAGATCGCCAAGCTCGACAACGCCGCCCTCAAGAGCGCCAATTGCGATGGCGCCTTGTGGGCCGCGCGCGCGCAAAAGGCCGGCGTAGGCACCGACAATATCGCGCTCTACGGCTGCCTGTACAAATACCAGGCCGGCTACCAGCTCGACACCTTCGCCACCTTCGTCAAGGCCGAAGGCGGCTGGCTGACCCTGCCGCGCTACGTGCGCAGCAAATGGCGTGGCACGCCCGAGGGATGGGCCGACAAGGCCGTACTCGACATGGTGCACGAGATCGAGGCCGCCAGCGGCGTGCGCGCCACCCACCTGGAAGGCCAGCCCCAGCTCCCGGGCAGCCCGGCCGTGGCCTCAACGGGGCAGTAATACGAATGCAGGCAGTGCATGCGGTATCGTCCAGGCAGCGAACAGCGTGGCGCACGTGGAGGGCGCGCCGCGCCTACCCCATCGGACTGGCTCGCCGTGTCACTGGGGCTTGAGCAGGCCGCGTAGGAAGTCGTCCACCGCCCGGGTATAGGCGCTGTCAATGCCCAGGTTTGCGTCGATCTCGCCGTGGGTCAGATCCTCGCGCAGCACGCTAACTCGCGTGCCCAGGCTGATGCCCTTGGCAGCGAAGCGGTCGGCCTGGGGGCAGGAATCGGATCGCCGGGTCGAGCACACGGCCAGCAGCGGGCGGCCGCGCGCGCGCATCTGCGCGTAGGGCGACACCCGCGTCCAGTAAGCCGGGTCGGCGCCGAAGACCGGGTCGTACAGCGGAAGGTGGCGCTCCTGCATGAGCAGTTCCACATCCATGGCGGCGCTGTCGAGCGCGACCGTGCCTAGCCAGGTCGTGCCGCCTGCCAGCGCGGGGGTGGACGCGATCAGCGCGACGAGGTGGGCACCGGCGGAGTGGCCCATGAGGATGAATTTATTCCGGTCGCCGCCCCATGACGTCGCCCGCTCCTGGGCGGCGGCCAGGGCCTTCACCACGTCGGCGGCCTCGGTGGCGACATCGGCTTCCGGCAGCATCCGGTAATTGGTCGAGACCACGATAAAACCGCGGCTGGCCCAGCGCGCCACCTTGTTGTCGACCACCGGTCCGGCCGCCTTGTCGCCAGTGCGCCAGCCACCCCCATGGACCATGAATATCACCGGTGCGTTCGCCGCGCCGGCCGGGAGGTAGACGTCGAAGCGCTGGGCCGCGGCGGCGCCGTACGCAATGTCGCGCACGACGCTGACGCCTGCCGGCAGCGGCGCCGCGCCGCGCCAGCGCGCCATCAGGTCGCGCAATGGGCCGGCATGGACGCTCGTCGAAGCGATGAGCAGGGCAAACACGAAAAGGCGCGATGAGCGATGCATGGGCGTCAGGGAATGTCGTCCAGCGGACGATGATAACTGAACCGCAATGTTCCCACATAAAACCGGCTTGTCGCAAGGGGCGGCGCGAACCTCGGTATGGCACCGCGCAGCGCCCGTCGCGTCCGCCTCGCGTGGCGATACAGTAACAGTCATTGCCGCTGCGCTGCTTCTTCTCTACACTTATTGCGTGAATACTAAAAAGAGGAAGACGTGAACATGACCGGCCAAGCGATCCGCAAAATTGTCATCGTCGGCGGCGGCACCGCCGGCTGGATGGCGGCAGCACCGCTGGCCCAGCGGCTGGGCAAGGCATGCGAGATCGTGCTCGTCGAGTCGCCCGACATCGGCACCATCGGCGTGGGCGAATCGACCCTGCCGACGATCCTCACTTACAACGCCGCGCTCGGCATTGACGTGACCGACTTCGTCAAGAAGACCCAGGCCACCTTCAAGCTCGGCATCGAGTTCAAGGACTGGGGGCAGGTCGGCAACCGTTTTTTCCACGGCTTCAGCGACTTCGGTCCCACCATCGACAACCGCTCGCCCCACCTGTACTGGCTGCGCCTGGCGCAATCGTTCAAGAACATGCCGGCCATCGAAAACTGGTCGGTGTCGGCCGTCATGGCGCGCCAGATGAAATTCGCGCCGCCGGCGCCCGGCGCGCCCGGTGTGGCCAACGGCTACACCTACGGCTTCCAGTTCGACGCCGGCCTCTACGCCGCCTACCTGCGCGACTACGCCATGGCGCGCGGCGCCCAGCGGATCGAAGGCACCATCGTCGAGGTCGAGCAGCATTCGGAGACCGGCTTCATCACCGCCGTCAAACTCAAGGATGGACGGCGCCTCGACGGCGACCTGTTCATCGACTGCTCCGGCTTTCGCGGCTTGCTCATCGAAGGCACCCTCAAAGCCGGCTACGAGGACTGGAGCGACTACCTGCTGTGTAATAGCGCACTGGCCGTGCCCTGCGCCAAGGTGCCCCAGATGACGCCCTACACGCGCGCCAGCGCCCAGAGCGCCGGCTGGGTCTGGCGCATTCCGCTGCAGCACCGCACCGGCAACGGCCACGTCTACAGCGACCGCTTCACCACCGACGACGAGGCTGCGCGCGTGCTGCTCGAGGGGCTGGACGGGCGCGCCCTGGACCAGCCGCGCCAGCTGCGCTTCGTCAGCGGGCGGCGCCGCAAGACCTGGGTCAAGAACGTCGTCGCGCTGGGGCTGGCTGCGGGCTTCGTGGAGCCGCTCGAGTCCACCAGCATCGGCCTGATCGAGACCGCAGTGTTCCGACTGCTGCAACTATTCCCGGACCGGAGCTTCCAACCCGAGTTGGCGGAGGAGTTCAACCGCTACATGGGCACGCGCTACGAGTCGGTGCGCGACTTCATCATCCTGCATTACAAGGTCACCCAGCGCGACGATAGCGAGTTCTGGCGCTACTGTGCCAACATGCCGATTCCCGATTCGCTGAGCCACCAGATCGCGCTGTTTCGCGAGACCGGCCACGTGGCCGTCTACGACCGCGACGGTTTCGCCGGCCCGTCCTTCGTGGCCATGCTGCTTGGCCTGGGCATCGTCCCGCAGCGCTATGACCCGCTGGTGGACCTGATGGACATGCGCCAGCTGCACGGCCACTTCGCCGGCCTGCGCGACGCCATTGCCGACACTGTCCAGCGCATGCCGGAGCACGCCGCCTTCATCGCCGAGCGCGTGGCGGCGGCACCGGTGCCCGGGTTGGCGGTCTAGCGCCAATCGGCCTGCGCAAGCTGGAGCTCAGTTTGGTTGGCAGTGCTTCCAACTTCACTCACCTCGGATCGAAATGTATGATCCATTGATAGAGCAATTCACAAATAACCCAACCACGTCGAAAGCACTACGCTAGCGCGACAACTCCCCCATGCGCGACGTGCAGCTGACCGACCAGCGGGCGGTGCGCAAGCTGCTGATCTGCATGCGGCGTTATGCCGACCTGCCAGGCTACTAGCGCGAACTGGTCGACGCGCTACGTTCTTGGCCCGGCCGGTTGTTTTTGTAGCAAATCTGCCACATTGGTTGACACCTGCACAAGCGTTGCCCCCATAGGGCGCATGGCCTGCGTCTAAGTAGTCATCGCAGCCAGACTGCGTACTACTACTGACGACAAGGCGGGAGCATCGTCCGATACTGGATTCGGGATGCCAGAGAGCACCCGTAAAAATAGCGAGTCCATTCACGGAGACATTGTATGAAAACCCTGTTCAGCTGCGCCGTACTCGGCGCGTCGCTGTGTGTGCTGGCGCCAGCCGGCGCAGCCGATCAAGGCAAGGCGGCCGAGGCCGTCGCCATGACGCAGAAGGCGATTGCCTACATCACGGAAAACGGCAAGGACAAAGCCCTCGCCGAATTCGCCAACCCGGCCAAGACCACCAACACCACCTTCCCCGACCGCGACGGCAAGTACAGCGTCAAGCGCTTCATCGAGACCGCCAGCGGGCCGGCGGGCAAGGGCTGGGTCGAATACAAATGGCCCAATCCGGTGACCAAGTCGGTCGACCTGAACGCCGGCTGTCGAGCGCGGCGGCGATCTGATCGTCGGCTCCGGCATCTATAAGTAAGCCAGGCGGCGGTTGGCCCCGCCTGTTTCGCTCCACATGACGTTCCTTCCCAAACGCGGACGGCTGCCTGCCTCCCGCGCGGGGACCGGTGCGTCCCCACAAGAGGGGTTTCGATGAGTAATTTTCTACAAGTTGTATTTTCCGGCATGGTGCTAGGACTGATCTACAGCGTCATCGCGCTGGGTTACCAGTCCACCTACAGCACCTCCAAGACCATCAATTTCGGCCAGGGCGAGGCGGTCGCGCTGGGCGGCCTGCTGGCATTCACGCTGGCGCCGCTGGTCAGCTACTGGGGCGCGGTTCCGCTGGTGGCGCTGGCCGGCGCCGGCCTCGGCCTGCTGACCTATTACGCGGCGGTGGCGCCGGCGCTCAAGCGCGGCTCCGAATCGGGCTGGATCCTGGGCACCATCGCGCTCGGCCCGCTGGTACTGAAGAACGTGTTTGAAGCGGTGTGGGGCAAGGACGACCTGGCGGTGGCCGCGCCGTTTTCGCCGGCGCCGTTCGTGCTGTTCGATATCCGCATCTTGCCGATGGAAGTGCTGACCATGGGCGCGGTCGGCGCGGCGGTGCTGGTGCTGGGCTGGTTCATGGCGCGGACCCGCTACGGCAAGGCCGTGACGGCGGTGGCGATCGATCGTTCGACCGCGGAGCTGATGGGCATCCGTTCGTCGTGGGTGGTGTCCGGCTCCTATGCGCTGTCCGGCGCGCTGGCCGCGCTGGCCGGCCTGCTGATCGCGCCGCTGACCACCACCAGCGCCTCGATGGGCGCGGTGCTGGGCCTGAAGGCCTTCCAGGTGGCTGTGCTGGGCGGCCTGACCTCCGCGCGCGGCGTGCTGGTGGGCGGCCTGTTCATCGGCGTGCTGGACGCGGTTACCGCCTACTCGGTGTCCTCGCTGTACAAGGAGATTCCCGGCCTGGTGCTGCTGCTGTTGATGCTGTCCTTCCGTCCGACCGGCCTGTTCGGCTCGGCCGTCATCAAGAAAGTCTGAGCGATGAACCTGAAAAACTTCCCCTACGATATCAGTATCACGATCGCGGTGCTGGCGCTGGCCGCCGTGGCGCTGCCGCTGCTGCACCCGTCCGGCTACGTGGTGACGGTCCTGTCGCTGATCGGCATGTATGCGATCGCGCTCAAGGGCCTGGACTTCGTCACCGGCTATGCCGGCGAAGTCAGCGTCGGCCACGCCGCGCTGTTCGGCCTGGGTGCCTATGCGGCCGGCTGGATGAACCTGCACGCCGGCCTGCCGCTGGCGCTGGCATTCCCGCTGGCGCTGGGCACCGGCGCGCTGGCTGCCTGGCTGATTTCCTTCCCGCTGCTGCGCGTGAACGGGCCGTTCCTGGTGCTGACCACCTTTGCCTTCGGCCGCATCGTGTACGTGTTCCTGTCGCAGACCACCGAGGTCACCGGCGGCCAGAGCGGCATGCAGCTGGAGCCGCAGACGCTGTTCGGCGTCAGCCTGGGCGCCTGGCATTTCTACTACCTGATCCTGGCCTGCCTGGCGCTGGCGCTGTGGACCGCGCAGCGCATCGTGCAGTCGCGCACCGGGCGCGCCTTCGAGGCGCTGCGCGATTCCCCGATCGCCACCGATTGCATGGGCATCGGCACCGCCGGCCACAAGCAACTGGCCTTCGTGCTGTCGGGCGCCTTCGGCGGCCTGGCCGGGCTGCTGTACGTGTATAGCCAGGGCGTGCTGTTCCCCGACACCTTCGGTTTCGAGACCAGCCTGATGTTCCTGATGGCGGCCCTGTTCGGCGGCAAGAAGTCCAGCACCGGTTGCCTGCTGGGCGCGGCCTTCGTGGTGGTGTTTCCCGACGTGCTGGGCAGCCACTTCGCGTTCCGCAGCTTCGCCATCGGCACGCTGGCGGTGCTGGCCGCGGTCGGCGCGCTGCGCCTGCGCCGCCGCGGTCCGGCCGGCCTGAAGGCGATGGCGGTGCCGCTGGCGTTCGCGCTGGGTCTGGTGGCGCTGGCCTACGGCGTCGAGGACTTGAACGAGTACCGGCTGGCGATCTACGGTGCCATCGTGCTGATGGTGGTGTCCTATCTCGGCAACGGCATCATCGGCCTGCTGCCGGCCTACGTGCCGGGGCACAAGTCGGTGGCGCCGGAAGCGGGCAGCGGCATCCGCCGCGCGGCGCCAGCCAAACAGGAACCGCTGCTCGAGGTGCGCGACGTAACCATGGCGTTCGGCGGCTTCCAGGCCATGTCCGAGGTGTCGTTCTCGGTCCAGTCCGGCACGGTGATGGGTTTGATCGGTCCCAATGGCGCCGGCAAGTCGACCACGATGAACGTGCTGACCGCCCTGTACCACCCGACCGCCGGCAGCGTGCTGTTCGACGGCGTGCCGCTGGCCGACGTCGGCACTACCCGTATCGCCACGCTGGGCATCTCGCGCACCTTCCAGAACCTGCAGGTGTTCGGCGACCTGTCCGTGCTCGACAACGTGCTGGCCGGCATGCACCACACCATCGATGCCGGCTCCAATGCGCGCGCCATGGCGCTGCTGGGCACGGTCGGCCTGGCCGGCCAGGCGCATGCGCTGGCCAAGAATCTGTCGTATGGCCAGCAGCGCTTCCTGGAGATCGCCCGCGCGCTGGCCACCAATCCGCGCCTGCTGCTACTGGACGAACCGGCGGCCGGACTGCGCGGCGCCGACCTGGCGGCCCTCAAGCAATTGATCGGCGAGATACGCGGGCACGGCATCGCCATCGTGCTGATCGAGCACCACATGGACGTGGTGATGGAACTGTCGGACCACATTACGGTGCTCAATTTCGGCCAGGTGTTGGCGCGCGGCAGCGCGCAGCAGATCCAGTGCAACCGGGCGGTGCAGGATGCCTACCTGGGCGCCTGAGCGGCAGCTACCCCAACCTGCCGCTGTCACGCTCGCAGCGGCGCAATCGAGGCTAACCATGAACCAAGTACGACATATCGCAGCGGTGCCGGCGGCACCGCACATCCTGGCCGTCTCGCGCACCGATGTGCTGACGCTGGCCGGCGTCAATGCCAGCTACGACGACAACCACGTGCTGCACGACGTCACGCTGTCGGTCCCGCAGGGCAGCATCGTCGCGCTGCTGGGCGCCAACGGCGCCGGCAAGTCGTCGACCTTGCGCGCTATCTCCGGCCAGATCCGCAAGGTCAGCGGCTCCATCATGCTGGACGGGCGGCAGCTGGCCGGCCGCCCCGCCAGCGAGGTGGCCGCCGCCGGCATCGCCCACTGTCCGGAAGGGCGCCAGGTGTTCGGCCCGATGACGGTGCGCGAAAACATCCTGATCGGTGCCTTCACGCGGCGCGATAAGGCGGCCGTGGAGGCCGACGTGGAACGCATGTTCACCCTGTTCCCGCGCCTGCGCGAGCGGGCCGGGCAACTGGCCGGCACGCTGTCCGGCGGCGAGCAGCAGATGCTGGCGATCGCGCGCGCGCTGATGCTGCGTCCGCGCGTGCTGCTGCTCGACGAACCGTCGATGGGGCTGGCGCCCAACATCGTCAACGACGTGTTCGGCATCATCGAACGCCTGAAAGACGACGGCTTGACCATCGTGCTGGTCGAGCAGTTCGCCCGCCGCGCGCTGGCGATCGCCGACCTTGGCTACGTGCTAGCGCGCGGCGCGGTGGTGATGTCCGGCACCTCGGCCGAACTGGCTTCCGATGCCGGGCTGGTGGCCTCATATCTTTCCTAGCAGTACCGTCCTACCCATCCACATACCAATAAAGGAGACATCCATGAAACAGACTCAAATCTTCCTCGCCGCCGCCCTGTGCCTGGCCGGCGCCGCCCACGCCGCCGACACCATCAAGATCGGCGCGCTGCTGCCGCTGAGCGGCGGTTCCGCCAATATGGGCGTATCGGTGCGCGACGGCCAGCGCCTGGCGGTCAAGGCCATCAACGCCAGCGGCGGCGTGCTGGGCCGGCAGCTGGAACTGGTGGAACTCGACGACGAGGCCAAGCCGGAGAAGGCCTCGCAAAACATGCAAAGCCTGCTGGCCAAGGGCATCGTGGCCTGCTCCTGCGGCGTCAACACCGGCGTGGTGGCGTCCTATCAAAAAGACCTGCAGGCGGCCAAGGTGCCTAACGTGATTCCGGCGTCGGCCGGCACCAAGCTGACCAGGACCTATGCGGCCGCATCCGAAGGCAACTACACGTTCCGGGTCCAGGCCTCCGACACGCTGCAGGCCCAGATGATGGTCAACTACGCCTTCGCCAAGGGTTACAAGAAGATCGCGCTGCTGTCCGATTCGACGCCGTATGGGGTCGGCGGCCACGGCGACATGGTGGCGCAGCTGGCCAGCCACGGCATGAAGGCGGTGTCCGACGCCACCTTCAACCTGAAGGACACGGACATGACGGCCCAGCTGCTGAAGGCCAAGGAAGCCGGCGCCCAAGTCTTGCTGGTGTACGGCATCGGGCCGGAGCAGGGCCAGATCGCGACCGGCAGCGTTAAGCTGGGCATGGGCTTGCCGATGATAGGCTCGTGGCCGAACGCGATGGATTCCTTCCTGTCGATCGCCGGCCCGGCCGCCGACGGCGCGGTGTCGCCGCAGACTTTCGTCGAGGGCGCGGCATCGGCCACCGGACGCGCATTCGAGAGCGCTTATCGCAAAGAGTACAAGCGCGCCCACATCGTCAATCCGACCGCGGCGGCCGGCGGCCATGACGCGATCCTGCTGATCGCGGCGGCCATCAAGCAAGCCAAGAGCACCGACGGCGTCAAGATCAAGGAAGCGCTGGAAAACCTGGCGGCGCCGGTGGGCGGTGCGGTGGCCACCTACACCAAACCGTATGCAAAGGATGACCATGAAGCGATCAAGGCCGGCATGGCGACGATGGCGATGTGGAAGGGCGGCGCCATCGTGCTGGCGCCGGCCAAGTAAGGGCCAGAAAAGGACGGGATAGCCGCGGCTCGCTATCCCGTCTCCAATAACAGAGCCTATACCACCTGGCCTGCACAAATGATGGACCTGGCCGAAAAGTCCATCACTTGTCCGAGATTTGACGCTATTCCCCGAGAAATGAGTTCTGGTGCGGTATACGGAATCAGACTATCAAAACTACCGTCAAAAATACCGTCAAAAATCAAAGTCTGTGGGACTCTTCGAGCGACAAGCTGAGCCAATAAAAAACCCGCCGTCATAGGGAGATGGGCGGGTCTTGAGCGAGTGCGGGTTACATTGTAAGTAACTGTTGGTGCCGGGAGCCGGAATCGAACCGGCACGCTGTTTCCAGCGCGGGATTTTGAGTCCCGTGCGTCTACCTATTCCGCCATCCCGGCAACGCGACCCGCATTATGGCCGATTTGACGGCTCCGGGCAACTCTTTCGCGTCGTTGGTGTCTGTACGCACTGTCCGTGCGGCCATATAAGCGTATCATCTCGTCTACTTTTGGCTTCCACGCCAGCCTGCCCGGCGGCGCGTACGATGAACAATACGAAAATCCGCGAAATCATTCTCGGCAAGCCGCTTGACCCGATGAAGAGCGAAACCCGGCACTCGATGGCCCTGGTGGCTTTCCTGGCCTGGGTCGGCCTCGGGGCCGACGGACTTTCCTCCTCCGCGTACGGACCGGAAGAGACCTTTCGTGCGCTGGGCGTGCATACCCATCTCGGCCTGTACATGGCTATCGCCACCGCGGTGACGGTGTTCGTCATCGCGCTCGCCTACAACCAGGTGATCGAACTGTTCCCGACCGGCGGTGGTGGCTACCGGGTCGCCACCAAGCTCGTGGGCCCCTACATGGGCCTGGTCTCGGGCTGCGCCCTGGTGCTCGACTACGTGCTCACCATCGCCATTTCGATCGCTTCAGGGGTCGACGCCCTGGCCTCGTTCTTGCCGCTGGGCTTTCAGCCGTACAAATTATGGGCCGAGGCGTTCTTCATCGGCCTGTTGATCATCATGAACCTGCGCGGGCTGAAAGAGGCGATCCAGATCCTGCTGCCGATCTTCCTCGGCTTCGTGGCCACCCATCTGGTCCTTATCCTGTATGGCATCTTCATCCACGCGTCGCACCTGCCGCAGATCATTCCCAACACACTGGCCGAGACCTCCCAGCTGGCCGGCAGCATCGGCTGGACCAGCGTGGCCGGCATGCTGCTGCTGGCGTACTCCCAGGGTGGCGGTACCTACACCGGCCTGGAGGCGGTCTCGAACAACGTCAACCTGCTGGCCGAACCGCGCGTGCGCACCGGCAAGGTCACGATGATGTACATGGCCTTGTCGCTGGCGTTCACGGCGTCGGGCATCATTCTTCTCTACCTGCTGTGGGATGCCCATCCGGTGCCCGGGGAAACCCTAAACGCGTCCACCTTCAAGGCGATCATCGCCAGCATGGGCCTGGGCGGGGGAGTGATCAACCAGGTGCTGCTGGTGGTGGTGCTGGCGTTCGAGGCCGGCCTGCTGTTCGTGGCCGCCAACACCGGCTTCCTGGGCGGCCCGTCGGTGCTGTCGAACATGGCCGGCGACTCCTGGGTGCCGCACAAGTTCCGCTACCTGTCGACCCGGCTGGTGACCCAGAACGGCATCCTCGTGATGGGCATCGCCGCGCTGGCGATCCTGTTCTGGACCGGCGGCCAGGTCAATCTGCTGGTGGTGCTGTACTCGATCTCGGTGTTCCTCACCTTCGCCATTTCGCTGTTCGGCTTGTGCCTGTATTGGTGGCAGGGGCGCAGCTCCAACGGCGCGGGCTGGCTGCGCCGCCTGCTGCTGTCGGCGCTCGGCTTCGTGATCTGCGCCGGCATCCTGGCGATCCTGCTGGTGAAGCGCTTCGCCGAGGGCGGCTGGGTCACGATCCTGATCATCGGCGCCATCGGCGCCTTGTGCATCACCATCCGCAAGCACTACCAGCAGACCAAGGAGGCCATCCGTTCGGTGGACGAGGTGTTCGCCAGCCAGCCCTTCGGCCCCGTGACCGGCCCGGTCCTGCCCAATCCTGAGGACCAGACCGCGGTCTTCATCGTCGGTTCCTCGCGCGGCGGCGGTCTGCACGCGCTGCTGTGGGTGCTGCGCATGTTCCCCGGTCACTTCAAGAACTTCTTGTTCGTGAACGCGCGCACCGTCGATTCGCACGCCTACGGCGGCGAGGGCGCCATGGAGGCGATGCGCGAGGAGGCCGCCGACACGCTCGAGTTCTTCGTCGACTTCTGCCACAGCCACGGGATGGCGTCGTCCTCGTACCTGAGCTTCGGCACCGACGCGGTCGACGAGATCACCAAGCTGTGCGAGGAGATCAACCGCGAATACCCGAATTCGATTTTCTTCACCAGCAAGCTGATTTTCGCGACCGATAACTGGTTCACGCGGGTCCTGCACAACCAGGCGGCGCTGGCCGTGCAGCGGCGCCTGCACCTGGAAGGCCTGCAGATGGTGATCCTGCCGATGAAGGTCTAGTGTCCTGAGTTGCAGATTCGTTGAATAAATATGGCGAGAATCGTCCTGATACTGCGTCGCAAATGCTCGCAAGGCCTCGGCCTTGCTGTGCTTTGCTCCTTGTCTCAGGGCGATTTCGCCACATTTATTATTCAACGAACTAGCAACTCAGGACACTAGCGCCGCGTCTGCGCGGTGCGCCGGTACAGCTTGAAGCGCTCGTCGCGGTCCGAGGCGCGGCGTCCTTCCCACAGCAGCTGCCACTGGGCGTCGCCGGGCGGCGTGGTCATCTCGTGCTTGTCGTGCAGGCGCACGCTGTGCTGCAGCAGGAACAGGTCGCACTGCCCGGCGCTCGCCACGCCGGCGAACGGCAGGGCGCCATAGTAGGCCAGCGAGGCGCGCTGCGGCATGCCGACATTGGTGTCGATGCATCCGCCGCCGGGCGGCAGCTGGGCGGCGAGCTGGCGCGCCACCGAGGCGTAGCTCTTGCTGTAGTTCAGGTCGGGCAGGAACAGCGTGGTCAGCATCACCCATAGCAGGATCAGGCCGCCCGAGGACAGCACCACCGCGCGCCACAGCACCGAGGGCTGGCGCGACAGGCGCCAGTTGACCAGGGCGATCCAGCCGACGCTGGCGCAGGCGGCCACGATGAAGGCCAGCGGCCCGAACTCGGGCTTGTAGCCAGGCAGCAGCTTGAGCACGTTCCTGGCGAACTGGGCCGGCCAGCCGGTCAGGCGCGCACCCCAGAACAGCCACACCACCCCCGCGATCATGGTCAGCACCGTGACCGAGAACCAGTCGATCGCATTGATGGCGCCGCGCTTCATGGTCGGCAGGCCGAAGGCGGCCATGATCGCCAGCGGCGGCAGCAGCTTGAGCAGGTCGCCGTTTTCGGGCGCCGGGTCGCACACGATCAGCACGCTCAGAGCGCACACGAACGACAGCGGCAGCACGATGTGCAGCAGGTGGTTCTGGCGCCGCCACGCGTAGATCGCCCAGCCGGCGAACGGCCAGGCCGGCCAGAAGAACCACAGGCCAACGTGCACGAAGGTCCGTATCGAGCTCCAGGTCGGCAGCGCGGCCTGCTCGGCGTTCCAGGCCATCCAGTGCGCCACCGGGGTCAGGTCGTAGGGCCGCACGGCCAGGGCCGGCACGATCCACACGGCGGCGATGGCCAGCGCGGCCAGCACCGACACACCGAGTTCGGTCAGCGCGCGCGCCGGCGGCATCTTCAGGAAGCGGGTCGTGAAAAACAGGGTCAGCAGCAGCACGAGCGGGGTGAGCAGGCCGCGGGTCAGGGTCAGCGCGCCCAGCGACAGGCCGATCAGGGCGGCATTGCGCAGCGAGGGATGTTCGACGTAGCGCACGGCGCGGTACAGGAAGTAGGCCAGCAGCGCGCCCTGCAGGGTGACGGCCAGCGTCTCATGGCTGAACAGCAGCAGGCCCAGGCAGCCCAGGTAGATCAGCACGGCGGCGTCGCCCAGGGTGCGGCCGTAGTCGTCCGGCTCGGGCTGGCCGCCGAACGCCAGGCGCAGCGGCTGGGCCTCCGGGCGCCGCCCCAGGTGGAAGGCGGTGTACCAGACCGACATGGCGCCGCACACGAAAATGGCCATGGTCGACACGCGCGCGGCCATCGGGTCGCCCACCAGCCAGCCGAACAGCTTGATGCATAGCGCGCCCAGCCAGAAGGCCAGCGGGCCGTCGTCGTATACGGGCAGGCCGGCGATGTTGGGCAGCAGCCAGTCGTTCAGGCTGCCGTGGGCCATGGTCCACATGATGCCGAAGCTGCCGGCGTCGTCCTTCCACAGTTCGCGCCCGATCAGGCCCGGCAAGATGTACAGCAGGCCCAGGGCATACAGGGCCCAGCGCGGCAAGGCGAGGGTGGCGGCGGCGGCGAGGCGGACTGGTTTCATCGATGGCGTGGGGCGAGTGAACAACGGTAGGGCGTAGTATCAACGAAAAAAAAGCAGCCGTGGCTGCTTTTTCCGTGCTGGGCCGGGAAGGCTTAGCCGTTTGCGACTGCGGTCTTGGAACCGACGGCGCCGAATTTCTGGCGGAATTTCTCGACGCGACCAGCGGTGTCGACGATCTTGTGCTTGCCGGTGTAGAACGGGTGCGATTCAGCGGACACCTCGATCTTGACTAGTGGATAGTCCTTGCCTTCGTGCTTGATGGTCTCACGGGTGGCGATGGTCGAGCGGGTGACGAATTTGAAGTCGCACGACAGGTCGTGGAACACCACTTCGCGGTAATCTGGATGGGTATCGGTCTTCATGGTTTTGCCTTGGTTTGAGTTGGTAGCCAAACAGCACTTCGGCGGTCAGTCCTGCTTCTTGACCCGATTGCCGCTCACTTGCCGGGGTTAAATACTGCAACCGGCGATTATACAAGGCCTGGCGCCGCGAGGCAATCGTCGATTGTTTGCCCGATCGTTGTCGGCGAATGCGGCAAACGTGTCAAATGCGGCTAATGCGGCTGTTGGGCGGCCACCAACTGCTCCAACACGCGCATCTGGGCGTGGTTCTGGCTAAGCAAAGTGAGCGACAGGCCGGCAAAGCCGAGCAGCAGCGAGATGCATGTCGCCGCCATCCACTTGTACAAGCCGTAAATTTCGTCGCGCAGATCGGCGCGCAATTCCATCAGGTCGGCCTTGGTCGCCAGTGTTGGCAAGATGGTATCGAAACGCGTTTCGAGGATGATGAGACGCCTGTCCATGTCCCTAATATAGTCGTCGCCGATCGCCTTCGCAAGTTCGGTCGCCATGGTCGTCTCCCTGCTATTCACAGTTTTCGCGCGCGCGGGCACGCGCGCATGACCTGGGCCTAGAGCGCGCGGGGAACGAAAAAAGGGTGGCTCGCGCCACCCTTTGTCGATGCTCTTGCGGCCGGTCTTAGCCGCCGCGGCGCATCATGTCGAAGAACTCGTTGTTGTTCTTCGTCGCCTTCATCTTGTCGAGGATGAACTCCATCGCCTCGATCTCGTCCATCGAGTACAGCAGCTTGCGCAGGATCCAGATCTTCTGCAGCTGGTCGGCCTTGATCAGCAGTTCCTCGCGGCGCGTGCCGGACTTGTTCAGGTTGATCGCCGGGTAGACGCGCTTCTCGGCCAGACGGCGCTCGAGGTGCACTTCCATGTTGCCGGTACCCTTGAATTCCTCGTAGATCACGTCATCCATGCGCGAACCGGTCTCGATCAGCGCGGTCGCGATGATGGTCAGCGAACCGCCTTCCTCGATGTTGCGGGCCGCGCCGAAGAAGCGCTTCGGGCGCTGCAGCGCGTTGGCGTCGACGCCGCCGGTGAGCACCTTGCCCGAGGCCGGGATCACGGTGTTGTAGGCGCGCGCCAGGCGCGTGATCGAGTCCAGCAGGATGATCACGTCCTTCTTCATCTCGACCAGGCGCTTGGCCTTTTCCAGCACCATCTCGGCGACCTGCACGTGGCGCGTGGCCGGCTCGTCGAAGGTCGAGGCCACCACTTCGCCGCGCACCGAACGCTGCATCTCCGTCACTTCCTCAGGACGCTCGTCGATCAGCAGCACGATCAGGGTGCAGTCGGGATGGTTGGCGGTGATCGCGTGCGCGATGTGCTGCAGGATCACCGACTTGCCGGACTTGGGCGAGGCCACCAGCAGGCCGCGCTGGCCCTTGCCGATCGGCGCGATCAGGTCGATGATGCGGCCGGTGATGTTCTCCTGGCCGTTCATCTCGCGTTCGAGGCGCAGCGGCTCGTTCGGGTGCAGCGGGGTCAGGTTCTCGAACAGGATGCGGTGCTTGGACGCCTCCGGCGATTCGCCGTTGACCTTGTCCACCTTGACCAGGGCGAAATAGCGCTCGCCATCCTTGGGGGTGCGCACTTCGCCTTCGATCGAGTCGCCGGTGTGCAGGTTGAAGCGGCGGATCTGCGACGGCGAGATGTAGATATCGTCGGTGGACGCCATGTAGCTCGCGTCGGGCGAGCGCAGGAAGCCGAAGCCGTCCGGCAGCACCTCGAGGGCGCCGTCGCCGAAAATCTGCTCGCCCGATTTCGCGCGCTTTTTCAGGATCGCGAACATCAGTTCTTGTTTGCGCAGGCGTGCCGCGTTGTCGATATCAAGGCCGATCGCCATCTCCAGGAGAGCGGAGACGTGCATTGCCTTCAGTTCAGATAAATGCATGTTTGAGTCCCGTGACGGGAAAGTAAAGGTAGGGGAGGGAACTGCGTGGGTTAATCAAGGTGGGAAGGGTTCAGTCGAGGCTGCGCCGCTTCCCGGCCAGTGACAAGACGACAGTGCGGGCGCTCTGCCGTCGCGTAGCTGCTGCGTTTTAGATATTGCTGTCGATGAAAGACGTCAACTGGCCCTTGGCCATCGCGCCGACTTTTTGCGCGGCCGCGACACCGTTCTTGAACAGGATCAGGGTCGGGATGCCGCGGATGCCGAACTTGGCAGGCACGGCCTGGTTGGCGTCCACGTCCATCTTGGCGATCAGGATCTTGCCATCGTATTCCTTGGCCACTTCCTCGAGGATCGGGCCGATGGCCTTGCATGGACCGCACCACTCGGCCCAGAAATCGACCAGCACCGGGCGCTCGGATTTGAGCACGTCAGCTTCGAAGGATGCATCGCTAATGTGTTTGATATTTTCGCTCATGTTTTCCTCAGTCAGAGGTAAGGGGTCAATAACGCCTGGGGATCAGCCGACCCTCGTTCGGGTTCGCCAGCCAGTTCCTTGTTTATTCTTGCAACACAGAGGTGGAGATGATGTGCGCAAATTCAATATATGGAAGGCGGCAAGAGGGTGTCAGGCGGGGATTTAGCCGAATAATAACCTATTTTCCAGAATAGGGCGTGAGATTGTTCGAATTCTCGTGCACGCCCGCGCGCCCCTGCCGCAGGGGCAGCAGCGCGCCGTCCAGCTGGGCCAGGGTGATCGGTTTTTTGTAGGCGCCGATCACGCGCAGGCCGTGGGCGCGTGCCAGGTGTTCGGCGGCCTGGCGCACCCCGCTGTCCATCCCCGAAAGCAGCATCACGGCGCCGTGAAAGCCCGCGCAGGCGGCCGCGTGCATGAACTCGATGCCGTCCATGTCGGGCAGGGACAGGTCGCAGATCATCAGGTCCGGCGCGTACCTGGCCAGGCCCAGCAGCGCGCGCCGCGCGTCGCTCTCGGCTTCCACCGCGTACCCGCCCAGTTGCCCCAGCATGTCGGCCAGCACGTCGAGCATGAACACGTCGTCGTCGAGCAGCAGCACGCGCAGCGGCGCCGGCGCCCCTGGCACACCCGGCCCGCTCATGGGCCGGGCGCCGCGAGCGCCGCGCCGATGTGTTCCAGCAGTGGCCACAGTTGCCCGGCCAGCGCGCGCGCCGCGGCCAGCTCGGCGGCGCGCGCCGCCGGCGCCAGGTGTTCCGGCCGCTCGCACAGCTCCGCCATGCCGAAGGCGCCGACGATGCGCGCGGACGACTTGATGCGGTGCCCCAGTTCGCGGATGCGCGCCATGTCGCCGCGCTCCAGGCAGGCGTCCAGCTCGACCAGGCCGGCGCGCGTGCTCTCGACGAAGCGCAGCGCGAACTGGGTCAGCTTGTCCGGGTTGGGGCCGATCAGCTCGGCCAGCACCGCCAGGTCGATCACGCGCGTGTCGCCCATGTCAGCCCACGCTGCCGGTGAACTGGTACAGGTGGCCGGGGTGCCACATCGTCGCCACCGACGCCACCCGTCCCAGCGAACGCGTCTTGCGCTTGAGGACCAGGCAGCACTGGCCTTTTTCCAGCGCCAGCATCTCGACGATATCGCGCGGCGCCGCTTGCGCCTCGATGCTGAAGGTGGCGTCCTGCAGGGGGGCGGCCAGCATCAGGTGCTGGTTGGGCGTGATGGCCGAAAAGTCCTGCTCTAGGTAGAGCGGCGCGCAGGCCGGGTTGACCCAGCGGTCCTCGGCCTGGATCGGCACCTCGTCCTCGTAATGGACGATCAGCGAGTGGAACAGCGGGGCGCCCGCGGCCAGCGCGAACTGGGCCGCCAGCAGTTCCGACGCGCCGGCCTGTTCGAGCAGGCGCGGCGCGCTGCGGTGGCGATGGCCGCGCGCGCGCACTTCGTCGGCGATGCTGCGGATGTCCAGCAGCGAGGCCTGGATCTTGCGAGGCGCGACAAAGGTGCCGGCGCCCTGGCGGCGGGTCAGCACATGTTCGGCGGTGAGCTCGCGCACGGCGCGGTTGACGGTCATGCGCGAGACGCCGAACTGGCGCACCAGCGCCTGCTCGGACGGCACCAGCTCGCCCTCTTTCCAGCGCCCGGCGGCGATCTCGCCCATCAGGTAATCCTTGATGCGCTGGAAAATCGGCGTGCTCTCTTGCGCGATCTGCTGTTCCAAACTACTCTCCGAAAACCTGCTCAAGTGCCGATTCTAGCAGCCTGTCGGACTTGGGGAGTCAAAGCGAAAAAATAACTGGGCGAGGCCAGATTTTGACG
>DIZW01000089.1:39389-42006 GCA_002428015.1 Oxalobacteraceae bacterium UBA6018 | reverse complement strand
TGCCCATAGCGAGCTATGGGCCGCGAAAGCGGAGAAATATGGACCGTCCCAGGTATTTTTGCAGCTGACGATCCTAAGTCCGACAGGCTGCTAGCACCGTGCCGGCCCGATGGATTCGAAAGCAAGAGTCGGGGTGCGGCGAGGTACGCTAACGCCTACCATGCAGTCTTCACCCAAGGAGCCCTGCCATGAAAGCGCAAACGGACACTGAGATGGACACGGAAACTGAGCTGGACCCGGCCCGCGACCCGGACCCGGCGCCGGCGGCGAGCGCACCCCGCTACGCCAGCGACGACGAACGCTGGGCCGCCGTGCAGCGCCGCGAAGGCGCCGCCGATGGCCTCTTCTACTACTGCGTGCGCAGCACCGGCGTGTACTGCCGCCCCTCGTGCGCGGCCCGGCCGGCGCTGCGCCGCAACGTGGTTTTCCACGACAGCCGCGCCGCCGCCGAAGCGGCTGGCTTTCGCCCCTGCCTGCGCTGCAAACCGGACCAGGCGCCGCTCGCGCAGCAGCATGCCGACGCGGTCGCGCTGGCCTGCCGCCTGATCGACGCCAGCGCCGCCGAACCGGACCTGGACACCCTGGCCCAGGCCTGCGGCATGAGCCGCTTTCACTTTCACCGGGTATTCAAGCGCCACACCGGCATCACGCCCAAGGCCTACGCCGCGGCCCAGCGCGCGGCCCGCGTCCAGCAGGCGCTGGCCGCCGGCACCAGCGTGACCGAGGCGATCTACGCGGCCGGCTACAACGCCAGCTCGCGCTTCTACGAGGATGCCCAAGCGCGCCTGGGCATGCGCCCGAGTGCGGCGCGCGCCGGCGGCGAGGGCGAGGCCATCGGCTTTGCCAGCGGCGCCTGTTCCCTGGGCGCGGTCCTGGTGGCGGCCACCGCCAGCGGCATCTGCTGCATCCTCATCGGCGACGATCCGGAGCAGCTGGCGCTCGACTTGCGCGCCCGCTTTCCCAAGGCCGCTCTGCACCCCGCCGACGCCGCCTTCGCCGACACCGTGGCCAAGGTGGTGGCGCTGGTCGAAACGCCGGCCCTCGGCCTGGACTTGCCGCTCGACGTGCGCGGCACCGCCTTCCAGCAGCGCGTGTGGGAAGCGCTGCGCCAGATCCCCAGCGGCGCCACGGTCAGCTACGCCGAGCTGGCCGCGCGCCTGGGCATGCCCAGCGCCGCGCGCGCGGTGGCCGGCGCCTGCGCCGCCAACCCGGTCGCGGTGGCCATCCCCTGCCACCGCGTGGTACGCAACGACGGCGGCCTGTCCGGCTACCGCTGGGGCGTCGAGCGCAAGCGCGCCCTGCTCGAGCGCGAGGGCAAGGCGTGAACGCCGGCGTGGACTGGGACTGCGTCGGCGCCGAGCTCGACGCCCACGGCTGCGCCCACGTTCCGGCCCTGCTCGACGCGACCCAGTGCGCAGCCTACGTGGCCGGCTACGGCGAGGCGGCGCGCTACCGCAGCCGGGTGCTGATGGAGCGCCACGGCTTCGGGCGCGGGGAATACCAGTATTTCGCCTATCCGCTGCCGGCCCCGCTGCAGGCGCTGCGCACCGCGCTGTACCCGCCGCTGGCGGCGATCGCCAACCGCTGGGACGCCCAGCTCGGCGCCGGCGGTCTGCGCTATCCGGACCAACTGCAGGACTACCTGGCGCGCTGCCACGCCGCCGGCCAGTGCCGGCCCACGCCGCTGATCCTGCGCTACGGCGAGGGCGACTACAACTGCCTGCACCAGGACCTGTACGGCGAACACCATTTCCCCCTGCAGGTGGCGGTGCTGCTGTCGCGGCCGGGAACGGATTTCACCGGCGGCGAATTCGTGCTGACCGAGCAGCGCGCGCGCATGCAGTCGCGGGTGGAGGTGGTCGCGCTGGCGCAGGGCGATGCCGTCATCTTTCCGGTCAATCAACGCCCGCTGCAGGGCGCGCGTGGGGTCGCGCGCGCCACCATGCGCCACGGCGTGAGCCGGCTGCGCGGCGGCCAACGCCACACCCTCGGGATAATTTTCCACGACGCAAACTAGCCGCCTCGCGTTCCACGCCGCGCCGGTGTCGACCCGCGCCGGCCTGCTGTTTTGGCACGATTGCCCTTTTCTCCAGTTTCGATACACTCTGTCTGGCAGTGCTGGCGCAATGCGGGCCCTTGAATGATTTGACACAATTGTATAGACAACCTAGACTGAAGGCGCCTTCATCCCACAAGGAGCTGTCATGAGCACCGATGCGAGCAGCGCCGATCCGCGCTTCGACCCGACCCGGGTGATCCGCGCACCCCGCGGCACCACGCTCAGCTGCAAAAGCTGGCTGACCGAAGCGGCATACCGCATGCTGCAGAACAATCTGGACGCCGAGGTGGCGGAGAACCCCCAGCACCTGGTGGTCTACGGCGGCATCGGCCGCGCCGCGCGCAACTGGGCGTGCTACGACCAGATCCTGGCCTGCCTGCGCGTGCTGGAGGACGACCAGACCCTGCTGATACAGTCCGGCAAGCCGGTGGGCGTGTTCCAGACCCATGCCGACGCGCCGCGCGTGCTCATCGCCAACTCCAACCTGGTGCCGAAGTGGGCCACCTGGGAGCATTTCAACGAGCTCGACCGAAAAGGCTTGTTCATGTACGGCCAGAT
>DIZW01000089.1:0-39150 GCA_002428015.1 Oxalobacteraceae bacterium UBA6018 | reverse complement strand
CGGCAGCTGGATCTACATCGGCACCCAGGGCATCGTGCAGGGTACCTACGAGACCTTCGCCGAAGCCGGGCGCCAGCACTTCGGCGGCGACTGGGGAGGGCGCTGGATCCTCACCGCAGGCCTGGGCGGCATGGGCGGGGCCCAGCCGCTGGCCGCTTCGTTCGCCGGCGCCGTGTCGCTCACCGTCGAGTGCCAGCAGAGCAGCATCGATTTCCGCCTGCGCACCGGCTACCTCGACGTGCAGGCCGCCAGCGTCGACGAGGCGCTGGCGCTGGTGGCGCGCCATTGCGCCAGCCGCGCCGCCGTGTCGATCGGCCTGCTCGGCAACGCCGCCGAGGTGCTGCCGGAGCTGGTGCGGCGCGCCAAGGCGGGCGGCATGCTGCCGGACCTGGTCACCGACCAGACCTCGGCCCACGACCTGGTCAACGGCTATTTGCCGGCCGGCTGGAGCGTGGCCGAATGGCAGTCGGCGCGGCGCGATCCGGCCCAGCACGTGCGCCTGCGCGCCGCCGCCGCCGCCTCCTGCGCCGTGCACGTGCGCGCGATCCTGGAGTTCCAGGCGCTCGGCGCCCACGCTGTCGACTACGGCAACAACATCCGCCAGGTGGCGCTCGACCAGGGCGTGGCCAAGGCCTTCGATTTCCCCGGCTTCGTGCCGGCCTACATCCGGCCCCAGTTCTGCGAGGGGCGCGGGCCGTTCCGCTGGGTGGCGCTGTCGGGCGACCCGGAAGACATCTACCGCACCGACGCCAAGATCAAGGAGCTGTTCCCGCATCTGGGCCAGGTGCACCGCTGGCTGGACATGGCGCGCGCGCGTATCGCCTTCCAGGGCCTGCCGGCGCGCATCTGCTGGCTCGGGCTGGGCGAGCGCCACGTGGCCGGCCTGGCTTTCAACGCCATGGTGCGCAGCGGTGAATTGAAGGCGCCGATCGTGATCGGGCGCGATCACCTCGACACCGGCTCGGTGGCCAGCCCCAACCGCGAGACCGAGCGCATGCTCGACGGCAGCGACGCGGTGTCCGACTGGCCCCTGCTCAACGCCCTGCTCAACACCGCCGGCGGCGCCACCTGGGTCTCTCTGCACCACGGCGGCGGGGTCGGCATGGGCTATTCGCAGCACGCCGGGGTGGTGATCGTGGCCGACGGCAGCGAGGCCGCCGCGCGCCGCCTGGCGCGGGTGCTGGTCAACGACAGCGCCTCGGGCGTGATGCGCCACGCCGACGCCGGCTACGCGAGCGCGATCGCCTGCGCCGAGCGCAACGGCCTCGATCTTCCCATGATCACCCCACGCTGAGGCCCGCCAATGATCACGCATAACGCGCCCGCCGCGCTGACGTCCCCCATGACGGCGTTCACCGCACCGGGTGCGCCACGATGAAGTCCACCATGATGACGTTCACCACGATGAAGCCCGCTCCGATGAACCTCGCCGCATTAGGCACGCCACGATGAGCGCCACCTTCACCCTCGATCCCGGCCAGCTGACCCTGGCCGACCTGCGCGCGGCCTGGCGCGCGCACGCGCCGCTGGCCGTCGCGCCCGCGGCCTACGCCGGCATCGACGCGGCGGCGGCCGCCGTGCAGGCCATCGTGGCCAAGGGCGACGCCGCCTACGGCATCAACACCGGCTTCGGCATCCTGGCCAAGACCCGCATCGCCGACGGGCAGCTCGAGCAGTTGCAGCGCAACCTGATCCTGTCGCACGCGGTCGGCACCGGCGCGGCGCTGCCCGACCCCGTCGTGCGCCTGGTCATGCTGATGAAGATCGGCAGCCTGGCGCGCGGCTACTCGGGCGTGCGCGCGCTCGTGGTCGAGCGCCTGCTGGCGCTCTACAACGCCGGCATCATGCCGGCCATTCCAGCCAAGGGATCGGTGGGCGCCAGCGGCGACCTGGCGCCGCTGGCCCACATGACCCTGGCGCTGCTCGGGGTGGGCCCGGTGCGCGTTGGCGGCGCCGTCGTCGAGGCGGCGGACGCGCTGGCGGCGGCCGGCATCGCGCCGCTGCAGCTGGCCGCCAAGGAAGGGCTGGCGCTGATCAACGGCACCCAGGTGTCGACCGCGCTGGCACTGCACGGCCTGTTCATGAGCGAGCGCCTGCTGGAAGCGGCCATGGTGACCGGCGCGCTGGCGCTGGACGCGGCGCGCGGCAGCGATGCCCCGTTCGACGCGCGCGTGCACGCCGTGCGCGGCCAGCCGGGCCAGATCGCGGCGGCCCAGGTGTACCGCCAGCTGGTGGCAGGCAGCGCGATTCGCGCCTCGCACCTGGTCGGCGACGAGCGCGTGCAGGACCCGTACAGCCTGCGCTGCCAACCCCAGGTCATGGGCGCGGTGCGCGACCTGGTCGCGGGCGCCGCGCGCACCTTGCTGATCGAGGCCAACGCCGTGACCGACAACCCGCTCGTGTTCGCCGCCACCGGCGAGATCATCTCGGGCGGGAACTTCCACGCCGAGCCGGTCGCGTTCGCGGCCGACACGCTGGCGCTGGCGCTGGCCGAGATCGGCGCCCTGGCCGAGCGCCGCATCGCGCTGCTGATCGACGCCAGCCTGTCCGGCCTGCCGCCGTTCCTGGTGCGCGAGCCGGGCGTCAATTCCGGCTTCATGATCGCCCACGTGACGGCCGCCGCGCTGGCGTCGGAGAACAAGTCGCTGGCCCACCCGGCCAGCGTCGACAGCCTGCCCACCTCGGCCAACCAGGAGGACCATGTCAGCATGGCCACCTTCGCGGCGCGCCGTCTCGACGATATGGCGCACAATACCGCTGTCATCGTGGCGATCGAGCTGCTGGCGGCGGCCCAGGGCATCGACTTCCACCGGCCGCTCAAGTCCTCGGCCTACCTGGAACAGGTGCACGCCAGGCTGCGCCAGGAGGTGGCGTTTTTCGACGCCGACCGCTTCTTCGCGCCCGACATCGAAGCGGCGCGCAGGATGGTGGTTGGCGGGGAGCTCAGCGCCGCCTGCCAGGGCGTGTTCGCGACGCTGTACCAGTAGGTGGCCATCAGTAGCAGGCAGTACCGACGCTCGCAGCCGCGGGCGCGATGAGCTGACGACGGGGAGGGGGCATGGAGTTCGAATTCAAACCGGGCAGCATCGCCTTGCTGGTGTCGATGCCGCATGTGGGCACCGACATCCCCGACGACATCGCGGCGCGCCTGACCCCGGCCGCGCTGCGCCGCGCCGACACCGACTGGCACCTGACGCGCCTGTACGACTTCGCCGCCGCGCTGGGCGCTTCCACCATCGCGGCGCGCTGGTCGCGCTACGTGATCGACCTCAATCGCCCGCCCGAGGACTGCAACCTGTATCCGGGCCTGGACACCACCGGCCTGGTGCCGGTCGACACCTTCCACAAGGAGCCGCTGTACCTGCCCGGCCAGCTGCCCGGGCCGGCCGAGCGCGCCGAGCGCCTGGCGCGCTACTGGAGCCCCTACCACGCCCAGCTGCGCGCCGAGCTGGACCGCCTGCTGGCCCAGCACGGCAAGGTGGTGCTGTGGGACGCCCACTCGATCGCCTCGCGCGTGCCGCGTTTTTTCGAAGGCCGCCTGCCGGACCTGAACTTCGGCACCGCCCAGGGCGACGCCTGCGCCGACGGGCTCGACGCGGCGGTGATGGCCGTGGCGCGCGCCCAGCAGCGCTATTCGGTGGCCCACAACGCCCGCTTCAAGGGCGGCTACATCACTCGCCACTACGGCAAGCCCCTGCACAACGTGCACGCGATCCAGCTCGAGATGTGCCAGTGCCTGTACATGGACGAGCAGGACCCGTTCACCTACCGCCCCGCGCTGGCGGACGAGGTGCGGCCGCTGCTGCGCGACCTGTTGACCGCCGCCGCCGCGTGGGCGCGCGCATGAGCGGCGCCGTGGACAGTCTCTACGCCCGCCACGCGCTGCTGGCCCATGGCTGGGAGCGCGGCGTGCGCCTGGCCTGGGACGCGCGCGGCGATCTTGTGCAGGCCGACGCGCAGGATGGGCCGCGGGCCGGCGAAGCCCTCGCCGGCTGGGTCGTGCCGGGCATGGTGAACCTGCATTCGCACGCCTTCCAGCGCGCGCTCGGCGGGCGCACCGAGACCGCCGGCGCCGGTCCCGACAGCTTCTGGACCTGGCGCGAGCAGATGTACCGCGTGGCCGGCGCCGTCTCGCCCGCGCAGATGGAGGCCATCGCCGCCCAGCTCTACGGCGAGCTGCTGCGCCATGGCTACACCTCGGTCTGCGAATTCCATTACCTGCAGCGCGACCCGGACGGCGCCATGTACGCGCGCCCGGCCGAGACGGCGGAGCGGCTGATCGGCGCGGCGCGCGCCACCGGCATCGGCATCACCATGCTGCCGGTGCTGTACAGCTTCGGGGGCTTCGGCGGCCAGGCGCTGGGTCCACGCCAGCGCCGCTTTCGCACCAGCGTGGACGAGGTGCTGCGGATGATGGAGGCGCTCGAGCCGCTGCGCGACGCCCAGACCGAGGTGGGGGCGGCGCCGCACTCGCTGCGCGCGGCCGCGATCGGACAGATCGTCGAGCTGGCCGCGCGCGTGCCGGCCGCGCGTCCGCTGCACATCCACATCGCCGAGCAGCAGGCCGAGGTCGACCAGTGCCTGGCCGCGCACGGCGCGCGCCCGCTGCGCTACCTGTTCGAGCACGCCGCCATCGACGCGCGCTGGTGCCTGGTGCACGCCACCCACCTCGACCAGGCCGAGACGGCCGCGCTGGTGGCCAGCGGCGCGGTGGCGGGGCTGTGCCCGAGCACCGAGGCCAACCTGGGCGACGGGCTGTTCGCGTTGGCGCCCTACCTGGACGCCGGCGGCGCCTTCGGCATCGGCAGCGACAGCCAGGTGTCGCAGTCGCCGGTCGAGGAACTGCGCTGGCTTGAATACGGCCAGCGCCTGCTGGGCCAGCGCCGCAACGTGGCCGCCAGCGCCGCCGAACCGCGCGTGGGCCAGGCGCTGTGGCAGGGTGCCCTGCGCGGCGGCGCCCAGGCCAGCGGGCGCGCGGTCGGCGCGCTGGCGCCGGGCCTGCGCGCCGACCTGCTGGTGCTCGACGAGGGCCACCCCAACCTGGCCGACGCCACCGAGGACGACGTCATGGGACGCCTGATTTTTTGTGGAAATGATAATCTTGTCAAGGATGTGATGGTGGGCGGCCGCTGGGCCGTGCGCGATCACCGGCACGTTGCGCAGGCAGCCATCGCGCAACGCTATCAACAAGCACTCGCTCAACTGCGGACTAGCCAATGACACTCCTGATTCCCTATGCCAGCCTGGAAGCGACCGCGTGGAAGAACGGCGGCGGCAGCACCACCGAGATCGCCGCCGCCCCGCCCGGCGCCACCTTCGACAGCTTCGACTGGCGCGTCAGCCTTGCCACCATCGCCCACGACGGCCCGTTCTCGGTTTTCCCGGGCACCGAGCGCACCTTGGCGCTGGTGGACGGGCCGGGCGCGCTGCTCGAGGTCGACGGTTCCAGTCGCTTCTTCCTCAGCGAGGACGAGCCGATCTTCGAGTTCGCCGGCGAGGCGGCGGTCAGCGCCACCCTGAACGGCGGCGCCAGCACCGATTTCAACGTCATGACGCGGCGCACGCGCTGCCATCACCGGCTGGGGCGGCGCACCCTGACCGGCAGCGCCGCGTTCGCCCCGCGCGGCGACGTCACGGTGCTGTTCCTGGCCGAGGGCGAAAGCCTGTCGGTGTGCAGCGACGCCGAACGCATCGGCCTGGTGCGCTACGACGCCGTCGTGTTCGATACTCCCACCGTGTGGACCCTGGAGGCGGGCAGCGCGGTGCTGCTGGTGGTCGACATCTTCATGAACCCGGCCTAGCGGCGCCATGGACTGCGATGCGCTGTTCACCAACGTGCATCTGGCCTGCATGGCCGGCCCCGACATCGTGGACGGCGCCATCGCCGTGCGCGCCGGGCGCATCGCCTGGCTCGGCCCGCGCGCGCAGGCCCCGGCCGCGACCGTCGTGCATGACGGGGGCGGCCGCTGGCTCACGCCCGGCCTGATCGACTGCCATACCCATATCGTCTACGCCGGCAGCCGCGCCGACGAATTCGAGGCGCGCCTGAACGGCGCCAGCTACGAGGACATCGCCCGCGCCGGCGGCGGCATCATGGCCACCGTGCGCGCCACCCGCTCCGCCAGCGCGCACGAGCTGCTGCGCCAAAGCCTGCCGCGGGTGGCGGCGCTGCTGGCCGAGGGCGTCACCACGCTCGAGATCAAGTCCGGCTACGGCCTCGACCTGGCCAGCGAAATCAAGCTGCTTGGCGCGGCGCGCAGGGTGGGGCAGCTCATGCCGGTGGAGGTCGTCACCACCTTCCTCGGCGCGCACGCGCTGCCGCCCGAATTCGCCGGACGCGCCGACGACTACATCGACATGCTGTGCCGCGACATGCTGCCCGCGGTCGCGCAGGCCGGCCTGGCCGATGCGGTGGACGCCTTCTGCGAGCGCATCGGCTTCAGCGCGGCCCAGGCCGAACGCGTGTTCGCCGCCGCGCGCGCGCTTGGCTTGCCGGTCAAGCTGCATGCCGAGCAGCTGTCCGACCAGGGCGGCGCGGCCCTGGTGGCGCGCTTCAAGGGGCTGTCGGCCGACCACCTCGAGCACCTGGGCGCGGCCGGCATCGCGGCGATGGCGGCGGCCGGCACGGTGGCGGTGCTGCTGCCCGGCGCCTATTACTTTTTACGCGACACCCAGCCGCCGCCGGTGGCCGCGCTGCGCCAGGTCGGCGTGCCGATGGCGCTGGCGACCGACTGCAATCCCGGCACCTCGCCGCTGACCTCGATTTTGCTGGCCATGAACATGGCCTGCACCTTGTGGCGCCTGACCCCGCGCGAGGCGCTGGCCGGCTGCACCGTGCACGCGGCGCGCGCGCTCGGGCGTCATGCGACGACCGGCTCGCTGGAGGTGGGCAAGCGCGCCGACTTCGCGCTGTGGGACATCGCGCGCCCGGCCGACCTGGCCTACGCGATGGGCTTGAACCCGTGCCGCATGGTGGTCAATGCCGGCGTGCCGCGCGAACCGGTGGTAAGCTTGCCCGATCAATACTGACGGGAGAGCGCGTGCGCATCATCGTTACGGCGGCCCTGTGGTCGCTCGCTGTGCTCATGGCGCTGGCCGCGGGCGGCCCCGCCGGCGCCGCCGAGGTGCTGCAGGTTGGCTCCAAGCGCTTTACCGAGTCGTACATCCTGGGCGAGATCCTGACCCAGAGCGCGGCCGCCCACGGCGGCGCGGTGCACCGCCAGGGGCTGGGCAACACCGCGATCGTGCTGGCCGCGCTGCGCGCCGGCAGCATCGACGTCTATCCCGAATACCTCGGCACCATCGACCTGGAGATCCTCAAGAACAGCCGCCCCGGCTCGCTGGCGGCCATGCGCGCGGCGCTCGCGCCGATGGGCCTCGGGGTGGCGGTGCCGCTCGGCTTTAACAACACCTACGCGCTGGCCATGCGCGCCGACAGCGATGGCGTGGCGAAGCTGTCGGACTTGCCGCGCCGGCCCGCGCTGCGCTACGGGCTGTCGCACGAATTCATCGGCCGCGCCGACGGCTGGCCGGGCCTGGCGGCGCGCTACGGCCTGGCCGCCCAGCCGCGCGGCCTCGATCACGGCATCGCCTATGAAGCGCTGGCGCAGCGCCAGGTGGACGTGATCGACATTTACTCGACCGACGCCAAGATCGGCAAATACCGTCTGAAGGTACTGGACGACGACAAGGCCTATTTTCCGCGCTACGACGCGGTGCTGCTGTACCGGCTGGACGCGCCGGAGCGCTTTCCGCGCCAGTGGGCCGCCATCGCGGCGCTGGAGGGGCGCATCAGCGCCGCGCAAATGATCGCCATGAACGGTGCCGTCGAATTGGAAGGCAAGAGCTTCGCCGAGGTGGCGCACGCCTTCCTGGCATCCGACGGCAAGGCCGGCGCGCGCGCGCTGCCGGCGGCGCGCCTGGGCACGGGATTGGCCGCGGCGGTGGCCAACAAGCTGTTCGACGCCAGCCTGTGGCGCCTGACGCGCCAGCACGTGCTGCTGGTGCTGGTATCGGTCGCCCTGGCCTGCCTGGCCGGCATTCCGCTGGGCGTGCTGGCGGCCTTCGCGCCGCGCCTGCGCCAGGCGGTGCTGGGGCTGGCCGGCGTGCTGCAGACCATCCCGTCGCTGGCGCTGCTGGCGATGCTCATTCCGGCCCTGGGCCGCATCGGCACGGTGCCGGCCCTGGTCGCGCTGGTGGTCTACGCGCTGCTGCCCGTGGTGCGCAATACCTGCACCGGCATCCTCGGCGTGCCGCCCGGGCTGCGCCTGGCCGCGCTGGCCCTGGGCCTCACGCCGCGCCAGCGCCTGCTGCACGTGGACTTGCCGCTGGCGCTGCCGGTGATCCTGGCCGGCGTCAAGACGGCCGCCGTCATGAGCGTGGGCACGGCCACCATCGCGGCCTTCATCGGCGCCGGCGGCTACGGCGAGCGCATCACCATCGGCCTGGCGCTCAACGACAACGCCATGCTGCTGGCCGGCGCCATCCCCGCCGCCGTACTGGCCTTGGCTACGCAGGCCTTGTTCGAGCTCGTCGAGCGCTTCGCCGCCCGCCGCGCGATCGTATTGACTTGAGAATTGTCAAATCGAATTTTTGTGGTTGGGTAATTATTGGAGTCAGAGAAACGTATTGCTTTTAGGCGTAAGAAATTGTAAAGCCTCAAGAATCTACGCATTCCGCAAACTATAGTGAAAACGTAGATTGATTCCCGGTTCTACCCGATCTCCCCTCCCCATATTAACCACATGGGTTCACCCACGGCGCTTCCGGCCCGTGGGTTTTTTCTTTCAGCGGCCCGCCAGCGCGGCCAGGGCGGGGCCGGCGACCCGGCAGATGCGCCAGTCCGGCATCACCTCGGCGCCCATGCTCTCATAGAAGCGGATGGCGTTCTCGTTCCAGTCCAGCACAGACCACTCGAAGCGGCCGCAGTCGCGCTCGACCGCCAGGCGCGCCAATGCGCCCAGCAACTGCTTGCCGTAGCCCTTGCCGCGTTGCGAATGGCGCACGTACAAGTCTTCCAGGTAGATCCCTTTGCGGGCGAGAAAAGTCGAGTAGTTATGGAAGAACAAGGCGTAGCAGACGACCTCGCCATCGGCGACGCCGACGATCGCTTCGCAGGCCGGATGCGGGCCGAACAGGCCGTCGTGCAGGCCGGCCTCGGTGGCGACCATCAAGTGCGCCAGTTTTTCAAATTCGGCGAGTTCGACGATCATCGCATGGATGGCGGCGACGTCGGCGGCTTGGGCGGGGCGGATGGAAAATTGGCTGTGCATGCTCATCAATGGAATGGATCAAGGTTGAAACGGCGCGGGGCGCAAGGCCTGACCACAAAAACGACAGTTTTCGCAACGTGAGTCCTGACCGTGCGGAAATTGCGTGTTGCGGCGCCCGCTTCGCGCCATACTACACATGATGTTTTCTCCAACCTAATGGAAATGACATGAAGCCGTCGTTGCACCTCAAAATTGCCGTGCTCCTGGCCCACGTTCTGCTGTGCACCTACCTGGTGCTGGCCGCGCACCAGGCCGACAGCAGCTTCGGCACCGACGCGGCCGACAGCGCGGCCATGCGCCAGCAGGCCGACATGGCCGCGCGCTAGGGCGTCCCGGGGCGGGGCGGTTATGATGGGCGATGAACCAGCCCACCGATTCCGCCGATCCCGCCGCCAGCCCCGCCGAACCGTCGCGCAAGCGATGCTTCGACCCCGTGGTCGACCGCGACACGCGGGTGCTGGTGCTGGGCAGCCTGCCCGGCGAGCAGTCGCTGGCGCGCAATGAATACTACGGGAATCCGCAGAACACATTCTGGAAGCTGATGTCCGACGTGATCGGCGTCGAGCTGGTGCCGCTGGCCTACCAGCCGCGCCTGCAGAGCTTGCTCGCGCATGGCGTCGGCCTGTGGGACGTGGTGGCCGAGGCGCGCCGCCAGGGCAGCCTGGACAGCGGCATCCGCGACCGCCATGACAACGACCTGCCGGCCCTGCTTGCGGGCCTCCCCGGCGTGACCACCATCGCGTTTAACGGCGCGACGGCGGCGCGGCTGGGCCTGAAAGTGCTCGCCGGGCGGGCCGTCAACTACCACATCGTCCAGCTTCCATCGAGCAGCCCGGCGCACACGCTGCCTTACGCCGACAAGGCCGCGCGCTGGCAAACGCTGGCGCGCCATCTCTAGCCGGCCCGGCAGGCTCCTAGCGCAGCCCGGTCGAGGAGAAGGTCAGGCTGTCCACGCCCGCGCCGGACTGGCCGGCCATGCATCCCAGCTTTTGCCCCGACGTGACCCGAAAGGTCCCGGGCGAGCCGCCGCCGCCGCCGTAGGGGCCGTAAGTCTTGCCCTTGTTGGTCGTGAAACTGAGGGAATCGACCCGGCTGCCCGCGCGGTAATCGACGCGGACAATGTAGTCGTCGCCTTTCAGGGTGACTTCGTGATCGTAGGCGCCTGAGCCACCCTTGCCCTGGGGCTGGGACCAGCCGCGGCCGCCGTACTGGAACGACACGGTGTCGATCTCATCGCCGTCGCGCAGGCGGAAGCCGGTGACGTAGCCGTCGGCGCACTTGTCGACATCGGTCCAGAAACTGCCGCCGTCGCCGCCGATGCGCTCGGGGCCGTAGATCGGCCCGTCCGATGGGTCCTCGGGGGCGGCGTTGCGATGCGCGTCGCTGCCGTCGTTGAGCCAGTGTTCCATGGCGTCGGCGTACGCCTGCTTGCCGAACGCGTCCTGCAGATCGGGGTAGCGCTTGAGGTAGCTGGCGATGCTCACGCTGGCGCTGCCCTGGCGGCCCGACTGCAGCCCCTCGTCCAGCCAGTGCTGGAGCGCGCATTGGTAATCGGTCTCGCCGCACAGTTTCTGCACGTCGAGATAGCGCGCGCGGTAGTATTTCGCGCTGAATTCGGCGGCGCCCTGGCGGCCCTCGGCGAAGCCGTGGTCGCGCCAGTGGGTGGCCAGGTCGACGTTGGCCTTGACCAGGTCGGGGTAGCGGTCGTAGTAGTAGTCCCAGTCGAACACCGAGGCGGCGAACCTAGGATCGGGGCCCTTGTGGTGCTTCTTCTTTTTCCCCAGGCCCTTGAAGGCGTTGCCGGCGTCGTTGAAGGCCTTCACGGCGTCGTTGGTGGCCACGTTGGCCTTGTCGCGCGCCTCCTGCTTGGCTTTGTTGTACGCCGCCGCCGCGTCGTCGCTGATTTTCTTCAAGGCGGCGTTGGCCTGCTTTGACGTGTAGCCGTCGAGCGCCTGGTAGGGCCCCGCGATCTTGTTCAGCGCCGCCTCCAGGTCCTTGCCGACGCAGGACTCCAGCTTGGACGGATCGACGTTGACGCCGCCTTGTCCTTCGAGAATCTGGGCGATGTCCATGTTTTCCGTGATCGTTACCTTGGTCTTGATCTCGAATGGATTGACGCAACTGGCCGACAGGTCGATGGCGAGCGTCTCGCCGGACAGCACCAGCGACAGCTTCTGGCCGGCCAGGTTGCCAACCAGGCTGACGTTCTGCTTGGCGCCAGTGATGTCGGCGTTGGCCTGCATCCTGACGCTGGTCCTTCCCAGCGGCCCCAGCTTGACCGTGATGGCCGCCTCGGCCATGCCGTGGAAGCCGCTCTTGCCGACCGTGACGTCGAGCGCGCCCATGGTCTGGCCAAGGATGCGCACATCGCTGGCCACGTGCATCAGCGGCCCGCCGTCGGCCAGGGGCCCGAGCAGGATCACGTTGAAAGGCGCGTCGGTGCTCGGATACGGCTTGCTGCGGTCGCCGAAGCGGTAGGGCGCGGCCGGATTCGGATTGCGCAACTGGAACACCGACAGGGGCTTGGCCGCCGCCAGCAGGGGCTGCTTGATGGCCTTGATATTGCCGATGTAGCCGCCGCCGAGCTTGCTCAAGGCGGCGTTGGCGGTCGTGGCGGCCGCGCCGCCCTCCGGCATGGCCATGCCGGCCGCCATGCGAGCCTGGTCTTCGAGCGTGAACGAGGCGGGCATGGCCATGCGGAACGCGAAGTCCAGCAGGTCCATGGCGCCGGCCGGGTCGAGCGGCGTCTGGAACTGCAGCAGGATATCCTTGCTGGTGCCGCTGAAGCGCGCGTTGCCCTTGTAGCCGAAGGTCAAGGCGTTGTTGATGAAGAAGGTGGCGTCGGTCAAGGTCATGCTCGGCGTGGTCAGCGTCACCTTGGCCCCTGGCGCCAGCTGGAACTCCACATAGGCTTCGGGCGCGGCCGCCTTGGCGCCGGCCTGTTTCATGGTGTCGCCTTGGCGCATGGCCTCGGCCAGGCCGGCGCCGGCGCCGGCCCCCGCGGCCAGGTCGGTGGGAATCGGCATCACGACTGCCGCCCGCAAGCTCAACTGGTCGGTGTCGACCCCCAGCGAGCGCAGCGTCACTTTCATGACCCCGCCGAGGTCGGCGCGGGCGGCCAGCTGGACGCCGCTGGCGAACGCCAGGCTGTTGACGTTGAAGTAGCTGTCACGGACCACCTTCTGCAGGGCGGCCGGCATGTTGGCGCTGTCGAGCGTGATATCCGCGGTCGAAATGGAGATGATCGGATCGCTCAGCTGGGTGCCGCCCAGCACCTTCTGGACATTTTCCTTGAGCAATTTCGGCAAGGCCATGCGTTTGTTGATCACCAGCAGGACGGTTTGCTGGGCGCCGCCGCTGGTGAAGAAATACAGCTGCAGGGGGCCGGAGGCGGCCGCGTAGCAGCCGGCCAGCGCGCCGCCGCAGGCGCTTTTCCTGAGCGTCCCGACCATCGCCTGTATGTCGTCGCGCATGTCGGCCAGCGGCAGGGCCGCCAGCATCTTCTTCACCGTGGACGACACCTGCGGCGCGCCTTGCGCCCGGGCGGGCAGGGCCAGAGCGAGCAACACCAGGCAAGTCGCCGCCGCCAATAATTTTTTCATGCGCAACTCCGGGTCGTGGTCGGCGGGGCCGACGGGTCAGTAGTAAAGGAAATCCAGGCTCTGGCGCAAGCGCTCGCCGGTGCTGTCCATGTGCTCCCAGCGCTCGAGGCTGACGTCGCCCTCGCGGAACTCGCGGAACAGGGTGTTCGCCTGCAGATGGCCGAGCACGGCCTCCACGTTGCTCGCCCCCGTGGCGCTGAAGCCGAACTTCTCGCGTAGCGCGCGCATGCTGGCGCTTGCCTGCCCGTTCTGGCCGGCGTCGGCGGCGCCGGTGTAGGCGGGGGACCTGGGCGTGATGAGGATCAGGACCGAGCGCTGCACGTCATTGGTCTTCTTGTTCGAGAACAGGTACTGGACCACGGGCAGGTCCTGCAGCAGGGGCACGCCGTCGCGGGTGCGCGAGTTCGACTTCTCGGTCAAGCCGCTCAGCACCAGCGTGTCGCCCAGATTCATGACGACGTTGGCGTTGGCCGAGATCTCGCCGATCTCGAGCTGGTACGCCACGCGCGGGTTGTCGGTGTTGGCGTTGAGCGCGGTGCGCACCGCGTCGACCTTGAGCTGCACCCTGCCGTTGGACAGGAAGGTCGGCAGCACGCTCAGTTTGATGCCGAAGCGCTTTTCCACCGGCACCACGGTGGTGCCGCCCTGCGCGCTGAGCGACACCACGCCCGCGCTCAGGTTGGTGCCGGAGAAGAATTCGGAGGGCATGCCTTCGACCGCGGCCAAGGTCGGGCGCGCCAGCACCTCGTTGACCGAATCGTTGGCGTTGGCGATATTGAGCGAGTACGACAGCGCCGGCACCGTCACCGCGCGCGTGATCGCCGTGCTCAGACTGGCCGCGGCGTCGTTGATGCTGTTGGAGGTCCGGATGCGCGAGTAGGCCGCCAGATTGCCGGCGACGGAGCCGAGCTGCAGCGTCAGGGCGCTGAGCAGATTGACGCCTTTCGACGTGCTGATCAGGTCCTGGGTCGAGATCAGCACCACGTCCACCAGGACCATACGCGGCCCGTCGGCGCCCATGTCGCGCGCTGGCGCGGCCGCCGCCGCCGGGTGCGGCGCCGGCTCGGCCACCACTGGGGGCGGTGGCTTGATGCTAGGCACCGTGAACGCCTGGGCCAGCTGCAGCGGGGCGGGCAGGCTTTTCAGGCTCGCCGGGGTCAGCCCCGGCACGCCGGCGCCGTCCGGGTCCTGCTGGCGGTAGAGCGCCCTCCACTGGGCCAGGCGCTGGTCCGCGCGGGCGCCGCCCCTGCCACCCGCGGCGCGCAGCGCGTCGCGCATGCGCTCGGCCTTGGCGAAGCTGCCGCAGGCCGCGTAGACGGAGACGCTCGAGCGCAGGAAGGCGTCGCTGGCCTTGGGCACCACCTTCTGGTACTGGTCGGCCATGGCGCAGGCGGTGACGGCGTCGCCGGTCAGATAGGCGCTGGCCATCAGGCCGTAGATCGACACGGCGCTGTCCGGCGCCATCAGCAGCACTTGCGCGAACTCCTGCCTGGCCTCGTCGAAGTTGCGCTGGTCCAGGTAGGCGAGGCCGAGGAATTCCTGGGCGATCCAGTTTCCCGGCTCCAGGCGCAGCGCTTGCTGGTAGCCTTCGATGGCCATGGGGCTTTTTTGCGCGTCGCCCTGCCTGGCTTGAAGATGGTAGATGAACCCGTTCAGGAAATGCAGCTGGGAATTGCCGGGATCCAGCTGCAAGGCCTCGTTCAGCGCCCGGCTCGCCTGCGGCAGCTCCATGCGCTGCAGGAACTGGACGGCCGTAACGGTCTTGGCCAGCATGGCCGATTCCGGCGCGCCGGGCGGCGCCAGCACGAACTTCCTGACCATCTCGGAGAACGGCTGATCCTGGGCCTGGGCCCGGCCCGACGGCAGCGCACAAAGCAATGCGGCCAGTACCAGGGTGTGTCGTGCGAAACGGATGGGGGCGGCAATGATGGTCATCAGCACTTGTGTGGTGGCGCGGTTAATATTTACCCAAAACAAGTATATGCCAGCAATACTTGCCTGAAGAAAAATAATTCCATGCGTCGTGAATAGCCAACGACGATGGCCGCGCCTCCCATGCGCCTGCCGCAGCGCCTGAAACCGCCTCCGGCCGGTGTCCCCGGCCTTGGCTTACCTCGCCTTACCAGTACTTCGGATAGCGCGCGCTGCGCGTCGCGTTGTTGTACAGCAGCGCCACGCCGACGATCACCAGCGCGCCGATCGCGGTCGGGAACAGCAGGAAATTCCAGCCCGGGTGCGACAGGAACACGATCACCGGGTTCGACCCCGCTGGCGGATGCACGGTGCGGCTCATCATCATCAACGCGATCGCGGTGCCGACCGAGATCGCCATGCCCCACCAGGTCGGGCCGAACAATTGCAGGCCCAGCAAGCCGATCGCCGAGCTCAGGATGTGGCCGACCAGCACGTTACGCGGCTGCGAGAACGGGGCGTCGGGATAGCCGAACACCAGCACGCAGGACGCGCCGAACGAGCCCAGCACGAGCATGGTGGACAGCGCCGAGGTCAGGCTGGCACAGGCGGCGATGGTGATCGCCCCGCCCAGCCAGGCGATGGCGACGCTTTTGTTGGTCGGCTTGGGTGGCAGGGCGGCGCTGTCGCCGCGTAACTTCAGTAAAAACGCTTGCATGGCTAGTCCTTGTCTAAAAAGTGGAGGCGAACCGAGTTTAACATACTAAACGTTAGGTATGTTTGTACTTTCAACATCGCGATCGCGATCTCGCGCGACCTTTCTAAGGGGAAACGGGAGCCTTGCAGCTTTTCACCAGCTCGGCATGCTGGCGCCGCAGCGGTTGCAGGTTGTGGCGGATGCGGTTCATCAGGATGCAGCCCTGCACGATGGCCAGCGCGTCCTCGGCCCGGGCCAGCGCCTCGCTGGGTCCCAGATGGGCGGAAAACACCTTCAGGTAGCAGGCCTGCCAGTCGTTGAAGAACAGGTTGATCTTGCGCGTGAACGGCTCGGCCGCGCTGCCGCCTTCCAGGCTGATGTTGGCCAGCAGGCAGCCGTGCGGGTGGTGGGTGAAGAAATCCTCGACCGCGGCGTTGAAGGCGCGCAGATGGGCCACGCCCGGCCGCTCGTGCCCAAGCACGAGCGAGAAGATGTGCTCGCGGTAGTACTGGTGCACCTGTTCGAGCGCGGCCAGCGCCAACTCTTCCTTGCCGGAGAAATGGTGGTACAGGCTGCCCTTGGTCAGCCCGCAGGCCCTGGCGATGTCGTCGATGCTGGTGCCGGAGTAACCCTTCATGCGCAGCAGATCGGCGGCGATGCCCACTAGCTCATGTTTTTGTATCACTCTGTTCATTTTTCACCGATAAACATACTAAATGTTTGACCACTGTAGCCCTGCACGCGGCACCCGTCAACCGTGCACCGCAATTGTGCGTCGCGTGCGCCGCGGATCCAAGGGCAATGTCGACTGTTAGTTCCACATAACAATAACTAGTAATTAGGGTAATCATGATAAAAATATAAAATAGATGTTTTATACATCCTAAACGTTTGGTATTATTTGCGCGTTTGCACGGCGATGGCTGGAGGTCAGGAGCACGCCGGAGGCGCGAGGTCCGCGCCGCCGGCGCCGGCTGCGCCGCAAGCGCCCTTCATCCAGCAGACCCCAAGAGGAAACCATGCACGCTAGCGAAGCACTCGACAAAGTCTTGAAACTGCAGCTTGGCCAGGTCAGCCTGCCTGACGACCTCGCTTTCGTTCCCTACCAGCCCGGCTTGCGCGAGAACGTCCTGATCCACCCCTTGTTCGACAACACCCGCGACGACCCGGCCGGCTCCGACGCCGCCCTGATCCGCTACCTTCCCGGCGCGTTCACCCCGCGCCACCTGCACATCGGGTTCGAGATGGTGTTCGTGCTCGACGGCGACTACATCGAGAACGACATCAGCTACGGGCCCGGCTCGCTGATCGTGCGCGCGCCCGGCACCACCCACGAGATGCGCTCGGTCAACGGCTGCACCTTCCTGGCCACGCGCGACGTGCCGGTCAAGCAGCTGACCTAGCGGCCTTTGCTGCGGATTCGTTGACCGACGACGGCGGGCATCGACGCGATGCCGCCTGCCAAACGGTCCCGAACATCGGCCCGGCCCGGCTCCTTGTCGACGAACCGCCAAGCCGGGCGTTAGCGAGCTCGGCAGCAAGCGGGCCGGGCGCCGCTATTCCTCCCACCATTTCACCAGGCATCTCCATGAAAATCATTACCGCACAGGAAGCGGCCGCGCTGATCCAGGACCACTGGACCGTCGTGCCCGGTGGTTTCGGCAGCTGTGGCCACCCCGACCTGCTCACCGAGGCGCTGCGCCGGCGCTTCCTGGACAGCGGCGCGCCGCGCAAGCTGACGCTGCTGTTCGGACCCGGACCCGGCAACAAGGATGGCAAGGGGGTGGACGCGCTGGCCCTGCCTGGCCTGGTGGACAAGGCCATCGGCGGCTTCTGGGGCTTGTGTCCGGAACTGGCGCGCATGGCCATCTCCGGCAGCATCGAGGCGCACAACTGGCCCCAGGGCGTGGTCAGCCAGTTGTTTTCCGCCATCGCCGCCGGCCAGGCCGGCATCCTCACCCATGTCGGCCTGGACACCTTCATCGATCCCGACCTCGAAGGCGGCGTGCTCGACAGCCGTCCCTCGCGCACCCTGGTCGAGAAGCACCAGTTCGCCGGCCGCACCCAGCTGTTCTACCCGGCCCAGAAGATCGATTGCGTGCTGCTGCGCGGGACCGCCTGCGACCCGCAAGGCAACGTGACCTTCACCGAGGAGACCTCCTACATGGACGCGCTGGCCCAGGCCCAGGCGGCCAGGAACAGCGGCGGCATCGTGATCGTCCAGGTCAAGCAATTGCTGGACGGGCCGCCGGCGCAGTTGCGCGACATCCGCATCCCGGCCTTCCTGGTCGACTACGTGGTGCTGGCGCCGGCCGCGCGACATCCGCAAACCTATGGCGCCTTCCACAACCCGGCCTACACCGGCCTGCCCGGCGTGGCGGCGGCAAAACCGGCGCGCCCGCCGCACCTGGCCAAGCGCATCATCGCCACCCGCGCCGCGCTCGAGCTGGGCCGCCATCCCGGGGCCAACGTCAACCTGGGCATCGGCGTCCCGGCCCTGATCGGCGCCCACGCCGCCGAGCTCGGCCTGAGCGACTTCACTCTCACCGTCGAGTCCGGCCTCATCGGCGGCGTGCCCGACGAAGGCTTGTCGTTCGGCGCGGTCGCCCATCCGCGCGCCCTGATCGAGCAGTCGGCCCTGTTCAACTTCTACGACGGCGGCGGCCTTGATCTGGCCTTCCTGGGCTTCGCCGAGGCCGACTGCCATGGCAACGTGAACGTCAGCAAATTCGGCGACCGGCTGGTGGGCTCCGGCGGCTTCATCAACATCTCCCAATCGGCCAGGAAGATCGTGTTTTGCGGAACCCTGACCGCGGGCGGACTCGACATCGCCCTGGACGAGCGCGGCCTGCGGCGTGCTGCGCGAAGGCCGGACCGGCAAGTTCCGGCGCCAGGTGGCCCAGCTCACCTTCAACGGCCGCGCCGCCGCGCGCGCCGGGCGCGAGGTGATGTTCATCACCGAAAGGGCCGTGCTGCGCCTCGAACACGGCCGCCTGCGACTGTGCGAGATCGCGCCCGGCATCGCGCTGGCCGACGTGCTCGAACTGATCGGCTGCGAGGTCGACGTGGCGGCCGACCTGCGCACGATGGCCGGAATCGACCTCATGCAACAGCAACTTTTTTCCACAACGGAGTAAATCATGGTCTTAACTATTGTCGGCGGTGGTGCTACCTCTTTAGCGTTTCTCTACAATTACCTTGGCCAGATCAACGCCGCGACGGCGCCGGTGACGACCGTGTACCTGGTCGAAAAGCGCGGCGTGTTCGGCGCCGGCGCGGCCTACGCGCCGGACGTGGCCTCCAACCTGCTCAACACCAAGGCCGGTTTCATCACGCCCTTCCATGACCGCCCGGGCGACTTCTACCGCTGGCTGACGGCCAACCCGGGCGCCTGGCGGCGCAGCTTTCCCGACTTCGCGCTCGACCCCGACAGCTACGCGCCGCGTCCGCTGTTCGGCCTGTACCTGCGCAAGCAGATGGCGGCCCTGGTCAAGCAGGCGCTGGAGAAGAACGTGCGCATCATCCAGGTCGACGCCGAGGTGACCGACGTGGCCATGGTCGGGCACAGCTACGTGACCCGCACCGACTGCAGCCTGAGCCTGACCTCCGACTACGTGTTCCTGTGCTGCGGAACCCTCTTGGCCAAGCCGGGCGCCGCGCCCAGCCCGGCCGTGCTGGCCAGCCCCTACCCGATCGACGAGCTGGCCGACAAGATCCCGCCGCATGCCAGCGTGGCCATCGCCGGCGCGCGCCTGTCGTGCATCGACGCGGTCATCGGCCTGATCGAAAACGGCCACACCGGCCCCATCACGATTTATTCGCGCAGCGGGCATTTCCCGTCGGTGCGCGGAACCCAGGGCCGCATCACGCCGCAGGTGCTGACGGCGGCCCACCTGGCCGAGCTGACCACCGCCAAGGGCAAGCTCAGGCTGGCCGACGTGGTGGCCATGGTCGCCGCCGAACTGAGCCACCAGACCGGCGCCGCGGTGGACGCGGCCGCCTTCGCGCCGCCGCCGCCGCCGGCCGACCTGGCTGACTACCTGCGCCGCGAAATCGCGCTGGCCCAGCATCCGCGCCCATGGCAGGCGGTGCTGTATTCGACCAACGGCATCATCGACCAGCTCTGGGCCGCGCTGGCCGACGCCGACAAGACCGAGTTCCTGGCGCGCCATTTCAGCGCCTTCATGAGCTACCGCGTCTCGATCCCGCAGGAGAACGCGCGCAAGCTGCTGGCCTACCTGGACGCCGGCCAGCTGTCGTTCGCGTCCGGTCCGTTCACGGTCCAGGCCGACCCCGGCGCCCGGCCGGCCGTCACCCGCCAGGCCGACGGTACCAGCGCGGAAGTGGACTTCGTCATCAACGCCACCGGTTCGCCGCGCGCCGTCAGCGAGCTGGACTCCGAACTGCTGGCCAATCTGCTGCGCCGCGGCACCGTGGTGGACCACCAGTTCGGCGGCATCGCCATCGACCCGGACAGCTACCAGGTGATCGGCGCGAGCGGGCGCAACAGCCGCCTGTTCGCGCTGGGCGAACTGACCACCGGCGCCTTCTTCTTCACCAGCGCGCTCGACATCAACGCCCGCCACGCGCGCAACTGCGCGCTGCGGTTCGCCAAATCCCTGGAACAGCGCGCGCTCGCGCCCGCCGCCGAGGGTGTCGACGAGGGCCTGGCCGCCGGCGCTCAGAACTGGGGCCGTGCAATGAGCGAGCGCAGGTGGGCCAGCTTGGCGGAGTAACGCTGGCCGGCCTCGCGCGTGTTGCTTGTCTCCACGGCCAGGCTGAGCTGCTCGGTGGCCGCGCCCGCGTCGCCCAGGCGCAGCTCGGCCAGCGCCAGCCAGAAGTGGAACTCGTGGTATTCCGGCGCCCGCCTGACCTCCTTGGCGAACAGGCGGCGCGCTTCGTCGTACTTGCCCCGTTCCATGGCGCGCTGGCCCAGCTTGAAGTAGTAGAACGCCGGGGTCGGGTCCAGCCTGGCCAGCCTGGCCGTGAGCGCCTGCGCCTCGGCCTGTTTGCCCAGCGCGCCGAGCACCGGCACCAGGTTGTGCATGAGGTGGGGGTTGTCCGGCTCGCGCGCCAGCGCGGTCCGGTAGGCCTTCTCGGCCAGCGCCAGGTCGCCGTGGCGCTGGTAGATCACGCCCAGGGTGTTGAGCAGGTTCAGGTGGCCGGGATAGCGCGCCAGGCCCTTGCGCGCCCACCAGTAGGCGTCGTCGATGTGCCCGGCCGCCAACAGCTCGGCGGCGCGGTTGTTCATGTACATCGCCACGATGGTGTCCTCGTCGATATTGGTTTCATGCAGGCGGGCGGCGTCGGGAATGGGCACGAAATCCACCGTCAGCGCGGAAGAACCGACGGCGGAGCGGTAGGCGTCCGACAGGCTGTGCCCGAGGCTCAGGTTGACGTGGGTGTTGGCGAAATAGAGCCCGCCGCTGCGGCTCCAGACTTCGTCGATGGCCACGTCGTGGTACTCCACCGGCAGCTTCAATTCCTTGGCGAAGGCGGCCGTCATGATGACCAGCGACAGGCAGTTGCCCATGCGCGCCTGGAAGGTCTGGGCGGCGTCGCGGGTGAGCGAGGCGTCGTAGTCGAGCTTCAGGTCGCCGTTGCGGTAGAGCGCGTCGACCAGCCCGCGCTCGACGCCCTTGGCGCGCGCCTCGGCGGTGAATTGCGGGCTCTGCAGGTAGGCCTGCATGGCCGGACTGAGGGTGAACAGGTGCTCGGCGCTGGCCGGGGCCGAGGGGAGCGCGAAGCGCGCGTCGCCGAACAGGTCGGGCGGCAGCGGCGCCGTCACGCGCACGCCGGCGCAGCCGCTGGCCATCACGGCCAGCCAGATCCACATCAACAGTCTCATGATTGCCTCCGCCGATCGCGGCCGCGCGCCGCCTTCAGTTCAGTATTGTCCTGCCCGCCGGGAAGGTCAAATACAATCTGCTCAGTGTTCGGTGCTCAGTGTTCGGCGTGGAAGGCGTCGTGCAGTTCGTCGAGCAGGTCGGTGATCTCGGCGTCCGACAGGCCCAGGTAGGCGGCCGCGCGCGCGCCGCCCTTGGCCCATTCGGTCGCGCCGGCCAGGCCCTGGTAGCGCTGCAGCGCGTTCTCGGCCAGCAGCGCCAGGGCCAGCAGCGAGCGCACCGCGTCGTCGGTGGCGCCGTCTTCGAGCACCACGTAATCGTGGTGGTGCAGGATGGCCACCGAGACGTCGCTCGACAGGCCCCAGTTGCGCGCCAGCAGGCAGCCGATCGCCGCGTGGTTGGTGCTGTGGCGTTCGTCCTCGAGCGCGGTGAAGGGGCGCACGGCCTCGTTGGCGCAGTCGGCCAGGGTGTCGGCGTAGCCGGGGAAGCGATCGAGCAGCAGCGGCACGCCGGTGTCGCAGAACAGGCCGAAGGTGTGGGCCACGTCCGGCTCGCCGATGCGCAGCTTGCGCGACAGGTGCACCATGGCCTGGGCGCGCCGGGACGAGATGTCCCAGAAGCTGGCCAGGGCGGCGTTGTCGGTGGGGATGGCCTGGCGCGCCAGCAGGCCCGTCATCAGCGATGCGACCTGGTTGATCCCGAGGAAAATGATGGCCTGGTCGATCGACTTGGCCTTGCGCTTGCCGCCGTAGAACGAGGAATTGGCCAGCTTGAGCAGGGCCCCGGACATACCCACGTCGCTGGCGATGATGCGCCCGATCGCCGCCGGCGCCGGCTCGGCCGAGGCCAGCTCGCGCTGCAGGTCGGCGAGCAGGCTCGGCCGCGGCGGAATGCGGATCGACTTGATCAGGGCGTCGACCGGATCGGTCTCGGCTGTGGTGGGAACGGCTAGCTTGCTCATTTGGTAAAAAAGGGACGCGGGCCCGGATGGCGCCGCAGGTTTACTATACAACCAGGCGCGCGTTTAGTTGCAACTCGGCATCACTTTTTTGTGACGATCGCACACGGCTGGCGCGCCGCGGCCTGGTTTTCCCCTGTCGTTATAGAATTCTTTCCATGAAAACCATCCTGGCAGGTATCGATTTCAATGCGCCGTCGCACCTGGTGGCGCGCCAGCTGATCGGCGTGGTGGTGCTGGTGGACGGCGTCGGCGGGCGCATCGTCGAGACCGAGGCCTATGACCGCGACGATCCGGCCTCGCACACCTACGGCGGCCAGACCGAGCGCAACGCCGCCATGTTCGGCGCGCCGGCCCACGCCTACGTGTACCGCTCCTACGGGATTCACTGGTGCCTGAACTTCGTCTGCCGCGAGCCCGGCCACGGCGCCGGTGTGCTGATCCGCGCGCTCGAGCCGCTGGCCGGCATCGCCACCATGCGCGCGCGGCGCGGGGTGGACGACATCAAGCTGCTGTGTTCCGGCCCCGGCAAACTGTGCCAGGCGCTGGGCGTGAGCCGCGCCATGAACGGCATGGCGCTGGACGCGGCGCCGTTCGCCCTGGCAGCGCCCGAGCAGGCCTTCGAGGTGGTCGCGGGCCCGCGCATCGGCATCTCCAAGGCCATGGACGTGCCGTGGCGCTTCGGCCTGGCCGGCTCGCGCTTCGTCAGCCGGCCGTTTCGCTAGCGCGCGGCGTGGCCAGCGCCGGCGCGTAGGCCGTGCGCATGGGGCTGCGCGCGGCTCGCGCGGCGCGTGAAAACCGGCGTCCGGATCGGCATGCAGCTGCGCGGCGCCGGCGTCCGCGTACTGGGCGTCGCCCGTGTCGGCTTCCAGGGCGGCTTGCTGGGCGTCGCCGGCGCCGTCCGCGTCGTCGATCTTGAACACCGCCACCGCCCGCGACAGGTTGACGGTCTGCTCGTGCAGGCTCTCGGCGGCGGCGGCGGCCTGCTCCACCAGCGCCGCGTTCTGCTGGGTCATGCTGTCCATCTGGCCGACCGCGTGATTGACCTCGGTGATGCCGGCGGCCTGCTCCGAGCTGGCCACGCTAATGCGCTCGATGACGGCGTTGACCTGCTGGACCGAGGCCACGATGTCGCCCATGCTGGCGCCGGCCTCGTTGACCGAGGCGCTGCCGCCGTCGATGCTGGCCACGGAGGCCGCGATCAGGCTCTTGATCTCCTTGGCCGCCGCCGCCGAGCGCTGCGCCAGGGTGCGCACCTCGGCCGCCACCACCGCGAAGCCGCGGCCCTGCTCGCCGGCGCGCGCCGCCTCCACCGCCGCGTTCAGCGCCAGGATATTGGTCTGGAACGAGATCGAGTCGATCACTCCGATGATCTCGACGATCTTGCGGCTGCTTGCGCGGATCTGCTCCATGCTCGTCACCGCGCGCCCGACCGCGGCGCCGCCCTTGGCCGCCAGCGCCGCCGCGCTCGCGGCCAGCTCATTGGCCAGGTGCGCGTTGCTGGCGTTTTCGCGCACCGCGCGGGTCAGGGCCTCGACCGCGCTGGCCGTCTCCTCCAGCGAGCCGGCCTGGCGCTCGGTGCGGTTGGACAGGTCCTGGTTGCCGATGGCGATCTCCTGCGACGCCGTGTCGATCGAGCGCACCGCGTCCAGCACCGTGCGCAAGGTCGCGGTCAGGTTGGCGACGGTGTGGTCGAGCGCGCGCGAGGTGGCGGCGATCTCGTCGCGCCCGCAGTTGGCAGCGCCCGTGGTCAGGCGCCCGTCGGCCAGCGCCGCCACCACCTGGGAGATGGCGTGGATATCGGCCAGCATGGCGCGCCGCACCAGCATCGTGATCGCCACCGACAGCGCCACCGACAACAGCACCAGCGCCGACATGAACAATTCGAGCCAGCGGAACTCCTCGCGCGCGCTGGCATAGGCCTGCTCGCTCAGGCTTTTTTCCAGCGCCGACAGCGACGCCAGCTGGGCGTTGAGGATGTCGAACTGCTTCTCCGCCTTTTGCATCGCGTTGGTCGCGATCGACTGGTCGACCTGGGCCAGATCGAGCGCCTCGAACACGCCCTTGCGATACGCGGGCAGGGTGGCGGTGGCCGCATCCACCAGCGCGCGCTCGGCCGGGTCGGACACCTTGGCCAGCGCGGCCAGTCCGGCGCCGATGGCCGCGTGGCGCTTGTTGATGGTGGCCGTGAGCGCCTCCAGCCGGGCCTTGCCGAAACTGCCGCTGATCCAGGCCAGCAGCTGGTACACATTGGCGTGCGCGTACTTCGCTTCGCCCGCGATGTCGGCCGCCGCCCGCAGGCGCGCCGCGCGCACCTGCACCAGGTTCTCCAGCGAGGCGTTCTGGCGCACCATGCCGTAGTAGGCGCCGCCCGCCACCAGCATCAGCAGCACCAGCACCAGGCCCGGCGCCAGCAGCAGCTTCGGCCCTATCCGCAGTTTGTTCAGCATGTTCGGCTCCCCGGCAAAGCGTCTGCGGGCGGCGCGCGCCGCCCGCAGGGTGATCATTTCTTGTAGATGCCCGCTTCCAGCACCACGTCGTTCACCCGCAGGATGTAGGTGGTCTTCGGCTCGATCTTGCCGCTGGTGGGATTCTTGTACCGGTAGTCGACCCAGCCCTTGCCCTTGGCGGCGGCCAGCTCGATAATCTCGCGCCGGTATCTCTTGCCGCTGGCGTCGGGCACGTCGGTCAAGTCCTTGCCGACGATCGACTGGTTGATCGGGTGGGCCAGCACGATGCCGCTGTGGATGTCGCGCATGTCGACGTACAGCGAGCCCTGGACGAATTCCGGGTCCTTGGCCGTGATGCGCTTCATCATCTCGTCCTTGCCCTTGGCCTTGATCAGGGCCGCGCCCCGTTCGGCCATGGCGATGGCGTCCTTCTCGGTCGGTTCGGCGGCGCTGGCGGCGCCGGCGGCGAGCGCCAGGCACAGGGCCGCGGCACAGGTGAGCAGTTTCATGGTGGTGTCCTCAAAAAAGGTTGCGTTGGCTAAATGTTGCCTGCTTGCACTGCGTAATCTACGCCGACGCGCCGCGTCCAATTTGCGCCAACGCAATTGCGAGGACGAAGGCCGCGCCGCCGCCACAGAGCTTGAGCGTTTTTCTGGTGTGGTGAGCGGGCATGATCGACATGCTCTCCAGCTCACAGGTGCCGCGGCGCGGCCGGCGCCATTTTGCCGTCGCGTTGACATGCGGCAATTCCGATGCCGAAAGGCAAGCCTATGATGGATTTCCCCCCACTCCATTCCCGCCAGGAGCCGCCGTGAGCACTGAACCGATGTCCGCCAAATTCAAGCCTTACACCCGCCAGTCGATCGTCAACGCGCGCCAGTGGCAATGGATGCGCCCGCAGTTGCAGGAGGCCGTGCAGGTGGTCTCGCACGTGCTGCCTTTCCGCACCAACGAGTACGTGATGGACCAGCTGATCGACTGGAACAACATCCCCGACGATCCGATCTACCGCCTGGTGTTCCCGCACCGCGACATGCTGCACGCGGCCGAGTACGAGCAGCTGCGCGAGCTGGTGCTGCACAAGAAGGACGCCGCCGCCACCGCCAGGCTGGTGCACGCGATCCGCATGCGCATGAACCCGCACCCGGCCGGGCAGATGACCCACAACGTCCCGCGCGTGAACGACGCGCCCCTGCGCGGTCTGCAGCACAAGTACAAGGAGACCGTGCTGTTTTTCCCCAGCGCCGGCCAGACCTGCCACGCCTACTGCACCTTCTGCTTCCGCTGGCCGCAGTTCGTCGGCATGGACGACATGAAGTTCGACGCCCGCGAAACGGGCGAGCTGGTGGCCTACCTGAAGACCCACACCGGCGTCACCGACGTGCTCATCACCGGCGGCGACCCGCTCATCATGAACACCCGCTCGCTGGCCGAGTTCATCGAGCCGCTGCTCGCGCCCGAGCTGGCCCACATCCAGAACATCCGCATCGGCACCAAGTCGGTGGCCTACTGGCCGCAGCGCTTCGTCAGCGACAAGGACGCCGACGACCTGATGCGCCTGTTCGAACGGGTGGTCGCGGCCGGCAAGAACCTGGCCATCATGGGCCACTACAGCCACGCGGTCGAGCTGCGCAGCGCCATCGCCCGGCAGGCGGTCAAGCGCATCGTCTCCACCGGCGCCACCCTGCGCATGCAGGGCCCGCTGATCCGCCACATCAACGAGGACCCGCGCAGCTGGGCCGAGCTGTGGAGCACCGGCGTGCGCCTGGGCGCCATCCCCTACTACATGTTCGTCGAACGCGACACCGGCCCCAGCGAGTACTTCGCGCTGCCGCTGGCGCGCGCCCACGAGATCTTCCAGGCCGCCTACCAGATGGTCTCGGGCCTGTCGCGCACCGTGCGCGGCCCGTCCATGAGCGCCTTCCCGGGCAAGGTCGTGATCGACGGCGTCGTCACCATCAACGGCGAGAAGCTGTTCGCGCTGCAGTTCCTCCAGGCCCGCAACCCGGACTGGGTGCGCAAACCCTTCTTCGCCAAATACGACGCCAGCGCCACCTGGCTGGACCATCTCAAGCCGGCCTTCGGCAAGGACAAGTTCTTCTTCGAGAGCGAGGCCGGCCACGACGACGCCGCGCACGCGCCCGGCGCGCCCAGCGCGCGCGTGATCCCCATCAGCGCGGCCCTGCGCGCCGGCAGCGCCTGACGGAGGGCCCCATGGACCAGGACCAGCAGCCGGCGCGCCTGTCCGGCGTCGCGGTATTCTTCTACGTGTTCCTGCCGTTCGCGGTGGGGCACTACCTGTCCTCGCTGCTGCGTACCGTCAACGCGGTGCTCGCGCCCGACCTGGTGGCCTCGCTGGCGCTCGACTCCGGCCAGCTCGGACTGCTCACCAGCGCGTTCTTCTTCGCGTTCGCGCTGGTGCAGCTGCCGGTCGGGATCGCCCTCGACCGCTACGGGCCGCGCCTGGTGCAGCTGGTGCTGATGCTGGTGGCCGCCTTCGGCGCGCTGCTGTTCGCCCGCGGCCACACCTTCCTGCAGCTGCTGGTGGCGCGCGCCGTGATCGGCTTCGGCCTGGGCGGCTGCTTCATGTCCGCGGTCAAGGCCATCTCGGCCTGGATCACGCCCACCAAGCTGCCCTCGGTGCACGGCTACCTGATCGCCGTGGGCGGCCTGGGCGCGGCCACCGCCACCCTGCCGGTGCGCCTGGCGCTGCGCTACACCGACTGGCGCGGCCTGTTCATCATGATGGCCGCGCTGCTGGCCTGCGTCGGCCTGCTCATCTGGCTGCTCTCGCCGCGCTCGCCCAGCAACGCCGACGCCAGGCGGCCCACGGTGGAATCGATCCTCGACGTCTACCGCGCCGCCGCCTTCCGCAGGACCATCGGCCTGATCCTGATTCCGCATTCGGTCTTCTTCGGCATCCAGGGCCTGTGGATAGGACGCTGGCTCACCGACGTCGCCCATTTCTCCGAAGCGGCCGTGGCCTACCTGCTCTATCTCAGCATGGCCGCGGTGATCTTCGGCGCCATATTCGTGGGCATGGTGACCGAGTGGGCCGGGCGGCGCGGGGTCAAGCCGATCGACGTGGCCGGCGTCGGCATCACCGGCTTCGTGCTGGTGCAGGCGGCCATCGTGTTCAATTACGCGCCCAGCTACCAGATGCTGTCGGTGCTGTTCACCCTGGTGGGCACCGTGACCGGGATCGAGTACGCGATCGTCGCGCAAAGCATGCCGCCCAACCTGACCGGACGCGCCGCCACCTGCCTGAACCTCCTGATCTTCGTGGGCGCCTTCCTGGTGCAGGCCGGATTCGGCCAGATCATCGGCCTGTGGCACCCCAGTTTTCTGAACCAGTATCCGCCCGTGGCCTACCGGGTCGCCTTCGGCGTGCTGGTGCTGTTCCAGCTTCCAGGTCTGGCGATGTTCGCATGGCGCCGGCGTCCGGTAAAATGCGCGCTTCCCCCGCCCATCAAGGAAGAATATGAAGTTGGTACGCTACGGTCGACCAGGTAAGGAAAAGCCCGGCCTGTTCGACGAAGAAGGGCGCCTGCGCGACCTGTCCGGCATCGTCGCCGATATCGACGCGGCCACGCTGTCGGACAAGGCCCTGCGCAAGCTGGCCAAGGTCGACTACAAGACCCTGCCGCTGGTGCGCGGTAATCCGCGCCTGGGCGTGCCGCTGGCGCGCGTGGGCAAGTTCATCGGCATCGGCATGAACTACCGCGACCACGCGGCCGAACTGGGCGCGCCGATCCCGTCCGAGCCGATCGTGTTCATGAAGGCCACCACCTGCCTGTCCGGTCCGGACGATCCCGTCATGCTGCCGCAAGGGTCCAAGAAGACCGACTGGGAAGTGGAGCTGGGCGTGGTGATTGGCACGCGCGCGCAATACGTCAGCGAGGACGAGGCGCTCAAGTACGTGGCCGGCTACTGCGTGGTCAACGACGTCTCCGAGCGCGCCTTCCAGTTCGAGCGCGGCCCCCAGTGGGACAAGGGCAAGGGCTGCGACACCTTCGGACCGGTGGGGCCATGGCTGGTCACGCGCGACGAAATCGTCGACGTGCAGCAGCTCGACCTGTACCTGGAACTGAACGGCAAGCGCATGCAGACCGGCAGCACCGAGACCATGATCTTCTCGGTGGCGCAGATCGTCAGCTACCTGTCGCGCTTCATGACGCTCGAGCCGGGCGACATCATCGCCACCGGCACCCCGCCGGGCGTGGGGCAGGGCCGCACGCCGCAGCGCTTCCTCAAGCGCGGCGACCAGCTGCGCCTGGGGATCGCCGGCCTCGGCGAACAGCAGCAGGACATCGTCGCCTGGCAGAAGCCCTAAGCCGGCTGGCTAGCCCAGCGCCGCCGTGAGCGCGTCCGACAGACGCGCCACGATCTCGCCCAGGTCCGCCTCGGTGGCGATGAACGGCGGCGCCAGCAGCACATGGTCGCCATGGACCCCGTCGATGGTGCCGCCCATCGGATACACCATCAGGCCGCGCGCCATGGCCTCGCTCTTGATGGCCGCGTGCAGCTTGCACGCCGGGTCGAACGGCGCCTTGCTCTCGCGCTCGCGCACCAGCTCCACGGCCATCAGCAGGCCGCGCCCGCGGATGTCGCCCACGTGCGGATGCTCGCCGAACGCCTCGTGCAGCAGGCGCCGCAGCGCCGCGCCGCGCAGTCGCACCTGGGCCAGCAGGTCGTCGCGCTCGATCACCTTCTGCACCGCCAGCGCGGCGGCCGCCGCCACCGGGTGGCCGATGTAGGTGTGCCCGTGCTGGAACGCGCCGCTACCCGCGCGCAGGCACTCGACCATGCGCCCCTGCGCCAGCACCGCGCCGATCGGCTGGTAGCCCGCGCCCAGGCCCTTGGCGATGGTGATCAGGTCAGGCGCCACCCCGTCCTGCTCGATCGCGTACATGCTGCCGGTGCGCCCCATGCCGCACATGACTTCATCCGCGATGAACAGGATGCCGTACTTGTCGCACAGCGCGCGCACGCCGCGGAAGTAGGCGGGGGTGGGCGGCACCGCGCCGCCGGTCGCGCCCACCACCGGCTCGGCGCAAAAGCCGATCACGCGCTCCGGTCCGCAGGCCTGGATGGCCGCGTCGAGTTCGCGCAGCAGGCCGGCGGTGTAATCCTCCACGCTCTGCCCGGGCGCGCGGTCGCGGTATTCGTAGCAGGGCGCCACTCGCGCCACGTCGATCAGCAGCGGCGCGAACGGCTTGCGGCGCCACTCGTTGCCGCTCACCGCCAGCGCGCCCAGGGTATTGCCGTGATAGCTCTGGCGGCGCGCGATGAACTGGGTGCGCTGCGGCTGCCCGGCCTCGATCCAGTACTGGCGCGCCAGCTTCATCGCCGTCTCCATCGCTTCCGACCCGCCCGACACGAAGTACACCGCCGCCATGCCCTCGGGTGCCCCGGCCACCAGCCGCTCGGCCAGTTCCTCGGCCACGTCGGTGGTAAAGAACGCCGTGTGGGCGTAGGCGTTGCGGTCGATCTGGCGGTGCATGGCGGTCAGCACATCCGGGTGGCCATGGCCGAGCGAGGACACGGCCGCGCCGCCGCTGGCGTCGATGTAGGTGTTGCCCTGGCTGTCGCGCACCAGCATCCCCTGGGCGCTGACGGCCACCGGCGGGGTCACGCGGAGGTTACGGTGGATAATGTGGCTCATGGCGGCTCCTCGCTTTCAAAATATTGACAGTTGACAATAAGCTTGAACGCTGGCGATTCTTTTGATTTTTGCCGCAAGCTGTGCGAATATTTTTGCAGGCCGCACACGCGGCGTCACTTGAAAAAGGCAAGCCATGAGCGACCGACTCGGCCCCATCGCCGCGCAGCACTGGACCGACGCGCAGCGCGCGGTGGCGCGCCAGGTCATCGAGGGTCCGCGCGGCGCGCTGGTGGGGCCGTTCGTGCCGCTCTTGCGCAGTCCCGAACTGATGGAGCATGCCCAGCGCATGGGCGAATACCTGCGCTATCGCAGCGCCATCGGCACGCGCTTGTCTGAGCTGGCGATCCTGGTCACCGCGCGCCAGTGGAACCAGCAGGTGGAGTGGGCCATCCACGCCCCGATCGCGCTGGAAAGCGGCATCCCGGCGCCGGTGGTGGAGGCCATCGCGCGCCGCCAGCGCCCCGATGCCATGGACGCCGAGACGGCGGCCGTGCACGACTTCTGCGTCGAACTGCACCGCCACAAGCGGGTAGCGGACGCCACCTATGCACGCGCGCTGGCGCTGCTGGGCGAACAGGGCGTGGTGGACCTGATGGGCATCAACGGCTACTACACCTTTTTGTCGATGGTGATGAACGCGGCGCGAACACCAGCGCCGGCGTCGACCGCCGCGCCCCTGCCGGACTAGCCACCCGCGGGCGGCGCCGACGGCACCACGCGAACAGTCGCGCGGCGCGGGAGTGCGCCGGCTGGGCGATCAGATCACGCGCAGCTCGATCCCGTCCATCGCGTAGCGCGCGAACAGGAAGTCGCGGATGGCGGCGACGCGCCCGTCGTCGAAGGCGAGGACCACGAAGTAGGCGGGCGACTCGAGCGACACGGCGCGGTCGAACACCAGCATCGCGGCGCGCCCCTCGGCCAGGCCGGGAGCGAACGCCCACTGGGTGCAGGCGGCGTAGCGGCCCAGGTATTCGCCCACTTCATGCTTGCCGCGCCGCTGCAGCCGCGCCACCAGGTCGAGCCGCACATCGTCGGCGAGCATGGCGCGCACGGCGTCGAAGTCGCCCAGCCTGAAACCGTCCACGAAAGCGCGCAGCCGCGCACGGGCCGCGTCGCCGATGTCCGGCGCCGGGTTGTCGTCGTCCTCTTGCGCCAGGACCGCGAGACGTTCGCGCCCGCGCTGGAGTGCCGACTTGACGGCCGCGTGGCCGCTTCCGACGATCGCCGCGGCTTCCTCCAGCGAGTGGCCCAGCACGTCCTTCAGGATCACCGCGCTGCGCTGGAGCGTGGGCAGCTTCATGAAGCGGCCCAGGCAGATCGCGGCGATCTCGGGGTCGGGCATGTCTGGGGCCGCGATGGTGTCGGGGTCGGCGTCGGCTTCAAATGGAAGCTCGCGCGCGCGGCGCCTGAGAAAGTCGAGCGCTGCATTGTGCGCGATCCGAAACAGCCAGGCGCGGGGATTGTCCAGGCCGGCCACCGCGCCGGCCGCGGCGTACGCCTTCATCAGCGCGTCCTGGACCACGTCCTCGCCGTCGATCGCGGACCCGACCATGCGGGCGCAGTAGCGGTGCAGCGCGGGACGCATCGCGCCGAGCAGCTGTTCCACGTCGTGGGCGTCGGCGCCGGCCGCCATGTCAGCCTGGCCGGTTGCTGGTGTCGCGTTCGCGCGGCGCCCGGGCCGAGTGCGCGAGCTCGCCGACGATGCCGTCGAAGGAGGCGAGGGCGGCCAGTTTGGGGAAGTAGGCGACCATGCGCGGATCGGTGCGCATCGCCGCGACCGCCGCCGCGTCGCGCCATTGGGAATGGATGACGACGCGCTTGCCGTCATCGGAGGCGATCAGGTCGGTGGCGATCCATCCGTCCAGGGTGCGGATCACGGTATCGACGTTCTCGCGCAGCAGGGCGAGCAGCTGGTCGCGGTTGGCGGGATCGACGGTCAGGATATTCAACAGCGTGGTCATGGCTTGTCTCCAGTGAGAGCAGGCGCGCGGATCGCGCCCGTTATACCCAAGACGACGGCACGCCGCAAAACGGATCGGGCGCGCGAAAAAAAGTCAAAAAAAACACCTGGATCGCCGAAGAATCGCCGCGCTGATCCCCGCCGCGCGCCCGGAACGGGGCGCAGCGCTGCGGCCCAGCCTGGCCAAGCCGGCTCAGGCCAGCGCTTCCTTGGCCGCTTCCTCGGGCGTCAAGCCGTCGTAGAACAGGTCGGTGAACCACTCGACCTGCTCTTCGATGTGCTCCTGCGCCTGCGCCACAGTCGCGCCGCCGGCCACCAGGTGCTTCTCGACCTCGATACACCAGTGAATCAGCGCCAGGGTCTCTTCATCGAGTTGTTCGTTCTTTGCCATGCTTCGCTTTCCGTTCAGGTCAGGACTTTTTTCAGCCACGCCGAAATGTCCTCGACCTCTTCCTGACACAGCGAGTGCTGCATCATGTATTCATGCCACTCGACCTGGTAGCCGAGCGCCTTGAGCAGGTCGCGCGACTGCTCGGCGCGCACAATCGGGATCACCCCGTCGCCGCGGCCGTGCACCATGAACACCGGGGTGCCCAGGCTCTCGACCGAGCGCTCGTTCGAGAGCTTGTCCGCCAGCGGCACGTAGCCCGACAGGCACATCAGGCCGGCCAGCTTTTCGGGATGGCGCAAGCCGGTCTGCAGGGCCATCGCGCAGCCTTGCGAAAAGCCGGCCAGGATGATGCGTCCGGCCGGGATGCCGCGCGCTTTTTCGCGCGCGATCAGGGCCTCGACCTGGGCCTGGGAGGCGCGCAGGCCGGCCTCGTCCTCGCGCCGCACCAGGTCGGCGTTGGTGATGTCGTACCAGGCGCGCATCACGTAGCCGCCGTTGACCGTCACCGGCATGCTGTTCGCATGCGGGAACACGAAGCGGATCGCCGGCAGGCCGTGCAGGTCCAGCTCGCGCACCATCGGCACGAAGTCGTTGCCGTCGGCGCCCAGGCCATGCATCCAGATGACCGCGACCGTCGGATTGGGGGCGGTCTCGATTTCGATATTCTCAAGCAGTTGCGGCATAGGCTCTCGCGGTGGTTAGGGTTGCGGGCGCAGCGCCGACTTGGGCCGGAACGCCTTGCACACCGCCGGGTCGGTTTCCATGTAGGGCCCGCCGATCAGGTCGACGCAGTAGGGGACGGCGGCGAAGATGCCGGCCACGAGCTGCTCGCCGGTCGCGTCCTTCAGGCCCTCCAGGGTCTCCTTGATGGCTTTCGGCTGGCCGGGCAGGTTCAGCACCAGCGCCGCGTGGTCCGCCGTCTCGCGGATCACCGCGCACTGGCGCGACAGGATCGCGGTCGGCACGAAGCGCAGGCTGATCTGGCGCATCTGCTCGCCGAAGCCGGGCATCTCCTTGGTGCCGATCGCCAGCGTCGCTTCGGGGGTCACGTCGCGCCGCGCCGGGCCGGTGCCGCCGGTGGTCAGCACCAGGTGGCAGCGCCGCACGTCCACCAGCTCGGTCAGGGTCGCCTCGATCAGCGCGCGCTCGTCGGGGATGAGGCGCTGCTCGATGCGGTAGGGGCTCGTCAGCGCGGCGTCAAGCCAGGCGGCCAGCGCCGGCAGGCCCTGGTCCTGGTACACGCCGCCGCTGGCGCGGTCCGAGACCGACACCAGACCCACCACCAGCAGCTCAGGATTGGGTGTCGTCGGACTCGTCATCGTCGAATTCACCATCGTCCAGGTTGTCGTCCGCGTCTTCGTCCGCCGCCGGTTTGCCCTTCTTGGACAGGTCCTTGAGGATCTGGAAGATCTCGCGGTAGGCCTTGGGCGGCTTGTTCTCGGCCTGTTCCTTGCGCGCGTTGCGGATCAGGGCGCGCAGGTGCTGCACGTCCAGTTCCGGGTGCTCTTCGAGCAGCACGGTCAGGGCCTTGTCGTCGCTCAGCAGTTTTTCACGGCGGCGCTCGAGCGCGTGCAGGGCCGCGGTGTCGGCCTTGGACATGCCCTTCCAGCTGTCGATGGTGCGCTGGATGACGGCCACTTCCTCCTCGTCCAGGGTGCGCATTTTCTTGCCGACGAACTGCATCTGGCGGCGCCGACCCTCGTGGTTGGTGATCAGCTGGCAGGCCAGGATCGCCTCGCGCACATCCTCCGGCATCGGTACCCGCTTGACGCGGTCGCGCGGCTCGGCCACCAGCGCCTCGCCGAGCTTTTGCAGCTCGTTCATCTGGCGTTTGAGTTCCGACTTGGATGGGCGTTCGTATTCCTGCTCGAACTCTGAGGATTGGAACCCGCAGGCGCCCCGGTTTGGATTTGGCATGATGTGTTCCGATAGTCGCGCGGACGACCGGTAAAAACTGTAAACGGCTGCTATGATAACTGTTTTAACGGCGAGCCGAAAAAAACACTCTATGAACGAATCCGTCTTCATCCATACCCAGGACCAGCTGAAACAACTTGCACGCGACGTGCTGGCCTTCGCGAAGGAGATGGGCGGCACCGACGCCGCCGTCGAGATCAGCGAAGGCAGCGGGCTGTCGGTCTCGGTCCGGCGCGGCAAGATCGAGACGATCGAACAGAATAAAGACAAGGGCATGGGCGTGACCGTGTACATCGGCCAGAAGCGCGGCAACGCCAGCACCTCGGACTTCTCCGCGGCGGCCCTGCGCGCCACCGTGGACGCGGCCTACAACATCGCGCGCTTCACCGCCGACGACGACTGCGCCGGCCTGGCCGAGGCCGACATGCTCGAAATGAACCCGCGCGACCTGCGCCTGTGCTACCCGTGGATCATCTCCACCGAGGAAGCGGTCGAGCTGGCCCAGCGCGCAGAGGCGGCCGCGTTCGCGGTCGATCCGCGTGTGACCAACAGCGAGGGCGCCAACGTGCACGCCCAGCAGTCGCACTTCGTGGCGGCCAATTCGCGCGGCTTCATCGGCGGTTACCCGTTCTCGCGCCACACCCTGTCGGTGGCGCCGATCGCCGGCAAGGGCGCCAGGATGCAGCGCGACGACTGGTACAGCTCGGTGCGGGACGCGGCCAAGATGGCCAAGCCGGAGGCGGTGGGGCGCTACGCGGCCGAGCGCGCGCTGGCGCGCCTGAACGCACGCAAGCTCGACACGCGCACCTGTCCGGTGCTGTTCGAGGCGCCGCTGGCGGCCGGCCTGCTGGGCGCCTTCGTCCAGGCCACCTCGGGCGGCGCGTTGTACCGCAAGTCCAGCTTCCTGCTCGATTCGCTGGGCCAGTCGGTCTTCCCGTCCCATCTCGACATCCTGGAAGACCCGCACGTGCCGGGCGCGGTCGGCTCGGCCCCGTTCGACGAGGAGGGCGTGCGCACCGTGCGCCGCCACGTGGTCAAGGATGGCGTGGTGCAGGGCTATTTCCTGTCGACTTACTCGGCCCGCAAACTGGGCATGCAGACCACCGGCAACGCCGGCGGCTCGCACAACCTGACCTTGAGCTCGAGCCGCACCAAGCGCGCCGACGACTTCGCCGGCATGATCCGCAAGATGGACCGCGGCCTCCTGGTCACCGAGCTGATGGGCCAGGGCACCAACTACGTCACCGGCGACTATTCGCGCGGCGCGTCCGGCTTCTGGGTCGAGAACGGCGTGATCCAGTACCCGGTCGAGGAAATCACCATCGCCGGCAACATGAAGGACATGTTCTCCCAGATCGTCGCGGTCGGCAACGACACCCTGATCCGCGGCAACAAGGAGACCGGGTCCATCCTGATCGAAAACATGGTTGTGGCCGGAAGTTAATTGCATTAGACGTTGCAAGCTGAGCTTGGCGGAAATACACTAGGCGTAGCAACACGCGTACAGTATTTCCGTGGTGTACAACTCAGGAGACAAAACATAATGATCGAACGCCGTTCTTTCCTTAAAAAAGCGGCCGTGGGCGCGTCCGCCGGCGCAATCGCCGCACCCGCCCTGGCCGAGGCCCTGCCAACGATTAACTGGCGTCTGGCAAGCAGCTTTCCCAAATCGCTAGACACCATCTTCGGCGCCGCCGACACCTTGACCAAGCGCATATCCGAGCTCACCGGCGGCAAGTTCAACATCCGTAGTTTCGCCGCCGGCGAGATCGTGCCGGGCCTGCAGGTGCTCGACGCCGTCCAGGCCGGTACCGTCGAGGTCGGCCACAGCGCCTCCTATTACTACTTCGGCAAGGACGCCACCTTCGCCTTCGACTGCGCGGTGCCTTTCGGCCTAACCTCGCGCCAGCACACCGCCTGGTTCGACCAGGGCGGCGGACGCGACCTGACCCGCAATTTCTTCAAGGGTTATGGCATCGTCAACTTCTTGGGCGGCAATTCCGGCACCCAGATGGGCGGCTGGGTTCCGCAAGGAGATCAAGTCCGTGGCGGACCTGAAGGGCGTCAAGATGCGGGTTGGCGGCTTCGCCGGCAAGGTGATGGAACGCCTGGGCCTGGTGCCGCAGCAGCTGGCCGGCGGCGACATCTACCCTGCGCTGGAAAAAGGCACCATCGACGCGGCCGAGTGGGTCGGTCCCTACGACGACGAAAAGCTGGGCTTCTACAAGGTCGCGCCGTATTACTACGCGCCGGGCTGGTGGGAGGCGGGCGCCAATTTCTCCTTCTACGTCAACATCAAGGACTGGGAGAAGCTGCCCAAGGAATACCAGGCAGCCTTCGAGGTGGCTTCCTATGAAGCGCACGTGAGGATGCAGGCCGAGTACGACGCCAAGAACCCGGCCGCCCTGGCGCGCCTGCTCAAGAACGGCGTCAAGCTGCGCACCTTCTCCAAGGAGATCATGGACGGCTGCTACAAGGCCGCGCAGGACGTGATGACCGAGGAAGCGGCCAAGAACGCCAAGTTCCGCACCATCTACGAGCCCTGGAAGCGCTTCAGGAACGACCAGAACATGTGGGCGTCGGTGGCCGAGGCGACCATGCAGGACTACCTGATCCGGGCCGGCCGCAAGTAAGGGCTGCGCCGGTCAAACGAAAACGCCCCGCATGCCGGGGCGTTTTCCATCCTGGGGCCGGATCTGGCGCCGGGCGCCTGGTGGTGTGCTAGCGGGCGCGCAAGGCGCCCAGGATGGGCTGCAGCACCGCCGCGCCCAGGCGTGCGCTGCGCGCGCCGTCCCAGCCGCTGACCGGGTCCGGATCGTTGGCGTTGTCCTTGAAGGGCAGTTCCAGTGTCAATGACAGGCAGCCGAACAAGCGCGTCATGTGGGGCGAGGCCATGGTCAGCGTCTCGTCGCTGTAGGGGCTTTCGCCGTAGCCATGCACGTCCTGGAAGTCGGGGCTGGCGACCAGGAAGGCGTCGGAGAAGGCCTTTTCCTGGGCCGCCTGGGCTGGCGTGAAATCCGGCAGCGCGGCGCTGCCGGCCACGAACACGTAGGGCAGGCCCTCGTCGCCGTGCACGTCCAGGAACAGGTCGCAGCCGGTTTCCTTCATCTTGTTCTTGACCACGAACACCTCCGGGCTGCGCGTCATGGACGGCGCGTTCCATTCGCGGTTCAGGTTCGCCCCGGTGGCGTTGGTGCGCAGGTTGCCGCGCACCGAGCCGTCCGGGTTCATGTTGGGCACCACGTAGAACACCGCTTCCTTGAGCAGCTGGCGTCCGAAAGGATCGCTGGGGTCGAGCAGGGCGTCGAGCATGCCTTCGACGAACCACTCGGCCATGGTCTCGCCGGGATGCTGGCGTGCGATCACCCAGACCTTGCGCGCCGCGCCCGGGTCGCCGATCACCAGCGCGTTCAGGTCGCGCCCGTCCACGCTGCTGCCCAGGTCGAGCATGCGCACGTGTTCGGACAGCTGGGCGCGGTCGAGCAGCTCCAGGTGGCGCTCCCACGAATACGGCTCGAAATAGGCGTAGTAGACGCTGTCCATGGCCGGCGTGTGCGCGATCGTCATGACGCGCCCGTCGTAGCTGGTCGGCACCCGGAACCAGGTCACGCGGTCGTAGCTGGCCATGGCCTGGTAATCGATCCAGCCGTCCGGATAGGCGCTGGCGCCAGCGTTCAGCAAGCGCATGCGGCAGGCCTGGCCCTGGGCGCCCTGGAGGCGGAAGTAGAACCACTGGGTGATCTGGGCGTGCGAGTCGTGACGGATGTTCAGGTCGATGGCGGCCGCGCTTGTGGCGTCGACGACCTCGATCGCGCCAGCGTCGAACTGGCAGCTGATTTTGAGTGACATTGTGTGTCCTTCAGAGGTGGATGGTGGGATCCATGATACCGTGGACGCTACAATTTTGTGAACAAATGAGCACAGCCAAGGGCCGCGCAACACGCTACAATTCGTGTTTAGTGCGTCTATGCGGCGCGCATAACCCTTCCGGAGAATCCATGCAGCGCCGTTCGTTCCTGAGCAAAACCGCCGCCGGCGCCGTGGCCGGCGTGGTAGCCGCGCCGGCGTTGGCGCAAGTGCAGCCGGCCGTGAGCTGGCGCATGGCATCGAGCTTCCCCAAGTCGCTCGACACCATCTTCGGCTCGGCGGACCGCTTCACCCGGCGCGTGGCCGAGCTCACCGGCGGCAAGTTCGTGATCCGCCAGTTCGCCGGCGGCGAGATCGTGCCGGGGCTGCAGGTGCTCGACGCGGTGCAGGCCGGCACCGTCGAGATGGGCCACACGCCCTCGTACTACTATTTCGGCAAGGACGCCACCTTCGCCTTCGACTGCGCGGTGCCGTTCGGCCTCACCTCGCGCCAGCAGACGGCCTGGTTCGACCAGGGCGGCGGGCGCGAACTGCTGCGCGAATTCTTCGCCGGCTACGGGATCGTCAATTTTTTGGCGGGGAACACCGGCACCCAGATGGGCGGCTGGTTCCGC
>DIZW01000024.1:193825-204289 GCA_002428015.1 Oxalobacteraceae bacterium UBA6018 | reverse complement strand
TCGGCCTTCTGCACCAAGGCCGTTGAAACGAAGTCGGCCTTCTGCACGAAAGCCGTCGAACCCAAGTCGGCCTTCTGCACGAAAGCCGTTGAACCCAAGTCGGCCTTCTGCACCAAGGCCGTTGAAGCGAAATCGGCCTTCTGCACGAAAGCCGTCGAACCTAAGGCGGCCTTCTGCACCAAAGCCGTTGAAGCGAAATCGGCCTTCTGCACGAAAGCCATCGAGCCCAAATCTGCCTTCTGCACCAAGGCCGTAGAAGCGAAATCGGCCTTCTGCACGAAAGCCGTTGAACCTAAGTCGGCCTTCTGCACCAAGGCCGTAGAAGCGAAATCAGCCTTCTGCACAAAAGCCGTCGAACCTAAGTCGGCCTTCTGCACCAAGGCTGTTGAAGCGAAATCGGCCTTCTGCACGAAAGCCGTCGAACCTAAGTCGGCCTTCTGCACCAAGGCCGTAGAAGCGAAATCGGCCTTCTGCACCAAGGCTGTTGAAGCGAAATCGGTCTTCTGCACGAAAGCCGTTGAACCCAAGTCGGCCTTCTGCACGAAAGCCATCGAGCCTAAATCTGCCTTCTGCACCAAAGCCGTCGATACCGGAGCGCCGTCCCTGGCGTCTGTGCGCGAGATTATCCGCAGCGCCGCCAAGTCGGCCGCTGTGCCAGCCTGACGTTTGTAAGCTGATCCCAGTGCCGGCTAGACCTGTACCGGCACTGCGGATCGTTTAATCTGCGATAACTTTAATTCTTTTGAGAAACTTTTTGACAGCTAGGGTAAAATGATCTCACGAGCAATACCTTAAGGATCATCATGCCAGTGAGCGCAGCTTCATCCAATAACGTCCCAGCAGCGCAACCAGCGCGTCAACCCGAAGCAAAGCAAGTGGTCGACAGGCCCTCGGAACATGCAGCCAAGGCCGCCCAGTCTGCCCCACCCGCCCCGTCACCGCCACCCGCACCCGTGGTCAACACCAGCGGACAACTGACTGGCACCACCATCAATACTTCCGCCTGAGACAACAAGAACGTCGTCGCAGAACAATTCGTTCGCGTGTGCCGGCGTTCGATGAGTCTTCAATTGCAGGGGATCGCCAGCAGCGCGGCAGCAGCACATGAGCGGCGCGGCAAAGGCACGTGCTCGGCGCATCAACAACACGTGATCGGCGCATGAGCGGCACCCGATTACGCGCCAGGGTCACGTGAACAGCGCGACCGCGGCACACGAGCGGCACCGCTGCGACAAACGAGGGCACCGCAGCGCCCGCCCGCTTAGGCAGCCTGCTGCAGATCCTGATCCTTGGTCGCCATCAGCGTGCGCAGTTCGCGGATGCTGAGATCGCTCACTTCGTGCATGCGCAACAGGATCGTCGCGCCGATCGGCAAGGTGTGGTGGCGAATCTTGCTGATCACGGGCGGCGCAACTTCGAGCGCGCGCGACAGCGCCGCGTCATTCTTTAATTGCAGCTTATCGATAATCGCGTCGAGGACCTTGTTTGGGTTGTACACCACTTCGTACGGTGTCTGACTAACGTTCATGTAAGTACATTCTTTCAAAATATCACAGACCGAGGCAACTGACCCGGAATGTCTGGACAAGAAGTGCGCTCAACAGCGCTACCCGATACCAGTCGACATCGGCAACTGGCGTCATCTAGCGTTGAATCATACACACTATTGTTGACAACTTCTCAAGAAATGAACTTTTATTCCATTTACTGCTGATTTTTGAACGAAAAAATCACCGGAGACGCAAAATTGGCCATACGCTGCGCGCGCGCCCAATCCACCAGTCGAGTGCCACCTGCGCCGCTGCCTGGCCGCAGTTTGTGGGAATCAGATAGAATTTGATGAGGGAATCGTGCTCATCTTGCGATTCCAGGCGCCACCCCAGCTGTCGTCGGATCTCGTCCGGCGCTGGCGGCGGCCTACGGGCGGTTTCACGCTCGGCCATGTAGGCGCGAACCTGTTCCTTAGTTGGGTGCAGTATGCGATGCGGCATGGCGAGCTCTAGCACGGAGTTTTAGTTGAATGTGGACATAACTCACGATACGACTAGCCCGCGCCGGCTGCTTGACGCACATCAATCGCACGCCCACTGAGCGCCATTTTGGGGCGCCTGCCGATTCAAGGCCGAGGCTTACGCGCCACGGAAGGGCCGCCGGGCTTTTTTTGGCTCGCCAGATACAGGGTCTTGGCGTCCTGGTGTGCGCGATCGACGGTGCGCAACGCTTCATTGTCGTCATGCGCGACGAAGAAATCGGCCGCTTGGGCATTGACCACGAGCTTGATGGCCGCCGCGTCGCTCACACTGTATTTTTCAACGATCAACGTTGTTACTTCGTCCAGGAATTCTTCGTATGTCATACCAGTGCCTTTAGCGCTTTCTCAGGGGCGCTCATTTTAGCAGCGCCATGGCCGCCACCGCGGCGCTCACGTCAGGATAGCGCAGGCGCACGCCAAGCTCGCGCTTGAGCCGGGTGTTGCGCAGACGGCGAGATTCCGACATAAATGACAGCAGCATGGGCGACACACTGGCCGCCAGTTGCGCGCGCGCCACGCGCGGGGGCCGCGCCAGCCCGAACGCATCGGCCACGGTATCGAAATAATCGGCCATTTTCATCTGCGTGTCGTCCACCGCATTGTAGATTCGTCCAGCCCTACCCTTGTACAAGGCCCGCGCGATGACGCGCGCCAGGTCGTCGGCGTGGATGTGATTGGTGAACACGTCTTCCTCGGCCAGCAGCGCCGGGGTGCCCTGCTCCAGGCGCCGCAGCGGCAGGCGGTCGCGCGCGTAGATGCCAGGCACGCGCAGGATAGCCACACATGCGCCGCTGCGCCGCGCCCAGGCGCGCAGCACACCCTCGGCATCGACCCGGCGCCGCGCGCGCGCATTGTGCGGCGCGACCGGGCGCGTCTCGTCGATCACGGCGCCGGCGCAGTCGCCATACACGCCGGTGGTGCTCACATAAACCAGGCGCGCGCCCTCGGGTAGAATGGCGCACAGGTTGCGTGTTCGTTTGTCAAGCAAGCCCTCCGATGGCGGCGGTGCCAGGTGCACCACGTACTCGGCCAGATGCGCCAGCCGGGCCAGCGTGGCCGGCTGGTCCAGGTCGGCCAGCACGGGCACGGCGCCGGCCGCGCGCAACTCGGCGCGGCGCTGCGGCTGGCTGGTCACGGCGAACACCCGGAAGCGCGCGCGCACCAGCGGCAGCAGGCGCATGCCGACGTCGCCGCAGCCGAGAATGAGCAGGCGCGGCCGCCTGAATGCGCGCGCGGCGCCGAAGTTGCTGTTATCGATGTTGTTCATGTTGAGGTTCGTATGACGTTTCAAATTACTGTCCAGCCCAGCGGCCACCATTTCGCGTGCGAGGCGGACGAGACCGTGCTGGCGGCGGCCATCCGCGCCGGCGTCGGCTTGCCTTACGGCTGCAAGAACGGCGCCTGCGGCTCCTGCAAGGGCAAGGTCGTCGCCGGTTCGGTCACCCACCGGGCCCACCAGCAGCGCGCCCTCACGGAAGAGGAACAGGCCAAGGGCTTCGCGCTGTTCTGCTGCGCCACCACCAGCGCCGACCTGACCATCGAGGCGCGCGAAGTGGTCGGCAGCAGCGACTACCCGGTGCGCAAGATGCCCGCGCGTGTCGCGCGCATCGACAAGGTCGCGCCCGACGTCGCCGTCATCACCCTGCAGCTGCCGGCCAACGAAGCGCTCGCCTACCGTGCCGGACAGTATATCGAATTCATGCTCAAGGACGGCAAACGGCGCGCCTACAGCCTGGCCAATGCGCCTAGCCTGGACGCGCCGGTCACCCTGCACATCCGTTACATGGCGGGCGGGCACTTCACCGAGCACGTGTTCAACACCATGAAGGAGCGCGACATTCTGCGCTTCGAAGGCCCGCTCGGCACCTTCTTCCTGCGCGAGGAGTCCGACAAGCCGATCGTGCTGATCGCCTCCGGCACCGGGTTCGCGCCGATCAAGGCCCTGGTCGAACACCTGATCCATCTCAAATCGACCCGCCCGGTCAGCCTGTACTGGGGCGGGCGCCGTCCGCTCGACCTGTACATGAACGCGCTGTGCGAGCAATGGGCCGCCACCCTGCCCGGCTTCCGCTACGTGCCGGTGGTGTCCGACGCCTTGCCGGAGGACCATTGGCAGGGCCGCACCGGCTTCGTCCACACGGCCGCCATGCACGATTTGCCCGACATGTCGGGCTACCAGGTGTATGCCTGCGGCGCGCCGGTAGTGGTTGATTCGGCCCGCCGCGATTTCGTCGAGCAGTGCAAGCTGCCGCCCGAGGAGTTCTACGCCGACGCCTTCACCAGCGAGGCCGACCTGGCGTAAGCGCGGCGGCGGCGCTGATCTTGTTTCTTGTCTGTTTTCATCGAGCTGTCCAATCATTCCTACTGAAAGGGTCATGTATGCATCAGCAAAAACGTTTCGCCGCCCTCCTCGCCCAAGCCGTGCTCCTCGTCTGTACCGGCGCGAGCGCGCTGCCGGCACTGGCGCAAGCGACGAATTACCAGGCCGCCATCGACAATCCGGCGCGCACCGCCGACGACCGCAAGGACGACGCCAAGCGCAAGCCGGCCGCCTTCCTGGCCTTCGCCAAGGTCACACCCGGCATGAAGGCGCTCGACCTGGTGACCGGCGGCGGCGCCACCGCGAGCCTGCTGGCCGCCGCCGTGGGCGACAAGGGCCAGGTCTGGGCCCAAAGCCACAAGGCCTCGCCCAAGCTGGAGCAGCGCCTGGCGGCCCACCCGCAGCCGAACCTGCATGCGGTGGTCACGCCGATGGACAAGCCGGTGCCGGCCGGCGCGGCCCCGCTCGACCTGGTGACGATGAACATGAATTATCACGACCTGGTCAACGCCGGCGTGGACCGCGACGCCATGAACAAGCATGTGTACGAGGCGCTCAAGCCGGGCGGCTACTACGTGATCATCGACAACGCGGCCAAGGATGGCAGCGGCTTGTCCGCCACCAAGGAACTGCACCGCATCGACGAGGCCGCCGTGGTGGCGGAAGTGACCAAGGCCGGCTTCAGCCTGGACGGCAAGGGCGACTACCTGCACGTGGCCAGCGATCCGCGCACCCAGCCCTTCTTCAAGATGGGCGGCCAGCCGGACGATAAGTTCGCGCTGCGTTTCGTGAAAAAATAGAACCGTCCGCGGCCATGCCCGCGTGCCGCCCGGCCTGCGCCGGGTCGGCCCAACCGCGGCGCCGGGCGCGAACGGCGCCCGTCAATACAGGCGCCGTGGACGATGAGCATGCCGGCAGAAATAGCGTGCCCACCGGCAAGCCGGGCTAAACTCAGGCACAATAGCGTGCTCATACAGCCGATCCCGCGCTTCGAAAGTGTTCATGTCCGTCACGTCGTCTTCCAGCGGTTTTGCCGTCCTGCGCAACCGTAACTTCTCGTTCTACCTCGCCGCGCGCGTGCTCGGCACCCTGGCAGTGCAAATGCAAAGCGTGGCGATCGGCTGGCAGGTCTATCAAATGACGGGCAGCCTGTTCGACCTGGGCATGATCGGCCTGGCCCAGTTCGCCCCCTTCCTCGTGCTCATTTTGCTGGCCGGCCACGCCGCCGACCGCTACGACCGCCGCCGCATCATCATCCTGTGCCTGGCCGTCCAGCTGCTGTGCTCCCTGCTGCTGCTCGGCTTTACCACCAGCGGCGCCAGCGTGGTGTGGCCGGTGTTCGCGATCCTGGTTCTTTTCGGCAGCGCGCGTGCCTTCATGATGCCGGCCACGCAGGCGGTGCTGCGCAACATGGTGCCCACCGAGAGCTTCAGCCAGGCGGTCGCGCTGAGCTCGTCGTCGTTCCACGTGGCCGTGATCGCCGGACCCGTTCTGGGCGGCCTGCTGTACGTGGCCGGCGCGTCCACGGTGTACCTGTGCGCCTCGGCGCTGCTGGTGCTGTCGGTAGTCCTCATGGCCATGACGCGCAGCGCGCCGCAGGCGATGAGCAAGGCCGCCGCCACCTGGCACACCGTGCTCGAGGGCCTGCGTTTCGTGTGGTCGCGTCCGATCATGCTCGGCGCCATTTCGCTCGACCTGTTCGCCGTGCTGTTCGGCGGCGCCACCGCCCTGCTGCCCGCCTACGCCCACGACATCCTGCACGCCGGCCCCACCGGGCTCGGCCTGCTGCGCACGGCGCCCGGCGCCGGCGCCGCGCTGTGCTCGGTCGCGCTGGCCTTCCACCCGATCCGGCGCCGGGTCGGCGTGTGGATGTTCGGCGGCGTGGCCGTGTTCGGCATGGCGACAATCGTGCTCGGCCTGACCAGCAACTTCGCGCTGGCCCTGGCCTGCCTGGCCTTGCTGGGCGCCGGCGACATGGTCAGCGTGTATGTGCGACACTTGCTGGTGCAATTCGAGACGCCGGACGAGATCCGCGGCCGGGTCAGCGCGGTCAACGCCGTGTTCATCGGCGCCTCGAACGAATTGGGCGAATTCGAATCCGGCGTCACCGCCGGCTGGTTCGGCCTGGTGCGGGCCATCCTGTTCGGCGGCGCCGCCACCTTGGCCGTGACCGGCATCTGGTCGATGCTGTTTCCGGTGTTGTCGCGCATGGACAGGTTCCCCCATCACGAACAGGAAGAGGCGGCCAAGCGCGCCTAAAAATATTTCCTGGTGGAGCGCACTATCACGGCCGCGAACTGTCTCAGAAGCATTCGTGACCAACTATGAGGAGGCTTCCCCATGACCAGCAGGATTACTCCCCAGTACGACGTCGCCACCATCATGGGCGGCCTGTACGGTGACGGCATCATCGGCTGCAAGGCCGCGTTTGCGCGCGACTGGGTGGCCGGGCTCGGCGCCGACATCGCGCAGCTGTTCGAGGAGGCGCGCCAGCGCCCCGGCGGCGCGCTCGAACGCGGCCCCAACCGCTACTACGTCGAAATCCATCCGGAACGCCTGAGCGGCTTTGTCGACATCGTCAGCCATCCCTGGGTGGTGGCCGTGTGCGAGGCGGTGCTCGGCCCCGACTACAAGATCGTCGAGGCCGGCTTCGACGTGCCCGGCCCCGGCGCCATGAAGCAGCCCTGGCACCGCGATTTCCCGTCGCCGCCGGAAACGCTGATCGGGCGGCGCCTCAACTCGCTGGCGTTCAACATCACCACCGTTGACGTCAGCGACGACATGGGCCCCTTCGAGATCGCCACCGGCACCCAGTGGGACGACCTGGCCGGCGGCGATCCCATGTTTCCCGGACAGGAACTGTATGACCGCTACGAGGCGCGCTGCCAGCGCAAGCTGCCGCGGATGGGCGATATCTCCGCGCGCTCGGCGCTGACGATTCACCGCGGCACGGCCAACCGCTCCGATCGCGCGCGCCCGGTGTTCGTGCTGGGCGTGGACGCCCCGGACGGACGCAATGCCGACAAACACGATCTGCAGGCCACCCGCGCCTACCACGCCAGCCTGCCCGAGGCCGTGCGCCGCCACCTGCATTGCCGCGTGGTCGATACGCTCGAGCCGCTGGTGCAGGCGCACGCCATCGAAGGGCTGCTGATGGGAGCGCCAGGCTAGGCATGGACACGCTCACAGACCATCTCGCTCCGTTCGGCGCGCGCGCGCCGCTGGAAGCCGACGCGGCTTTCCTGGCCCGCCTGTACGCCTCGACCCGCCAGGATTTGCTGGGCTTTGCCGATCCTGCCCAGGCCGCGCCGCTCATCGCCATGCAGCAGCGCCTGCAGACGGCCGGCTACCTCGCCAGCTTTCCCGAAGCCCAGTACCTGATCCTGCAGCATGGCGGCGAACCGGCCGCGCGCATCGTGGTCGACCAGGATCCCGGGCGGATTCGCCTGGTCGACATCGCGGTGGTACCTGAGGCCCGCGGTCGCGGCTTCGGCACGGCTATCCTGCGTGCGCTGCAGCAGTGGTCCGCGGCCCGCGGCCTGCCCATGGTGCTGGCGGTCCACCACAGCAACCCGGCCGCGCGGCGCCTGTATGTGACGCTCGGTTTTCAGCCGGAAAGCGCCGACGCCGTCTCCACCCAGCTGCGCTGGCACGGCTAAACCTTGGCGCGCACGCTGTCGTGGAAGGCCGCCCGATACGCCGACGGCGTGGTGTGGAACGCGGTCCGGAAATGCTGGCGTAGCGACAAGGCCGAGCCGAAGCCGGCCTCGCGCGCGATGGTCTCGACGGCGCGCCCGGTGGTTTCCAGCAGGCGCTGGGCGCGCGCCAGGCGCTGGTTCAGCAGCCACTGCAGCACGCTGGTGCCGGTGGCCTTGAGCACGTGCCGCGTGAAAGTGCGCCGGCTCATGGCCGCACGCTCGGCCAGCGCGTCGATGCTGTGCGGCTGGTCGAGGTGGCGGGCGGCCCATTCGAGCACGCGGGCGAGCCGGTCGTCAGCCCGGGTCTCCGGCAGCGGCTGCTCGATGAACTGCGCCTGCCCGCCCTGCCGGTGCGGCGCCACCACCAGCCAGCGCGCCAGACGGTTGGCCGCCTCGGCCCCGCACATCTGGCGCAACAGGTGCAGGCAGCAATCGAGCCCGGCGGCCACCCCGGCCGAGGTCACCACCGTGCCTTCGTCCAGGTACAACACTTCCGCATCGACCTGCACCGCCGGGTAGCGCGCCGCCATCTGCGCGGCCCAGTTCCAGTGGGTGGTGGCGCGCCGCCCGTCGAGCAGGCCGGCGGCGGCGAGCACGAAGGCGCCCAGGCACAGTCCGACGATGCGCACCCCGCGCCGGTGGGCGCGGCGCAGCGCCGCCAGCAGCGCCGGCGGCGGCGCTTCGTCAATGTCGCGCCAGGTCGGCACGATGATGATGTCGGCACGCGCCAGCGCGCGCAGGCTATACGGAGCGACGATGCCGTATCCCGCCGAGCTGCGCAGGACGCCGCGCTCGGCCGCGCACACCAGCAGTTCGAACGGCGGCAGGCCCAAGGCGCGGCGGTCGCCAAACACCAGGCAGGGCACCGACAGGTGGAAGGGGCTGATGCCGTCGAAGGCGATCACGGCGATGGTGGTGGCGGGCGCGGACATGGCCCGATTCTACCGTAGATTGTCATCCGGGCCACTCCCGGCCTGCGCCGCTTTCGCCCGACAATGGACTTTTCTACCTTACCTGGAGGATTCCATGACCACCACACCGCGCCGCGCCCTGCTCGTCATCGACGTGCAGAATGAATACATCAGCGGCAACCTGCCGATCGACTACCCGCCGGTGCAAGCCTCGCTCGCCTGCATCGGGCGCGCCATGGACGCGGCCGAGGCGGCCGGCGTGCCCGTCATCGTCGTGCAGCACCGCGGGCCTGCCACCGCGCCATTGTTCGCCGAGGGCTCGGATGGCTGGCAACTGCACGCCTCGGTGGCCGCCCGCCCCCGCGCCCACCTGATCGGCAAGACCATGCCGAGCGCATTCGCCGGCACCGACCTGGCGCTATGGCTGAGCGCGCACGAGATCGACACCCTGACCGTGAGCGGCTACATGACCCAGAACTGCAATGCGTCGACGATCTTCGAGGCGTGCCATGCCGGCCTGCAAGTCGAATACCTGAGCGACGCCAGCGGCGCCGTGGCGTATGAGAACGGCGCCGGCGCGGCCAGCGGGGAGGAAATCCACAGGAGCTTCTGCGCGGTCTTCCACGCGCGCTTCGCGGCCGTGGCGGACACGGCGGCGTGGATCGCGGCGGTGCGGGCCGGCGAACGGCTGCCGAGCGACAATATTGCGGCCTCGAACCGCCGCGCGCGTGCCGGTCTAGCCGCCGCTTGATGGCGGGTGCCACGAACGCCTGGGGCGCGTGCGGGCGGACCCGGCCGCACGCCCAGACCGGCGCCGTTGGCGCGTGGTACGCGCGCCGCACCGCCGCGCGCTGGATCGCCGCTGTAGTCCTTTCTGACTACGCATTCCTTAGACTCTGGGCAAGATCTGTTAACGGTGTAAGATGAAGACGCGTGCGCAACATTGCATCCACCCCCAGGGGTTGGACCACGGTCAGCACGCGCCGGCCCCAACGCAAAGCAACGCGGGCTTGGTGCAGTACATTCATGAACAACCGGGAGTGAGCATATGCAGATCAACATCAACACCGACAAGACAATCGAACGCCATCAAGGCCTGGATGATCATGTTCAATCCGTAGTCACCGCCGCCGTGCAGCGGTTTCGCGACCATATCACGCGCGTCGAGGTGCACCTGAGCGACGAAAACAGCCAAAAATCAGGCGATGGCGGCAGCCGCTGCCTGCTCGAGGCGCGCGTCACCGGCTACCAGCCGATCGCCGTGAGCGACCACGGCCCGACCTTGCACCAGGCCATCAGCGGCGCGGCGGACAAACTCAAGCGCGCGATCGACAGCGCCCTGGGCAGGCTGCACGACAAGAAACTGCACGCAACACCTGGCCTGGCCGATGAGCCGGACGAAGTCAGCGAATAAGCAGCTCACGCCGGCCGCCCAGGCCGGCGTCCGCCGGCGCCACGCCGCGCGGGCACTACCTTTCCTTCTTGCCAGCATGCCGCGCACGG
>DIZW01000024.1:87682-193686 GCA_002428015.1 Oxalobacteraceae bacterium UBA6018 | reverse complement strand
ATCTTTCCCTCTTGCCAGCATGCTGCGCGGGCACTACCGTCCCCACTTATCCCAATGGCTGTTGCCGCGCCAGCGCGCGCAGATAGCGCAGGCCCGACAGCGCACGGCTGCCGTACCACGACAACATCTCGCCATCGACCAGCTCGACCGGCTTGCCGATCTGCTGCTCGAGCCGGTCCACGTGCGCCTCGGTGAAGCGGTAAGGCTCGGTCGAGAGCAGCACGCCATCGATGTCGGCCAGCAGCGCCGGGGACCAGTCGAAGCGCGGGTAGCGCGCCGCGCCCAGCGCCGGCACACGCCAGCCGATCTCGGCAAGCATGCGCGCGATATAGGTGTCCGCCGAGACGCCCATCCACGGGTCCTGCCAGATGCAGTACAGCACGGTGCGCGGCGGGCCTTTCGCGTCCGCCTGGAGCGAAGCGTATTCCAGTTCGAAGGCGGCGCACCACTGCTCGGCCTGGTCCTGGGCGCAAAAGATGCCGCCCAGCAGGCGCGCCAGCGCCAGGTTGTCGCGCGGAGCCAGCGGATGGGTGACCACGACGTGCGGCACGAAGGCAGCCAGGGCCTCGGCCACTTCCCTGGTGTTCTCGTCGATATTGACGACCACGTGGGTGGGCGCCAGGGCCCGAATCTTATCGAGGTTGACGTCCTTGGTGCCGCCAACCTTGGCAATGCCGGCCACCACCTCGCGCGGGTGGACGCAAAACCCGGTGCGCCCGAGCAGGTGCCGCGCCAGCCCGAGCGTGCACAGCAGCTCGGTGATGGACGGCACCAGCGAGACGATGCGCGCGTCCGGGGCCGCCTTGAAAGTGTTGCCTACAGCGTCGGTGAAGACCATTTAATTCCAGTTACGAAGTCATGACGTTAGAACACTGCTATGATGTATTGCCAACGAGAATGGCAAACTAGCATTATCAGAAAGAGCATACCTTGGAACAGATCGGCACGTTTGCCACGTCGGGCACCACCCTGCAAGACCTCCAACTTTTCCGCGACGCCGACAGCGCCCAGCTGGCCCCGCTCCTGGCCGCCTGCGCGGTGCTGCGGCTGGCAGACGGCGAGCGGATAGAGGACACGGTCAGGGCGCGCCTGTTGATCGTCTTGCGGGGCGTGCTGGCCGTGTCCACGGATGACGGTGCGACGAGCAAGATATTGCCGGGCGAGAGCGTGGGCGAGCAGTCAGTGCTCGACGACACGACCAACCTGGCGGCCATGCACGCCGTCGGCGACACGGAACTGCTCGTCATTGAGGGCGAGCTGGTGTGGAAGCTGATCGACCAGTCCAACACGCTCGCGCGCAACCTGCTGCGGCTGCTGTCGTTCCGCATCCGCGCCGCCAGCGCCCTGCTGCGCCGCCGCCACAAGCTGGGCGAATTCTACCGCCAGCTGTCGATGAACGACGGCTTGACCGGCCTGTACAACCGCGCCTGGCTCAACGACATGCTGCCGAAAATGGTTGCCAGCGCCCACCGCGCCGGCGCGCCACTTTCGCTCATCATGATAGACCTGGACCATTTTAAAAGGTTCAACGACACCCACGGCCACCTGGCCGGCGACGACGCCTTGCGCGCCGCCGCCACCGTGATTGGCGCGGCCCTGCGGCCGGCCGACCATGCGGTGCGCTACGGCGGCGAGGAAATGATGGTGCTGTTGCCGGACACCCCGCAGGCGCTGGCGCTGCTGGTGGCCGAGCGCCTGTGCGCGCGCATGCGCGGCGCCACCATCTTCGCCGATATGCGCACGCCGCTGCCGCATATCAGCGCCTCGATCGGCGTGGCCGTGCTGGCCGATGGCATGGACGACACCGCGCTGATCGCCGCCGCCGACGCGGCCCTGTACCGCGCCAAGGAAGGCGGGCGCGACCGCGTGTCGCTGTAGGCCCGCGCGCTGTGGGTCTGCGCATTCCGGCCCCATGGCGGGCACACCTGTGTACCATAGCGGGGAATTTAGCGGGGAATCTAGCCGAAGGCGCGCTGGCGCCGGCCGTCCCGCCGCCCCTTGCTCCGTCCCTTATTCAGGCATCCATTCAGGTAATCCAGGCACTATGACCAATCACACCTTTCTCTGGCACGACTACGAAACCTTTGGCGTCCAGCCGCGGCGCGACCGCCCGGCCCAGTTCGCGGCGATCCGTACCGATGCCAACCTCAACGAGATCGGCGAGCCGATCATGCTGTATTGCCAGCCCGCGCCGGATTTCCTGCCCGACCCGCAATCGTGCCTGATCACCGGCATCACGCCCCAACAATGCCTGGAACGCGGCGTGCCCGAGCACCAGTTCGCCGCCACCGTGGAAGCGGCCTTCAGCCAGCCCGGCACCATCGGAGTCGGCTACAACACCATCCGCTTCGACGATGAAGTCACGCGCTTTCTGTTCTGGCGCAATCTGATCGACCCGTACGCGCGCGAGTGGCAGAACAATTGCGGCCGCTGGGATCTGCTCGACGTGGTGCGCATGACCTATGCGCTGCGCCCCGAAGGCATCGAATGGCCGCTGCGCGAGGACGGCAAACCCAGCTTCCGCCTGGAAGACCTGGCCAAGGCCAACGGCCTGCTGCACGAGGCGGCGCACGATGCGCTGTCGGACGTGCGCGCCACCATCGCGCTGGCGCGCCTGATCCGCGAGCGCCAGCCGCGCCTGTTCGACTTCTGCCTGAGCCTGCACAAGAAGGACCGCGTGGCCGCCGAGATGGGCCTGCACCTCGAGCCGGCCGCGCGCCAGCCCTTCCTGCACGTGTCGGGCATGTTCCCGGCCGAACGCGGCTGCATCGCGCTGGTGTGGCCGCTGGGTGCCCACCCGACCAACAAGAACGAGATCCTGGTCTGGGATTGCCAGTACCACCCGGGCGAACTGTATGAGCTCGACGCCGACACCATCCGCCTGCGCATGTTCTCGCGCAGCGCCGACCTGCCCGAGGGCGTGACGCGCCTGCCGATCAAGAGCATCCACATGAACAAATCGCCGATGCTGGTGTCGAATCTGAAGACGCTCTCGGCGGAGATGGCCACGCGCTGGGGCATCGACCTGGCGCAGGGCATGGTGCACGCGCAGGCGGCCGCGCAAGGCCCGGACCTGCGCGCCATGTGGGAACAAGTCTATCAACGCGCCGGCGGCGCCGGGGAGACTGACGTCGACGAAGACTTGTATGGCGGCTTTATCGGCAACAACGACAAACGCAAGCTGGAATCGCTGCGGGCCGAAAAGCCGGAGCGGCTGGCCACGGTGCGCGCGTCGTTCGAGGACGAGCGTCTGAACGAGCTGTTCTTCCGTTACCGCGCCCGCAATTTCCCTGCCACCTTGAGCGAGGACGAGATGGCGCAATGGGAGCAGCACCGCGCCGCGCGGCTGTTCGACGGCGCCGCCAACGCGCGCACCATCGAGCAGCTGTTCGCGGAAATCGACGCCCTGTCGGAGACGGCGGACGAGCGCGCCGAAGACATCCTCGGCGCACTGTACGACTACGCCGAGCAGATCGCGCCCAGCCGCCACTGACGGCCGGTGCGTGCTAGCGTCAAGCGGATCGTTGCGGCAGCCCTACATACGGCATCCGGCATTCGGCACGGTGGGCGCAGGCGGCGCCGCCGCGGCGTTCGAGCGTCTCAGCCGGCGAGCCAACTTGCCTCAGGAATGGACCGCGTCCCGCGTCCGACGCGGAGGTAACGCCAGGCACGCGTGGCGCGATATCAAAAACGATATCACCTATACAGCAATAGTTATTGGAACGGTGCGGCCGATCGGCCTACTATCGTGGGAACCTTTTCCCACCCCGCGAGTCCATAACAATGAAGAGACTATTGACCGCGCTATGCCTGTCGGCAAGCGCGCCGCTGTGCATCGCCGCGGCCGCACCCGTAGCGCTGGCGATCCACGCCGGCGAGCCGATCGGCCCAATGAGCCCGATCTGGGCCTGGTTCGGCTACGACGAGCCGAACTACACCACCGCACCCAACGGCAAGAAACTGCTGAGCGACATTGCCGCACTCAGCCCGGTGCCGGTGCACGTGCGCGCGCACAACCTGATGACCTCGGGCGACGGCAGCTACGCGCTCAAGTGGGGCTCGACCGGCATGTACAGCGAGGACAGGGACGGCAAGCCGGTCTACAACTGGACCATCATCGACAAGATCTTCGACACCTACGTCGAGCGCAAGATGAAGCCGCTGGCGGAGATCGGTTTCATGCCGGAGGCACTTTCCCAGCATCCCCAGCCTTACCAGCACCACTGGAAGCCGGGCACGCCGTACAAGGATATCCTGACCGGCTGGGCCACGCCGCCCAAGGACTACGACAAGTGGGCCGAGCTGGTCTACCAATGGGTGCGCCACAGCGTGGAGCGCTACGGCCAGCGCGAGGTCGAGAGCTGGTACTGGGAGGTGTGGAACGAGCCGGACGGCCTGTACATGATCTCGCCCGACATCAAGCACGAGTACTTCAAGATGTACGACTACGCCTCAGCCGCCGTCAAGCGCGCGCTGCCGACGGCGCGCGTGGGCGGGCCGCACACGGCCGTGGCCGGCGCCTTCATGGACGACTTCCTGCAGCATTGCCTGCACGAGACTAATTACGCGACCGGCAAGATCGGTTCGCCGCTCGACTTTGTCGCCTGGCACGCCAAGGGCGCGCCCAAGGTCGTGGACGGTGTGGTGCAGATGGGCATGGGGACCCACTTCCGCAACCTTGAGAACGGCTTCGCCATGGTGGAGAAATATCCTGAGCTCAAGGGTGTTCCGGTCATCATCGGCGAATCCGATCCGGAAGGCTGCGCCGCCTGCGGCATGCAGACCAACCCGGAAAACGCCTACCGCAACGGTACCTTGTACGCCAGCTATACGGCGGCATCGATCGCGCGCGAGTACGAGCTGGCCGCGCGCCACGGCGTGAACCTGATCGGCGCGGTCAACTGGTCGTTCGAGTTCGAGGACCAGCCCTGGTTCGCCGGCTACCGCGACCTGGCCACCAACGGCGTCAACAAGCCGGTGCTCAACGTGTTCCGCATGCTCGGCATGATGCACGGCCAGCGCCTCAAGGTCGGCGGCGACACCGCCTATGACGCCGAGCGCATCCTCCAGCAAGGCGTGCGCGGCGCGCGCACCGACATCAACGCGCTGGCCTCGAAGGGCCCGCACGATATCGCGGTGATGGTGTGGAACTATCATGACGACGACGTGATCGACGCAGGCTCGCCGGTCAGCCTGCGCATCGACGGCATTCCCGCGCGACAGGTCGTGATGCATCACTACCGGATCGACCAGGAGCACAGCAATTCCTACGCCGCTTGGAAACGCATGGGCTCGCCCGCGCAGCCGAGCGCGGCGCAAATCGCCGCCCTGCAAAAGGACAGCGCGCTGGCCGAGCTGAGCGCGCCGCAAACGCTAAAAGTGCGAAATGGAAATGCGATAATCAAAATGCAACTGCCGCGCCAGGGCATCTCCTTCATCACCCTCACCTACTAAAAAACTATGAAACGACTCTTGACACTGCTGTCCATCAGCGCCGCCTTCGCGGCACCGGCGGCCTTCGGCGCCGACGGCGCGGCGCTCTACCAACAACACTGCGCCGCCTGCCACGGCGCGCAACGCGAGGGCGCGGTCGGGCCCAGCCTGGCCGACGCGACCTGGGACAAGGTGCAGCCGCACAAGGCGGAGCTGGTGAAATTCATCAGCAACGGCCTGCCGGACGCCGGCATGCCGGCGTGGAAAGGCGCGCTCGACGCCGGCAAGATCGGCGCCATCGCCGACTACCTGCTCACGCCCGCCAAGGCCGCCAGCGCCGCGGCCGCGCCGGGCCCGGCCAGCTATCCGGAACTGGCTGGCTTCAAGCTGCCGGTCGGCTTTTCGATCGCTGTCTACAGCGACAAGGTGCCGTCGGCGCGCAGCATGGTGGTGACGCCGTCGGGCATGGTGTTCGTCGGTTCTCGCGCGGCCGGCAAGGTGTACGCCCTGGTCAGCAGCAAGCACGACAACGTGGCCGACAAGGTCATCACGATCGCCGAAGGCTTGAATTCACCGATCGGCGTAACCTACCTGAACGGCACCTTGTACGTGGCCGAGATCGGGCGCGTGATCCGCTTCGACGATATCGAGCACACCTACGACAAGTCGCCCAAGTACACGGTGCTGAAGGTGAGCCTGCCCGACGACAAGTGGCATGGCGAGAAGATCATCAAGGCAGGCCCCGACGGCAAGCTGTACATCCCCGTGGGCGCGCCCTGCAATGTGTGCAACCGGGAAGACACGCTACACTCGAAGATCCACCGCATGAATCCGGACGGCAGCGGCCGCGAGGAATTTGCGCGCGGCATCCGCAACACGGTCGGCTTCGCCTGGCACCCGCTTACTCACCAGCTGTGGTTCACCGACAATGGCCGCGATGAGCTGGGCGACAACCTGCCGTCGGACAAGCTGAATTTGGCGCCCAAGGCCGGCATGCATTTCGGTTTCCCGTATTGCGCCGGCGGCGTGGTGCCCGATCCGGAGTTCGCGGCCGGGCGCAAGTGCGAGGAATTTGCCGAGCCGGCCGCCAAGCTGGGGCCACACGTGGCCTCGCTGGGCTTGGCGTTTAACACCGGCAACCAGTTCCCGGCGCAGTACAAGAACCAGCTGTTCATCGCCGAGCACGGCTCATGGAACCGCAGCCAGAAGATCGGCTACCGCGTGGCCTTGATCACCCTGTCGGGCGACAAGGTTGCCACCGACACCGTGTTCATCGACGGCTTCATCCAGAACGGCCAAGTGATCGGCCGTCCGGTCGACATCGCCTTCCTGGCCGACGGCTCGATGCTGGTGTCGGACGACCAGGCCGGCCGGATCTACCGGGTGACTTACAGCGCGCCGGCCAAGAAGTAAGCGCGCACTTACCCGCGGTGCTGGTTGATCGCGTCGCGGGTTTCCATGGCAACGCGGCGCGCCGCGGCGACGAAATCCTCGTCACCCTGGGGCGCCGCGTACAGGATCGCGCGCGAGGAATTGATCATCATCCCCGCCCCAGCCGCCGTGCGGCCTGACTTGACGGTCGCCGCCACGTCGCCGCCCTGGGCGCCGACACCCGGCACCAGCAGCGGCATGTCGCCGACAATGGCGCGCACCTGCGCCAATTCTTCCGGGAAGGTGGCGCCCACCACCAGCGCGCACTGGCCGTTGCTGTTCCATTTCTCCGCCACCAGGCGCGCCACGTGCTGGTACAGCGGCTGGCCGTCCACCTTCATGAACTGCAGGTCCGAGCCGCCCGGGTTGGAGGTGCGGCACAGCACGATCACGCCGCGATCGCTCCACGCCATGTAGGGCTCGATCGAGTCCGACCCCATGTAGGGGTTGACGGTGACGGCGTCGGCGCCGTAGCGCTCGAACGCTTCGCGCGCATATTGGGTGGCGGTGGCGCCGATATCGCCGCGCTTGGCGTCGAGCACCAGGGGGATGTGCGGATAGTTGGCGCGCACATAGGCGCAGATTTGTTCGAGCTGACGTTCCGCGCCCAAGGCCGCGAAATACGCGATCTGCGGCTTGAAGGCGCAGGCCAGGTCGGCGGTGGCGTCGACGATTTCCTTGCAAAACTCGACAATCGCGTCCGGCTTGCGCTTGTAGGCGTCCGGAAAACGCGCGAGGTCGGGATCGAGTCCCACGCACAGCAGCGAATTGTTGGTGGTCCAGGCGGCGGAAAGCTTGTCGATGAAATTCACGGCGGAGGCCTCGTAGTCGTTTGCAAACCCGGCATTGTACCGCAGCGCTGGTGCCCCTCGCCGGCGGCGCTTGCACGTTCGCGTGGGCGTGAACGGCGTATTTCAGGTATATTTTTGACCATTCGACAACTCGTATTGGACAACCATCATGACCCTGACCGGCTTCCCGGCTTCCGCGCCGGCCACCGTGCGCCTGTTGCTGGCGCTGTTGATCGCGACCCTGCTATCGGGCTGCGGCTACAACGAGTTCCAATCGAAGGACGAGGCGACCAAGGCCGCCTGGGGCGAAGTCGTGAACCAGTACCAGCGCCGGGCCGACCTGATTCCCAACCTGGTCAACACCGTCAAGGGCTACGCTTCGCACGAGCGCGAGACGCTCGAAGCGGTCACCCGGGCGCGCGCCGCCGCCACCAGTTTCCAGATCACGCCGGAAGTGCTGAACGACCCGAAGGCATTCCAGAAGTTCCAGCAGGTGCAGGGGGAATTGTCGAGCGCCCTGTCGCGCCTGATGGCCGTGTCCGAGAAGTATCCTGACCTCAAGGCCGACACCAGCTTCCGCGACCTGCAATCCCAGCTGGAAGGCACGGAAAACCGCATCACGGTGGCGCGCCAGCGTTACATCGCCGCCGTCCAGGAGTACAACGTGCAGGTACGCAGCTTTCCGACCAACCTGACCGCGATGATGTTCGGCTACAAGACCAAGCCGTCGTTCACCGTCGAAAACGAAAAGTCGATCTCGACCGCGCCGACCGTCAATTTTGGCAAATAAGCGATGACTGCCCTGCGCTTGCTGTGGACGGCGATCCTGACGCTCAGCCTGATGGCCAGCGCCCAGGCCCAGTTCGTGCCCGTGCCGCCCTTGAGCGGGCGCGTGGTCGACCAGGCCGGCATGCTCGACGCCGCCCAGCGCGCCAAGCTGGAAGCGCAACTGGCCGACTACGAGGCCAAGACTGGCAGCCAGATCGCGGTGCTGCTGGTCAAGAGCACGGAGCCTGAGGCGATCGAGCAATACAGCATCCGCGTGACCGACTCCTGGAAACTGGGGCGCAAAGGCGTCGACGACGGCGTGCTGCTGCTGGTGGCGAAAGACAATCCGAGCGCCCTGCGGCGCCTGCGCATCGAGGCCGGGCGCGGGGTCCAGGGCGTACTGACGGAAGCCAAGTCGAAACAGATTCTGCAAGACGTGATCGCACCGTACTTCCGCCAGAACCAGTTTTACGAAGGCCTGTCGGCGGGCGTGAGCGCGATCGCCAACCTGCTCAACGCCGAAAAATTCCCCGCGCCAGCGCCACCGGCCCAGCACCAGGCCCAGCAGTCAGGCGGGGGCCTGCCGCTGCCCCTAATCCTGTTCGGAATTTTTGTGCTGTTTTCCATCTTCCGTCCGCGTCGAGGGGCCCGCCTGGGGCGTGGCGGCTGGGCCAGCGGCGCCACCGGCTTCATCATCGGCAATGCCTTGGGCAACCTGGGCCGTGGCGGCGGTGGCGGGGGCGGCGGTTTTTCCGGTGGCGGCGGTTTTTCCGGCGGCGGCGGCACCTTTGACGGCGGCGGCGCCTCGGGAGACTGGTAAATGGGCGCACCGTTCACACATCGCATGCGGCGCGCCTGGCGCCATTGGCTGAGCAACGGCGGTGCTGCCCGCCGTGCCTTCCCGGCCACGACGCTGAGCGCCATCGCGCAGGCCATCACAGCCGGCGAGCAAACCCATCGCGGCGAGGTGCGCCTGATCGTGGAGGCTGCCATGCCATCGGACGCCATCTGGCTCGACCAAAGCAACCGGCAGCGCGCGCTGGCCCTGTTCGCCGAGCATGGCGTGTGGGACACCGAAGACAATTGCGGCGTCCTTGTCTACATCAACCTGGCCGAGCGCAAGGTCGACATCGTGGCCGACCGGGCCATTACGCGCAAGATCGACGCGTCCACGTGGCAGAAGGTGTGCTCGACCATGACGGAGGGCTTCGCACGCGGCGATTTCCATGCCAGCACCCTGGCCGCCATCGAACACATCAACGAACTTCTGCGCCAGCATTTTCCCGCCACCGGCGCGCGCGCCAATGAATTGCCCGATCGCCCGATTGTCCTGTGAAGCCTGATTTTTCCATGCTGGCAGCGCGGCCTTGCGCCGTCAGAGCGAGCGACCGTCGAGCCTTGCCGCGTCTCGCCTCACGTCCACTCTGCAACCGTGCGCCAGCCGCAGCCCTGCCACCCTCGCGCTGTCGCCCCCACCAGGAAGCTATCCATGAAACTAGAGCAAAAAGTCGCCATCGTGACCGGTGCCACCCAGGGTATCGGCTTGGCCTGCGCGCAACGCCTGGTGCGCGAAGGCGCCCGCGTGATGCTGGTCGATGTCAAACCTGAAGGCGCGCAGGTTGCCGCCGGCCTCGGCGCCGCAGCCGCCTTCTTTGTCGCCGACGTGGGCCAGAAGGCCGATGTCGACGCGATGCTGGCCGCCACGCTGGCGCGCTTCGGGCGCATCGATATTCTGGTCAACAACGCCGGCGTCACCCATGCCGCCGATTTCCTCGACCTGAGCGAAGACGATTTCGACCGGGTCATCCGTACCAACCTGAAATCGATGTTTCTTTGCGGCCAGGCAGTGGCCCGTGAGATGGTCAAGCAAGGCAACGGCTGCATCATCAATATGTCCAGCGTCAATTCGGAAGTGGCCATCGCGAACCAGGTCCCGTATGTGGTGTCAAAAGGCGGCATCAACCAACTGACCAAGGTTATGGCCCTCAATCTTGCACCCCACGGCATCCGCGTCAACGGCATCGCGCCGGGCACCATCCTGACCGAGTTGGCCCGTAAAGCCGTGCTCGCCAGCCCGGAGGCACGCCATACCATCCTATCGCGTACGCCGATGGGGCGCTGCGGCGAGCCTGAGGAAGTGGCGGCCATCGCCGCCTTTCTGGCCAGCGACGACGCCTCCTACATGACCGGACAGACCCTGTTCGTCGATGGCGGGCGCATGGCGCTCAACTACACCGTCCCGGTGAAGGAGTGAGTATCAAACCCATATCATCCCCCGCCCCCACGGATTTGCTGGCGCTCGACAAGCAGTTCTGTTTCGTGCTGTACTCGACCTCGCATGCCATGACCAAGGCTTACAAGCCGATGCTCGATCGGCTCGGCCTGACCTATCCGCAATACCTGGTCATGCTGGTGCTGTGGGAACAGGACGGCATTCTCGTCAAGGAAATCGGCGCGCGCCTATACCTCGACTCGGGCACCCTGACGCCTTTGCTCAAGCGGCTTGAAGCGAACGGCCTGCTCACACGCACCCGTGACGCGCACGACGAGCGCCAGGTGCGTATCAGCCTGAGCAAGGAAGGCCGGGCCCTGCGTAAGCTGGCCGAAGGCGTTCCCGAACAGCTGCTATGCGCCAGCGGCCAGCAGGCCGACACCCTGGCGCGGCTGCGCACCGAGCTGTCCGCGTTGCGCAAGGACTTGTTCAACGCGATGCAGGACGAGGCTTGACGGCAAAGCCTGGCAGCGCGGGCGTCCAAGCATGCATTATCACGAAAAATTATGTCTGGTATGGAAAATCACAATTAGACATATATGTGCCCAAACCGCATAATTGCACCTGTCTCCACTATTCTCCTCCAAAGAAAATAGTTTTAAGCCCGCTTTCACCAGCGGGCTTTTTTTTCGCCCGTACCTGCACGCCGCAGTTCCCGCCTCATTTGTGACAGATCAAATAATGTTTGATATAGGTCATGTCCTGGTCATATTCCATCCCTATACTTTGTTCATCTGCCGTACACGCAACCGATATGCGTGATGGCAGGCAGGTGTGCCGACCCATGTGGGCGGCACACCAATCGAATTCATCTCTTGGCCCGATCTTGGGTTTTGCCCGCCAACAACGGCGGGCATTTTTTTCCACGGTCAATCACCTAGCAGTTTGATCAGGTGCATGAAAAAGCCGCTTTCAGGCCTTGCGACCGCGTGAACTTTTACTATCATGAAGGTCCCCCGTCAGCTTTTTTAAACCACAGGCAAGCCCCGCTAACTGGAGTTATTCGAATGAGTGAACATGTTCTTGACACTGTGCCCACCGAAGTAACGCACGCGAACCCAAAACGGCGCCACACCACGGCAGAACCTCTTATCCTGAGCGAACTGTCCCCCGATGCCGTCGTCGACCACCTTGACGACGACGCCGCCCCGATCTCACTTATCACGTTCGGGAACGTACGCGAAACCTGCCCGAAATGCAGGTGCTCCCACTTAAAACTTGTTTTACGCCAACGCTGCGTTCGGACCGCGCACTTGTTCTGCGCCGAATGCCACAGCTGTTTCGACGCCCACTATGCCAATGGAGCCTCGGCACTGAGTATCTGACACGGGCCGCGTAGCGCTGTGCCGGCACCCTTGCGGCGGTACCGGGCCACAGGCGCGTACGCGACAGCCTCCAGCGCCCGAGGCATGGTAAAGTTGCGTATTTAGACACACCACTTTGCCATGCCCAAGCTCCTTTCTCACCTTCTTCTCGATCCACAATGGCGCGCCTGGCGTTTGCGTGCCGCGCTGCTGCTGTACCTGGCGATCGTAATCGTCGGCTCGGTGCCGGGCGCGCGCGCCCAGATCGGCACCGTGGCGTCAGGGCTGGTACTACATTCGCTCGCTTACGCTAGCCTGGCCACCTTGTGGTTTACCGGCAGCACCGGCAGCGCTGGCATGCGCGCCATCAAAACGATCGCGACAATCATGGCGATGGGCGCTGGCGACGAATTCGTGCAAAGCTTCTTCACTTACCGGCATTCCGACATTCACGACTGGATGGTTGACGTGAGCGCCGCATCAGTCGCGTGCGCCCTGCTCACGATGTTGCTGCCCCGCCACATTGCGAGGCGCTAGCGCGCTTTGCCCGCGTTGGGTCGGCGCCCGCCGCGCCGTCCCGGCCGATCCAGCGCGCAGTTGCGCCGCGGCGGCCTCGATCGAGGCCACCAATTCTTGAATCATTCCAGCAAGCGCAACAGCATGCATGATTTACCCTTCCTCAAAACGGCCTTCGTCAAATAATTATTGAGCGCCCTCATGGTGGCGAGCTTGAGCAAAATCAAGCGTCCGAGCCAGGTCAGCGCTCAAACCGAACTCAACAACGAAACCCGCGCGTTCACGCCGAGTACCTGTTGTTTGACGTGGATCACGGACCCAATGGATCAGCTGGAACATCGCCAGCAATCGCGCCTCTTACCAGAGTGGCACGCGGCATTGTCACGCACACACTGAAAACACCAACCAAAGGAGTTGATCATGAAGCGTATAGAACAGAGCGTGCTCTTGGCAGGGCTGCTGGCCATCGGGCTGGCGGCATGCAGTTCCACCGGCACGAGCGGCGAGGCCGGCGGCACGTCCGGCATGACCAGTACCCAGCCGAGCGCTACCGAATCGGGAGGCGCCAGCAACATGGCGGGCGCCGAGGCGGGCAGCGCGGGCGCCGCAGGTAGCACCGCAGGCAGCACCGGGGCCACCGGCAGCACGGAGGCGAGCGGAACCACCGGCGCGGTCGGCAGCACGGGCGCCACTGGCAGCACCAGCGCCGGCATGGAGCAATCAGGGGCCGCCGGCTCTGCCGCCGCCACCGGCACACCCAACAGCACCGTCACCAAGATCGAGGTCATTCCACGGCAGAGCGGCGAAGAAACTGGCGCCGGCGCGGCCGTGGGTGGCTCCGGCGCGGCCGGCACCACCATGTCATCCGATCGGCTATATCGCATCACCCTACGCATGGACGATGGAACCACGCGTGTCATCACACAAGAGGCAGCGCCGGCATTCAGCACTGGCGACCGGGTGCGCATGGCAGGCGGAGCGATCGAACGCTAGCAACTCGTGGCCGAAGAAGGTCAACGCAAAAAACGAGCGGGTTGCCAGACCAGCGAGTAATGCCGGCTTTCGAAGGTTTTGCAGTGTTCATGGCAAGAAGCCAGCTGCAGAACCTCCGATGGTGACGGTCCCAGCCGATGTAGTAGCCCGGCCCGTGTGAGGCCGTCAGTACTGCCCTGGTGTCGGCCATCGTGGCAATCTACGACGCTTCAAGATCCGCCTCAGGATCGGCCCTTTCGGCCGCGCTCTGAGCTCGGCCTTTTCGGCCACACTTCAAGATATAGATTTTCGGTCACGCTTCAAGACCAGATTTTCCGGCCCCACTTCACGATCGGGTCTATCGGACACGCATCGGCTTTTCGGCCACGCTTCAAGACAGGGCCTGTCGACCACGCCTCAAGATCGGCCTTTTCGGCCGCGCTTCGAGCTCGGGCTTTTCGGTCACGCTTCAAGATCAGGTTTTTCGGCCACATTTCACGATCGGGTCTATCGGCCACGCATCGGCTTTTCGGCCACGCGTCAAGATCGAACTTTTCGACCTCGTTCGTCCGCCAGCGCCGCATCCTGACGCGCCAAGGCAATTTCCCGGCGCCGGTGCTTGCGATCTGGCGCCCCCCACGCGCAGCAGCACGATGAACTTGCGGCGCACCTGCGCAAACGCAGCGGCTCATCGTCGCATCGATATCAACCCGATGTATCCCGGGGAGTGGTGTAAGAAGATGGCGCTGAGTTCGGCGCCGGGGCTTGAGCAGTGATGAGGTAGCCACCGCGATTCATGGGTACGTTTGGGTTTGAGGACTCAACCGAACGCCAAGGAAACCACATGACTACGCCTTCTACTATCGCACTGTCCGAGTTCGCCGCAGCCTCATTGTCGCCGCGCATCATCGGACATTCGCAAATGCCTATCGCCATCTCAACGACGTGCCTGCCGATACGACCGACGTACCGCCCGGAGGTGTCCGTGACTGTCAACGTTGCAGCCCATTGCGTGCACCGGTCGTGGCTTCCAACTACGCATTGACGACGCGTTCACGCCTATGCACCGCGGACCTCGAGTCCTCCTGATCGATGTTTTATGGAACGGCGGCGGCCCGCTCTACTACTATTCCGAACCAACGTTTTGCGCGGCGGCGACGCGCTGGCGCTGTACTGTCTCGGCCGCTTTTTTCCCGGCGATGAATGCATGGTCGGAATTGTAGTACTCCCATTCGCTGTACCGCCCAGCAAGGATGATGTCGTAGCGTGCCAGCCATGCTTTCACCAAGGCGACGTTGGCCGCTCGCGCGTGATCGTAGACGACGTAGGCGTATGGCATGTCGACCAGGTTGGCGGTGAGAATCTCGTCGTCGGGCCGCAGCATGCTGACTTTGATGCAATCGTCGATGCAGCGGTCGATCAGCGCCTGGCCGTCGAGCGGCAACGGCTTCCACGGCGAATACGAGATCTCGCAAGTCAGTCCAAAACCGCCAGGCGGATTGCACAGAGGGCTCGCATTTCCCTGCACAAAAATTCGGTGAAAGATCGTATCCTCAGGGTAGTAGATCCAGTGCTTGTCGGTGATATGCTCGCGGGCGACGCCCAAATTGACGCACCGAACGGATAAATGACGCAACGCGCTCGCAGCACTGGCGACCTCCTCCGGCGCCTCAGCTCCGATGAGTTTGATCAGCTCGGGCAGCGGCATCGTGCTGATCAGGTGGTCGTAGCGGTAGCGGCTGCCGTCGGCCATGACGAGCAAGTGTTCGCGCGGCATGAGCTGGGCGGCGGCGGCCTGCAATTCGATCTTGCCCTTGATATGCGGCAGGAAACCCGACATCAGTGCCTGGAAGCCGCCCTTTAGCGGGTAGCCGAAGCGGGCGTTTGGCCCCATCGGCTTGGCCACCGGCTCTAGCGCCCCTTCGATAATCTGCTCCAGGTCCGGCAGCGGAACACGTCCGCCAAGCCAGGATGTCTCCATGTCCGTCAGGGGAACGGTCCACAGCTTTTTGTTATACGGAATGGCGAAATGTTTGGCGATGCCTTTTCCCCACACGCGGTAAATAAATTCTTCGAAATTCTGCGGCTCGCGCTTGCGCGACGCCATCGTGGCCTTGCCAAGTCCGATATCCACGCTGCCGTCCGCGCAGCAATCCTCGATCGGCTTGATGGCGCACTGGGCCGCGCCGGACGTCAGGTCAGGGCTGCCGAAGCGCGCCTCGACGGCGCCGATTATGCACTCGGCAATGACCTTCGGCGGTAGTCCATAGAGCGCGCCCTGGAACGGGTAGCGTGTGTAGACGTTCTTGCTGTAGATCCAGGCCTCGCGGTCCTGCCAGTGCAAATTATCGCCGAGCAGCATCTGGTACAGCGACAGCACATAGGGGTCGTTGGAGAACATGATGTGGCCGGCGTGATCGAAGGTGAAGCCGTGATCGTCGATGGAGCGGCACCATCCACCCACGCTGTCGTTTTTCTCCAGCAGCACGGCGCCCTCGCTCAGGTGGTAGGCCGCTGACAGCCCGGTAGGGCCGGCGCCGATGATCAGGGTATCGGCCACTTGCGCCACGCTTTGCGAACGCAACGGGTTGACCTTGGCGCTGGCCGCCGCGATGGCCGCCACAGGAGGCGCATCGAAACGGGCCGCGCCGTGGCGCGCTGGCGCCGACGCCAGCAAACGGTGCATGCCGTCGGCGGTCACGTCCCACGAGGTGCTCGCGACGATCGCGCGCATCGTGGCGGCCATCGTTTCGCACTCGCGCGGCGTCATCGCCAGGGCCGATTCGCACGCGGCGACAAATTGCGCGGCGTCGTGGGCAATCGCAACAACGTGGCTGTAAGGCCGCTCCACGTCAGCGATGGCGGTACTGACAATGGGCAATTGCGCGGCCATGTATTCGAGCACCTTGGTCGGACTGATGAAGCGGGTCGCTTCGTTGAGCGCGAATGGCAACAGGCACACGTCCCACCCTGCCAGCAGGCCAGGCAGGGCCGCGTAGGGCTGCTGGCCCAGGTAGTGGATATTCGCCCGCCGCGGCAGGCTTGCCGCATCGATCTTGAGAACAGGGCCGACCAGGATGATCTGCCAGTGCGGGCGCGCTTCGGCCACGGCGGCGACCAAGGCGGCATCGAAACGTTCGTCGATGACGCCGTAGAAGCCCAGCCGGGGGTGTGCAATCGTATGCGCGAGCGGATCGCCGTCGCCGCGCGCGAGCGCACGTTCGAAATGGCGCACGTCCACGCTGCTGGGGAAACAGTGCACGTTGGCGTGCCGCTCGCGTTTGGCCTCGTATAGGCTGGGACCGCCCGCAAACACCAGGTCGGCCAGGTTCAGCAGCGCCGTTTCGCGCTGCAGCAGCTGTTTCGGCGAGTTCTTGAATGCGGCCAGCTCGTCCATGCAGTCGTACACGACGCGGCTGGGGCGCAAGGCTTGCAGCAAGGGCAGTGCCATCGGCGTGTAGAACCAGACGACGGGCCGCTCGCCCGGCGCCAGCAGCGTGGCCAGCATCGGTTGCAGCACACGTATCTGGTCGTCATGAAAGCCTACCGCGTGCACGGGCGTGTGCGGGCGGCACACGGTGACGTTGGGCATCGGCGTCGATTGTTCCAGGTAGCTCGCGCCATCGTCATAGACCGGCTCTTCGATGAACAGCACGCGGTAGTGCCGGGCCAGCCGCGACAGCAATTGCTGCGGCCGCTGGAACACGAAGTCCCAGCGCAGGTGACAGAAGACGACGATCGTAGGCATGGCTAGCTCCTTGTGCCCATGACGGGCGTGTGTGGTGACGGGTGGTGTGGGTACTGCGGCCCCGCGGCAAGCTGCGCCCTTGCCTCAAACGATACCTGGGCCGATTCGTTCCTCCTCGCCGGTGTAGTTGCGCGTCGCAGTGTTAATCAGTTCCAACGACACCTTGGGGGTCCGGTCGGCGCAGAGCAGGCCATTGGCTTCCTGGAAGGTGTCGCTGAACTGGGTATAGCAAAAGCCGCTGAACATGAAGGTCGTGTTGACAACGCGTAGCAGGCGGCGGTACAGGTCGATAAAACTATCCTCGGTGTGGGCGCGTGAATAACCCCAGGTCGCTTCCAGCGTCGCGCCGCCCTTGTCGAACGCGATCCCGCCGAATTCGGTGAGCACGATCGGCTGGCCGCGGTGCGGAAAGCCGTCCAGCGTCAGGATGCGTCCGCCGGGGCGGCGCTGGTCGAACAGGGTGCGGGTCGGCTCGCTGGTGGCATAGCGCGTCTCCAGCCGGGCCGGGTTGCAGTCGTAGTCGTGGATGCCGAGGATGTCCGTGGCCGAGGCTTCCCAGCCGTCGTTGCCGATCACGGGCCTGGTCGCGTCCAGCGTCCGGGTCAGGTGGTACAGCGCTTCGACCGCGTTGCGGTGGGCCTGGGTCAGGGTTAAGTTGGGAACGCCCCAGGACTCGTTGAACGCTACCCACACAATGATGCAGGGATGGCTGTAATCGCGCTCGATGGCCTCGGTCCATTCGCGCACCATGCGCGTGATCGCCTTGGGGCTGAAGCGGTAGGCGGAAGGCATTTCCTCCCACACCAGCAGGCCTAGCCGGTCGGCCCAGTACAGGTAGCGCGGATCCTCGATCTTCTGGTGTTTGCGCACGCCGTTAAACCCCATCGCCTTGGCCAGTTCGACGTCGCGCTTGAGGGCGGCGTCGGACGGGGCCGTCATCAGCGATTCGGGCCAATAGCCCTGGTCGAGTACCAGGCGCAGCGCGTAGGCGCGGCCGTTGAGCATGAAGCGGTCGCGGTTGATCGCCACCGAGCGCAGCGCCGTGTACGAGCTGATGCGGTCGAGCACCTTGCCGCGGTGGCGCAGGATGACTTCGGCGTCGAGCAGGGTCGGCCGCTCCGGGCTCCACAGCAATTCATTGCGCGAGTCATCAATGCCGGGGTCGGACAAGGCGATCTTGCGGTTCGCTTCGTTGCCCAGCAGCTTGTAATGATCGTCGGCCACCAGTTTGTCGCCATGCCAGATCTTGACTTCGACGAACAGGTCGTCCGTCACGTCGCCGCTGGCGACCACTTCGCAGCCGATCTCGTAGGTTTCGAAGATCGGCGTCCAGCGCAGGCTCTGGATATAGGTCGACTCCACCTGCTCCAGCCAGACCGTCTGCCAGATGCCGGTGGTGCGCGGATACCAGATCGAGTGCGGCTCGCGCAGCCAGTCCTGTTTGCCGCGCGGCTTGGCCAGGTCGTGCGGGTCGTCCTCCACGTACACGGTGACGGTTTGCGCGCCGTCGCTGTTGAGCGCGCCGCTGATGTCGGCCGCGAACGGTGTGTGGCCGCCCTCGTGCTCCGCCACCAGGTGCCGATTGACCCAGACCTGGGCACGGTAATCGACCGCGCCGAAATGCAATATCGTATGACCGGCATTGGGCGTGAGCTGGAATTGGCGTTCATACCAGCACACGCAGTGAAAACCAGTGTCGCCGATGCCGCTCATGGCGGTCTCGGGCGAAAACGGAACGTTGATCTCGTGGGTCCACCCGGTGACGGCGTCCGGCATCCTGCAGCGCCGCTCGTCGTCGAACATGAACTTCCACTTCCCATTCAGGTTCATCCATTGCTGGCGGACCAGTTGCGGCCTCGGATACGCAAAATCGCTCATCGTCTTCCCCACGGTTGATCGGAACCGGCCTTCTGTTGGCTATCGTTTGGACCTTCCACTATCCTGCTGACTTTGGTGATGTTCCCGTGCCCGCGCTGAGCGCCACCGCGCTCGGCCACTGCAATGTGCTTGCCCGCTCCTCTGTACTGGCGCGCTCGGCGGAGGTTTTCAGGCGCGGCCACGGATCGTAGCACGCAGTTTCGGCGATTTTTCGGGCGCTCTTCGAGTCAATTTCCTTACTACTATTGCCTTGTGACCGCTGCGATACGATCTACTTGCGCCCCAACTTGCGCGCTCAAAGCGAGCAGCCGTGGGGAGCGTAACTCTTGGGACTCAAAATGTGAGGCGCTGTAGGTATGCACCTACATTTTGGATCGGTGTTTTTACCGTAAAATGGAAGCGGACGCGTGAACCGTGCGCGCCGCGCGCGGCCCAGTTCACATTCGGGTATTGTGTCGGGTGACGACAACAACAACACGGAGCCTCGCCCATGACCGACAAGACCATACGCCGCCTGCATCCGGCGCTGCGCGACGATATTGGCGACCTGCTGACCCAGCGTCCGCTGCCGAATGCGCGCACCAGCCAGATCGACCCATTCCTGTTCTTGAACCATCACGGGCCCCAGGTGTATGCGCCAGGCAACCGCGGACTGCCTTTCGGTCCCCATCCGCACCGGGGCTTCGAAACCGTCACCTTCATCCTGGACGGCGAATTGGCGCACCGCGACAGCGCCGGCCACGAAAGCATCATCCGTGCCGGCGGCGTGCAATGGATGACCGCCGGGCGCGGCATCGTGCACGCCGAAGTGTCTCCGCAGGAATTCCTCGAGCGCGGCGGCCCGCTGGAAATCCTCCAGTTGTGGGTCAACCTCCCCGGACGCCTCAAGATGACCGCGCCGGCCTACACCGGTTTGCAGCGCGACGCCATCCCGGCCCTTTCCTTCGATGACGGCAAGGTAGTGCTGAACCTGATCGCCGGCCAGTTCGCCGGCCAGAGCGGGCCGATCACGTCCCTCACCGGCGTTTTCATGAGCACCATCGCGATGCAGGCCGGCGGCAGCCTGCACGTCGACGGCCTGCTGGCGCGCAACGTGTTGCTGTACGTGGTCAGCGGCGAGGTGATGGTCGGCGGCGACCGCGCCAGCGCCTTGCATCTGGCCGAACTGTCGGCCGAAGGCGATGGCATCCTCTTGAGCGCCGAGACCGACTGCGTACTGCTGTTCGGCCACGCCGAGCCGATCGGAGAACCGGTGGTCGCCCACGGGCCGTTCGTGATGAACACACGCGAGGAAATCGCCACCGCGATCGCCGACTACCAGGCCGGACGGTTCTAGCGCGGATTCACCGGCTCCGTTCCAATCTGCTCTGCATCAAACAACCGAACGGAACCAAGCACAGCAATTGGCGGTCCGAAGGAGGTAGGCATTGTGCCGCCCTCCCGAGGTGAAATCGATGTGTCCGAAAAAATTGCTGTGCCTGGCGCGCGACGGCTTCGCCGCGCCCGCCTTGTTGCCCGATTGGGAAGTCACGACCGTGAGCAGCCTGGCCGAGGCTGCTCGTGCCCTGCGCGCCGCGCCGCACCTGGTGGGCCTACTGCTTTACCTTGGCGAACCGGCCGCCCTCCAACGCTTTTTGCGTCAACACACCGCCGTGTACTGGATCGCGGTGTTCGACCGTTGCGCGCTGGCCCAGCCACACTGGCGCGAACTGGCCGCCGAACACTTGTACGACTACCACACGCGTCCGTTCGACATGGCCCTGCTGCGCCATACCCTGGGCCATGCGCATGGCTGCGCGGCACTGCGCCCGGCGCCGGCACGACCGGCCAGCGGACGCATGGCGCTCACCGGCGACAGTTGCGCCATTACGCATTTGCGTACCCAGATCGGCAAGGTGGCGCAGGCCAACGCGCCGGTGCTGATCTGGGGCGAAAGCGGCAGCGGCAAGGAATTGGTGGCGCAAGCCATCCACGATCAGTCGCCGCGCTGCCACGGACCGTTCGTGCCGATCAACTGCGGCGCCATCCCGGCCAGCCTGATCCACTCGGAGCTGTTCGGCCACACCCGCGGCGCCTTCACCGGGGCGCTGCGCGACAAGGTCGGCCTGATTGAATCGGCTGCTGGCGGTACGGTGTTCCTCGATGAAATCGCCGACCTCCCCAAGGACCTGCAGGCCAACCTGCTACGCTTCCTTCAAGAAAAGACGATCTATCGGGTTGGCGCCACCCGCAGCACCGTGGTCGACGTGCGCGTGATTGCCGCATCCCATGTGCGGCTCCAGCGCGCCGTTGCCGAAGGACACTTCCGCGAAGACTTGTATTACCGCCTGAACGTTTTGCATATCGATGTACCGGCATTACGCGACCGCAAGGACGACCTGGCGTTACTGGCATCTCAATTCTTCCATACCTATGCGGCCGACAAGCCGGCACGTCTGAAGGGCTTTAGCGCGGCAGCCATGCGCGCGCTGCGTGCCCACGACTGGCCGGGCAACGTACGCGAACTGCTCAACCGTGTACGGCGCGCGATGGTGCTCGCAGAGGGCCGCCTGATCACGGCCGCCGATCTCGAACTTGAGCAGGCAGGAACGCTGTCGGCGCCCGCCGGACTGGACGAGTCGCGCATGCGGGCCGAACGCGACGCCATCGTTGCCAGCTTGGAGCGCAGCGGCGGCAACGTGACACATGCGGCGCGCGCCCTGGCGATCTCGCGCATGACCTTGTATCGCCAGATGGCCAAGCACGGCATCGTCTCGTAACACTGCCGTCACCGCTCAGTGACACTTCATTCCACGAATATATCAACGGGTTGCGCCCCCTATCGGGGCCAACCGCAGGCACGCGCAGAAAAACGCCGTCACAGCCGCGATGCATCTTCCGACCGGCTGAGCGGCGCGGAGCCCGCCCGGGCCGGCCGGCGCGTGGACGCTGGCACGGGTTCTGCCAGCAAATCAAACACTTGCGCACCGGCGCGCGCGCCTGGCATCGCCCTTGCAGTAGTCAACCTGCCTGCCACTTTCGGCAAGCGGTTCTCATCCAGACATTTACTCAAAGGGGCATTTATGAAACGTACCATCCTGGCAGCAGCGATCACCCTCGCCTTTAGCGCGAGTGCCTACGCCGACTCAACCAATAACGCGACCAACCCATCGGGCAGCAGCGGCGGAGCGCTGTCCCAGACGGCGACCGCCTCCACGACCCAAAGCGGAGCCGGTGCGCTTGCCAGCGACCATTCGCTGGCGCTACAGGTTTCAGACAACGGCAACGACAAGAGTACCGGCCAGAACAACAGCTCCGGCGACGCGCTGGGCTTCGCACCAGGCGCGGCGGCCGCCAATAACGGCAGCACGGCCACCTCCTCCATGACCGATGCGTTCAATACCGCCACCGCCACGGCCAGCAGTTCCCTGAGCGGCACGGTCAGCGGCAATACGATCGACCACATCGGCAACGTCGCCGTGCAAGTCGGCAACAGCAACGGCGGCATCGCCGCCAGCGGCAATGGCGGCGATGGCTATGGCGGCCATGCGATGGGCATGGGCGGCAATGGCGGCGCGGCGCACGGCAGCAACGGCGGTGCCGGCGGCCACGGCGGCAACGGCGGCTGGGGTGGCGATGGCGGCCTGTCGCTCGGTGGCGTTGGTGGCGCTGGCGGCACCTCCCTGGGTGGCGTAGGCGGCAGCAGCGGCGCGGCGACCGGCGGCGGCAATGGGGGATCGGGCGGTATCGGCGGGCTGGCGCTCGGCTCGAGCGCCACGGCTAACGGCGGCATCCTGGGCGGCTCGGGCAGCGCGACCGCCGGCGACACCACGGTCGGCCCAGCCGGCCGCGGTGGCGACGGTGGCAGTGGTGCCTACGCTGCGACCGGCGCCGGCGGCGATGGCGCGGGGGCCAGCAGCGATGGCGGCGCCGCCGGCGCGTCGACCGTGGGCGCGGCCGGCACCGGCGGCGCCGGTGCCGCCGGCGGCTATGGCGGCAATGGTGGCAGCAATACCGCCGGTGATGGCGCCAGCGGCGGCACCAACACGGCCGGCAACGGCACGGGCGCCGCAAGTGGCGACGTCCAGGGCGCCAACGGCGGCACCACCAGCGTCAGCGCAGGCAGCTTCAACATGGCCAACTCGATGAGCAACGTGGGTCAGTCGGCCGCCGGCATCATGACCGTCGCCCAGACCAACGGCTTTTCGTCGCTGGTTCAACAGAGCGTCAACGTCCAGGCGAACCTGAGCCTGGGCCACTAATTAGCGAACCGGGCGGCGCGCTCCCCTCAGGGCCCACGGTCGACGGCGCGAACCCAGCCCGGACGCGCCGTATCGGACGAGACCAAGGCGCCTGCCTCCAACAGACTTGAAACCGGGAACGGCGAGTATCGCAGCAGTTCACCGCCCGGTATACCGCTACCCCGCCCCGCGCCGCGCGCGGGGTAGCTTTTTCACGCAGTAGTAAGGAGAAACCATGCTTGAAGTCATGTGTGAAATCATGTTTGCCGGCGTGATGTCGGCGACCCTACCGACGACGACGCCCTGTGTTGGGGCAGCTAGCGCTCCTGGCGCGATGGCGACGTCGACAGCACCAGCCGCGGTCCGCACCGCCACCCGTTCGACGGCCCCGGCGGCTGGTCCGGCAGGGTTTGGTAAACCAGCCGATGCCGATCAACTCGCGCGCACGCGTGGCGGCAGCGATACCGTCGCCAGCGACACGCGTCTGAGTGGCGAAGTGGCCAGCAACACGGCGACCCAGGTGATCACCGGCGCCAACAGCATCGCTTCCGGCTCGTTCGCCGGCGCAGTTGGCTTGCCCGTTGTAATCCAGAACACCGGTGCCAACGTGCTGATCCAGAACGCCACTGTCATCAATCTGCAGTTCAAATGAAATCCGCCCTGCTCCGGCACCTTCTGGCCATCGTGAGCGTTGCGGCATGCACGCACGCCGGCGCCGTTGATCTGTCTGGCCCGGCCGGCATGGATTTCCATGTCGGCCGAGCCAGCATGAAGGAGATGCGCTTTCGCTCGACGCTACGCCAGCAATATGATTTCAGTTGCGGCTCAGCCGCCGTCGCCACGCTGCTCACCTACCACTATGGCTATCCGGTGTCCGAACAGGCCGTGTTCGAACAAATGTATCTGCATGGTGACCAGCAGAAGATTCGCCGTGAGGGTTTCTCCCTCTTGGACATGCAGCGCTACCTCGCCAGCCAGGGCTTTCGGGCCGACGGATTTCGCCTGCCCTTGCAGCGGCTTGCCGATGCCAACCTCCCTGCCATCGTGCTGGTGTCGGAAAAGGGCTACCACCATTTCGTCGTCGTCAAGGGCGTATCGCGTACCCGCGTTCTGTTGGGCGATCCGGCCAGCGGTACTCGCGCAATCACCCGCGCCGCCTTCGAATCAGTGTGGACCAACAAATTGCTGTTCGTCATACACGATCAATCCAAGGCTGTGGCCTTCAACCATCCGTCCGACTGGCGCGTCGCCCCCGCCGCGCCCCTGGCCGAAGGCATCGAGCGCGATGCGCTATCCCGCCTGACGCTGCCCAAGCTCGGCCCCGGAGACTTTTAACAGGAACAGCTATGCCATCCTTCGCCCTGCGCGCAGTGCCGCGCCTTAGCTTATGTATTGGATGCTTATGTATTGGACTATTGACAGTGGTACCGGTGCGCGCAGAGTCGCCCGAGGACTGGCCGGCGGTCGGTCCCGACGTCCTGGCCGCCACGCGCGGTGGCTTTACTACCCCAGGCGGGCTCGAAGTTTCCCTAGGCATTGAGCGCGTTCTGTTGGTCAATGGCGCTGTCGTGGCGCGCTCCAGCTTGCAACTAGCCGACCTGGGAAAACTGGGCTCAGAGCAGGCTCAACAAACACGCGATGCCTTGTCCCAGATCAAGTTGTTGCAAAACGGACCTGACAACATGGCTGCTTCGGCGCTGGCCGGCAACCCGCTCGGCGCGACTGTCATCCAGAACAGCCTGAACGGCCAGCAGATCGACAGCCGTACCGTGATCAACTCCACGGTCAACAGCATCGGTATGCTGACAAACCTCAATTTCCAAGCCAGCCTGGGCGACGCAATTGCCCGCGCGGCGCTATCGCACTGATCGGAGTAAGGCATGCAGAAACCCCTCGTTTTGTCCGTCCTGTTACTGGCGCCGCTGGCACTGGCGCAAGCGTCCACGGCGCGCACGCCCAATTACCCTGCCCAATTGCGCGCGCTGAAACAGCAACTGGCCAGGCAGCATGTGTTGCTGGCGGCGCTGGCGCGCGAACTGGCTGCGCAACGCGTTCTTCTCGACCAGACGCGCGCGCAACACGTTCCGGCCAGCACACCGGCGCCTGCCGGACGTGGCGTAGCGCCGGCGCTGAGCGATCGCGGCACCGGAGCCAGGGCGGACACCATGGTCGCAACGGACGCGGTGCTGGCGGCACAGCGCGGTACCGGCAACAGCGTTCAGCTCGCCAGCAGCGAGCCTGGCGCCGCCCCACCCGACGCCCCCGCGGGCGCGGCGGCATCGACGCACGTTGTTGAGGAAAATCCATCCGGCAAGCCATCGCCAAGCATGCCGGCGGTCGGCAAGCCCCCCAAGCGCGACACGCGTCCGCCCGAAGTGGCGCCCCTGTTTGAACAGCCCGGCGTGCTCACGCCGAAAGGCAAACTGGTATTCGAACCTGCCCTGCAATTCGGGTATTCGTCCAGCAACCGTGTCGCGCTGGTTGGCTACACGGTCATTCCCGCCCTGCTGATCGGGCTGGTGGACGTGCGCGAGGTCAAGCGCAGCACCACCACCGCCACGTTGAGCCTGCGCGGCGGCCTCACCAACCGCCTGGAAATTGAAGCCAAGGTGCCTTATGTGTACCGCTCCGACGCCACGGTCAGCCGCGAGATTTTCACCGGCACCGCGGTCGAAAACGTGTTCAACACGAGCGGAAAGGCTGTCGGCGACGCCGAGCTGGGCCTGCGCTACCAGCTCAATCATGGCGGGCCCGACAGCGCGTTCTACGTGGGCGGCCTGCGTGTCAAGTCGCGCACCGGGCGCGATCCCTTTTCGGTCGTGACCGACTGCGTCCAGCGCTGCGTTGGCCCCAACGCCACCGGAACCGGTCTCCCGCTGACCTTGCCGACAGGATCGGGTTTCTATTCGATCCAACCAAGCCTGACGGCGCTGTTCCCGTCCGACCCAGCGGTCTTCTTCGGCAGCATCAGCTACCTGCATAACATCAAGCGCACCCACCTCAGCCGGACCGTGCTCGGCGGCGAACACGAGTATCTGGGCGAAGTTGCGCCGGGCGATATCATCGGCCTCAATTTCGGCATGGGGCTCGGGCTCAATGACAAGGCATCGTTCAGCATTGGCTACGACCACAATTCCATCGCGCGCACGCGCCAGAACGGTGTCGCCGTGCCAGGCTCGGTACGTACCCAGCTCGGCACCCTCCTGTTGGGCTACTCGTACCGGCTCAGCGATAAGCGCAGCATCTACGTGTCGGTCGGCGCCGGCCTGACGCGCGACACGCCCGACGTCTCGCTCACCGTGCGCCTGCCGACCAGTTGGTGACACCAAGGGGGGCCAGGCCGCCGGCCAGCCAGAACCGCAAGTGCCGCATGCCCACGCGCGCACCCGGCAGTTCCTGCCGAACACGCAAACCGCCATCTGCCGGGGGGCAGGACAAATCAGCCATCGCAGGTCCGGAACGGGCCGGACAAGCCAGCCATCGCTTGCGTCGCGACATGCCCCCCACCTGACCATGGCCTGTGGCGTGGCCCAGCCGGAATGCATTCGCATCTCGACGGACGGGCCAGCGACGCTGTTCACGACCGCCCCCGCCCTGCACGTGCGCGCCTTGCCATCGCTGTTCTTGACTAGACTCTTCTGACGCCATCGTTAAACCTGACGAACCAGCGCGCGGGCGTCGGTCCGATCCCGCGCCATCGCGCGCCACCGGCGTGAAATCTCGACTACATTGCGGACATCGGCCTTCTTGCCTTGATCCTTCACCACGATGCACGCCATTCCCCTGGTCGTCACCACGCGCGGTTATCCCGACAGCGCCCTCATCACGGAGAACGTCCATCTCGGCTCGGTGGCCGTGGTCGATGCACGCGGCACGCTGCTGTGGTCAGCCGGTGACCCCGCCCAACTCACCTTCACCCGCTCGGCGCTCAAGCCCTTCCAGGCCCTCCCCTTCCTGCTCGATGACGGCCCGGCCCGCTTCGGCCTCTGCAGCGCCGACCTGGCCCTGCTGTGCGCCAGCCATTCCGGCGAAGACCAGCACGTGCGCGGTGTCACCGCCATACTCGAGCGCATCGGCATGGACGAGTGCGACCTCGAATGCGGCTGCCATGCGCCACTGTACTTCGAGGCCATGCACCTGCCGCTGCCAGTCCAACCGCATTGGCGGCCGCTACAGCACAACTGTTCCGGCAAGCACAGTGGATTTCTGGCGTGGTGCCGCCTGCACGACCTGCCCAGCGCCGGCTACGTCGACCCGGCCCACCCGCTGCAGCAGGCCATCCGCCAGCGCCTTACCGACACCACGGGCGTACCGGCCGGGCGCATGGCGGCGGGCATCGATGGCTGCTCCGCGCCAAACTACGCCCTGCCGCTGGCATGCCTTGCCCAGCTATACGCGCGCCTGGCCCAGGGCGACGCCGACCCTGAGCTCGGCGCGGCAATGGGCGACCTGCTGCGCGCCATGAGCGCCCATCCCGAGCTCGTGTCAGGACACGGCCGCACCGACCTGGCCTACATGCTCGCTGGCGCCGGCGACTGGGTCACCAAGGCAGGAGCCGACGCAGTACAAGCCATCGGCGTACGCTCGGCAGGACTGGGCATCGCGATCAAAGTTGCCGATGGCGCCGCTCGCGCGCTGCCGGTGGCCACTGTCAGCGTGCTCGATCAGCTTGGCTTGCTCGACCCGGCAAGGCGCGCCCGACTGGCCGCCTATCGACAGCCGCCCGTCACCAACGCGCGCGGCATCATGACCGGCGACATCCGCCCCGTGTTCACCCTGCGCCGCGCCTGAGCGCCTGAGCGCATGAGGGCCGGAGCGCATGTGCCCACGAGCGCCCCAGGGCCCGGCTCAGCCCTCGCCGCCCGGCGCGAACACGCGCAGCCGGTGTCCGTCCGGGTCGAGCGCCACGAAGGTGAAGCCAAAGTCCAGGCGCACTGGTTCCTGTGCGATCGGCATGCCGCGCGCGGCCCAGTCGGCGTGGTGCGCACGCACCGAGTCGTCGTCGCCCACCGCGAACGCCAGCTCGCCGCTGGCCACCGGGGCTGGGCCCGCCACGGCCGGCTCGACCGTGTGGCGCGACCACAAGCCCAGCATCACGCCGGACGACAGCGCAAACATGGCGAACGTCGGCGACGCCTCCACCGGTTGCTTGTCCAGCAGCTTCGCGTAAAACGCCGCGCTGCGCTCAGGGCTGTCGACATACAGTAAAACGAAATTTGGGTCCAGCATCAGGTTCTCCTCGCGTTAAAGTCGATTGACTCAGTGGTGCAACGGGAACCATCGTACTGTCAGCCACTGACAGTTTTTGTCAGCAGGGCGCACCCGCGCTTGCATGCAGAACTGCCGCTGGCAACCGCGCCGGCGTAGCTCTGGAATGCGCGGCTGACACTGGCAAAGGCGCCGCGCAGCTCCGGAATGCGCGGCTGATGTTGGCACCGGCGCCAACGCTGGAATGCCAACTGGCGCCGGCAAGGACAGCGGCACCGGCTAGTCTTGGCGCGCGATGCCGTTCGCTTCCTGCCAGGCGCGGATCAGGGCCGGGCGGCGGCCCGGATAGCGCTCCTCCGACACGCTCAGGCTGGCGATGCGGTCGGCCCGGAAGTGGCGGAAGTCCCCGCGCAGTTCGCACCACGCCACCAGCACGCGCGCGTTGTCGAAAAATCCCAGCGCCAGCGGCCACACGGTGCGCTCGGAGGCCGCGCCGCGCAGATCGCGGTAGCCGATGCACAGCTTGCGCTCGGCGCGGATGGCCAGGCGCAGCGCCGCCAGGTCGATTTCGCCGCCGATCAGCGGCTCGCCCGGACCGACCAGCAGGGCCGAGTCGCTCGCGACGTCGCGCAGCTCGGGCGGCAGCACCGCGCCGATCTTGGCCAGCGCGTCGCGCGCCGCCGCCGCCAGGCGCGCGTCGGCGCGGCCGGCCACCCAGCGCGAGCCGAGCACCAGCGCCTCGATCTCGTCCTCGGTCAGCATCAGCGGCGGCAGCACGAAGCCGGGCCGCAGCACATAGCCCAGGCCGGGCGCGCCGTCGATGCTGGCGCCGTTCTGCTGCAAGGTGGCGATGTCGCGGTACAGCGAGCGCAGGCTCACGTTCAGTTCCGCGGCAAGCGCGGCGCCGGTCACCGGATAGCGGTGGCGGCGCAGGATCTGCATCAGTTCCAGCAGACGATTGGTACGTGACATTCCTACTCCTTCAACGCGGTCACAGCAGCGCCTCGGTCGACAGCGCCAGCGTCTCCTTGATCTCTTCCATGACCACATAGCTCTTCGACTGGGCCGCGCCGGGCAGCTGCAGCAACATGTCGCCCAGCAGCTTGCGGTATTCGGCCATCTCGTGGATGCGCGCCTTGATCAGGTAGTCGAAGTCGCCCGACACCAGATGGCACTCCTGCACCTCCGGAATGCGCAGCACCTCGCGCCGGAACTGCTCGAACGCCGACGCCGATTTCTGGTTCAGGGTGATCTCGACGAATACCAGTAGGCGTGCGCCCAGCGCGGCCGGATCGACCCGCGCGTAGTAGCCGCTGATGACGCCGTCGCGCTCCATGCGCTTGACGCGCTCGATGCAGGGCGTGACCGACAGCCCCACCCGCTCGCCCAGCTCTTTCATCGAGATGCGCCCGTCCTGCTGCAGGATGCGCAGGATATGCCGGTCCAACTTATCGAGCGCGCGGCTCGATTCCCTCAGGGTTCGCATGAAAATCCACCAAATGTCTGCATTTATACGTGAACATCGACCAGGTCATTGGCCATATGATAGCTGAAACACCTTCACGTTCACCACCATTGCGGGAGATCTGCATGCGCGTCCTCATCCTCGGCGGCGGCGTTATCGGCGTCACCAGCGCCTACTACCTGGCGCGCGCCGGGCACGAGGTCACCGTGCTCGATCGCCAGGCCGGCCCGGCGCTTGAAACCAGCTTCGCCAACGCCGGCCAGATCTCGCCCGGCTACGCCGCGCCGTGGGCCGCGCCAGGCGTCCCGCTCAAGGCCATCAAGTGGCTGCTGCAGCGCCACGCGCCGCTGGCGATCCGTCTCGACGGCAGCGCCTCCCAGCTGGCCTGGATGTGGCAGATGCTGCGCAACTGCAGCGCCGCGCGCTACGCCGTCAACAAGGAACGCATGCTTCGCCTGGCCGAGTACAGCCGCCACTGCCTCGCCGAACTGCGCGCGGACACCGGCATCGCCTATGAAGGGCGCCAGCGCGGCACACTGCAGCTGTTTCGCAACGAGCGCCAGTACGCCGCCGCGGCCAGCGACATCGCCGTGCTCAGGGACGCCGGCGTGCCGTACGAACTGCTCACCCAGGGCGAACTGGCGCGCGCCGAACCGGCCCTGGGCCAGGTCAGCCACAAGCTGGTCGGCGCGCTGCGCCTGCCCAACGACGAAACCGGCGACTGCCAGTTGTTCACCACCCGCCTGGCGGCACTGGCGGCGCAACTGGGCGTCAAGTTCCGCTACCAGGTGGCGATCGATCGCCTGGCGCTGGACGGCGCAGGCATCGCCGGCGTGCACGCCGGCGCGGAGCTGCTCACCGCCGATGCCTACGTGGTGGCCATGGGCGCCTTCTCGACCGGGCTGCTCGCGCCCGTGCTTGCCGTTCCGGTGTATCCGGTCAAAGGTTATTCGATCACGGTGCCGATCACCGACGCCACCCGCGCGCCACGATCGACCGTGCTGGACGAAACCTACAAGATCGCCGTGACCCGCTTCGACCAGCGCATCCGGGTCGGCGGCATGGCCGAACTTGCCGGCTTCGACAACGGCCTCGATCCGCGCCGCCGCGCCACCCTCGAGATGGTCGTCAACGACCTGTTCCCCGGCGCCGGCGACAGCGCCCGCGCCAGCTTCTGGACCGGCCTGCGCCCGATGACGCCGGACGGCACACCGCTGGTCGGGCGCACCGCGCTGCCCAAGCTATTCCTCAACACCGGCCACGGCACGCTCGGCTGGACCATGGCCTGCGGCTCGGCCCAGCTGCTGGCCGACCTGATCGGCGCGCGCCGCCCTGCGATCGCCTGCTCCGACCTGTCGCTGGCGCGCTACGTGGGCGCCGGGCGCGGCACCCGCCACGGCCTGGTCGGCGCTAGCGCACCGTGATCGCCAGGTCGCGCTTGGCGCTGGCGGTATTGCCCGCGTAGTCGGCCGCCAGCACGCGGATCAGGTAGTCGCCCGGGGCCAGCCGCGCCGGATCGATGCTGCCCGCTTCGGCGCGGCCGTCGCGCACCGTGTTGGTCACCTCGTACAGAAAACGTGTGCGCGCGCTGCCGTAGACCGTGATGCCGCTGTTGGCGGCGTACGCCAGCTTGACGCTTTCCGGGTCCGGCGGCAGGCGGTTGAATTCAATCGTCACGCGCGGCTGCTCGTAGCCGGGCAGCGCGCTGCCGTCGGCATGCAGGATCTGGTAACCGAGCTTGTACAGGCCCAGCTTGCGGCGCGCGGCGTCGCCATCGATCTGGTCGTAGGCTTCCACCACCAGCGCCAGCGGCCCGGCGTTGGCCGGTACCAGCACGCGGCGCGCGCCCTTCACGCCCAGTGGAAGCCCGTCGGCGCCGCTGAGGAACACGCTGTCGATGCGCGGGGCGATGCGGTCCACCAGGCCCATAAAAGGCAGCGCGATCGGATTGGCGTCGGCGCCGGCGACGTGCTGCACCAGGTGTACGTGGAACATGCGGTTGACCGTGCCTAACTGATCGCCGACCTGAAAGCGCGTGCCGCGCTTGACCCGCACCCGGCGCAGCTTGCCCTTCTCGTCGGCCTCGAACAGGAAGCGCGCGTCGTCCAGCGGCACGTCGCGCACGTTGCGTCCCACCCGCATGTGGACGTAGGCCATGTCGTCCACGCCAACGCCCTCGGCGATCTCGCCGAATCCCCAACTGGCGGCGGGGCTGGCGACCTTCTCGGCCTTCACCGCCAGCACCGGCGTGCCCATGGCGGCCTGCACATCCAGGCCATTGTGGAAGTGGTCGCGGCTCTCGCCGTCGTAACTGCCGCGGCACTCGCCGACGATGCCGACGATCTCGTGCCAGGCGTGCTGCGGCGCCACCGGCCACGGGAAATCGGCCGCGCTCCCCAGCGCGGACGCGGTGGCTGGTTCGACGGAACCCGGAGCGGAGGCGTTGGCAGGTTCGACGCCCGCCACCGCTGGCGCGGCGACTGGCTGGGCCGCCGTCAGCGCGGGCACCGCGGCGGGCCGGAGCGACGCTGGCGCCAGCCTGCGCACCACCTTGCCCAGCGCGTCGGCCACCACCAGGCTGCCGTCACGCTCGAGCGCCAATCCTGTGGGCCGCGCCAGGCGCGGCGTGCGCGCGTCGCCGACCGCGATATCGATGCCGGCGCCGTGCAAACCGCGCACAACGCCGCCCGGCGCCACTTGCCAGATGCGCCCGCGCGCCAGGTCGGCCACGTACAGGTAACCGTCCGGCGTAGCGCTCAACGCCACCGGGCGGCGCAACTGGACCTTGCCGCCGTTCTCGCCTGCGCTCGCGTAGGTGCTCACCATGCCGTCCGGGCCGAGCCTGCGAATGCTGCCGTTGGCGCTGTCGGCGACGAGAACCGCACCCAGCGAATCCACCACAAGCGCCGCCGGGGTGTCGAAGCGGGCCTGGGCGGCCGGTCCATCCTGGTTGCCGGGCGCGCCACCGGCCAAGGTGCTCACACTGCCGTCGGGCGCAATGCGCCGGATGCGATCGTTGTAGGTGTCGGCCACCAGTACGTTGCCGTGCGCGTCGAGCGCGACCCCGAGCGGCCCGTTGAAGCGCGCCGCCGCGCCCACGCCGTCGCGGTAACCGGGCGCCCCGCCGCCGGCCAGGGTGCTGACCATGCCCTGGGGCGTGACTTTGCGGATGGCGTTGTTGCCGGTGTCGGCGACGATCAGGTTGCCGCCGCGGTCGATGGCGATGCCGGATGGGGTGTTGAAGGCGGCGGCGGCGCCGGCGCCGTCGGCAAAGCCCTCGCGCCCGCCCGCCAGCGTGCTCACGCTGCCGTCCGGCGCCAGCTTGCGGATGCGGTTGTTGTCGCCGCCGTCGGCCACGTAGAGGTTGCCGGCGCGGTCCAGCGCCAGCCCGTAGGGATCGGCGAAGCGCGCCGTGCCGGCGCTGCCGTCGGCGTGGCCGGCGTGGCCGTCGCCGGCCAGGACCGTGCTGCGCACCCGCCAGCCCAGCACAGTGGGTGCGACCTTGTAGGGCAGCAGCGTGGCCACCCGTCCACCGGGCGAGCCCGCCCCGGCCATGTACAGGACCGCGCCCGCGGCGGCGGCGGCCAGGCCCAGTGCGATGCTCCATGCCAGGCGTTTGCGGTGTCGATCGATCAAGCGGACCTCGCCTTTTCACGTATGAAAAAGCCAAGCTTACCTGATCGGCCCGCAAGTGGTGCGCGGGCGCCCGGCTCAGGTCACCGGCTCGCGCTCGGCGGCGGCCCCGCTCTCGCTCTCGTGCGCGCCCGGCTGCGCGCCGCACCAGGGTGCGCGCGCACCATACGCGATCAGGCAAATACGGATCGGCTTGGCTACGGCCGTATCGTTCGGCTCTGTGCTGACGCTCGCGCGATGCAGCAGCACGGTCCCGGATGGCGATATCAGCGATGTAGTCATACGGTGCCTCACAAATAGATCTCGACCGATTCCGCGTTGATCGAGGTTGAAAGAATATGGGTCTGGCCGCACGCGTCCGAGGTGCCGAATTCGAGCTGCCCGCTTTGCCGCACCACCGCATACTCGCGGTGCGCCAGCGGCTCGCCGGTGCCCTCGTCGAGCAGCACGAATCTGCCGGCGTACACCCGCGCGCCCGGACGCGCGCGCCGCCGCGGCACGCTCGACTCCAGCGGGTCCGACAGCGCCCGCCCGGTGTCCTTGAGCACCTGGCTGCGCGCGGTCTGGCTGGTCAGCAGGCGCGGCGACGGGCTGCAGCGGCAACTGCAATAGTCGTTTTCCAGCGCCACATGCCGCCCCTGCCAGGTTTCCGGGATGCGCGGGCCGACGCAAACGATCCTGCCGCTGCTGTTGCACGCGGGGCAGCTGACGCTGTCGCCCTCGAGTGCCACCGGCATGCCGTTGATGCAGCAATCGCTACTGGCCGAGGTCACCTGGCCGCCCGTCGTGGTCGGGGCCCCCAGGGTGATCGTGTAGCGCCTCATGCAATGTCCTTGCACGTGCCCGCGGCGGCGCCGGCGCGCCAAAATGGGTTCTTGTACATGTTGTCCTCAGCATGGAGTAGGCATGGTCCACTCGCTATGTTCACGTAGTAAGATTACGGATCGTTCCCTTTGCCAACTTGATTTTTCTCAAATATTGTCGTGCTAGCTGTTGGCTTTTCTCTAGGCAACATGGCCGAGTTCGCGCTAAGCGTCACCGCGCCGCCACGGTTTGACCTTGTTTGCGACGGAATATTGCCGAGCGCAAAGCACTTTGCTATATTGACTGGAATCAAGAAATCTTCTCCGCGCCGCCCAAATCCCGCAGCGTCAACCCGAACGATATGTGTCAATTGCGCGTTCGAATGTTTACTGCGACAAGATCATCATGACACTGATAGCCCTGGGCAGCCGCGTTGGCGCATTCGCGCATGCGCAACATCCTTCCCCCGAGCCGGCGCTGCTGCGCGAATTGACGGTTGCCGACGGCGCCAGCGCCGACATCGGCGACCTGCTGATCCAGGCGCGCACCCCGGTCGCGCTGGTGCAGCCCACGGAGCACGCGCAGGTGGCGCTCGCGGCCCTTAGCGCGGCGCTGGCCGGGGGCGCGCTCGACGTGCTGCACATCGTCGCGCACGGCCGCGCTGGCGCCTTCTCGCTGGGTGGACACTGGATCGACACGCGCGCGCTGGCCGCCAGCGCCGCGCAGCTGACCGGCTGGCGGGTCGCCACGATTGCCCTGTGGAGCTGTCACGCCGGCCAGGACGACACCCTGGCGCACGTACTGGGCGCGCTCACCGGCGCGCGCGTACTGGCCACCAGCGGCGTGCTGGGCATGCTCGCCAACGGCGCCCGCTGGCAGCTGGTCGACACCGACGGCGGCGAGCCGCCCGCGCGCTTCGCCGCGCCGTTCGACCCGGCCATGATGGAACGCTGGCCGCACCGGCTGGCAAAGCGCGGCTTCGTCAACGCCTAGCAGGTCAATACCACCACCACTGAGGCCGGCAATGTAGCCAGACCCGGCCAACGCTGGCGCCTGCCCCAGCCGGCCACGACGGCAGCCTTCACACTGCAATGTAGCGCCGAACGCAGCATCGGGAGCGGCATGGCAGCGCGACCGAAGCTGTCGCGGGCTCGCCATGCCTGTAGCACCGCGACCGGCTATGCCAGCGCGACCGAACCTGTCATGTCGGGCAACGGCACGCGGGCCCTCCGGGTCCGGGCACAGGTGATCAAGGGCGCCGAACCCTCACCTGTTGAACGCCGCAACCGTGAGCCGCGCGGCTTCAGCGACCAGGGCGCGCAACCAATTACCACCACAGCCAGCGCGTTCACTTCGATGCGGAGGGTTATTTGATCGCGCTTAAAGGTGTCGCACAAATACAGGCTTTTGTTCAAACCCTGGCGGCCAGGTTCCAGCATAGTGTAGATGCGGGCTTCGTCGAGGCAGGGGAACAGGAATACCTCGGCCAGGTGACCATCGTCGGTCTGCCCCACGGCGGCAGTGCCAGCGCCGACGACCTGAATGCGGTCTTAGGTACGCACTTCCTTGAGTAAAACGATACGCAACACAAAAAAGGGAGGGTTATCATGACTCTACTCAAACAACAGGACCACAGCGTACGTCTCGGCGCCTGCTTGGCCGCGGCCGTCCTGGCCGTGCCCCTGACGGCGCGGGCCGCGCCCACGCATTACTGGAGCGTTCAAGGCGGCGAGAACCGACTGTCGCACTGGCCGGTGCGCGTCAATTTCGGCGGTCCCGCCGCCGACGGCGACCTGCGCCTCACGCGTGGCGCCGAGCTTGGATTGGCATGGGGCGTACAGGAAGACGACGCCCGCTACGAACTCGAATACCAGCACGGGCGCTTCCGCGTCACCGACGCATTCATCGGCGGCATCAGCAATCCGTCCAACGCCAACGGCCACTACGACGCCCTCACCGCCAACGCCCTGCGCCGCCTGGCGCTGGTGGACGCGCTATCGCTGTATGGCGGCGTGGGGATCGGCGTCGGACACATCGCGTTTCCACATATCGCCCTGGCGTCCGGCTGCCAATGCCTGGGCGCGGCGGCCGGGACCGGGTTCGCCTGGCAGGCCCGCACTGGAATCGAATACAAGCTCAGCCCCTCCGGCGCGGCGTTCGTGCAGGCGTCGTGGCTTAATCTGGCCGGCGCCAGCTCACATGGCGCCGCCTCGGTCAGCTACCCGCGGCGCGGCTTTGGCGTGTTCGGGGTCGGCTACCGCGGTCAGTATTAGGCGCCGACGCGGGAGCTCGCACGCGGACGCGGGCAGACGCGCGAGCACGCCCGGGCACGCGGGGCCAGTCGGGAGCAAGGTCGGAGCGGTCTGGACCAGTCCCCAGCCCCCCCGAGCGAGGTGGACGGGCATCAGTCGGCAGCCAGGCGAGCGCCCCGGTCAGTCCTGGCGCGCCGCCTCGGCCAGCTGGCGGCGCCGGTTCTCGCCCTGGCGCTCGAACATCCAGCCCGGATACTCGGGCGGCAAGACGCTGCTGTGCGCGATCTGCTGTAATTGTTCCGCGGTCAACCGCACGCTGGTGGCGCCGATGTTATCCGCCAGTTGCTCGGATCGTTTGGCGCCAACGATCACGCTCGTCACCTGCGGCTGGTGCAACAGCCAGGCCAGCGCCACCTGCGCCACCGAGACCCCGTGCGCCGCGGCGATCGGACGCATGACATCGATGCAATCGAAGGCACGCTCCCGGTTCACTGGTGGAAAATCGAAACTGGCCCGGCGGCTGCCCGCCTCCGCCTCGCCGTCGCGGCTGTACTTGCCACTCAACAAGCCGCCCGCCAGCGGGCTCCACACCATCAAGCCCAAGCCCTCGCTGCGCAGCATCGGGATGATCTCGCGCTCCAGGTCGCGCCCGGCCACGGTGTAATACGCCTGCAGACTGTCCAGCCGCGTCAGGCCCAGGCGCTCGGCGATGCCCAGCGCCTTGACGATCTGCCACGCCGCCCAGTTCGATACCCCAACGTAGCGCACATGGCCGTGGCGCACCAGCTGGTCCAGGCCGCGCATGGTCTCCTCGATCGGCGTGGCAGGATCGAAGCCGTGGATCTGGTACAAATCGATGTGATCGAGCTGCAAGCGGCGCAAGCTCGCCTTGACGCCATCGACGAGATGGCTGCGCGAGGCCCCGCGCGCGTTCGGCCCGGTGCCGGTCTCGCCGAACACCTTGGTGGCCACCACCACATCCTCGCGCGCCACCTTCAGGTTGCGCAAAGCCTGCCCGGTCATCTGCTCGGATACCCCGCCCGCGTACACGTCGGCGGTATCGATGAAATTAATGCCGGATTCGAGCGCCTGGCCGACCAGGCGGTCCGCCTCCTGCTGATTCAGGCTGCCGATCTGGCCCCAGATGCCATCACTGCCGCCGAACGTCATGGTGCCCAGGCACAGTTCTGAGACGAACAGGCCGGTTTTGCCGAGGGAATGGTATTTCATCGTGTTACTCCGGTAAATTGCTGGCACAAAAAACATCCAGCATACCGGCCCGACAGGATTGTTGCAGAGGCAACAGTGCAGATTCCACGCCGCTGCCGCACCGCCGCCATATTTCCACCGGGGGCGGCGGCGCGCGACGCTATTTCATCGGGGTCGGAGGCGACATCCGGACACGAGCCGAACAGTAGACGCGATGCCCTCTCCGATCGATACAGCCGAGGCCGTGTCCAAATGTCGCCTCCGACCCCGAAGCCCTCTCCGGTCGATACAGCCGAGGCCGTGTCCGAATGTCGCCTCCGACCCCGAAGCCATTTGCGCTCGATACCGCCGAGGTGGTGTTGGGATATCGGTTAGCACCGCTTCTGTGGCGCCCTTGTTGTTTACTCGGACTCGCCCCGTACGCCTTGCTGGCCGGGACCGAGCGGCCACACGCGGCGCAGGGTCTCGCGCTCGAGCTCGTCCGCATGGAGGTCGAGCGCGGGCTTGACCAGGTCGCTGCGGCTGACGATGCCGATCAGCCGCCGCGACTGGGAGTCACTGACCACCGGAAGCCGTTCGAGCTGGTGCACCGCGAGCCGGGTGGCGAGCGAGCGGCAGGTTTCGCCGCCGAGGGCGAAAATCGGGACATTCACGCCGAACAAGTCCTCGACCAGCACGGCGTCGGCGCGCGCGGCGTTCAGGGCGGGGCGGTCCAGCATGCCGATCAATGCGCCGTCGCGGGTGACGGGGAAGGCGCGGTGGCGTTGGGTGGTGTTGAAGTGGCTTTCGAGCACTTGCGCCAGCGGGGCGCGCGCGTCGATGCTGTGCGGATCGGCCGTCATCACTTCGGTCACGCTGTGGCGTTCGAGCGGGTCAATGCCGTACTCGCGGTAGATGTGCTTGCCGCGGCGGGCGATCTTTTCGGTGAGGATGGAGCGGTGCATCGTGATGATGGTGAAGCCGTAGGCCACGGTGGAGGCGGCCAGCACGGGCAGCAGGCAGTTGGCGTCGTGGGTGAGCTCGAACGCGAACACCACGGCCATCACGGGGGCGCGCATCATGCCGCCCAAGGTGGCCGCCATGAACACGAGCGGCCAGACGGCGGGGGCACCACCGGGCAGGTAGGGTCCGAGCAGCGCGCCCAGGCCGGCGCCGAGCATCAGCAGCGGCGCGAGCACGCCGCCGGAGGTGCCGGAGCCGAGCGCGATCAGCCAGATGATGGCTTTGACCAGCAGCAGACCGAGCAGCGCGCTGGCCGCGAGGTGGTTGTTGAGCAGGTCGCCGATCACGTCGTAGCCGACGCCGAGCGCGCGCGGCTGCAGGTAGCCGCCAATGCCGACGGCCAGCGCGCCGATCGCCGGCCACCACATCCAGTGCATCGGCAGCTTGTGGAAGGCGTCTTCGATGCGGTACAGCGAGGTCGACAAGGCCCACGACAGCATGCCGCACAGCACACCGGCGATCAGGCAGGAAACCAGCGCGGAGGGCGGCAACACCGGGGTCACCAGGGGGAACAGTGGGCCGCTATCGATCAGCAGCGGACGCAGAAAGCCGGCCACCGCGCAGGCGACGGCCACCGGGGCCAGGCTGCGCGGGCGCAGTTCGAACAGCAGCAGTTCGACCGCCAGCAGGACCCCGGCGATGGGGGTGCCGAACACCGCCGTCATGCCGGCCACGGCGCCGGCCACGAGCAGGGCTTTCCGCTCGGCGCCGGTCATGTGCACGTGCTGGGCCACCAGCGAGCCGACCGCGCCGCCGGTCATGATGATCGGACCTTCGGCGCCGAACGGACCGCCGCTGCCGATGGCGATGCCGGAGGCGAGCGGCTTGAGCAGGGCCACCTTGGGCGACATCGTGCTCTTCTTGAACAGGATCGCTTCGATCGCCTCGGGAATGCCATGGCCGCGGATCTGTTCCGAGCCGAAGCGCGCGATCAGGCCGATCACCAGGCCGCCGATGACGGGCACCGCGATCACCCAGGCGCCCAGGGTGTTGGCGGCAGGCGAGGTCTGGGCCGTCGACCAGGTCTGGAAGAAGAACAGATTGGTGAACAGGCGGATCAGGTGCAGCAGCAGGTCGGCGGTCACGGTGCTGAGCGCGCCGATGACGGCGGCCAGGCTGGCCAGCAGGATCAGGCGCGAATTGCTGTCGAAGTCGCGCCGGGTATCGTTAAGACTCATGAGAAGCTTTCGGGTGAAGTTGGGGAACGCTAAAGACGTCGGCGAGCGACAGCAGCTCGCTGCGGTGCATTTCGGCCAGCTTGGCCAGGATCGCCACGCCGGCTTGGCGCAGGTGGATCTCGACGCGGCGCCGGTCCACGCTGCTCACGCGCCGCTCGACCAGCCCGGCGCTCTCGCAGCGCGAAATGAGCGCGACCACGCCGTGCGGCTTCGCTTGCAGGCGTTCGGCCAGTTCGCCGACCGTGGCCCAGTCGCGCTCCGGATAGCCTTTGACGTGTAATAACAACAGGTACTGGAGCGGCGTGATGCCTTCGGCCTGCACGGCGTTTTCGGAAAAGCGCTCGAAACGCCGCATCTGGTAACGGAACTCCGACAGGGTACGAAAGTCGTCTTTGGTGAGCGACGGCAGGGCCTTGCGCGGGCTGGTCATGGCGGTGCCAAAAAAATGAAAGAACGGAATATATCACATCGTGATGTATTTTTCAGCGGCATCATTTATGCCAGCTGGCCGCTTGTCATCGGCCTGTCACGGGGCACCGTTACCATCGGATCGCATCAACCTCAACCGATTTCGCCATGTCTTCTTCCCGCCTTGTCTTGCCCGCTTTTCTAACGCCCCTGCTGGCGCGCCTGCGCCGCAGTGCCGCTGGACGTCCCACGCCGCCTCCCGTGGGCGACGCCGACTCCCTGCGCGAACAATTGCGCCAGCACGAGAACCAAGGCAAGCGCGACGGCGTGCTGTTGATGCTCGACATCAACGGGTTCCACATGGTGAACCGCATCCACGGCCAGCGCGACGGCGACCGTGTGCTGCAGGCCGTTACGGTCGCGCTGCGCCAAACCCTGCGCCAGCGCGACAGCCTGTGCCGCTACGCGGGCGACCGCTTCGGCGCGCTGTTGCCGGCCACCGACCTGGACACGGCGCGCGCGCTCGCCGAGCAACTCACGCGCGCGGTGGCCGATCTGCGCATCACGTCGTTCGAGCATAAGGAAGCCATTCCGGTAAGCGTGCGCTTTGCCGTGCGCGCGCTGGACGACGAGCCGCGCCAGCTGCTCAAGGAAACCAACCGCGCGCTCGAGCGGCGCATGGCACCCGCGCCGGCCGAGCGCGCGCACGCGAGCGTCGTCACCCTCGTCTGAGGCCGCTGGGTGCCGCCAGGCTTGCCATCGTACGTGGCAGCCGCGCCTCCCGAGCGCGCACAAGCAAGCATCGTTACCCTCGCTTTAAGGCCGTTGGATGGCCTCGGGGTTTGCAATCATGATCGACAGGGCGCTCGTTTGAACAACGCGCAGATTCGCGCAGTGCCGAACGCGAATACGCGCTTCGCCGCCTGCCTACCGCGCATTGCGAGCCGCTGCGCCACTGTCATACCAGCTGGCGCGCCCTCACCCTTGCTGGCTCGACGACATTTGCTGGCAGTAGCGCTCCAGGTTGGCCGGCACGTCCGGTGGACAGACGCCGCACTGGCGGTTGCCCGGCACGGCGTAGTCGATGAAGGTAGGGTAAGGCAAATTGAGCCCCGCCATGATGCCCTTGAACTCCTCCAGCGTGTGCGCATCGCCCAGGCGCGGATTGCGCGCGCGTTCCTGGGAGATCGAGGAGACCCGCCGCCCCTGGTAGTCATGCCCTGGATAGACGAGCACGTCCTGCGGCAGGGTGAACAGCTTGTCGCGCACACTGTGGTACAGGGCCTCGGCGTCGCCGTTCTGGAAATCGGTGCGCCCGCACCCATCGATGAGCAGCGCGTCACCCGTGAACAGACGGTCGTGGCATAGATAGGCGAAGTGGCCCGGGGTATGGCCGGGCGTATGCAGGCCTTGCAGTTCAACATCTCCCATGAGCAGGGGCGCGCCTTCGTCGAGCCCGATGTCGGCGCATGCCGGCCGGTCGAGCGCCGGCATGGCGATCTTGCTGCCCACCACCTGCTTGAGTTCCAGCGCGGCCGTGATGTGGTCGGCATGGATGTGGGTGTCGACCGTAAAGGCCAGCCGCAAGCCAAGCATGCGCAGCTCGGCCAGGTCACGTTCCATCGACACGAGCACAGGGTCGATCAGCAGCGCCTGCCCCGTGCGCTCGCACCCGAGCAGATAGGTGTAGGTGTTCGATAGCGGTTCGTGCAACTGCCTGAAGATCATGGCGAGCTCCCGTGCACAGGCGTGCCGCGCAGGTTGGCGCGGTCATCGGTGCGATCCATTATAGAAGCCGGCGCGCGATGGTGGCGCGCGTGATCGCGCGCCTGCGCACCTTTACGCTGGATCAAACTAGGCCACGCCCGCGTGCAAAAAAATGGCAGCTTACCTCGTGGCCCGCATGCTTATGCCCCTGCCCCGCTTGCCTATTGCCTTACGCTGGCTTGCCGTGCTCGCCGTGCTCATCGCGCTGGCGTTGGTGCTGGCGGCGCGCGCGCGCAAGGCGCCTGCGCGCCAGTACGTGACGGCAACGGCTGACATCGGCACCGTGGCGCCGACGGTGATCGCCAGCGGTACGGTCAACCCGGTCAACACGATCCAGGTCGGCACCTATGTGTCGGGGGTGATCCAGACCCTGTCGTGCGACTTCAACACGCGCGCGCGTGCCGGCCAGTTGTGCGCCCGGCTCGACGCGCGCCCCTACCAGAGCGTGGTGGACCAGGAGAGCGCCAACCTGGCCAACGCCGAGGCGCAGCTGCAGAAGGACCGTACCAACCTGGAATATACGCGCCAGATGTACCAGCGCAACGCCGACCTGCTGCGCCGCCATTTCGTCGCCCAGCAGGCAGTCGACACCGCCCGCAATGCCTACGACCAGGCCAGCAGCCAGCTGGCGCTCGACCGCGCCACGATCGCCCAGCGCCAGGCGGCCCTGAACGCGGCCCGGATCAACCTCGGCTACACACGCATCGTCTCGCCGGTGGACGGCACCGTGGTGTCGCGCAACGTGACCCAGGGCCAGACGGTGGCGGCCAGCTTCCAGACCCCGACCCTGTTCCTGATCGCCACCGACCTGACCAAGATGCAGGTGGACGCCAATGTCAGCGAATCCGACATCGGCCGCGTGGCTGTCGGCAACAGCGCCAGCTTCACCGTCGAGGCCTTTCCCAACCGAACCTTCGGCGGGCGCGTGGTCCAGGTGCGCCAGGCGCCGCAGACAGTGCAGAACGTCATCACCTACGATGTGGTGATCAGCGTGGACAACAGCAGCGGCTTGCTGATGCCCGGCATGACCGCGTCGGCGCGCATCGTCACCGAGCGCCACGACGGGGTGCTGCGGGTCCCGGCCGTTGCGCTGCGCTACGCACCCGCGGGCACCGCGGGCCAGCGCGCGGCGACGCCCGGTGGCGCGCTGTGGATTCTGCGCGACGGGCAGCCACGCAGGGTCCCGGTCACGCTTGGCCTCGAGGACGACAACTACGCCGAAATTCGCGCCGGGCCAGTACACGCCGGCGACCCGGTGGTGGTGTCCGAAAGCGGCGCGGGCGAGCGTGCGCGCGCCGCCACGCCCCGTGCGGACACCGCCACCGTCCCCAGGTTGATGCGCTGATGGACGCCCAGTTCGTCATCGACGTGCGCGCGCTGCGCCGCACCTACCACGTTGGCGCGACCGACGTGCATGCGCTCGACGGCGTCAGCCTGACCATCGCGCACGGCGAATTCGTCGCCATCATGGGCTCGTCCGGCTCGGGCAAGTCGACCCTGATGGCGGTGCTGGGCTGTCTGGACCGGCCCACCAGCGGCCAGTATCTGTTCGACGGCATGGACGTGTCGCAGCTGCCCGAGCCGGCGCTGGCGCGCATCCGCAGCGAGCGCATCGGCTTCGTGTTCCAGAGCTTCAACCTGCTGGCGCGCACCAGCGCCGTGGAGAACATCGCCCTGCCGCTGTTCTATGCGCCGGACGCGGCCCACCGCGCGCCCGAGCGGCTGCGCCGGGCGCGCGCCGCGCTGGCACTGCTCGGTCTGTCCGCGTGCGAGGCCAACACTCCGGCCCAGTTGTCCGGCGGCCAGCAGCAGCGCGTGGCGATCGCACGCGCGCTCATCAACCAGCCCAGCGTGCTGCTGGCCGACGAGCCGACCGGCAATCTCGACACGCGCACCTCGCACGAGATCATGGAAACCCTGGTGCGCCTGAACCGCGAACAGGGCGTGACGATCGTCGTGGTCACCCACGAGCGCGACATCGCCGACTACACCGGGCGCGTGATCACCATGCGAGACGGGCGCATCGCGTCCGACCAGCCAAATCCTGCGCGCGCGCCGGTGAGCGCTGCACCGGCATCGGCCCCGCCTGCGACTCTGACGACGGCGCCAATATCGAATCCGACCATGGCCGCCACCGCGAACCCGCCAGGACTAACACCGGCAGCAGCAGCGCCAGCGACAGCACCGGGGCAAGCGGCAGCGCCAGCAGCGGCAGCGGCGGGTGCGGCTACAGCTTCGCCGGAATCCCCCCGCGCGCGCGCAGACCTGCCCGCGCGCGCGGCCGGCCCTCGCGCCACCTCGGCCTGGGCGCTGGCGCGCATGATCGCCGCGGCCGCCGCCCAGGCGCTGGTGCGCAACAAGATGCGCTCGGCGCTGACCATGCTGGGCGTGTTCATCGGCGTGGCGGCGCTCATTGCGATGGTGGCGGTCGGCCAAGGCGCCAACGACGCCGTGCGCAAGCAGATCGAAAGCCTGGGCACCAACCTGTTCGTGGTCGTGCCCGGTGCGACCAACTTGGGCGGGGTGCGCTCCGGCTTCGGCAGCGCCTCCACGCTGACCGTGGCCGACGCCGACGCGATCCGGCGCGAGGCCGGCGACGTCGGCCTGGTCAGCTACCTGATCCGCCAGTCCGGGCAGGTGCAATACGCCGAGCGAAACTGGAACACCAGTATCCAGGGCGTCACCGCCAGCTATCCGCCGATCACCAACTGGCGCGTGAGCGAAGGGCGCGCGCTGAGCCTGGACGACGAACGCGGCGGCGCGCTGGTGGTGGTGCTGGGCGAGACGGTGAGGCGCCAGCTGTTCAACGACTACGAAAATCCGCTCGGCAGCGCCATCCTCGTGCGCGGGGTGCCGCTGCGCGTGGTCGGCGTGTACGCGCCCAAAGGCCAGACCCCGTGGGGGCAAGACCAGGACGACCTGGTGATGATCCCGTTCTCCACCGCCGAGCGGCGCGTGCTGGGCGTGGCCGCGCCCAGCCAGCAGGCCGCCGCCGCCGGCACCAACCTGTACGCGCAGTCGGCCAATCCGTTCGGCGTCAAGCCGCGCCTGACCGGCTATGTGAACCAGATCTTCGTGCAGGCCGCGTCCCCAGTCCAGGTGCAGCAGGCCATCGCCGAGGTCAAGGCCATCCTGAGCCGGCGCCACCGCATCAAGCCGGACGACACGCCCGACTTCAACGTGCGCAACCTGAGCCAGATCGCTGACGCCGCCGAAGGCAGCAGCCAGGTCATGGCGGCTCTGCTGGCGGTGGTGGCGTCAATCTCGCTGCTGGTGGGCGGCATCGGCATCATGAACATTCTGCTGGTGTCGGTGACCGAGCGCACCCGCGAAATCGGCCTGCGCATGGCTATCGGCGCGCAGCGCACCCACGTGCTGCTGCAGTTCCTGGCCGAGGCGGTCCTGCTGAGCATCGTGGGCGGCGTCGCCGGCATTGTCGCCGGGGTCGCCGTCACCAAGGCCATCGCGCTGCTTGCCAAGTGGCCGACCTTCATCTCGGCGACGGCCATCGGCGGCGGCTTCCTGTTCTCGGCGGCGGTCGGCATCTTCTTCGGCTACTACCCGGCGCGCAAGGCCGCCCGTCTCAATCCGATCGAAGCGCTGCGCTACGAATGAGGCGTGGCCGGCGCGGGCCTGGGCCGCCACAGCGCCAGATAGGTTTCCGAGCGGTTCATCAGCGACGCCTGCATTTCCTCGAAGCGGTCGGCAGGGGGACGCGCGCGATGCGGGTAGAACCCGCTGTAGCCGAGCCCGAGCCGCCCGCCCGGCACGGTGAAGCCGTTAAACTCGAGGATCGTCGGCAGCAGGTCAAAGTGCACCAGCTGCTCGCGGTTCTTGGGTGGCGGGAGGTCGGAGATGAAGCGGTTGAAGATGGTCCGGCGCGGCACCATCGCCAGCGCGTCCGAGAGCGGATTGACGCGCGCCAGGTGGTCGCCGATGATAACGATGTTCGTGTTCGCCAGCGAGCCGCTGTCCTCGGCGAAGCGCACGAAGCCGGCCAGGTCCTGGGCGGTGCAGCTGATCACGCCGTCGAAGCCGGTGTAGCCGCGCCGCGCGCAGCCGCGCGACAAATGCCCTTCCGGTTCGTGGCTGTCCACGGTCAGCAGGGTGAGGTTGAAGCGCTGTTTCGACGCTTGCAGCTGGCGCAGCTTCAGCTTGGCCTTGCCGAACAGATCGTCGTCATACAGGCCCCAGCCGTTCATGTCGCTCGCGGCCACGCCCTGGCCAAGCCACTCCTCCTTGCCATAGACTTCCTGGTAGTGATGCGTGCGCAGGAACTTCCCCTTGCCGGCGAAAGTCGTCGACGCGCCGCCCATGAACACGTTGCGGTAGCCATGGGCGGCCAGGATATCGGACAGGCAGGTCGCGTTGGGCAGGAAGCTGCGCACCTTTTCGCCCTGCGCGTTGATGTCGTACACGGAAACGCGCTTAAGCGGCACGCCGCATTGCGTGGCCACCATCGCGGCGATGGTCCAGCCGGTGCCAGGCACCTGTTCGTAGCTCTCGAAATGACTCGCTTCGAGGCGCGTTAACGGCGCCAGCAGGTCCCTGCCGAACACGTCGCCCTCGGTGTAGGACTGCTCCAGGCTTTCGACGTAGATCAGCACCAGGTTCTTGGGATGCGTCTCGACCAGCGTGACCTTTTCCGGCGCCAGGTAGTAGGAGACGAAATAATCGGGCCCGAAGCCGGACTCCAGATACTGCAGCGCCGACACCTGCAGCGCCCAGTGCACCAACGCGCCGGCCAGCAGCGCCGGCGGCATCCAGCCCGCCAGCAGGCCGGCGAGGCGGCGCGGTGCACCCAGCGCGACGGCGCGCGCGATCAGACGGCGCTCGCCGACCACCAGCAAGGCCAGCACCGCGAGCGGCGCCAGCACGCACCAGCGCAGGAAGCGGTGCACCAGCACCGGGTCGGCCGTGGTCAGACCATCGACGCCAAAATTGAGGTGGTAGGGGATCTGCTCGATATCGGGCTTGCCAAAATAGCGGTTGATCCAGTAGCTCAGAAACAGCAGGAACAGGGCGCCGAGGTACACGCCGGCGCGGGCAAACAGTGCCAGCGCGGCGCGCCAGGAGGGCGGCATCTTGCCGGTGAAGGGAGTGAGCATGCAGAGGACCGGGTCGGGATGAAAACGTGGTCATTCTGAGTTGCCGTAGTGTAAAGCGCTGTCAGCGGGGTGTAACAAAACGTAATATGTTGAGAATGTGATATCGCCAGATGTCGTTTCGTTACATTTGATAACCAGATCATGCCGACCTGGCCCGCAGCCAAAGCGTTAGACCGCTAAGCACACCATTCACCATTTTGTACGGACGCGAACAGAACGGTAGCGCGTAGGCGCGCACTATCCTGTTGAGCAACTCCGTCCAGTCAGCGAGGCATGATGAAAAACCGAATCCCCTTCAAGCCGATTGTCGGCGCCCTCCTCCTTCTCAGCGCCGGCGCGGCCCTGGCCGATCCGCCATCGCGGGTGGCGCGCCTGGCCTACGTGGGCGGGCCCGTTAGCTTCGCCCCGGCCGGCGACGACAACTGGAGCAATGCGTCGCTCAACCGGCCGCTGGTTCCCGGCGACCGCGTGTGGACCGAACCGGGCGCGCGCGACGAGATCCAGCTCGGCAATGCCGCCTTGAGGATGGGTAACTCCACCCTCGTTACCCTGCTCAGCATGGATGACCGCAATGCCCAGCTGCAATTGTCGCAAGGCCGGCTGAACCTGCACGTGCGCCGCCTGCGTCCCGGCGAGAGCATGGAAATCGACACGCCCAACCTGGCGCTGGCGATCCGCGCACCGGGCGACTACCGCATCGACGTCGACCCGCAAGGCGGCACCACGGCGGTGCTGGTGCGGCGCGGCCAGGCCGACGTCTACGGCGACGGCAACGCCTACCGTCTGGACGACGCCCAGGGCTACCGCTTCGCCGGCACCGACCTGCGCAGCGCCGAGCCGCTGGCGCAGGTGTATGACGATGACCTCGACCGCTGGGCGGCCGAGCGCGACCGCCACCACGAGCACGCCCGCTCGGTGCGCTACGTGTCGCCCGAGCTGATCGGCGCCGACGACCTCGACGACCAGGGCGACTGGCGCAGTGACCCGCAATACGGCAACGTGTGGGTGCCGACCCACGTGAGCCGCGACTGGGCGCCCTACCGCGACGGCCACTGGTCCTGGATCGACCCTTGGGGCTGGACCTGGGTGGACGACGCGCCTTGGGGCTTCGCCGTATCGCACTATGGCCGATGGGCGCACAGCCGCGACCAATGGTGCTGGGTGCCTGCCGCGCCGCGCGCGCAGCCTGTGTACGCCCCGGCGCTGGTCGCCTTCATCGCCGCCGGCTTCGCCCCGCAATACGAGCGGGAGCGCCCGGTGGCCTGGTTCCCGCTGGCGCCGCGCGAAGCCTACAGGCCCACCTATCGCGCCAGCCCCACGTATATCACCAACGTCAACGTCAACAACACCACGATCAACCGGACCGTCATCAACCAGATCATCAACGTCAACAACGTCACCAACATCAACTACGCCAATCGGCGCTTCCCCGGCGCGGTCACGGCGGTGCCGGCCAACGCTTTCGCCCAGTCCCAGCCGGTGGCACGTAGTGTTCTGCCGATCGCAGGCGCCGCGCTGGCCGCGGCCGCCATTGCCCACAGCGCGCCGCCCGCGCCGATGCGCACCGGTGCGCCCGCCGGCCTTGCTCGCGGCCATCTACCACCGGCGGCCGCCCTGGCCCAGCACGTGCTGGCCAAGACGCCGCCCGCGTTCGCGCATCCACCAATGCGTGTGGTTGGCGCACCTCCGGCCTCGGCACACCCGACGATGGACAGCCTGGCGCACCAGGTGACTGTGCTGCCGCCGGCCCGCCTGGCGCGTCCGATCGGTCATCCGGTGGCCAGCGCCATACCGCCTGCGCGTGCAATGCAGGGGCTGATGCCGGGCGCCCATCCGGCGCCGCCAGCGCCGCTGGCCGGTGCACAGCCTGGCCTGCACCCAGCGCCAACGGTCGCGCAGATGCTGGCTGGGCGCGCGCAACCGCAAGCGCGCGGCATGCCTCGGCAGCCAATGCCGCAAGCGGTCCGACCCGGCAACGACGCGTTCGCCCGCCACGAGGCCGGACGCAACGGGCCGATGCCAGCACCGGGACAGAACCGCGCGCTGCCGATGGCGCAAGCCGTCCCCGCGCAGATGCAGCCGCCCGTGCCGCGTCAGGGTCCGGCGTTTGCCCAGCAGGCGCCACAAATGGCGGCGATGCCGCATGCGGTCCCCGGACCACATCAGCAGTCCGCCATGCCGATGCCGCCGCATCCGATTCCGTCGCAGCAGCAGCAGCAGCAGCAGGCCCTCTTGGCGCACAGCGGTCCCGCGCCGCATCAGCAACTACCGATGCCGCAACTGGCGCGTGCACCGCAACAGCAAGGACCGATGCGTCATGGTGAAGGTACGCCACACCAGCAGGTGCCGATGCCGCAGCTGACCCACGCGCCGCAGCAGCAAGGGCCGATGCGTCATGGCGAGGCCACGCCATACCAGCAGGTCCCAATGCCGCACCCCGACCCGGCATCGCATCAGCAAGCGATGATGCCGGCTCACGCGGCTTCGGCACCGCATCCGTCAGCGCCTATGCTCGCTGCCGCTCCCACGCGGTATCAACAGGTGCCCATGTCGGGTCCGGCGCATGAACAGCATCAGCCGCCACCGATGCAGCATCCGGCTCCCGTGCCGCATATTCCGCCACCGATGCCGCGTCAAGCTCCTGCGCCGCATCAGCCTCCACCGATGCAGCATCAAGCTCCCGCGCCACATCAGCCGCCGCCTGTGCAGCATCAGGCTCCTGCGCCGCATCAGCCACCGCCGATGCAGCATTCAGCGCCAGTGCCGCATCAGCCGCCACCGATGCCGCATCCGGCTCCAGCGCCGCATCAGCCGCCGGCTTTGCCGCGTCCTGCTCCAGCGCCGCATCCGGCTCCACAAGCGGCGCCGCAGCATGCTCCCCCCCCGCATCAGGGCGGACACGGTAACGACGGCAAGCACGACGAGAAGCATTAATGGCCGGATGCTCCCCCTGCGCAATCAGGGGACTTCGGCACCAAGCTGTTGGTGGCTGGGGGTAGTCCGCACCGTCGTCCCAGGATGGCGCGGACTACTCAGGTTACTGATCGACGGCACGGATGCCATCAACCAGTCGCGACAACGCAGAAGAATTTATGGCGCGGCGCCGCTGCCCGCCTTGCCCTGAACCGTGACGCCATCGGCGGCCACGGTCATCGCCATCCCGCCCGCAATGACCTTGGCACCGGTGCCGCTGAAGGTGATCTTCGGCGCAGCGCCGGCGCAATCGACCCGCAGCACCGACACAAACAGCGCATCGGTCGAGGGCTGGCGGTACGCGAACCGGTTCCAGTAATGCGGGCCGGCCGGAATCGACGGCGGCGGCGCGTACCCGGCCACGCTGGTCAACCCGAGTTCACGGTTGGACGCGACCGTGCCGCACATGCTCGCCCTACCGACCGTCTCCTTGAAGCCGCCCGGCGCGCCCGTCAAGGGCACGCTGGTGTGCAGATTCCACTCCCAGCCGCGCGCGTGCTCGCCCGCCATCTGGTCGACCACGACCACGGTTGACGGCCGCACGTAGACCACCGTGCGCCGCGCCAGGCCGATGTCGCCGCCGTACGCGTCGGCCGCGTCGCCCACCACCACGTCATACGCGGCACTGTGCGAAAAGTGCGCGATGCGCCCATCGTGCACGCGGTCGCCAAACCCGCCCGCGCCCAGGTTCTGGCCCTGGCCGCCATCGAAGGTGATGGCGTTATGCGCCTTGGTCTGCTTGTACCAGCCGCGCCAGTGCGGCGAGTTGTAGGAGTCGTAATAGCCGCTGTCCATGGCCAGCACTTCGCCGTGCGCGTACAGCACGAAGCTGTTCTGGTCCGCGTGCGAGTGGTTCACCGAGCCGAACGGACTGCTTTTGAACAGCACCGACACGCGCTGCGGATCGGCCAGCGAACTGTGCATCGCCGCCACGCCGACCGAGGCGAACATGGCGCTGTCAGGCTCGGTGCGCGGCACGGCGGCCGGCGCCGACGACCCGCGCGGGCTGAGGAGTATCGTCAGCCGCGCCGGGTCCTCGCCCTTGAGCTGGCCGGCGTACCAGTTCGCCAGCGGCGTGCCCGAGCGGTAGGCGATGGCCTTGCCGAAGCGCGCCCATTCCTCGGTGCGCTTGACTTCGGCGCCGTCGCCGAACGCGCCGGCCGGCGTACCGGGCGGCAGCGTGTAGGTGATGAAGCGGCCGAGCGACTCGAGCCAGGATTTTTTGTACAGCGGCACCCGCAGCACGCGGTCGATCAGATCCCACACCAGCAGCGATTCTCCGGCGTCCCAAAGCGCGTAGCTCGAACCGTTAGCGAAGCCGCCATCCTCGCCGCCCCAAGGGCTGAGCGAGGCGACGTACGCGGGCAGGTCCTCGTCGAGCCAGCGCGCGGCATCGGGCATGTCGCCGCGCAGCACCAGCATGGCGCCGACGAATTTTCCCAGCGCGTTGAAGGCGATGCCGTTTTCCGGATGCGCGCGTACCGTGGCCGGCGTGCCCGCCAGGCTGGCGCCGGCGCAGCTGGTGACGACGTCGCGCACCAGTTGACGGTCGGCCTGCTGCATTTCCGAATACGCCAGGTCGTAGCCAAGCGCGAAATACCATACATAGTCACGCGTCTCGGCGATGTCGCCGCTGCATTTTCGCGCCAGCAGCTTGGGACCGAACAGCTGCATGCGCGCGCGCATTTCGTCGAGAAACCAGCGGTCGCGCGTGACGTACCACACGAAGGCCGATTCAACGATCCCTTCGAGCATGCGGTCCTGCTGCCACCAGCTGGCCATGCGCACCTTCTGGTCATCGGCACCGATCTGCGCCACCAGCACCGGCGAAATGGCGTGCACCGAATGGCGCTTGAGGTAGTCCGCCAGCGCCGCCACCGCAGGGCGCCGCTCGGCGCGCGCGGCGGCGACGATGCCGGCGAAATCATCGCCGCCACCGAAGATGCGCGGATGGCCCATCTGCCCCGGAGAGAAATCGAAATCGGCCAGCGCGCCCGACAAGGCCGGCGCGCTCAGGCGTGCGGCCACCTCGCCGCGGGACAGCCGGCCCCTGGGCGTGGGCTGCTGGGCGCCGGCGCTCGTGAGCGTCAGCGCGAGAAAAAGGAATCCAACGGCACCCATGCGTTCTCCAATCAAGGTCGACGTGACCAAAACGTCATGCCGCCGATTCTAGGGTGTTCACGCGGCGCGCGGCGCGCGTAAAACCATCGCATGCAGTGTGCAGACGGGCGGAGTCGCCGCCGGGCAATCGTGACCGGATCGCGGGCGGCGATGCGCCGGTGCCATGTCAACGGCTCAATTGCCTTCGGTCAACCATCTTTGTCATGATTGCGGAGGATGGTGCTTTGCCCTGACAGCAAAAGGAGAAAAAGATGACCCGCATCGCCAGCCGTGTTGGCAGCCCGAGAAGACGTCACGGGGTCGCTGTGCCGCTAGGAGCGGGCATGGTGCGCTAAAAGCCGCAGACCAAAAAAACGCCCCGGCCGGCTAGCGGAAGGGGCGTTTGAAGTGCACCGGAATCGGTGCCGACGGCGTGCTTACTTGGCGGCGTTCGCTTCAGCGGTGTCGGCCTTGGCTTCGGCGACGGCTGCCTTGTGCTTGGCCTTGGCGGCCTTGCGGTGTGCGTGAGCGCGGGTCTTCTTACCGGTGGCTTTCGCGTCGGCGATCTTGGTGTCGGCTTTGGCGACATCCTTGGTCTCCTTGGCGTCGGCTTTAGCGACTTCCTTGGTTTCCTTGGCGTCGGCCTTGGCATCAGCCTTGACTTCCTTGGCATCGGCCTTGACCGCTTGCTTGGTTGCCTTGGCGTCGGCCTTCACGGCGGCGACGGTGGTTTTGACTGGAGCGGCAGGGGTTTGGGCGAAGCTCGAACCAGCGGCAAACAGACCAGCGATCAGGGCGGCTACGATTTTGTTCATGATGATTTCCTTCGGGTCGGTTGTGCGGGAAGCGATATTGCTTACCGATGGCCTATTAACGCCGCCCGCTCCCGTCCGGTGGACCACCGTTACAACTCTTACATATTCAGCTTTCGTGGGCCGCGTCCGCGCTCGGGAGATGGATGGTGCCGGTGTTGAAGGTGTACTCGAACAGGTCGGCGTAGCGGCCCCACTCGATCGCCACACGCAGGGTGGAGGTGGCTTCCTCGGCGTTGAGGGTGAAGCGCAGCAGCCGCAGGAACAGTTCCTCGGGCAGGTCGCCCGAGCTGTCCTGCGCCAGGCTGTGGCAGATGTAGGCCACCAGCGGCACGTGTTCGAGCAACTGGCGCCCGAACAGGGCCTGGCGCTCCTGGTTACCGGCGGCGACATACTGCTCGCCCAGCGGCGTGACGGTGATGTCGCCATGGGCCAGGTTGGCGAAGCCCAGCAGCGCCAGCACGATCGACACGTCCAGCAGCTGGGCGTCGGTCAGTTCGGTGTCCTCGCCCAGCTGCGGCAGGTCGGCGCGCCCGTGATGGCGCTCGTCGGTGAGCAGCTCCAGCACCCCCTCGATGCGCGCGATGTTCACCGGCGGCAGGCGGTCGCCCAGCTGCAGCTTGGCTTCCTTCTCGGTGGTGCGACCTGGCCGCGCGGCGCCGGCCGTCATCATGCCGTAGACCTCGTCGATCAAAGCGCGCACCTCGAGCTTGTCGTCCTCGCGCGGACGCGGCAGCCCGATCGCCAGCTCCGAGCGCACCCGCCCGGGATTGCTGGCGAAGACCAGCACACGGTCGGCCATCATCACCGCCTCCTCGATGTTGTGCGACACCACCAGGATGGCCTTGGTGGGGATTTTGCCGGCCTCCCACAGCTCCAGGATGTCTTCGCGCAGGCGCTCGCCGGTGAGCACGTCGAGCGCGGAAAACGCTTCGTCCATCAGCAGCACTTCCGGCTCCATCACGAGGGCGCGCGCGATGCCCACGCGCTGGCGCATGCCGCCGGAGAGCTCGCGCGGCAAGGCGCCTTCGAAGCCGGACAGGCCGATCAGGTCGATCACGGCGGCCGAGCGGCGTTCGCGCTCGGCTTCGGGCACGCCCTGCGCCTCCAGCCCCAGTTCGACGTTCTTCTGCACCGTCAGCCAGGGGAACAGGGCGAACGACTGGAACACCATGCGGATGCCGCGCGCGGCGCCGTACAGCGGCATGCCGTGATACAGCACCTGGCCCTTGTCGGCGCCGGTCAGCCCGGCCATGATGCGCAGCATGGTCGACTTGCCCGAGCCGGACTGGCCCAGCAAGGCGACGATCTCGCCCTCATGCAGCGTGAAGTCGACGCCGTCGAGCACCGTGCGCGAGGTGCCGTCGGCCGAGCGGAAGGATTTACCCACCGCCTGCAGTTCAATGATCGGAGTAGCCATGGTCGTTGTTTGAGCGTTAGAAGTGCAAGCGGTTCTCGGCCATCTCGTACAGGCGGCGCCAGACGAAGTGGTTCAGTCCCATCACGAACAGGCACATGATGCCGATGCCCAGCGCGATGCGGGGGAAGTCGCCGCGCGCGGTCATCTCGGCAATGTAGCTGCCGATCCCGTGCGCCTGCAAGGTGGTGCTGCCCCAGGTGACGTATTCGGCCACGATGCTGGCGTTCCAGGAGCCGCCGGTGGCGGTGATGGCGCCGGTCACGAAGCTGGGGAAGATCGCCGGCAGCAGGTAGCGGCGCCACTTGAGCCAGCCGCTGAGGCCGAAATTGCGGGCCGCCAGGCGCAGCTCGGTGGGGATGGTCGAGGCGCCGGCGATCACGTTAAACAGCAGGTACCACTGGGTCCCGAGGATCATCAGCGGCGACAGCCAGATGTCCGGGTTGAGCTTGAAGTGCACGATGCCCACCACCGCCACCGGGAACATCAGGTTGGCCGGGAAGGCCGCCATGAACTGGGCGATGGCCTGGGTGCGCTGGGCCAGGCGCGGATTGGAGCCGATCCACACCCCGACCGGTACCCACACCAGCGCCGCCAGCAGCAGCAGCACCAGCACCCGCGTGAGCGTGAACGTCCCGAGCAGCAGCACGTGGCCGACCTCGGCCCAGCCCACTTCGCTGTGGACGAAATGGATCAGGGTCCAGAGCGCGTAAAACACGCCGGCGGCGATGACGGCGTCCCACATGCGCTCCGGCGTGGCCGACTGGCGCTGCGGGCGGGCGCGGATCGAGGTGCCGTCATGGCGCAGCCGGAACAGCGCGAACGAGCGTTCCAGCAGGCGCCCCAGGCCGTGCATGATCAGCTGGGTGCGCTCGGTGCGGCGCAGCCAGGTCAGCAGCCAGGATTGCTGGGCCGTGTCGCCGGTGGCCTCCTCGAAGCGGAACTTGTCGGCCCAGGCCAGCAGCGGGCGGAAGAACAGCTGATCGTACAGCAGCACCCCGACCAGCATGGCGCCGATGGCCCAGCCGATCGCCTGCAGGTCGCGCTGCTCGATGGCCAGCGCGATGAACGAGCCGATGCCGGGCAGCTTGATGTTCTGGTTGGAGACCGAGATGGCCTCGGCGGCGACGACGAAGAACCAGCCGCCCGACATCGACATCATCATGTTCCACAGCAGGCCGGGGATGGCGAAGGGCAGCTCCAGGCGCCAGAAGCGCTGCCAGCCCGACAGCTGGAACACGCTGGCCGCCTCGCTCAGCTCCATCGGCACGGTGCGAAAGCCCTGGTAGGCGCTGAAGGCCATGTTCCAGGCCTGCGAGGTGAAGATGGCGAAGATGGCGGCGCACTCCACGCCCAGCAGCTTGCCCGGGAACAGGGCGATGAAGCCGGTCACGGTGATCGACAGGAAGCCCAGGATGGGGATCGACTGCAGGATGTCGAGCAGCGGCACCAGGACCTTTTCGGCGGCGCGGTATTTGCTGGCCAGGGCGGCGAAGGCGCAGCTGAACAGCACCGAGGCGAACAGCGCGATGAACATGCGCAGCGTGGTGCGCAGCAGGTAGTACGGCAGGCTGAGCGGGTCGAGCGACAGTTGCAGCGGCTGGCCGACCTGGTAGGGGTGGGCCATCTGCGCCGCGCCGTAGGCCAGCAGCACCAGCACGGCCAGCACCACCGGCAGCAGCGCCCAGTCCCAGCGGTTGCCGGTGGCTTCGACCACCTGGCGCGGAAAAAAATGGGTGTGCTTCCTCATGCGGTGGCGCCCTCGTTCACTATGGGTAGGACAATCGGAAAGACGATGCGCACGACCAGGCCCGGGTGGCCATTGCGCACCTCCAGGGTGCCGCCGTGCAGGGCCACGATGGCCTTCACGTTGGACAGGCCGATGCCGTTGCCGGGCAGATGGCGGGCGCGGTCGACCCGGTAGAAGCGGCGCGCCAGCTGGGCCAGTTCCTCCTCGGGCACCCCGCCGCCGCTGTCGCGCACCTCCAGGCTCACGCCGCGCTCGTCGGCGCCGGTGCTCACCGCGACCACGGCGCCGGCGCCGGCGTACTTGATGGCGTTGTCGAGCAGGCTGGCCAGCGCGCTGGCGATCAGGTCCGGGTCGCCCGTGATCGGCGGCACCGCGCTAGCCTGGCTGACCAGGGACAGGCCGGCCTCCTCCAGCGCCGCCTCGTACAGGTCGAGCATGCCGAGCGCCACGCGCTGCAGGTCGACCTGGGCGTCGAACGCCGGCCGCACGCCGGACTCCACGGAGGCGATGCGCAGCAGCTTCTCGAACAGGCCGATCAGGCTGTCCACGTCCTCGATGCTTTGCTGGGCCACCTCGCGCAGGCTGGCCGCGTCGCAGCTGCGCACGGCGATGTACAGGCGGTTGCGCACCCGGCTGAGCGGCGTGCGCAGGTCGTGCGCGATGGCGTTCGAGACGTGCTGCACGCCGTCCATCAGCGACTCGATCTGGGCCAGCATGCGGTTGATGTCGCGGCTGAGCAGGCTGAACTCGTCCTCGCCGTCGTCCGGGATGCGCTGGGCCAGGTCGCCCGCGCCGACGCGGCGGGTGATCAGGCGCACCTCGCCCACGCGGCGGTCGATGGCGCGCCGCAGCAGCACCGCGCCGGCGCTCACCAGCACGATCGACACCAGCAGGCCGGTGAGCACGGCGCGCCGGATCACCCCCTGCAGCGCATCGAGCTCGCTCAGGTCGCGCCCGACCAGCAGGCGCGAGCCGTCGGCCAGCACGCTGCCCATCACCCGCGTGCGCACGCGGCTGCGTTCGCGCCGCACGTAGGCGTAATTGAGCTTGCCGGTGAGCGGCACCGCGGCCGGCCAGGCCGACAGGTTGGCGACCTGCACCTGTCCTTGCGGGCTGATCAGCATGAACAGCTCCGAGTCGCTGTCGTCCTTGTCGTTCAATTCGGTGCGGATCTGGGCCAGCAGGCGCGCGCTGCCGCCGTCGGCCAGCGAGGCGGCCAGGCGCGCGGCCACCGCGTTGATCTTGGCATCGGTGAGCCGTTCCAGCACGCCGATGGTGCCGAAGTAGAACACCAGCGCGGCCGCGGCCACCGCCACCGCGGCGATGGCGCCGTAGGCCAGCGCCAGGCGCGCCGCGATCGACGAGCGCAGGCGCGCGCTAAGCTTGCTCATGCGCGGCGCCGCTCTTGAGGACGTAGCCTTCGCCGCGCACGGTGTGGATCAGGCAATCGGCGGCGTCCTTGTCGATCTTGTTGCGCAGGCGGCTGATCTGCACGTCGATGACGTTGGTCTGCGGGTCGAAGTGGTAATCCCACACGCCTTCGAGCAGCATGGGGCGGGTCACCACGTGGCCCTCGTGGCGCATCAGGTATTCGAGCAGGCGGAATTCGCGCGGCTGCAGGTTGATCTTCACGCCGGCGCGGGTGACGCGCATGCTGCGCATGTCCAGCTCCAGGTCGGCCACGCGCAGCAGCGTCGTTTCCTGGCGCGGGCTGGCGCGCCGCGCCAGGTTGGCCAGGCGCGCCAGCAACTCGGCCAGCGCGAACGGCTTGGCCAGGTAATCGTCGCCGCCGGCGCGCAGGCCGCGCACCCGGTCGTCCACGCTGCCGAGGGCGCTGAGCACCAGCACCGGCACGCGCGACTGGCCGGCGCGCAACTTGCCGAGCAGCTCGAGACCGTCGATATTGCCGGGCAGCATGCGGTCGAGGATGATCACATCCCAGGCCTCGGACTCGGCCAGCGCCAGGCCGTCGGCGCCGTTGTCGCAACAGCGCATGAGATAGCCATCGGCGGCGAGCGCTTCACTGAGGAAGTTGCGGGTCTCGGCGTCGTCCTCGATGAGTAGGCATTTCATTATATGGTCAGACAGCGCGGGAGTAAGTGGGCGGAACGGGAGCGGGCACGATCATACCATCGGGGCCGGCGCCCAACATTACCAAACCGTAACGATGAGCGGACGATCGGCTGAGTATACTTTTTACACTGCGCAGCGGCCGACCGCCTCCGCCATTTCCACCTTGAAGAGCATGCATTCACAGACGGCCCTATCCCGCTTCGCGTCGGGCGCCCACCCCCATTCCATGCCCGAGTTGCCGGCGCCGCGTGCCGGGCGCCTGAAGGACAAGCTCAAGACCCTGCTCGGCAGGCTGGTGTTTCCGCGCCAAAGCCGGCGCTGGGCCGGCGCCATCGCGTCCGACCCTTTGCTCGCCGCGCTGGCGTACCGCAATGCGCCCGCCATCAATCGGGTTTACCGTCCCTATCTGTCGAATCACCTGAGTTGCGCCGAGCGTATCGACGTCATCTGTTCGCACTACCATTGCGTGCAAAAGATGCGCATCGAGCCGCTTGTGGTAACCTCCCTCGCGATACCGGTCAGCGTTGCCCGTTTTATAGGCAAGGAAGGTGCGCGCATGGAGCTGCTGCTGGCCGGGGTGAGCATCAATCCGCGCGAAGGCGAGCTGGCCTTCCAGTTGACTCTGGACGGCGTCGGCGTGTTCAGCGTCAGCTTTTCCTTTATTGAAGAACAGAACGAACGTCATGTCGTGGTAGGAGCGATTCAGGGTGTGTCAGCAGAAAACGGGAGCGATATCATGCGCCGAGCCTCGCGCGAGTTGTACGGAACCAGGCCAAAGAATTTCCTCATCAATGTCCTGCGCGACCTGGGCGCAGCGCTCGGGTGCGCCCATATGATCCTCGTCAGCAACCTCAACCGGGTGGTGGTCAACCCGCGCCGGCGCGCCCGCATCACGCTCGACTACGACACCACCTGGCGCGAGCAGCAGGCCCACTTGCGCGCGGACGGCAACTTCATGCTGGCCTGCCGCGCCGCCGCCGACATCGACCTGAATTTGGTTCCATCCAAGAAACGCGGCGAGGCCCGCCGCCGCCAGGACCTGCTGCTGGCGATCCGCCGGCAGTTCATGGCGCGCGCCGGATTGGCGGTCGCATGAACGAGCTGACCAACTCGCGCAGGCTGCTGTGGACGGTGGCGATCGGCTTCGCCCTGGTGTGGCTGGCCGTGCTCGGCGTGCGCACCCTGGTGCCGCCCGACGAAGGCCGCTACGCCGAGATGGCGCGCGAAATGTTCCTGACGCATGACTGGATCACCACGCGCCTGAACGGCATCAAGTATTTCGAAAAACCGCCGCTGCAGACCTGGATGAACGCGCTGACCTTCACCGTGTTCGGGATCGGCAACTGGCAGGCCCGCCTGTGGACCGGGCTGTGCGGCCTGTTCGGCGTGCTCTTCACCGGCTACGCCGCCTGGCGCGTGTTCGGCGCGCGCGTGGGCTCCTACGCCGCCCTGGTGCTCGGTTCGAGCGTGTTCTGGGTCGCCAGCGGCCAGATCAATTCACTCGACATGGGCCTGTCCGGCATGCTGACCCTGAGCCTGGGCGCCATGCTCATCGCCCAGCGCGACGACGCCAGTGCCGCTCAACGGCGCAACTGGATGCTCGCCTGCTGGGCCGGCATGGCCCTGGCGGTGCTGTCGAAAGGCTTGATCGGCCTGGCGATTCCAGGCTCGGTGCTGGTGCTCTACACCCTGGCCACCCAGGACTGGCGGCGCTGGACCGAGCTGCACTTGGGCAAGGGCTTGCTGCTGTTCATGGCGATCGCCGCACCCTGGTTCATCCTGGTGGCCCAACGCAACCCGGAACAGCCTCACTTCTTCTTCGTGCACGAGCACCTGCAGCGCTACACCTCCGACGTGAGCAACCGCGAAGGCAACTGGTATTACTTCCTGCTGCTGCTCATCCCCGGCCTGGTGCCATGGATCGCAGCCCTGCCGGGCGGCGTCGCGGCCGGCCTCAAGCGCGAACCGGGCCGCTTCCGCCCGCGCCTGCTAGTGTTGCTGTGGGCCGCCTTCATCCTCGTGTTCTTCTCGCTCTCGCACTCCAAGCTGCCCGGCTATATCGTGCCGATGTTCCCCGCCCTGGCCATCCTGGTGGCGCTGCACTGGGCCGAGGCCAGCACCCGCACCCTGGTGCTGACGGGCGTCGCGGCGGCGCTGATCGGCCTGGGCCTGGCGCTGGGCGTGCCGCTGGCCGCCCACCTGCGCCCCGTGCCCGGCAGCCCCCTGCTGTCCTACCGGCCCTGGGCGGTCGGCGCCGGCGCCACCATGCTGGTGTGCGCCGTACTGGCCGTAGCCCGCCTGCGCCGCGGCCGGCGCGACCTGCCGCTCATGCTGCTGGCCGTGGGCGGCTTCGTCATGACCGAACTGATGCTGGTCGGCTTCGAGCCGCACGGCCAGGTACGCACCGGCTCGGCGCAGTTCCCGGCCATCCGCGCCGAGCTCCGGCCCGAGACCAAGTTCTACGCGGTCGGCACCTACGAGCAGTCGTTCCCGTTCTACCTGAACCACAAGATGATCATGGTGGCGTTCGGCGACGAATTCGAATTCGGCCAGCAGCAGGAGCCCGACAAGCTCATCGCCGATGTCGCCACCTTCCGCGACCAGTGGGTGGCCGACGCCGGCGCCGGCGTGACCGACCTGGCCCTGATCCGCGAGGACATCTACCAGTCGCTCGCCGCCGAGCACGTGCCCATGCGCGTGGTCACCTACGATGGCCGCCGCCGCGTCGTCGCCAACCGCTGAGCGAGCACCGGACCATATCGATGAACCTCCCCACCTTCGGCTTTATCCTCAGCGGCGTGCTGCTCAACGCCCTGGCCCAGCTGCTGCTCAAGAGCGGCACCAACGCCATGGGCGGCGCCATCAGCCTGCGCGGCGGGCACGTGATATCCACCCTGTTCCAGATCGCCACCCAGCCCTCCATCCTCGGCGGACTGGCATGCTACGGCGTGTCGGTGCTGGTGTGGATCATGGCGCTGTCGCGCACCGACGTGTCGCTGGCCTACCCCATGCTCTCGCTCGGCTATGTCGTGAGCATGCTGGGCGCCTGGCTGTTCCTCGGCGAAGCGGTGTCGCCGCAGCGCATCGCCGGCCTGGCCACGATCCTGGTCGGCGTGGTGCTGCTGGCGCGCAGCTGACAACTTTTAACTGGACTGTCCATGACCTCTTCCCTCCCATTCCTGCCGTTCTCGCGCCCCACCATCGACGAGGAAACCATCGCCGCCGTGGCGCAGGTGCTGCGCTCCGGCTGGCTCACCAGCGGCCCCAAGGTGCAGGCTTTCGAAGCCCAGCTGTCGGAATACTTCGGCGGGCGCCACGTGCGCACCTTCAATTCCGGCACCTGCACCATGGAGATCGCCCTGCGCATCGCCGGCATCGGCCCCGGCGACGAGGTGATCACCACCCCGCTGTCGTGGCCGGCCACGGCCAACGTGATCCTGGCCGTGGGCGCCACGCCCGTGTTCGCCGACGTCGATCCGCTCACCCGCAACCTGGACCTGGTCAAGGTGCGCGCGGCCATCACCCCGGCCACGCGCGCGCTGCTGCCGGTCTACCTGTCCGGCCTGCCGCTGGACATGGAGGCGCTGTACGCGCTGGCGCTCGAGCACGGCCTGCGCGTGATCGAGGACGCGGCCCAGGCCTTCGGCTCGGTGTGGGACGGACGGCGCATCGGCGCCTTCGGCGACTTCGCCTCGTTCAGCTTCCAGGCCAATAAAAACCTCACCACCGGCGAAGGCGGCTGCCTGGTCATGACCAACGCCGAGGAGGCGCGCCTGGCCGAGAAATACCGGCTGCAAGGGGTCACCCGCAGCGGCGTGGACGGCATCGACGTCGACGTCCTGGGCGGCAAGTGGAACATGACCGACATCGCCGCCACCATCGGCCTGGGCCAGCTGGCCACCATCGACGACGTCACCGCCCACCGCGAGCAGCTGGCGCGCCACTACTTCGCCTGCTTCGGCGCCGAGTTCGAAGCGGCCACCGGCGCCCAGCTGCCGCTGCCGGCCTTCGGCAGCTCCAACTGGCACCTGTTCCAGATCATCCTGCCCGACCGCGGGCCCGGCACGCGCGCCGCCTTCATGCGCCGCCTGCAGGAAGAGCACAACATCGGCACCGGTTTCCACTACGCGCCGATCCACCTGTTCACCCTGTACCGCGAGCGCGGCTTCAAGGAGGGCATGTTCCCGGTCGCCGAGCGCATCGGCCGCCTCACCGTGACCTTGCCGCTGTTCGCCGCCATGACCCTGGCCGACGTCGAGCGCGTGGTCGGCGCGGTCAAGCAGGTGCTCACATGAAGCGCATGCCGCTGAAACCCGAGCTGTCGATCATCATCCCGGTGTACAACGAGGAGGCCGGCCTGGCCACCCTGTTCGCGCGCCTGTACCCGGCGCTGGACGCCCTGGCCATCCCGTACGAGATCGTGTTCGTCAACGACGGCAGCCGCGACCGCTCGGTGGCGGTCCTGGCCGAGCAGTACGAGCAGCGCCCCGACGTCACGCGCGTGATCATCTTCAACGGCAACTACGGCCAGCACATGGCGATCCTGGCCGGCTTCGAGGCGGCCCTGGGCGAGATCATCGTCACCCTCGACGCCGACTTGCAGAACCCGCCCGAGGAGATCCACAAGCTGGTGGCCAAGATGCGCGAAGGCTTCGACTACGTCGGCTCGGTCCGGCGCAAGCGGCGCGACGCGGCCTGGCGCACCCTGGCCTCGAAAGCCATGAACCGGGTGCGCGAACGCATCACCAACATCAGCATCAGCGACCAGGGCAACATGCTGCGCGCCTACGGCCGCAACGTGATCGACCTGGTCAACCGCTGCGGCGAGGTCAACACCTTCGTGCCCGCGCTGGCCTACAAGTTCGCGCGCCACCCGACCGAGGTCGAGGTCGAGCACGAGGAACGCGCCGCCGGCGAATCGAAGTACTCGCTGTACTCGCTCATCCGGCTCAACTTCGACCTGGTCACCGGTTTCTCGCTGGTGCCGCTGCAATTGATGTCCATGCTCGGCATGATCATGTCGCTGGCTTCGGCCGCGCTGGTGGTGTTCCTGCTGCTGCGCCGCTTTATCCTGGGCGCCGAGGCCGAGGGCGTGTTCACCCTGTTCGCCATCATGTTCTTCTTCATGGGCGTGATCCTGTTCGGCCTGGGCCTGCTGGGCGAATACGTCGGGCGCATCCTGCAGCAAGTGCGCGCGCGGCCGCGCTACGTGGTCGAGACGATCCTGCAGCAGGCCGTGCCCGACAGCGCGGCCCAGCGCATGGTGGAGCGATGAGCGCGGCCCGTCCGCGCGCGGTGGTGTTCGCCTACCATAGCGTGGGCGTGCGCTGCCTGAAGGTGCTGCTCGCCGGCGGCGTCGACGTGGCCCTGGTGGTCACCCACGCCGACGACGCGGCCGAAAACGTCTGGTTCGAGTCCGTCGCCACGCTGTGCCGCGACGAGGGCATCGACTGCGTCGCGAGCGACCAGCCGAACGACGCCGAGCTGCTGGCGCGGGTGGCGGCGCTGCGCCCGGACTTCCTGTTCAGCTTTTACTACCGCCGCATCCTGCCGCCCGCGCTGCTGGCGATCGCGCCCTCGTACAATATGCACGGCTCGCTGCTGCCGCGCTTTCGCGGACGCGCCCCGGTCAACTGGGCCGTGCTGCACGGCGCGCGCGAGACCGGCGCCACCCTGCACGAGATGACCGAGCGGCCCGACGCCGGCGCCATCATAGCCCAGACCGCGGTGCCCATCCTGCCCGACGACACCGCCTTCGAGGTGTTCGGCAAGGTCACCGTGGCCGCCGAAATCACTCTGTGGCGCGCGCTTCCCGGCCTGTGCGACGGCAGCGCCCCGCGCCTGCCCAACGACCTGGCCCAGGGCAGCTACTTCAGCGGACGCACCCCGGAAGATGGCCGCATTGACTGGCGCCAGGACGCCCAGAGCGTCTACAATCTATACCGCGCGGTCGCCCCGCCCTACCCCGGCGCCTTCACCGACATCAACGGACAGCGCCTGGTGCTGGCGCGCGCCCGCCTGGACGGACCGGCCCCGCAAGGCCTGGCCCCTGGGCTGGCCGTGTCCGATGGGCGTATACTCGGGGTGTGCGGCGATGGCCGCGCGCTGGCGATCTCTGTTTTAACGGCACCCGACGGCGAACTATCGGCCGCCGACCTGACTTCACTACTCACTTCCATACCATGAAAAAAATCCTCATCCTCGGCGTCAACGGCTTCATCGGCCACCATCTCTCGCGCCGCATCCTCGACACCACCGACTGGGAAGTCTATGGCATGGACATGCAATCGGACCGCATCACCGGTTTGATCGACAACCCGGAGTACGCCGGGCGCATGCACTTCTTCGAGGGTGACATCACCATCAACAAGGAGTGGGTCGAGTACCACGTCAAGAAGTGCGACGTGATCCTGCCGCTGGTGGCCATCGCCACGCCGGCCACCTACGTCAAGCAGCCGCTGCGCGTGTTCGAGCTCGATTTCGAGGCCAACCTGCCGATCGTGCGCTCGGCCCACAAATACGGCAAGCACCTGGTGTTCCCGTCGACCTCGGAAGTGTACGGAAAGTCCACCGACAGCGAATTCGACCCCGAGCAGAGCGACCTGGTGTACGGCCCGATCAGCAAGCAGCGCTGGATCTACGCCTGCGCCAAGCAGCTGATGGACCGCGTGATCTGGGGCTACGGCACCGAAGGCCTGAACTTCACCCTGTTCCGCCCGTTTAACTGGATCGGCGCCGGCCTCGACTCCATCCACACCGCCAAGGAAGGCTCCTCGCGCGTGCTGACCCAGTTCCTCGGCCACATGGTCCGCGGCGAGAACATCATGCTGGTCGACGGCGGCGCGCAGAAACGCGCGTTCACCTACGTAGACGACGGCATCGACGCGCTGGTGCGCATCATCGCCAACAAGGACGGGATCGCGAGCGGCAAGATCTACAACATCGGCAACCCGGCCAACAACTTCTCGATCCGCGAACTGGCCACCATGATGCTCGAACTGGCCAACGAATTCCCCGAGTACGCCGAACAGGCGCGCAAGGTCAGCGTGGTCGACACCAGCGCCGACTCCTACTACGGCGCCGGCTACCAGGACGTGCAGAACCGCGTGCCGAAGATCGACAACACCTGCTCCGAGCTCGGTTGGCAGCCGCGCGTGGACATGGCCGACGCCCTGCGCCATATCTTCGTCGCCTACCGCGACCAGGTCGCCACCGCCCGCGCCCTGATGGATTGAGATGGGCGAGCCCCAACTCGTCCTCAAGATCGACGTCGACACCTACCGCGGCACGCGCGAAGGCGTGCCGAACCTGGTGCGCATGCTCAGCGCGCACGGGGCCGGCGCCACCTTCCTGTTCTCGCTGGGGCCCGACCATACCGGCTGGGCCATGCGGCGCGTGTTCCGGCCCGGCTTCTTCAGCAAGGTCTCGCGCACCTCGGTGCTCGAGCATTACGGCCTCAAGACGCTCCTCTATGGCACCCTGCTGCCGGGGCCGGACATCGGCGTGCGCTGCGCGGCTGAGATGCGCGCGGTGGCGCAAGCCGGCTTCGAGTGCGGCATCCACACCTGGGACCACGTGCAATGGCACGACAGCGTGCGCACCCGCGGCGCCGAATGGACCAGCGCGGCGATGCGCAAGGCCGCGCGCCGCTTCAGCAGCGTGTTCGGCACCAGCGCGCCCACCCACGGCGCGGCCGGCTGGCAGATGAACGCCCACGCCTTCGCCGAGCACGACGCCGCCGGCCGCAACTACGCCTCGGACGGGCGCGCCCCGCTGGCCGAGGACGGCGCGCTGCGCGACGCCCATGCCGGCCCCTACCGCATCAGCGGCTCGCGCTGCATTCAGCTGCCCACCACATTGCCGACCCTGGACGAACTGCTGGGCCGCGAGATCGGCGGGCGCGTCCTCGACGCCGGCAACATCGCCGCCCACATCCTGTCGCTCACGGCCGGCGCCGCCCGCGACCACGTGTACACCCTGCACGCCGAATTGGAAGGCCAGAAGCTCGCGCCCGTGTTCGAGCAGCTGCTGGCCGGCTGGAAGGCGCAGGGATACCGGCTGGTGCCGATGGCCGCCGCCTACGAGCGCGTCAAGCTGCTCGACCTGCCGGTGTACCCGATCGCCTGGGGCGAGGTGCCCGGGCGCTCCGGTGAGCTGATCGTCGGCCCGCCCTGCGCGACGGCGCTCGCAAGCCACGCGGCCTAGAACAGGGTCTGCTGGCGGCTCGTCAGCGTCACGAAATCGTCCCCCACGAACGGCAGGATGGCGTCCGCCACCGGCTGCAGCTGGCGCGTCAGATAGTGCTCGTAATCGATCGGCGCGCGCCGGGTTTCCAGCGGCTCCGGCCCGGCCAGCGTGATCACGTAGCGTATCCATCCTCCGTTCTGATACTGCAGCGGCCTATCGTTTTCTCGGTTGAAGTCGTCGGCGATGCGCGCGGCGCGCACGTGCGGCGGCACGTTGCGCTCGTAGTCGCCGAGCGCCCGGCGCAGGCGCTTGCGGTACACCAGCAGCTCGTCGAACTCGCCGGCCAGGGTGCGGCTGGCGTACTCGCGCACGTAGTCGCGGTAGGCCTCGCCCCGGAAGATGCGCGCGTACAGCTCTTGCTGGAACTGCTGCGCCAGCGGGGTCCAGTCGCTGCGCACCGTCTCCAGGCCCTTGTAGACCATCTGCTCGCCGCCGTCCGCCTTGCGCGCCAGGCCCGCGTAGCGCTTCTTGCTGCCCTCCTCGGAGCCGCGGATGGTGGGCATGAGGAAGCGCCGGTAATGCGTCTCGTACTGCAGCTCGAGCGCGCTGTCTAGCCCGAACTCGGCGCGCAGGTGGGCCGCCAGCCAGGCGTTGACGTGGCCGACCAGCGCGCGTCCGATGGCCGTGGCCTGCTCGTCCGTGTGCGGCTGCCCGAGCCAGACGAAGGTTGAGTCGGTGTCGCCGTAGATGACCTGGTAGCCCTGCTCCTCGATGAGTTTGCGCGTCAGGTGCATGATCTCCTGGCCGCGCAAGGTGATCGACGAGGCCAGGCGCGGATCGAAGAAGCGGCAGCCGCTGGAACCGAGCACGCCGTAGAACGCGTTCATGATGATCTTGAGCGCCTGCGACAGCGGCTTGTTCTGCTCGCGCTTGGCCGCCTCGCGCCCGTCCCAGATCTGCTTGACGATCGCCGGCAGGCAGTGGCGCGTGCGCGAGAAGCGCGCGCCGCAAAAGCCCGGCACGCTGGCGTCCGGGTCGGCGCCACGCATGCCCTCGACCAGCCCGACCGGGTCGATCAGGAAGCTGCGGATGATGGACGGGTACAGGCTTTTGTAGTCGAGCACCAGCACCGAATCGTAGAGCCCCGAGCGCGAATCCATGACGTAGCCGCCGGGGCTGTTCTCGCCGGCCACGTCGCCCAGGTTGGGCGCCACGTAGCCCTGGCGGTGCATGAGCGGCATGTACAGGTGCTCGAAGGCGGCCACCGAACCGCCGCTGCGGTCCGCCGCCAGCCCGGTCACGCTGGCCCGTTCGAGCAGGAAGGTCAGCAGCTCGGTCTTGGCGAAGATGCGGGTGACCAGCTCGCAGTCCTTGAGGTTGTAGTGGGCCAGCGCCGGCTTGTCCTCGGCGAAGCGGCGCTCGATCTCGGCCATGCGCTGGTAGGGGTTGTCGATCGCCTTGCCTTCGCCCAGCAAGGTTTGCGACACATGTTCCAGGCTGAACGAGGAAAAGCTCCAGGTGGCCGACTTGAGCGCTTCGATGCCGTCGATGATGAGGCGCCCGGCGGCGGCGGCGAAGAAGTGCTGGGCCTTGCCGCCATGCTCGCGCCACTCCATCGCGCTGCCGTCGCGGCCCAGGCGCAGCGGGATCTGGAAGGTCTCGGCGTGGCGCTGCAGCACGCGCAGGTCGAACTGCACCAGGTTCCAGCCGATGATGGCGTCCGGGTCGTGGGCGGCGATCCACGCGTTGAGCCGCTCGATGAGCTGCGGGCGGCTGTCGCAGTAGGCCAGGTCGAAGTCGCGCGCCGCGTCGATGCCGTTGGCGGGCCCCAGCATGTACACCTGGCGCTGGCCGCAGCCTTCCAGCGCGATCGACAGGAGGTCGCCGTGGGCCGTCGTTTCGATGTCGAGCGAGACCAGCTTGAGCGTGGGCCGGTAGCCGGGCGCGTTCTTGAGCTGCCCATCGAGCAGCAAAGCCCCACTGCCCGGATCGGGCTGGCCGCTGAAGCTCACGGGTGCGGTGATGAAGCGCTCCATCAGGTAGCGTTCCGGCGGGCGGATATCGGCCTCGTAGACGTCCACGCCGCGCTCACGCAGGCGCCTGGCCAGCTTGAGCAGATGGCGGTAGTGGGTGCAGTACAGGCCCAGCACGGGGCGCTGCTGAAAGTCGCGCAGTTCCAGCGGACGCAGCTCGCAGCCACGCTCGCCGGTCAGCACGGCGCTGGCCTGCTCGCGCTGCTCGGCGGGGATGAAGGCGACCGAAGGCTGGGGCGCCAGCCGGATCTGGCGCGGCCCGTGCCCGGTCGCCAGCCAGAAATCGACCTCGGTTCCCGCGTCCGTATCGCGCCAATGCCGCGTTAAGAGAAATCCCTGCTGTGGCTGAAGTGTCATCGGCGACATCTTAAACCGAACCGGCGCCGCCCGTAGCGGCGCCGCGCTGACGGGGACCTCTCCTACCGGTTTTGGGCCGGCACGAATTCCTGCATCACCGCCTTGCGCAACAGCGCCGGCGGCACCAGGCCCTGGGACAGCACGAAGTCGTTGAAGGCCTGGCGGTCGAACTTCTTGCGCAGCGCGACCTCGGCCGCCTCGCGCGTCTCCATCAGGCGCTGGTAGCCGTAGAAGTAGGAGGTCGCCTGGCCCGGCGAGCGGAAGGTGTAGCGCTGCACTTCCTGGGTCGCCATGCCTTCGGACAGCCCCACCTCGTCCATCAGGAAGTGCTTGACGCCGTCGGGCGTGATCCGGCCCAGGTTGACCATCGGGTCCAGAAACGCCCGCGCGGCGCGATGCATGCGCCCCTGCAGCGCGAACAACTGGCCGTCGAGCGGCTCGTACGGCTGCATCTCCGCTTCCGCGTACAGGGCCCAGCCCTCGACGTTGACGCTGTTGAAGGCGAACACCGCGCGCGCGATCGAGACGCCGGTCTCCGTCATCTTGGCGAACTGCAGCTCGTGACCGGGGCGCGCCTCGTGCGCCGTCAAGGTCCAGGTCGCGGCCTGGTGGGTGAAGTCGTCGAACACCAGTGCCTTGCCGCTGGCGTCGGGCGGCATGCCGGTGGTGAGCACGAACTCGCCGTACTCGCCGGTGTTGCCGATCATCCTGGGCGGATTCATGTGGGGCGCCGGCTGCTGGGCGTTCTCGGCGGCGCTGGCCAGGCGGATCACCGCCTTGCGCGTCGGCAGGGTGACGATGTGGTGCTCGCGCACAGCCGCTTCGATCTCGCCCAGGCGCTCGAGGTACAAAGGCATCACCTGGTCCTTGGCGATCTGCTGCTTCTTCAGCTCGTGCATGACGGCGCGGTAATCGGCGTCCGGCAAGTGGCGCTCGTGCGCGATCTGGCCGGCCGTGATGTTCATCTGGTTGCGGATCTCGGAAAACGAGGTCAGCGCCCTGGCGATCATCTCCTGGGGCGTGATGTCCACGCCGAACTGGTGCAGGTTGTCGGCGTACACTTCCGGCGGCAGGCGGTAGTCGGCGCGCGCCTGCGGCAGCACCTGGCCCTTGAGGTAGCCGTTATACGCGGTGAGCTGCTTTTCGAGCGCATTGAAGGCCGGTTCCCAGCCCTTCAGGTCGCTGTTGGCCAGCAGCTCGCGCATGCCCTTGACGAGGGTCGGCCCGTCGTTGATCGCCTGTTCGAGCTCGCCCTTGAAGGGACCCAGCAGCTGCTTGTTGGCCTTGAGGCGCTCCTGGAAGCGCTCGCCGGCCAGCTCCGTCAGCGGGCGGTATCCCTTGGCCAGGCCGGCGTATTTCTGCAGGCGCACGAGCAGCGTCTGCTGGCGCGCCTTGGGGATGCGCGGATCCAGCGTCTGGCGCACCACGCTGAAGATCATCTTGGTCAGGTCGTCGAAGGGCAGCAGGTATTTGCGCTGCAGCGCGCTGGTGCGCAGCTGGTCGTGGGCGCTGCCGAGCAGGATTTCCAGGTCTTGCTTGATTTTGGGATCGGTCTCCGTCTTCAGGCGCGATTCCAGCTGGGCGATGACGGCGCCGGTGTCGCGGTTCCTGGGCGCGAACTGGTCGCGCGACATGTCCGTGATCTGCTCGTCGTAGCCGTCCACGCCGATGTCGCTGGCGTCTTCCGGGGAGTATTTGGCCATGACGTCGAGCAGCAGCTTGGCGTTCAGGTTGCTCTTGCCGACCCAGGCCGGTTCGGCGGCGCCGGCATGCAGCGACAACAGGGTCAGGGTGATGCCCGCTACCAGCGTGCGCAGTGTTCTTGTTGGTTTCAACTTGGTCTCCTTCTGGGTTCGAGAGGCACGCGCGCCGCCCCGGCCGGCCCGGGTGGGGCGCGGTGGACGAAACGCGGATTGGTCGGAGGTGGATTGACCTCTTCGGCAACGAGCAAGTATAGGAGTTTTCGCGGGCTGAGGCAGGGGAAATTGATATGTACGTCGTGCCGGCGCGGCCGCGTCAACGAAAAATGGCCACCCGGAGGCGGCCATCGGCGAGATGGTGATGCGCGGACCTTAGAAGCGGTAGGTCAGGCTGGCGCGGATGGTGCGGCCGAACAGCGGCCGCGCCACGCCGCGGTTACGGGTGCCGTCCGGCGAGAGCAGGTCGACGAACAGCGGATCGCCTTCGGTGAACGAGAGCTGGTTGGTGGCGTTGGCGACGAACAGCTGCGCGCTCAGACGTTCCGACACCTGGTACTGGGCGCCAAGGTTGATGATGTGGTACGCCGGGAACAGGGTCACATTGGTATCGGTCGCCTCGGAAAAGCGCGAACCGGTGTACTGGTACTGCCCGTACACGGTCAGCGGGATGCCGGTGGCCGAACTCAGATCGTACGAAGGCATGAAGTTAGCCATGAACTTGGCCAGGCGGCGCGGACGGCGGCCGTCTTCGCTGACCTGCACGTAGTGGTAACCGGTGATGACACCTTGCGCGTTCTTCTCTTCCTGGGTGAAGGTATAGCTGGCGCCTTCGATTTTCGGCTGCTGGACCAGCATGTTGCCCTTCAATTCCAGGCCCGCGATCATGCGCGGACGCCAGCTCAGCTCGATCTCGGCGCCGACGTTCTTCACGCCGCGCTTGTAGAGCTGGGCCACGTCCGGGCAGGAATTGATCTGCGTGACGCCGCCGAGCGAGGAGCACTGGCTCGACTTGATGTCCTTGTACACGTTGACGTTACTGCGCGGCGAAAAGTCGTTGTAGAAAACGGCCACCGAGGCGCCGAACGCGCGCGTCAGGTAGCGCAGACCGCCCTCGTATTGCTTGATGTGTTCGATCGCGCTCACTTCCACCGGCTGGCCGTTGATCACCTGGGCCGTCGCCGTGCTCAGGTTGTTCAGGTCCTCCAGACTGGGCAGGCGGAACGAATGCGACACCAGCGCGTACACGGCCAGCGGCTTGCTGAAGCTGTAGTTGGCGCCGGCCGACCAGCCTAGCGCACGGTAGGTCTTGTCGAGCAGGTGAGATTTTCCGGGGACCAGGATCTCGTTGTCGGCCGCCGTGTCCTGGGTCGAACCGACCACCACGCCGGCCGGGGTCATGTCCGTCGAGGTGTCGCGGTCGCGCCGGTTGACGTTGGCCTTGACGTCCTGCCAGCGCACGCCCAGGTCCATTTTCAGCCTGCTCTCCATGGTTTCCCAATGGTCGAGCAGATAGGCGGCGTGCCCATCGGCCTTGATGTGGCTGTCGAAGCCGAACCAGCCGGGCAGGATAGCACTGCCGGTGGTGAGAGAGGGGCCAACCTGGGCGCCGCTGGCGTCGACCGCGGTCAGGTCGACCATGCGCGCGTTCTGGGCACTTTCGCCGACCATCAGCGAGGCCTGGAAATTCGGATCGAACGTATAGCGGCTGCCGTACAGGCCGAAGGTCAGGTCGTGGGTACCGAGCGCGTTGAAGGTCTTCTGCCCCTTCAGGTCGAGCGAGGTGCTGGCCGCGTCGACCACGGCGACGAACGGAATCAGAAAGTTCAGGTAGGCGTTGGGCGCCACCGCGGTGCCGTCGTTGAGATAGTGGCCGGCCACTCCCACCGCCTTGGCGTACTGGCGCACGAAGTCGTCGCGGCTGATGTTGCGGAAGGCGTCGCAAGCGCCGCTGGAAGGCACGTTGAAGTAGCCGATCAGCTTGGCGTTGCCGAGGTTGCAGTTGAGCGCCGCGCCGTGGGCCGGCGAGATCACGTCGTTCTGGAAGCGCGCATTCAGGAAGGTCGAGGCGTAGGCCGTGTCGTTGCCGGTGAAGACGGCGTTAAAGCCATTGCTGCCGGTGGTGTGGCGCAGGCCGGCCGACAGCTTCAGGCCCGAGTCGAATTCGCGCGCCAGCTTCAAGGTCAGCATCTTGAAGTCGGGATGGATGCCGTCGGCCTGGTCGATGGTGCGGGTGCCATACTCGCCGATCATGTCGAAGCGCCGGTTGTAGGGCGAGGCCGTGGTGCCGTGGGCGAACGGAATGCCGAGCGGCTCGATGGTGTCCTGGTTGATCAGGGTCGGGTTGCCCGGCGTGCCGCTCTGGTTCAGGCGCGGCACCGAGACCGGCAGGTTCTGGTAGAACGCGGTGCGGTCGTTGATGAGCAGGCCGTCGACGCGCGCGCTGGTGCGGCCGTCGTCGCTGGTGAAGACCAGGTTGCCGCGGATCTGGCCGCCGCGGTCGGCGGTGTAGCCGGTGTCGCGGATGCCCTGGCTGCGGCGGTAGAAGCCGCCCACCGCGCCGGTCAGGTTGTGGCTCAGCGGGCCGGACACGAAGGCGTCCTGGCGCAGGAAGCCGTAGTCGGCGTATTCGACCTTGTAGCCGCCCTCGAGCCGTTCGCCGCCGGTGCGGGTGATGTGGTTGACGGTGGCGCCCAGGCCGTTCGAATACAGGATGCCGCCGGGGCCGCCCTTGACCGCCTCCACGCTCTCGGTCATGAGGTCGTCGCGGATGAACACGTCGTTGTTCATCAGCGGCGCCTCCGGTTCCTCGTAGGCCGGCAAGCCGTCGATGAGCTGCGGCGCGAAGCGGTAGCCGCCCACCACCGGCAGGCCGCGCACGGTGATGTTGTTGCTGGCTTCGCCGGCGGTGCTGCCTTCGGCGTAGATGCCGGGCAGGTTGGACAGCAGGTCGGCGGTGCTCATCGGCGCCAGGCGCTGGATCTCCTCGCCGGACAAGGTGTTGATCGAGAACGCCGCGTTCTTCTTGGTGCTGCTGCGGGTGACGCCGGTGACGATGACGACCGCCTTCGGCTCGTCGTTCTTGTCGGCCGCCGCGGCGGCCGGGTCGCCGGCGGCACTTTGCTGCTGGGCGAATGCCAGTGCCGGCAACAGAGCGATGGCCATGGCGGCCGAACGTCCGATGTAACGTGAAATCGCGTAACGCATGAGAATATCCCCTGTAATAGTTTTATCAGTTCATCCTTGTACGCCCTCGCACCATACTCGGGTTCGAGGGCGGCCGTGCTGCATTGCTTCGTTCCTGCCTACCTCCCTTTCAAGACGCGACCGTCATCACGGTCAACATTAGCACCGCCAAGGCGCATTTGTCTATCGTTGTCATTTTACGTTGTCTAACGTAAGACATTTTCGCAACAGGCGTTTACGGATTCATCGATCGGTTTAGGGTTGCGGCGCCGCCGCCGGCGCCGACGGCAGGCCGGCGGCCGCGCGCACCTGGTCCAGGTTCGGCAGGTCGGCGCCGCGGCGCGAACAGGTGATGGCCGCGGCGTGGGCTGCGAAGCGCAGCGCGTCGGCCAGCACGGCCGCATCCACATCCTGGACCGCCGCTCGCGTCAGCATGCCGGCGCTGGCCAGAAAGGCCAGCAGGCCGGCCTGGAAGGTATCGCCCGCGCCGACGGTGTCGACGACATCGACCGGGATGGCGGGCAGCGCCAGCGCCGGCACCTTCCGGGTGGCGGCGAGCACCCCGTGCTCGCCGCGCGTGACCACCACCAGCGCTACCCCGGCCGCCAAGGCCAGCTCGATGAAAACCGCCGCCGCCAGCGACGGGTACAGCGCGTGCAGGTCCTCTTCGCTGACCTTGAGGACATCGGTCTTGTCGAGCATCCACTGAAGCGCCTCGCGCCACACCTGGACGCTCGGCTCGATCGTCAGGCGCACGTTGGGGTCGTAGACGATCAGGCTGCGCCCGCGCTGGCGCTCGACCAGCGCGCGCAAGCTGGCCGCCACCGGTTCGACCACCATGCAGTAGGAGCCGACGTGCAGCGCCGCCACATCGTGCGCCAGCGGCGCCAGGTCGGCCGCGCCGATCATGCGCTCGGCCGTCCGGTCGCCGTAGAAGGTGTACACCGGCACGCCCCTGGCGTCGACGCTCACCAGCACCAGCGCGCACGGCGCGTCGGGCCGCGCCACGGCCGACAGGTCCACGCCTTCGGCCGCCAGCGCCGCGTGCAGGCGCTGGCCGAACAGGTCGCGCGACAGGCCGCCGAAGAACTGGACCGGCGCGCCCAGCCTGGCCAGCCCGAGCGCCAGGTTGAAGGGCGAGCCGCCCATGCGCGCCGACAGCTCCAGTCCGGTCGCGTTCTCGTCCTGCGCGAACACATCGAACAAGGCTTCACCACAAACGACAATCATGCGACCTCCGGGAAACCGTTGGGATTGATGCCGGCGTCGGCCGGCGTGCCGGGACTGGCGTCGATGCGCTGTCCATCAGGCGCGAACACGTGCAGCCGCCCCGGCAGCGCGCGCACCGCCCAGCTGCTGGCCAGCGGCGGCGGCGGCCCCTGCAGCGCCACCACCAGCGGCTGCGTCAGGCCGGCCACTTCCAGGTGCACGTGCGATTCGGCGCCAAGGCGTTCGACCAGCACCACCGTGCCGGCCAGCGGGCCGCGCGCGTCCGGCACCAGGTGCTCGGGCCGCACGCCGAGCGTGACCGCCTCGCCGGCGGCGACCGGATTGGCCCAGTCCAGCGCCAGCCCGGCCCCGATGCGCAGGCGCCCGTGCTGGTCCACCCTGCCCGGCACCAGATTCATCTTCGGGCTGCCGATAAAGCCGGCCACGAAGATGTTGGCCGGCGCGTCGTACAAGGCCATCGGCGCGCCAATCTGCTGCACCCCGGACGGGCCAAGCACCACGATGCGGTCGGCCAGGGTCATCGCCTCGACCTGGTCGTGGGTGACGTAGACCATGGTGGCGCCGAGTTGCTTGTGCAGGCGCGCGATCTCGACGCGCATGTCGGCGCGCAGCGAGGCGTCCAGGTTCGACAGCGGTTCGTCGAACAGGAAGGCGCGCGGTTTGCGCACGATGGCCCGTCCGATCGCCACGCGCTGGCGCTGGCCGCCCGACAGCTGGGGCGGACGGCGCTCGAGCAGATGCTCCAGCTGCAGCATCTTGGCCACCGCCTGCACCGCGCGCATGATCTCCGCTTTCGGCACGCGCGCCAGGCGCAGGCCGAAGGCGATGTTCTCGAACACGCTCATGTGGGCGTATAGCGCGTAGTTCTGGAACACCATCGACAGGCCGCGCTCGGCCGGCGGGGTATCGTTGATGCGCTGGCCGTCGATGCGGATCTCGCCGTCGCTGATTTCCTCGAGCCCGGCGATCATGCGCAGCAAGGTCGATTTGCCGCAGCCGGACGGGCCCACCAGCACCACGAATTCACCGTCGGCGATGTCGAAGCTGATATCCCTGAGGATGTAGTTGCTGTGTTTGCCGGGATAGGTCTTGGCTACCCGGCTAAGTGCGATTGAGGCCATGTCGACTCCCTACCTAGTTCACCAGCCGGCTGACCGGCACGTTGATGTTATCAAGATTGAGGTGGCCGCCGGGCGCGCCGCTGCGGTCCACCGCCTTCAAATACAGCTCGGTGCCGATGTAGGCCGAGGCGTCCCAGAATACCCGCTGGTACTGCTCGAAGTCGATACCGGTGGCCTTCATCAGCTCCTTGCCGTCGACCGCGCGCACCAGTGCCAGATAGAGCCGTTCCGGATCGCGCCCGCCGGCGATCAGAAAATTGATGTGGCCATCACCGCCGAGCACAAAGCGCGCCGAGCGCATCGCGCCGGTGGCGCCGTCACCGCCCGGCGCGCCGGCGCCGGCGAAGTGGCAGCGGTCCGGCATGCGCCCGGCCGCATTGTACGGGTAGCCTGGGCCATTCACGGCCTGGGTGACGGCGCGGTTGGCGAAGGCGCCGCCGTCGAGTATCGTCCAGCCGGACAGGTCGCAGCTGGCGAAGTCGCCGTTGGGCAGGCCCGACTTGAAGGCGGTGGCCGGGTCGAGCGTCACGCCGGCGGCCTGCACCGGCGCCACCGGCTTGCCGTTGGCCGCGCCCATGCGCCATACCTTCAGGCTGACCACGCGGTCGTCCGCCGCGGCCAGCAGGCCCAGACCGGTCGCGTCCAGGCGCAGGGGGAATACCCGGCTGGTCAGGCTCTTGCGCTCGTTCACGTAAGCCTCGAGCATCGAGCGGTCCAGGAACACGCGCAGACGCAGGTTCTCGCCGGCCGGATCGAAGGCCCCGCCCTGCACGCCGTAGGAGCGCATGTCCGGATCGAGGCTGGTGTGGTCGCGGTCGATCTCGAAACGCTGGCGCGCCGCATCGACGTACAGGTCGGTATGCTCGGCGCCGTCCGGCGCCTTGCGCAGCACCAGCCCGCGCTTGGCGTTCACGCCGGGCGCGGCGGCCAGCTCCAGCGCGATTTCGAGCATGTCGCCGTTGAGCTTGGCCAGCGCCGCGGCGGCGGCGGCCGGGGTGACGTCGTGCAGGTCCAGCAGGGGCGATCCGCGCAGGCTGGCCAGTTCAGCGATCGGCGCCAGGCGCAGGTCGCCGTCGGCGCCGAGCTTGAGTTCGAGCGGCAGGCCCGCGTTGTGGGCCCAGCCGCTTTCCCAGTCGATCTGCGCGGTGCGCTCGCCTTGGGCGATTGAAAACACGATGGTGCGTCCGGTCTTCGGATCGACCATGCCGCTGGGGCCGGAGAAATGGCCTTCGCCGAGGTCGAATACGCGTGGCGCCTCGCTGTCCGGAATGAAGCGCGCGCTGGCCGGGTCGAACACGCCGATCCAGTAATACGCCTGGGCGCCGACATCGGTCATGAACACGTGGCGCGCGCGCCCATCCTTGCCGGTACCGACCGGCAGCAGCACCGGCAGCTCGAAAGTCCGGACGAAGTTGGGGTACTTGACCGGGTCGATCGAGAACAGCGGCCCGCGGAAGCTCCAGTGAATCAGGTCGGACGACTCGTATGCCAGCGCCGCCCCGCTGCCACCCGGGATCACCGAGCCCACCAACTGGAACCAGCGCGGCTGGCCCGGATCGCGGAACACGAACGGATCGCGGAAGTCGCCGCGGCGTCCGGCCCCCGCCTCCTGCAGGGTGACCGGGGTCGGGTACTTGTCCCACTGGACCAGGTCAGGGTCGGACAGGTTCTGGGGCGTGGCCATCCCGGTGCGCTCGTGCACGGGCGCCGCATCGTTCCCGGCGGTGAAGAACAGCACGGGCGTGCCGTCGGCCTTGTAACTGGCGCTGCCCGACCAGATGCCGTCCGGCGCCAGGCTATCGTCGTCCGGCGCCAGCGCGATCGGCAGTTCGCGCCAGTGCACCATGTCCGGGCTGGCCCAGTGGCCCCAATGGATCTGGTGCCAGAACGGCCCGAACGGATTCTTCTGGAAGAACAGGTGGTACTGGCCCGCGTAGTAGAACGGCGCGTGCGGCTCGTTCATCCAGCCCGAGTCGGGCATGGCGTGATACTGCGGACGATAGCGGTCGCCGTCGAAGGTGGCGGCGGGGACGGCGGCGTCGGACGGCACCAGCGCCGGCGCATGGCCGCCATGCGCGGCCAGGTCGGCCGCGATCAGGCCGGCCAGCGCGGCGGCGCCGGCGGCGCCGGAACCGATGCGCACCTCGTCCATCAGGCCGAGGAAGGTATTGAACTGGAATACGCCGGCCACCGACAGCGGCTGCGAATAGCGCCCGATCGACAAGGCGCGCTGCGGCAGCGCGAACGCGCCGGTGCCAGGCGCGGCGGCGCTGGCCACCTGGGCGCCGTTGAGATACAGGCGCACCTGGCGCGTGCCCGGATCGAAGCTGGCCGCCACGTGCGACCAGGCGTCCTTGGGCAGCTTATGGTCGCGCACGCGCAGGTCGAACACCGCGTCGCCGAAGCCGAGCTTGATGCCCCAGGTGCCGAAGCGGTACATGCCGAACGCGAAACCGCTCCTGGCGCCCTGGTCGAACTGGCTCAGGAAGGCGGAGTAGTTGTCGCCATCGCCCCATTCAAACGCGTGCGGCGCCACCCAGGCGCTCAAGGTAAAGCCGCCGGCCACCTGGGCCTGGGTAAGGCCGGGCGCCAGGATCTCGGTCGAGTAGCCGTCGAACAGCAGGCAGCCGCCGCGAATGCAGCCGGCGGCCGGACGCCACAAAGGCCCGCTGGCAGGCTTGAAGCGCGCCCGGTTGAAGACGAAATCGACGCTGTCGGCGCGCCCGGAGAGCGCCTCGACCGCCTGGCTGCCGTGCTGCTCGTCGAGCGGCCAACTGGCGATGGCGCCTGGTGCTGCGGGTGCGGATACGGGTGCCGGCGCCGGCCCGGCGCCGCGGGCCGGGCTGGCGCCGCCGCAGCCGGAAGCGGCCAGCGCGCCGAACAGCACGGCCGCGCCCACGCCGTCATGCCAGCGGCGACGCGCGCGATGCAAGAGTGTGTGGTTCAAGTTTGTCTCCGTCAGTATTGTCGTCATGGCCGCCTCAGCGGATGTCCACCGTTGTCATTTTTGGTCCGCAAAATCGGCGAGCGTGTAGCGCCCATCCTCCAGGCGCAATGGGATCGGGTCGCTGATCTGGCCGATGAAGTTGCCGTCGGCGCCGCTGTCGAGGAAGGCCATCAGGCAGTCGGCGCCGGTAACCGGGTCGGGCAGGACCTTGCCGGCGTAACGGCGGCACGGCACCGCGCCGTCCAGGAAGCCGGGGGCCGGGCGCCACGGCCCGAGCGGGTGATCGGCCACCAGGTAGTGGGTGCCCGATACGCCGCCGCCATGCGCGGCGCGCTGCGCTTCCGACCAGTGGTCGCGAATATTACAGAATGTGCAGAACCAGCGGCCGTCGCGCTCGAACACCTGCGGCACTTCAAGCTGGCCGTAATGGCCGCCCGCGTACACCGGCGCGGTCGCTTCCCAGCGCACCAGGTCGGGCGAGACGGCGTGCCCGATCACGCCGCGTTCGTACAGCGGGCCGTCGTTGCGGCGCGCGGTGTAGAACATGTGGTACATGCCATCGATTTTCTCGGCCAGCACCCACGGATCGCGCAGCGCGCGGTCGTGCCAGCGGCCTTCGGCATGCTCCTCGTAGTAGCGCTCGTCCAGGTCCAGCGCCAGGCCGGTACCGACCCGCGTCCACGGTCCGTCGATGCTGGCGGCGGTGGCGTGGCCGATGCGCTGGCGCAGACCGTTTTCGGCGCGGCAGGTGCCGGTGTAGAACAGGTGGTAACGGCCCTCGGCCTGGATCACCGAACCGGTCCAGGTGGTGTAGTCGTCCCACGCCGGGCTGGCCGACGGGCCGAACACGGTGCCGCGGTAGTCCCACTGGCGCAGGTCGGGCGAGACCGCGTGGCCGATCGAGACGTTCCAGTGGCGCAGGTCGGGATGGCCGATGCTGCGCTCGGCCTGCAGGAAGAACAGGTGCTGTTCGCCCGCCTGGCGCGAAGTGCCAGAAGTCCCAGATGTATTTGTCGTCGAGTTTGAGTGTCATGATTGAAAGCGCGAGAGTTAGCCTTTGATGCCGGACCCGGCGACCGAGGCGACGAACTGCCGCTGGAAGGCCAGGAACACCGCAAGCACGGGAAGGGTGACCACCGAGGCGTACGCCATGATCTGACCCCAGGAATTGGAACGGCCGAAGAACTGCTGGATGCCGGGCTGCACCGGGCGCGCGGCCTCTCCCTGCACCACCATGATCGGCCACAGGTACTGGTTCCAGGCGCCGATGAAGAGCACGATCGCCGCGGTGGCGATCACCGGCCCGCTGTTGGGCATGATGATGCGAAAGTACAGGGCCCATGGACCGGCGCCGTCCATCTTGGCCGCCTCGTCCAGCTCGCGCGGGATGTCGCGGAAGAACTGGTAGAACAGGAACACGCAGAACGCGTTGGCCAGGAACGGGACAATCTGCACGTGCAGGCTGTTGAACCAGCCCATCTGCCAGGCCAGGCCGCCCTGCCCCAGCACCGGCCAGGGCAGGCGCGCCACCAGCGACAGCAGCGGAATGGCGATCACTTCGAACGGGATGATCATCATCGCCACCACCAGCGCCAGCACCGTGTCGCGCCCGCGCCAGCGCAGCCGGCACAGCGCGAACGCCAGCATGCTGTTGAGCAGAACACCGCCCGCCACCACCACAATGGCGATGATGGTCGAGTTAAGAAGGAACAGCGGCAGATTGCTTCGTTCGAAGATCGCGCGGTAGTTCGTCAGCGACCAGCCGGCGTTGGGCAGGTAGGCCGTCACGCTGGTCAGGTTGGCGAAGATCGCTTCGTCGCTCTTGAAGGACGAGGCAAACATGAACAGCAGCGGCGCGGCGAACAGCACGCCGAGGGCGCCCATCAGCGCGAACAGCATGGCACGGCGGAGCCGGTTGTGGCTGGAGGCGATCATTGGTCGGCACCTTTCTTGACGAGGAAATGTTGGAGGGCCGAGACTGCCAGCACCACGCCGAAGAACACCAGCGCGATGGTCGAGCCATAGCCGATATCCTGCTGCTTGAAACCGGTGCGCACGGCGTGAAAGACCACCGTCGACGTCGAATCGAGCGGGCCGCCGCCGGTCATCACGTCGACCTGGGTGAACAGGCCGAAGGCCAGCAGCGCGGTCGACACCAGCACGAACACGATGGTATTGCGCAGGCCCGGCAAGGTGACGTGCACGAAGCGCTGCCAGGCGTTGGCGCCCATCAGCGTGGCCGCCTCGTACAACTCGGGCGAGATCGACTGCAGGCCCGCCAGGAATACCAGCATCTGAAAGCCCGCGCCCTGCCAGGCCGACATCACCGCGATGGCCGGCAGCGCCCACTTGCTGTCGCCCAGCCAGTCCGGGCCCGCGTTGGGATCGCCGCAAAGCGCGCGCAGCACCTCGTTGATCATGCCGCGGTCGGCGTTGAGCATGAACGACCAGACGATCGACGCCACCACCATCGACGTGACCACCGGCGCGAAGTACACGGTGCGGAAAAATATGCGCCCGCGGATGCGCTGGTTGACCAGCACCGCCAGCGCCAGCGCAACCCCGCACTGCAGCGGCAGCACCAGCACCGCGAACAGGAAGGTATTGATGAGCGAACGGTAGAACAGCGGGTCGGTCGCGGCCAGCACCATCCGATGGCGGCCGACGGTCAGGCGGAATGCCTCACGGTAGCCGGCCAGGCTGGGATGGGTCAGGCGCGCCTGGCGCCAGGTCGGAAAGCGCAGGCCATCCTCGTCGCGCAGGTCGGCCCCGGCCTCGCGCAGCGGCTCGAGCGTCACCACCTGCAGCGCCAGCAGGCGTTGGTAGTTGTCCAGCCCGACGTAGCGGGTCGGTTCGGGCGACATGAGGCGGTGATTGGTCAGCGTGGCGCCGGCCGCGAGCAGCAGCGGCAGCACGATGAATGCCGCGAACAGCAGCAGCGCCGGACCGGCAAAGCCCGTCACCGACAGCGGATTGTCTTGGCCTAATGTGCGTTTCATTGACTTGCCACCGTTTTCCGTTGAGCGAATCCATACCCGTTGTTGCGGGCGATATCGTGTTCGATGGCCTCGACCGCCTCGTCCATCGCTTCGGCCGGCTCCTTGCCGCCGCGCAGATCGGCCATGGCCTTCTCGAACGCCGCCGAGATGGCCGGATAGGCCGGCGTTGCCGGGCGCGGCGTGGCGTAGCGGGCAGCGAAGTCGAAATAGACGCGCCAGTCGCCGCCGGTGCGGTAATGCTCGGTCAGCGCGGCGCTGGCCTCGCTGACCGGAATCAGGCCGGTGGCGCGCGACATCTCGGCCATTTCCGGCGCCGAGATCAAGTGCGTCAGGAAGGCCGCCGCGCCGGCCGGGGTCGGGCAATCGCGGGTGATGGCCCACTGCCAGGAGGCCGCGCCAGCCTTGGGGCCGTGGCCGAAATCGGGTGGCGGCATGACCACCAGGTCGGCGCCGAAACGCGCCGTGTACTCGCGCGCCTTCCACGAGCCGGTGTACTGGAACAGCGAACGGCCCTGCTCGAAGCTTTTCTCGTCGGCCGGATTGCGCTCGGCCAGCTTGTCCTTGAACAGGTGGGCGTAGTAGCGCGCCACACCGAGCGCCGCCGGGCTGTTGAGGACACCGTCCACGCGAAGGTAACTGGCGCGGTCGATCAGGTCAGCGCCCGCGCTCTGCAGCCATGGCGAGAAACCGTAGCTGACCCACTCTCCCTTGCCCTTGCCATTCAGGTCGAGCGGAAAGCGGAAGCGCCCGGTGCGTTTCACCTTCAGCAGAATGTCGTACAGCTCCTTGGCGCTGTACGGACGCTCGATGGTGGCCACCCGCACCCCGAGCGCGTCGAGCTGCGAGCGGCGCGAAAACAGCGCCAGCACCACATCGAACTGACCCACGCTATACAGCTTGCCGTGATAGGTGCCGCGGCCGCCCTGAAGAAGTTGGCGCACCGCCGCGGGCGGCAGCAGGTCGTCGAGCGGGCGCACGTGGCCTGCCCATGCGAAGTTGGGCACCGTCGGCTGGTCGATCGCGATCACGCAAGGCAGCTGGCCGACCATCGACGCGGCCGTGATCGACTCGGTGTAGGAGCCTTGCGGGATGGCCTCGACCACCACATGCCACTTGTCCTGGGAGCGGTTGAAGCGCTCGACGGCGCGCCTGCTGGCGGCCATTTCGGCGTCGCCGGTGTCGTGCCGCCATACCTGGACGTCGACCGGCGCGGCGCTGGCGCGGACCGCCAGCGCCGCCAGCACGCAAAGTGCCAGCCGCCTCATGGTTTGCGCACCGTCTTGGGCGGCGCAGCCACCGTTCCGCGCATGACGGCCCGGCACGGCACCAGCAGCGTGCGCGGTGTCGCGTCGATGTCGCCGAGGGCGCGGCGCGCCGCCAGCTCGCCGATCTCTCGGTATGGCAGCGAGACCGTGGTCAGGCCCGGGTCGAGGGCCTCGGAAATGAGGCGGAAGTCGTCGAAGCCGACCACCGACACATCGTCCGGCACGCGCAGGCCGCGCCGCTGCAGGATGAAGATCACACGCATGGCCATCTTATCGTTGCCGCACAAGATCGCGGTGGGCCGGTTGGCACTCGCGAGCAAACGCTCGATGGCCTCGGTCAGGTGGCTGAACTCGCCGCCGTCGATTGGCGCGGCGCCGTGCACCAGCCACTTCTTGGTCGGCTCGATGCCGTGCTCCTGCATGGCGCGATGAAAGCCGCGCAGGCGCAGGTCGGTCGCCACCATGCCCGCGATCAGCTGCAGGAAAGCGATCTTGCGGTGGCCGGCCTGCAGCACGGCCTGGGCCGCCGCGTAGCCGCCGCCTTCGTCGTCGGGAATGACCTGCGCGTAGCGCGGCGAGGCTTCGAAGCAGTTGGCCAGCACGGTCGGCGTCTGCCCCAGCATCTCGTTGAGGGTAACGGCGCGGTGGAACGGCGTGGCGAAGATGAAGGCCTCGACGCGGCGCGCGCGCATGTCCGCCACCAGGCGGTTGGCGGCGCTCTCGCGGCCGCCGGTTTCGCCGATGATCAGCATCTTGCCCTGCTCCTCGCAGACCGACTGGATGCCCTTGATGATCTCGGACGAATCGGGCGTGGTGGTGAGCTGCTCGGCGATCACCGCGACCAGGTCGGTGGGGCGCCCGCGCAGCATGCGCGCCGCGGCCGACGGCGCAAAGTCGAGCGCCTGCATGGCCTGCTCGATGCGCATGCGGGTCTTCTCGGACACGCTGCTGGCGTCGTTGAGCACGCGCGACACCGTCTTGATCGATACCCCCGCCTTTTCGGCGACATCATGAATCGTTGACACCTGGTCTCCTTTGGCCTTGCGGCCGGCATTCTTATTGCGTTGCGATGGGGGGGCAGACACCGCGCCCGCCGAAATGTCCATCGTTGTCATCCGGTGTGGAGATAATAATTAGTTTCTTCGCGGAGGTCAACTGCTACTGTTGTTGATGGTTGCGTTTGAGGCGAGCAGATACTGGATGCGCGCGGCGAACCGCACAAGTTCGGGCCCGACGCTGCCACGCGCCTGGGTGCGGCTGACTTCCGAGGTCGGCGCGGGCCCCGTCCCGCCCCGGTAAGCGTTCAGCCGGGTGGCGCTTGCCGCGGCTTAGAGGCGCGCCGCGTCAACCAGCGGCAGGCACGGACAGCGAAGACGTGCGCCTGTAAATTTGTTGGTACTCATCCGATTCTTTGCTATAATCTGCCGCTTCGTGAAAGCGAAGAAGCACATGCAGGAGAGATGGATGAGTGGTTGAAGTCGCACGCCTGGAAAGCGTGTATAGGTTCATAGCCTATCCGGGGTTCGAATCCCCGTCTCTCCGCCAGAATTGAAAAAGCCCTTGGAAATCAAGGGCTTTTTTGTTTTCTGGCTCAGCCTTTAGACCCCTCTCCGGGCCCTTGCTGAGCGATCTGGGGACAATTCGGGGACAATTGGGCTGTCAAACAGCGTGCAACACTTTCCAGATTCGGGGTGGAAACAGCGTCCAATAGTTACCACCCTGGTATGTAACCATCCGGTATTTCGCCGGAGGTATCTGGAGTGTTTTACATGGACATCATTTACGAAATCCGGCGACGCCATTCTGTCCAGAAGCAGACCGTCTCCGCCATCGCGAGGGAGATGGGCTTGTCGCGGCCGACCGTGCGCAAGCACCTCAATACGATTGACGAACCGCGCTATGTTCGGCTGCAGCCGGTCGCGCCCAAGCTTGGCCAGTTCGAGGCGCAGCTGACGCAATGGCTGGAACAGGAAGCGAAGTTGCCGAGGCCGCGCCGCCGATCCGCCCATCGTCTCTACGAGGGCTTGCAGGAACTCGGATACGAGGGCGCCTATGACAGCGTCCCGTGAAACGCTGGAAGTCGGGCCACCATGGACCCAAGCTGACCGAGGCATTCGTTCGACCGCAACCGCTACAGTGTTCCCGCCAGCGCCGCCGGGCAGGCCGTCTCGGTGCGCAGAACGGCCGAACACGTCCACGTCGTCGCTGATGGCGAGCTCATTGCCGCGCATCCTCGGCGCTACGGCCGCGATCAGTTGATCTGCGACCCTTGGCACTACCTGCCGGTCCTGGAGAAGAAGCCGGGCGCGCTGCGCAACGGCGCCCCCTTCGTCGCGTGGGACTTGCCCCATCCGATCCAACTGGTGCGCGACCGGATACTGAAGCAGCCCAAGGGCGATCGCGCCTTCGTCGAATTGCTGATGCTCGCCGGCGAGGCCGGCCTCGATGCCCTGACGGTGGCCTGCGAACTGGCCCTGGAGTGCGGCATCGTCAGTGCGCCCATCGTGATGAATGAATTGCGCCGGCTCATCGCGCCCCATCTGCCGGCAGCCGCCATCGCCGTGCCTGATGGCATCGCGCTGACCATGGAGCCGCTGGCCAACTGCCAACGCTACGACTACTTGCTGGGATCGACCAATGTCCATTGAACTGCTGAGCCAGTTGAAAGCCCTGCACCTTTACGGCATGGCCACTGCCTGGAGCGAATTGCAAGCCGAGAAGCCCAAGCCAATACACCGGCCAGAAATATGGCTCGAACGCATGCTCGCCGCCGAGCAGACCGACCGGCAGCTCAAAAGCCTGCGCTACCAACTGAAAGCGGCCCGTTTCCCCATCCACCGTGACTTGCTCGGCATCGACTGGAGCGAGACGCCGCTCACGCAAGCCGTCATGGAGCAATTGGCCACGGCGGCCTTCATGGAAACGGCCCACAATCTGATCCTGGTCGGTGGCACGGGAACGGGAAAAACTCATCTGGCCACGGCCATCGGCGTTGCGGCGATCCACAGATCCAAGCGCGTTCGCTTCTACAATGCCGTCGATCTGGTGAACTTACTGGAACGAGAAAAGGCCCTCGGCAAGGTCGGCAACCTGGCCAAGCAACTGTGCCTCGTGGACGCCGTCATTCTTGATGAGCTGGGCTATCTGCCGTTTCCGCCATCGAGCGGTGCGCTGCTGTTCCACCTGATCAGCCAGTTATATGAAAAAACATCGCTAATCATTACGACCAATCTGTCGTTTGGCGAGTGGACGCAGGTCTTTGGCGATGCAAAGATGACGACCGCCTTGCTTGACCGCGTCACGCATCATTGCGACATCCTGGAGACCGGCAACGATTCCTTCCGCTTCAAACAGCGTAAAGGCCGTGCTCTGCGGGCATCAAAAGTGGAAAGTATTGGACGCTGAAAGGTGGAAAGTTTTGGACGCTGATTGACATTGATAACTCTCGAACTCGGTTAGAGCGTACACCAAACGTGACAATTCCGTCAGAAACTTTGTTTCAATCTAGACACAGCTATTTCATTAATGAATTAATGTCAATCGTCAACATTGGCCCACTTGTCGGGGACGGCATCGGCGCCCGGTTCTGTCGCATTAGCGATCGTGGGCGGGCCGATCGGGTCAGCCGCGGCGCCCGAATCCAGGACAAATCCGCATGCTCAGCTTTACAGCCCCCTCATTTTTTCGTCGCCTTCGTCGGCTTGGCTGCCCTCGCAGACCCTGCCTTTTTCCGCTTGGCCGGCAGGTCCGTTTTTCCCGGGTCCAATAAAAGCAGCGTATCAGCGTAAGACACGACACGACTCAGGTAATCCGGCGAGATTGCCTGCATCATTGCCAGCGAGCGCAGCACCAGCATGTGGGAATTGATCGGCCCGGCATTTTGCGGGGCCTGTTTCATGGCCAGTGACAGCTGTTTGTCAACGCTCAGCCTGGCCCATGTCGCGCGTGATTCGCGGACGGTCTTCAGTTCAAGGGAGAGGGAACCGGCGGCGGCTGCGCGCGATGTTGGATGATATGCGGGTGGATGTCCGGGTGCACCGGCCAAGGCAGGTTCAAGTTGCGATACCAGCCCAGTCAATGCCGCACATTGGTCGCGCGCTTCCAGCGTGGCTAGAAAGTTCCGTAGACCTTTGAAATCGCTGCCCGCAAACAGTCGCTGCAGCTCGGTGGCCGCTTGTGGATGCTTCTCGCAAGTCGTAGCAAGCAGCCTGGCCGCGGCAGCGCGCGTCTGCGCGAATCGCTCGGCAAATGCGATCGCGGCCCGCTGGAGCTTCGCGTCCAGCATGCGGCGCACGCTCCCCTCATGCGCCGCGGCGCGCCGTGCCAGCGTTTCGAGATAGTGCCACCCTGCAGCGTCATAGCGCTCTGCGCCCTGCTCCCTCATGCTCGCAAGTAAGGTATCAATGCGCGATTGCGGTACCGTCTGCGTGGAATCCACGGCCGCGATAGCAAGGTCATCCATTGGAAGGCGCTTTGGCAGAAGACGACTTGGGTACCGGCGCCATCTCAACCCGCCGGTTCTGTGCGCGCGCGGCGTCATCGGTGTTCGGTTTCACCGGCTGCTCGGAGCCGAATGCGGCGGCAAACACCATCGACGCGGGCATGCCTTGCTCGACAAGCGTGCGCGTCACCGTTAACGCGCGCTGCGCCGACAGTTCCCAGTTATCCGCAAACGGTCCGTTGCGGATCGCCATGTCGTCGGTAAAGCCGCTGACCATCAACATCTCGCCGCGCGCGGTGAGATAGGCGCGCAGCGGCACCACCAAGCTGTTGAGCAACTGGCGGCCCTCCGGCTGCAACTGGTTCGAATTTTGGGCGAACAGCACCTGACCACTGATGCCGATGCGGCCATTGTTGAGGGTGATGCGTCCGCTCGCCAGCGGAATCGCCAAGGCCTTCTCGAGCGTCATGCGGCGTTGTTCCTCGGCGTGACGCTTCTTCACTTCTTCCTGCAGGTTGGAAGTCAGTTCCATCTGCACGCCAACCACCGCCACCAGCAGAAGCACAAAAGCGCCCAGCAGGCCGGACATCAGGTCGCCAAAAACGGCCCAGACCGGCGCGCTGGTTTCGGATGCGTCCAGGTCTTCCATCATCTGCCGCCATCGGCCAGCATGGCTGGCAGTTGACGCAGCTCTTCGACGATCGACTTCTGCGAACTCATGGACAGGTCGATGATATCGCGCGCCTGTGCCACGTAGTAGGCCAGCTGCCCGTCACTGCGCGTCATGGATTTGTCCAGGGCGACCTCAATGCGGTCGAGGTTGGAAGCGAGTTTTTCATTCGCGGCATTGAAGGATTGCACCGCCACGCCAAAGGCATCCGCCAGGCTGGCCACATCCACCGCGCTGCTGGTGACATTGGCGGCAATCTCGGAAAGCTTGCCTGACTCGTTGGCGATGTTTGCGGAGAACGCGGTGCTGGCCGCATCAAGCTTCACCGACGACGAAGCGACCAACGCGTCGATCACCGTGCGCTGTTCATGCGACGCATGGTTGATGACATCGAGCAGTGCGTTCAGCGTTTCCATGATGCGGCTCCGTTCTTCCAGCAGAGAATTGTCGCGCGCCACGCTGTGCGAGATTTCCTGGCGTAGCTGCCCAATCACTTCAGCGGCCGCGCGCGGTGCCTCCGCGGCGGTCTCAATCAGGCGCATCATGGGTTCTTCCAGGGCTGTGCCCAGCGTGGTCAGATGCGTGGTGACGGCGCCCTGCAGTTCACCCAACTGCGCCACCGCCGCATCGCCACGCGCGGCCTCCTGCTCGCGCAGCGCGCCCAGTTCGGCCTGCAACACATGGGCCAGCTGGTCCATGCGCTCGCGGTGCTGGTCCAGCCATTGCGCTTCCGCGGCAATGCGCGAACGCATCAAGTCTTCGGCCGTGGTGACCAGACGCGCAGTGTCAGCGCGCGATGTGCCCGCGTCCGCCTGGACTTGATCGGCAAGCTCCCGCACGGCGTGCGTGACAGCAGTGCAGATTTCCCGTTGCTGGGCGAGCACCTGCTTGCCGCTTTCCTGCAATTCGCGGGTGAGATGTTCCGCCATTGCTTCCAGTGACTGCGTCCAAGCCTGCTGGCGCTGGGCATCCTGCGTGGCCTGCCCTGCCTGCAGGCCGGTGTACGCCTCACCCACTGTTGCGACCAGTGCGCCTGCGCGTTGGTCGAATGAGGCGCTGAACGCCTCCAAGGAGCGGCCCATATCGGTAGTGAGGCTGTAATTGGCTTGCTTTTGGCTGTCGAGCGCCGCGCTCCATGTCTGGGCAATGCTGGCGGTGGCGGCGCTGAAGCGATCGGCCAGGCCGTCGAGCTGATGCTGCACGGTGCCGGCGGTGCGTTCATGCATGGCCATCGCTTCTTGCGTCATGCCATGCATCGCCGCTTCAAATACCGGCCTGATGCTTTCGCCCGCTGCCTGCGCGCTACTGGCCAGGCTTTCACGCAATGATGTGTCGACCGAACGTGCCAGCGCCGTGTAGGTTTCGCTAGCACTGCTGTGGAACTGTTCCTGATTGGCGAGCAGACGCTGGTTCAGCTGAGCGCTCATCGTTTCGATTTGCAGCATCATCGCCTGCAGCTTGTCGACCACTTGCGGCAGGGCCTCGGACTGCAACTGCAGCGCCCGGAAAGTTTGCTCGCGCTGACGGGCGTGCGAGAAGCCGCTCAGGACCGAAGCGGCCTTGGCATCGAGGAGCTGGCCTGCCTGTATCCGCTCGCGGCGGCAGAGCGCCGACATCAGGCCCAGCATCGCCGAGGCCGCCACACCAGCGACCGAGGTGCCGAAAGCCAGGCCGAGGCCCTTTACCGGCACTGCCAGTGCCGAGCGCATTGCTTGTAGATCGGCAGTTTTTTCCAAGGTAAAGACTGCGCCCTTGAGCGTGACGACCATCCCGAGAAAGGTGCCGAGCATTCCCAGCATCACCAGCAAGCCGACCAAATAAGGCGTCATGGAAGGGCCCGGCAGGCCGGCACGCTCGCCCTCGATACGCAGGCGCACGGGATGCTGCAACGAAGCATCCACGCCAGACAAGAAGCGGATCAAGTCCGGGAGGTCGTCCGGGATCGCGTGCAAGGCCGTGGTGAGGCTGGCGGTCGCGTGACGGAAACGGTGCAGCTCGAGGGCGCCAGCGAGATACACGACGAAGATCAGCGCCGTCATTGCCATCGCCAGGGCGCTGGCATCGATGAAGCCGAAAGCGACCCAGATCACCGCGCACGCGCCTGCGAAGAAGGCAAGGTTGAACAGATGTTTATTCATGGTCTTTTTGTTGATTGAATGCTTCAAGGAGTCCTGCGCTTGGCTGCAAGCGCAGTTCAGCTTCGGCCAGCAGCAGCGTTTGCAGGGTCTGGCAGAAGCGCGCCAGCCAGCCGCCGGGATGCATCCAGGCCGCCGGGGTGTCGGGTTGGCCGCTCGCGGCGAGCTGTCCCAGATGCGCGGCGTACTGGGCATCGAAGTGCTTTTGCAGCAGCAGCGGCACCCTGGCCAGCAGCCGCCCCTCGCGCTCGCGCAAGAACTTTTCCATCACAACGTCGAGCTCCGCCAGCTTCCTGAGGCGGGGCGAGGCCTTGGCCAGCGCCTCGCGCAAGTTGACGCGCAGGGGCTCGACGCTCAGTTCCATGTCGCGCTGGTGGGCATCATAGAACTGCCGGTAAGGTGAATACGATACCTCCACGTCCGCCAGCGGCAGCTTGATATGCGTATTGCCGCCCGTGAGCGCGCAGCTTTTCGTGATCGAATTGACCATGAATGCGCGGACCCGTTCGTATTCAGCAGTCAGGCGCACGCTAGTTGCTTCGCGCAGCGCAGGGCTCTGGCCCGATATCTTTGCCATGCCGCTTTCAAGCACGGACGATAGCGCGATCGCGTCGGTAAAGTGCATCCACTGTCCCAGCTTGTCCGCAAAGTCACCCGCCGGCTCGGCGCCTTCCAACAGGTCGAGTTCAGCAAGGCTGCGGATGAGTTGGGAACTGTGGAAATTTGTACGTGAAAGGTCGCGCGTCATGGCGCATCGAGTCAGAAGGCGGGATGGAGGCAGGAATCGGGGTGCGGATGCCGATACGCGGGCTTATGCCTTATTTCCTGGGAGTTAAGGCTCCCGGATTATAGCGACTTCGAAGGGGGAACTCAAATCACTGAACCGCTCCGCACCAGGAAGACCCGTGGCGGGACACGCTGAGCCAAAACGAAAGGATCAATTCGTCGAGTCTGCAGCGCATTGATGATGACAACGGTTTGACCCGGTGGAGCATACCTGCAAGGCGACGGGACAGCAGAACGTAAGCCAACGGCGCGGACATGGGCTACAATCCGCCGTGTCGTTCCTGTAGGAATTTGACCTAGCCCAAGAGCAAGCCGACTTGTATTTACCGACGTGTTTGAACATCAACACCGGTGTCCGCAAGTTCCCGGCGGCCGTCAAGCAATCGGCGCCTCACCGTTAGAAACCCCAACAATGGACAAGATACATACATGCGAATGAGAAAAGCGGGACTGGCCATATTTTTAGCGGTGGCATCGTACGGCGGCATCGCGCAGGCGAGCGGTGGCCCCTTGGGAATCGATTCAAAGCTGAACTACGATGACAACGGAATTTGGAAGCGCAGCAACCAAACGGCATTGATGGGCGTGCTGATCGGTGGCGAATTGCTCGGCGCACTGTGGGAAGGCAGCGACACGCGCCTGGGCAAGACCTTGTATCAGGCGATCGATGCGTCCATCGTTGGCGGCGTGTCGTCGGAAGTGCTGAAGCGAACTTTTCGCCGCGCACGGCCAAATGAAACGGACAACCCCAACGACTGGTTCCACCATGGCGGCCGCAGCTTTCCCAGCGGCGAAGTCACGCTCGCTTCCGCCGTCGTCACACCGTTCGTGCTGGAGTATGGCAGTGACCATCCACTCGCGTACGCACTGGAACTGGTCCCGCTCTACGACGCCGAGGCGCGCATGAAGACGCACGGGCACTGGCAGACCGATGTACTGGCCGGTTGGGCGCTCGGCAGCGTCGCCGGCTACTACGCGCACTCGCGCAGCGACTCGTTGACCGTCGGCATACTCCCGCGCGGCATCACCGTCGGCTGGAAGAATAAGTTCTAAAACACGCTTCGCGGGGGATCAGGGAAACGGAAACATTCGGATGCGAAGCCGTGTTTCCAATACCTGAGATCCCGCAGCGGCCGGCATTCCACGCGCCGACCGCCCTGCTCCCGCCTCCCTGCGTAATCCCGCGCCAGTGCGCTCCCAGCCTGGCATCGCAGCATGCCGTCGTCACCAGCTCGCCAGCTTGCCGGTCTGACGCAAAGCCTGCGTCGTCCCCTCCAGATAGCCCCTAGCCGATGCCGCGTCGCTTGCATGTGCACGCGGTCGCGCGCAAGCAGCAGCCGGCGAGGCCGCCGTCCTTGGTCTGGATGCACACATCCGTTACAGGCGGCCCAGTTTTCGGTCAGCGGCAATTTCGTCTGGAACTTCGGCCCGCGACGCGCTTCTAATAGGCTTGCGGCCGGGTTCGCGTAGTCAGCGTAAAGGAGCGGAGGCATGACGGATATTGTGCGCATCGACGATGAGGTCATCGACACCGATCATTTCATCAGAACACTGAAACTCAACGGACAGTTCGAGGGGCTCGTCGAGCAACTGGTGCGCGACAAGCTCACCGTGCGGGCGGCGAAAAAGGCCGGGCTGGCGCTCCCGCCCGACGACATCCAGGAGCGGGCCGACCAGTTTCGCCGCATCCTGGGCCTGCACCGCGCGGCGGACATGAACCACTATCTGGACGCGCTCGGCGTCAGCCTCGACGAATTCGAGGAATTCATCACCGACAGTCTTTACCAGGAAAAAATGATGGCCCAGGTCTGCAATGCCCAGGCCGTTGAACAATATTTCAAGCTCAACTCGCCGCGTTTCGACAGCGTCTCCTAAAGAATGAAGTCAGGGTGCGATATGCGAAAGCGGATCGGGTTACAGGCGCACAATGTTGTTCTGGCCGAACAGCGAGGTGTCGTTGGTCACCTTCAGCTTGTCCACGAAGGCCGAGCCGTCGGCGACTGAGTTCCGGACCGACTGGAGCTGTTGCAGGTCCTGGGTCGCGTCGATCGACGAGTCGTAGCTTGGAGCGTATTTCACGTTGCCCAGCGAGTAAGACGGCATGCTCGTATGGCCGCCGCGTACGCCGGTCATGGCGGTGCGATCGAGTTGTTCGGTCCGGGCCAGGTCTTTGATGATCAAGATTTTCATGGTGATTGTCCTAAAGTGAGTTTGGTTCGACGGTGAGCATTTTTCTGCGCTCGATCACCATGTAGCGAAATGTGTGCCAGTCCTTTTCCGATCGCCTCATCAATCCGTAGATCCCTGAATTTAAAGGATTTTTCCCCATACTGCACCGCGCCGATATTGAATCTGCACGACGCGAAATCGATGACCGTGGCGGGTGCCAACCAACACATACGGCGCCAGTGTTCGGTCCCACCCAACTGCCCCATCACACAAGCGCCGCATCACTCGCTGCGGTCAGGTCGCTGCGCGGCTTTGCTCCAACAGGATCGCCCACGCTGGGCGCGCAAAAAAAAGCCGCTCAGTGTGTGGCTGAACGGCTTTCTGGCAGGGTGGAAGGGCTTATCGCGATGGTGGCCTTTGCGCTGGCGCCTTTGCGCCCGAGAGGTCGAACAGACGAACAGGCTGTTGCGCCTGCCGCCCGAGCGGCGCGGCGCGCCCGCCAAAACGCGTCCCGCCGATCACTGCCAGCATTGCCTGGCGATCGAGCTCGCTGCTCTCCCGTAAATCCTTGATGACGATGGTAGCCATGATTCCTCCTTTATTGCGATGGCGACGTTAACGCGATCTACCCCAGCCATCCGGAAATGACTGGGGTGACCGCCTGCTTGATGCGCGGCGCGAGGCCTTGCGCTGTTAGAGCGGCGTAACGCTCGTGTGGTTCTCCTTCCATTGCGCCGCCGCGTCGCCGAAGTCGAGTCCAGCCGCGCCGATCACACCGTTGTTGTTGAGGACATCGACGCCGATCTTCTGCAGTTGGGCGATCTGCTGGTTCAGCGTCACGTTGACGTTGACGTTCGGTTGCAACGCGGCGCCGCCGCGCGCGGCGGACATTGCCGCCTTGTCCAGCGCGCGGGTGCGCGCCAGGTCGTGAATCAGGATGGATGACATGTTGGTTCTCCTTTTTCAGGCGCTTCGCGAAACACTGCGTGTGTCCCGCGAAGCAGCTGCGATTAATGGGCGATGATGTTGTTCTGGCCGAACAGCGAGGTGTTGTTGGTCACCTTCAGCTTGTCCACGAAGGCCGAGCCGTCGGCGACTGAGTTCTGCACCGACTGGAACTGTTGCAGGTCCTGGGTCGCGTCGATCGACGAGTCATAGCTAGGCGCATAGGTGTAGTTGCCGAGCTTGTAAGCGGCCGTGCTCATTTTCATGCCGCCGCGCACGGCGGACAGTGCTGCGCCGTCGAGTTGTTCGTTACGGGTCAGGTCTTTGATGGTCAGGGTTTTCATGGTGTCTCTCCTAAAGAATGAAGTCAGGGTGCGATATGCGAAAGCGGATCGGGTTACAGGCGCACAATGTTGTTCTGGCCGAACAGCGAGGTGTCGTTGGTCACCTTCAGCTTGTCCACGAAGGCCGAGCCGTCGGCGACTGAGTTCCGGACCGACTGGAGCTGTTGCAGGTCCTGGGTCGCGTCGATCGACGAGTCGTAGGTCGGGGCGTAGCTCACGTTGCCCAGCGAGTAAGACGGTTTGCTCATATGGCCGCCGCGTACGCCGGTCATGGCGGTGCGATCGAGTTGTTCGGTGTGGGCCAGGTCTTTGATGATCAAGGTTTTCATGGTGATTCTCCTAAAGAATGAAGTCAGGGTGCGATGCGAAAGCGGATCGGGTTACAGGCGAACGATGTTGTTCTGGCCGAACAGCGAGGTGTTGTTGGTCACCTTCAGCTTGTCCACGAAGGCCGAGCCGTCGGCAACCGAATTCTTCACCGTCTGGAACTGCGCCAGGTCCTGCGTGGCGTCGATGGACGAGTCGTAGGTCGGCGCGTATTTCACGTTGCCCAGCGAGTAAGCCGGCATGCTCATATGGCCGCCGCGTACGCCGGTCATGGCGGTGCGATCGAGTTGTTCGGTGCGGGCCAGGTCTTTGATGGTCAAGGTTTTCATGGTGATTCTCCTAAAGTAAGTTTGGTTCGAAGGTGAGCATTTTTCTGCGCTCGATCACCATTCAGCGAAATGCGTGCCAGCCTTTCCCCGGTCTACCAGACCATCCATAAGCCATTGAATTTAAAAGGAATTTATATACAAGACGCGGCGACATGGGTGAAATGGCAAGGAGCTGGAGCGATGGCGGTGGCGGGTGCGATCCAACACATTTAGCGGCGGTGTTCGGCCCCATACAACACCCCGGCGATTGCCTACTCGAATGGCAAACTTCACGACCCGCAATGGCGGACTTCAAGCGCAGCGCGGATCAATCCGGCACCTGCGCGAAGCGCTTTCTGGCGCCTGAAGCGCCTCCAATTTTCTTAGGGCAGCGGCGCGCTGTCCGCTACGGTCAAGTCATTTGACGGTCCGCGTATTCATGCTAGTCTCAGATTGAGTCGATTGGGAGTTGGACAAATCAAAGCCATATGGAAAACCTCACTCATGCGATTCATCAGCTCCAAAGCGGTGCCCTAACACGACCGGCGTTTTTCGCCCTGCTCGATCGCGTTCTCGCGGATTCCCCCGACAGCAGCGGCCGCCTGCTCGAGGTGCTCAGCGAGGAGAACGCGCGCGCGCCGCTTCAAAGCGAGGTCTACACGGAAGTGCGGCGGCGCATCGAGCACCTCGTCGCCTCGCGCCCGCACATGGCGACAGATGACACCTTCGCGCAGACCGATCCAGGCGCCAACACCGCCACGCTGGCAGCCGTGCCGATGGACGAAAAAGACGAGCCCTTCGGCCCGGAGCCGGAGCGTTTGAAGGCGGTCGGCGACACCCTCAACGGCCGCTTCGTGCTGGAGGAGTGCATCGGCTTCGGCGGCATGGGCACTGTCTACAAGGCGCTCGACCTGCGCAAGCTCGAGGCGGCCGATCGCAAGCCCTACATCGCGATCAAGGTGCTCAATGTGAAGTTCCGCGGCCATCCGAAATCGCTCATCGCCCTGCAACGCGAAGCACGCAAAGCGCAAACGCTTGCGCATCCGAACATCGTCTCGGTCTATGATTTCGACCGCGACGGCGACATGGTCTACCTCACCATGGAGTACCTGCCCGGCAGGCCGCTCAGCCAGGTGCTGAAGGCGCCCGGCTTCGCCGGCATGCCCTACCCCGAGGCCATGCACATCATCACCGGCATGGGCAACGCGTTGGCGTATGCGCACCAGCGCGGCTTTGTCCACTGCGACTTCAAGCCGGGCAACGTGTTCCTCACCGACTCGAACGTGGTGAAGGTGATCGACTTCGGCATCGCCCGCGTGTTCCAGAAAGCCGAGGAAGAGGTCGACATCACCGTGTTCGACCCGGGCAGCCTGGGCGCACTGACGCCGGCCTACGCCAGCGCCGAGATGCTGGAACACCGCGAGCCCGACCCGCGCGACGACATCTATGCGCTGGCCTGCATCGCCTACGAACTGCTGACCGGCCGCCATCCATTCAACCGCATGTCGGCGATCCAGGCGCGCGGCGCCGGCATGCGGCCGCAGCGCCCGCCCAAGCTCGGGCGCCGGCAGTGGCGCGCGCTGCAGTGCGCCTTGGCCTTCGAGCGCGAAAAGCGCACGCCAACGGTGGAACGTTTCCTCAGTCAGATGGGCGAGACGGCCGGCGCCAGGCGCTACGCCATCTGGGCTGGCGCCGGGGCTGGCATCGTCGTGGCCGCCCTGCTGGCGGTGGCAGGATTGCGCTATTTTCAGCCGACGCCCGCTGTCGACAGCGGCCAAGCCGCCGCGCCGCCGCCGCCGGCCGCAGTGGCACGCGAGAGCCCTCCGCCGCCGCCTGCCCCCGTGGCGCCCGCGCCGACCGCGGAGGCGATCGCAGCCGCGCTCGCCGGCGTGCCCTGCTCGGCGCTGGTCGGCACGGCGCAGGGGCATGCGCTGTCAGTGAACGGCTACCTGTCGCAAGCGGTCGGGCCCGCGCGCCTGCGCGAAACGCTCACCGCCATGCCTGGCGTGGATGCCGTCAAGCTCGACGTCCAGCAGATCGACGCGGACAAGTGCGCGCTCATGGACGCCTTCGCGCCGTATTGGGTCGCGCACCGACGCGCCGGCGGCAGCGCCCGCATTCGCCTGGCGGCGCCGAACGCCGCGCCGGGGGCCGTGCTCACCGAGGGAGATTCGCTGGTGGTCGACGTCACCACCTCGGCGGCCGCCGAATCCTTCATCTCGGTCGACTACTATTCCCTCGACGGCAATGTCGTGCACCTGCTGCCGAATCCGCGTGCGCCCGACAATCGGGCGCCGGCCAATTACACCGCCAGCATCGGCAGCCTCGGCGAATGGGCAATCGGCAAGCCGTTCGGCGCCGAGCTGATCGTCATGGTGACGACGCCAGTGCCCTTGTTCGATGCGTTGCGCCCCGTGAGCGAGTCGCGCGCCGCCTACCTGTCCTTGGTGACGCAACGGCTGAAACAGGTCGGCGCGCGCAACGGCGCCGACAAGATCGCGGTCGATTTCGTGCAGATCAACACCAGGCCGCGCACGCGCTGATAGCGAATCTTCGCCCTGCCCCGGGCTTGCCTAGACGAGCGCCACGTAGCGCGATCTCGCCACCTCACTTGAGGCTGCGCGCGACCCGGAAACCGTTCTGCGAGTTGCGCACGCTGGCGTCATACTTGAAGCGCGTGGACGACACCATGTAGCTTGCGCCTTCACGCCACGAGCCGCCCCGAATCACGCGAACCGTGCAGTCCGGCTCGTCCCACACACTACCGTCCGCGGGCGCGCCCTTGTAGGAGTTGTGCCAGCAGTCGCTGACCCACTCCCATACGCTGCCGTTCATGTCGAACAACCCGTACGGATTGGCGCCGAAGCTGCCGGATGGCGCGGGGCCGTCCACCTTCCACGGCGGTCCGCAATCCTTGCAATTGGCTTTGCCCGCGACCATCTTCTCGCCCCACCAATACGGCGTCGCCGTGCCGCCCCTGGCAGCGTATTCCCACTCGGCCTCGGTCGGCAGGCGGTACGCCTTGCCGCTAGCCGTGCTGAGCCACTTCAGGTATTGCTGCGCGTCGTCCCAGCTGATGTCGCGTACCGGCGTGTTGGGCGCTTGCGTCGAGCGCTGGCAGACGTTGCCGTCCGCGCAGGCGTTCCACTGCGCCACGGTCACCTCGTATTTGCCGATCGCGAACGGCACGGCCAGCGTCACCTTGTGGGCCGGCCGCTCGCTTGGATCGCTGGTGTTGCTGCCCATCGTAAACTCGCCGGCCGGCAACGAAATGAGAGGGGGACACGCCGGGCAGTCCTTGAGCTCGGCGCCCGCCTTGCCAGCGGAAGGCGGCGCAGGCGTCACACCAGCCTGCGCCGAAGCGGCCGGCTGCGGCGCCGATGCGGCCGGCTTTGGCGCCGGCTTGACGGCAGGCGCGGCGGGACGCGCGGCCTTGGCGGACCCCGTGGATGCCGACGCGGCCGGCGCCGGCGCCGCGCGCAGCCGCGCGATGCGGGCCTGGGCCAGCGCGACGAAGCGCCCTTTTGGGTAGGCTTTCAGGTAGGCCTCGTAGTCGCTGATGTAGTTGCTGTCCTTGATCGATTCCCAGAACGCCAGCTCAAATTGTTCGGCGCTATCTTTGGGGACGACGCCGGCCAACTGCAGGTCCGCCGTGCGGGGTCGCGCCAGGTCGCGCGCTTGTGCAGCCGGCGCCATCAGTACGCAAATGAATAGAAGTGCGTGCCACATCAGCGACTCTCCTTGCTTGCACACTTGAGAGGAATCGGCCTTGCAGTGCCGAAGATAGTGTGACAGATTTAGGGGTATGCAGTCGCACATCCGATCGACCGGAAGGGAGAACGAAAACATGCGCACTATCATGATATTTTCCGCATTATTAGCTGCGGCCCTGCAGTTCAATACAGCCAGCGCCGCGCCCACACCGGCACCCGAAAATGCCCAGGTCTACTTCATCTGGCCACACGACGGCACAGTCATCGTACACGGTAAATTTTGGGTCCGCATGGGCTTGCGCAACATGGGCGTGGCGCCGAAAGGCACAGGTGGCCACGGCACCGGCCATCACCATTTGTTGATCGACACCGAGCTGCCGCCGATGACCGAGCCGATACCGAACGACCGCAACCACCTGCATTTCGGCGCCGGCGAAACCGAGGCGCGCATCGAACTACCTCCTGGCAAGCACACCCTGCAATTGCTGCTCGGCGACCAGGATCACCGGCCGCATAATCCACCGGTGTATTCCAAGCCGATCACCGTCATCGTCAAGTAAAGCCGGCCGTTAAAAAACGCAGAACCCAAAGGAGTCAAGCATGCGCAAGGTATTCGTCGCCGCGGCCCTGGTCGCCGCCATGTCAGGCGGGGCCGCATGGTCCACCACCGCTCCCGCCAACGCGTACTTGTATATCGGCTGGCCGACGGACGGCCAGGTGCTCCCCGCAGGCAAGCCCTTCCGCGTATGGTTCGGGCTGCGCAACATGGGGGTGGCGCCGAAAGGCATTGCTTTCAACAACACCGGCCACCACCATCTGCTGGTCGACACTGAGCTGCCGCCCGCTGGCGAACCGATCCCGTCGGACCGCAACCACCTGCATTTCGGCGCTGGCGAAACCGAAACCATGCTCGAACTGCCGCCAGGCAAACACACGCTGCAACTGTTGATGGGCGACGAAAACCACGTGCCCCACGTGCCGCCCGTGTATTCGAAGAAAATCACGATCACCGTCAAGTGAACGGACCGGCGCCGCGCAACGAAGGCTCGCACCATGGAACCCTCCGCCACGTTTTCCGAATCGCCAGACGCCGTCAAGGCCTACCTTGAGCGGATCGGCTGCGAGGCCGCCAAGCCGGCCGTGTTCGCGCTGCACGATGAGGCGGTGATCGGCCGCGACACTCAGGATGCGCTGGCGTCCGACAAGTACATCTGCATCCCGGAGCACACGATCAGCCGCCGCCACGCCCGCATACGCCGCCGCGGCGCCAATTTCTATGTCGAGGATCTGCACTCGAGCAACGGCACCTTCGTGCTCGGCGAGCGCATCCCGCCTGGCACCTGGCATTTGCTGCGCGACGGCGACGAGCTGGCGCTGTCGTCGGTGCAACTGGCGTTCCACTCGCTCGTCGTGCCCGAGCGCGACAGCCTGCCGACGGTGATCACCAAGTCGGTCGACGCCACGCAGTACGCGCCGGTGCTGGCCGATTCCCGCCAGGCCGACCGTGGCGACCTCGAAAAGACCGTGCACAAGCTACACGCGATGGCCCAGGCCAGCATCGCCCTCGGCGCCGTGACCGACCGCGCGACCTTGATCGAAAAGATCATGAACTTCATCTTCGAACTGTTTCCGCTGGCCGAGCGCGCCTTCATCCTGCTGCGCGACAACGAACGCGACCCGCCGGCGCCGGTCGCCGCGCGGCGCCGCGACGGCGCCATCGAGGATCCGCGGCAGGTGCGCCTCTCGCACACCATCGTTGACGAAGTGCTGCACAAGAAGCGCGCCATCTTGTCGGTCGACACCTTGGCCGACCGTCACTTCGCCGAACACGAATCGATCGTCGCCCAAGCCATCCTCAGCGTCATGTGCGTGCCGCTCATCCTCGGCGACGACGTGCTCGGCATGATCCAGGTGGACACCTCGTCCGACCCTTACGCGTTCAAGGAGGCCGACCTTGAAATCCTCAGCGGTGTGTGCGCCGAGACCGCCGTCGCGCTGAAGAACTTCCAGCTGTATTCCGACATCAAAGGCCTGCTCGACGGCTTCGTCAGCGCCTCGGTGCAAGCGATCGAGGAACGCGACCCGGTCACCGCCGGGCATTCGTTCCGCGTCGCCGGCTACGCCGAAAGCCTGGCCCGCGCGCTCGAACGCAGCGACAATCCGGCGCTGCGCCGCGCCGCCTTCAGCAAGGACCAGCTGCGCGAGATCCACTACGCGGCGCTGCTGCACGACTTCGGCAAGGTTGGCGTGCGCGAACACGTGCTGCGCAAGTCAAAGAAACTGCACCACGCCGACATGCGCCTGCTCGAGCAGCGCTTCCGCTATGCCCGCGCCAGCCTGGAGCGCCATGCCTACCGCGGCCTGGCCGAGCGCCACCTGCAGAACGAGTGGAGCGTGGCCGCGTTCCGCGAGGAGCGCGACCGCATCGATGCCGAGCTGCGCACCGAATTCGCCCGGCTCGACGAATTCCTCGACGTCATTCTGCGCGCCAACGAGCCCTCGATTTCGCACACCACCGCCCTGCCCGAGCTCGACGCCATCCGCGACTACCAGTGCGCCGATTCCGACGGTGGCGCTTTCCACCTGATCGACGACGCCGAGTTCTCCGCCCTGAGCGTGTGCAAGGGCTGCCTGACGCCGGACGAGCGCAGCCAGATCGAGGCCCACGTGGCCGATTCCTACTCGTTCCTGATCCTGATTCCGTGGACGCGCGAGCTGGCCGGCGTGCCGGCGATCGCCCACGGCCATCACGAGAAGCTCGACGGCTCCGGCTACCCGATGGGCCTGCGCGACAAGCAGATCAGCCTGCAAACGCGCATCCTCACGATCAGCGACATCTACGATGCGCTGACCGCGTGCGACCGCCCGTACAAGCAAGCGATCCCGGTCGAACGCGCGCTCGACATCATCGCCGAGGAGTGCCGCGCCGGCCACCTCGACAGCGCGCTGTTCAAGGTCTTCGTCGACTCACGTTCGTGGGAGGTGCAGGCCAATGCGTAGCGATGGCGAATCGGGCGTGGCGTCGTCAACTATCGCGCTCGGACTTGCCTCCACGTCTACACGCGGGCGCGGGCACAATTCGTGCATGCCGAAATGTCGGCGCATTGCTCCGTTGACGGATGCAAACGCCGTTCCGGAAAATTGGATCGCCGCGTTCGCGCGCATAGTGCCGGTGTCTGCGCCGCGCGTGCGACGGGGCCGCCCAAGGCCGGGGCCATTTTCACAAGCGCGCTGTCTGGCGACCGCTGTAGCGACGGCCAGGCAGGCCATCGAGGTGACACGATGAACAAGAGATTGACTACCAAACTGACCCGCCGCGCACTGGCCGGCGGCGTGGTCGCGCTGCTGGCCGGCTGCGCCGACGTCAGCATGAAACCCTACCAGACCCCCGACGCGCCCGCCAAGGCCGCCTGGTCGCACCAGCAGAGCCTGCCGGTGGCCCCGGCCACGATGATCACGGTCGACTGGTGGAAGCAGTTCCGCGACCCCTACCTTGACAACCTGGTCGGCCGCGCGCTTGCCTCCAACTTCGACCTGAAAATCCTGGCCGCGCGCATTGGCGTGGCCCAGGCCGAGATCGGGGAGGCGCGCGCCGGCGCGTTGCCGACGCTCGACGCCGGGGCCGGCGCCAGCTTCGAGAAATCGACTGGCCAGAACTTCGCGAAGCAGTTCAACCTCGGCACCCAGGTCAACTGGGACGTCGACGTCTGGGGCAAGGTTGCCAAGGGCGTGCAGGCCCAGCGCGCCGAATTCAGCGCCAGCGAGGCCGACTGGCGCGCCGGCTACCTGACCCTGGTGTCGGACGTCTCCACCACCTACTTCCAGATCCTGCAGTTCGACGAGCAGGTCGCGCAACAGGAAAAGACCCTGGCCAAAAACCGCCAGATACTGGACACCTACGACGCCATGTACCGCAACGGCCTGGCGCCGCAGACCCGGGTGCTGCAGCAGCGCGCCGAGATTAACCGGCTCAGCAACGACCTGATCGAGCTGCGGCGCCTGCGCGCGCTCGCCGGCAACGCGCTGGCCACTCTGCTGGGCACGCCGGCGGGCGAGTTCACGGTTCCGCCCGGCAGCCTGCAGCAGCGCGTACAGCTGCCGGTGGTGCCCGAAGGACTGCCCTCGCAGCTGCTCAAGCGCCGCCCCGACATCGTCGCCGCCGAATACCGTGTGCTCGAGAACTATGACCTGGTGGGGCAGGCCAAGCTGGCGCAGCTGCCCTCGGTCAGCATGACGGGGCGGGGCGGCACCGCCAGCCTGGCGCTGGGTGCGCTGCTGAAGTCGTTCACCTTCGGCTTCCTGCCGAGCATCAATTTCCCGATCTTCGACCCCAGCGTCAAGGCGCGCATCAAGACCAGCGAGGCGCGCACGCAGTTGGCGGAGCAGCAGTACCGGCGCACCGTGGTCGCCGCGTTCGAGGAAGTGGAGAACGCCCTCGTCAATCTCGATGCCCACCGCCGCCAGCGCATCGAACTGCAGCAGCAGGCCGGCCAGCTCGACGTCGTCGCCGCCCAGGTCAGCGCGCAGCTCAAGGAGGGCATGGTGTCGCAGCTCGAAGTGTTCGAAGCGGAGCGCTCGCTGCTGGCGGCGCAATTGGCCCTGCTGGCGAACCAGCAGCAGATACTGTCCGATACCGTCACCCTTTACAAGGCGCTGGGCGGCGGCTGGCCACCGGTGGACGTGCGCAATGTCGCGCGCAACTGACGGGCGGCTGGCAGTGGCCGACGCGCTGGACGCCGGCTCGCGCGCACCGCCGGGGCGCCAGCCGCTGATCGTACTGCAGCCGGTCTCGCATCCGGAGCTGGGCGCGATCGAGATCCACGACAACCTGTTCGCCATCGGCCGCACCGAGGCGCCGTTCGACGCTTACGCGCCCGGGATCGTGGCCGACCTGTCGCGCCGCCATGCCCGCATCTTCTGCGAGCGGGGCGCCGTCTACCTGGCCGACCTTGGCAGCAAGAACGGCACGACGGTCAACGGCGCGCCCATCCGGCACGCGATCACCGCGCTCAAGAGCGGCGACCAGCTCGGGCTTGGAGGCGCGCTGTCGTACCGCGTGCAGGTGGAACAAGGCGCCCAGGCGCCGCCGCATAGCGCCAAGCTGGCCAGCCTGACGCTGGCGCCGGAGCAGCCCGGGCTGGGCCTGCAGCCAATCGTCGTCACCGAATTCCCCTTCATGGTCAGCAAGGCGGACGAGGCCTTCGCGCGCTATCGGCAAGCCAGCCCGGACCAGGTCAACTACCTGTCGCGGCGCCATGCGCACATCTTCCTGCGCGGCGGACAGCCGTTCGTCGAAGACCTGGGCAGCACCAACGGCACCTTCGTCGACGGCGCGCGCCTCGATGAACACGCGGTCGCGCTGCGCGACGGTGCGCGCCTTGCGTTCGGCGGCCACCATTTCGTCTACCGAGTCGGCTTGCAATGGGACGCGCAGCGGCACGACCCGACCCTGACCCGGCTGGGTGTGGCCGGCCCGGGCGCGCTCGCCTCTGCCTCTGCCTCTGCCTCTGCCCCGGCCGCCGCCTCAGCCCCCGCGCCTGCCGTCGCGGCCGCAGCCGCCCCCGCCGCCACTGCCGCGCCGGTTGCCGAGACCGACAAGACTACCTTCGTCGGCGCCGCCGACTCCTTCCTCGACATCTTCTGTGTCGACCAGGCGAATGCGGCCGACGCCGTGCCCGATCCGGCAGCCGACGCCGAGGCCGGGCCAGCGCTTACCGACGGCGCCACGCGCCCGCGCGGCGCGGTGGCGGCGCTGATGTTCGAACTGCTGGCGGCATTACGCGGCAAGCGCGCGCCCAATGTGCGTGCGCTGCGCTGGGGCGCCGGCGTGCTGCTCCTGGTCGCGGTGGCTGGCTGGTCGCTGTACCGCGTCGGCGCGCCGGAACGCGACGCCGATGCGCTGCTCAGCGAAGGCGCCTACGCGCAGGCGGCGGTAGTGGCCGGCGAAGGCCTCGCGCGCGACCCCGGCAATACCAGGCTGCAGGCGATCGGCACCGCCGCGACACTCAAGGCCGATCTTCCGGCCTGGATGGCGCTGGTCAAGGCGCGCCAGTACAAACAGGCCATGACGGTGGTCGCCGCCATGCGGCAGCAGGCGCACGGCAACCCCGAGCTCGAGCCGCTGCTGGCCGAACTCGAATGGATCGTTCGGCTCGAAGCCTTTGTCGCCGCCCGCGGCGGCGCGCAGGCACCCATCGCCAACCCCGCCGACCGCAGCCGCATCGCGCAGATCCTCAAGCAATGGGAGGACCAGAACGAAGCGCACCAGCGCGCCTTCGTCACCATGTCGTCGTACGTACCGCAGTATCGCGACGCCTACGCCGACGCCCTCAGCGATATCCGCAAGCTGGCCTTGGCCAGAGGCGAGGAGCCCCATGAAGCAGCCACTCCTTAAACCATTGACCGAGGCGCTGGAGGACCACAGCGCCGAAGGCATCGCCATCCTCACCGCCGACCCGTGGCGGTTCACGCAGGCGATGGTCTACACGATGGTCGCGCTGGTGCTCGCCGCGCTGGTGTGGTCCTTCTTCGGCCACGCGGACGTGCTGGTGACGGCCAGCGGCACGCTGGTGCCGGCGTCGGAAGTACGGCGCTTGTATGCGCCGATCGACGGCGAGCTCGCCAATATCTACATCGCCGAGGGCCAGCCGGT
>DIZW01000024.1:0-87583 GCA_002428015.1 Oxalobacteraceae bacterium UBA6018 | reverse complement strand
ACATCGCCGAGGGCCAGCCGGTGAAGCAAGGCGACGTGGTCGCCCGCATCTACGCGCGCGGCGCCATCGAGGCGGCCAAGAACGCCCTCGAAGCGCGCCTCAAGCTCGAAGATGCGGAGCGCGACTGGAAGGAATTCCCTGAAAAGAAGGCGCTGATGGAAAAGCGCGCCGCCGCACTGAAGGAAGCGGCCGACGTCGAAGCGAGGCAGCACGAGCGCCGCATCGCCGAAGGCACGAGTAAGCTCGCGCAAGGCCAGGCCGCGCAGCAGCAGGAAGCGCGCACCAACCTCGACGACGCCAAGCACGCGCGCGACGCCGCCAAGGACGAAGCCGACAAATACGCGCGCCTGTTCGCCATGGCCGGCGGCGGTGGCGTCTCGCAACTGCAGGTCGAACAGAAGAAGAACGCGCTGCTGGCCGCTGAAAACGCCGTGCGCGTGGCCCAATCGCGCCTGAGCGAGCTGGCCGCACGCCAAAGCCTCGAAGCGACTCAGGCCAAGTCGCAACTCGAAACCAGCGGCCAGGAGTTGACCACGCTGCGGCTGCAGTCCGAAGCGGCCGATCGCGAAGTCGCCAACGCCGAGGACAAGCTGCGCCTGCAGGTACAGACCGCGCGGCTGGTGGCCGACGCTGCGGCCCGCATCAAGTTCGAGAACATCGACAAGGACAATTTTCTGCTGATCGTCGCGCCGGTCGACGGCGTGATCACGGACGTGACGTCGACCCAGCCGGGCGACAAGGTCCAGGCCAACGCGCCGCTTGGCGGCATCGCGCCCAAGAACGCCCGCCCCATCCTCAAGCTCGAAATCGCCGAGCACGACCGCGCGTTCCTGCGCGAAGGCCTGCCGGTGCAGCTCAAGTTCAACGCCTTCCCCTACCAACGCTACGGCATCATTCGCGGCACGCTGCAATTCATCTCGCCGGCGACGAAGCCGTCGGCCGCCTCCAAGGAGCCGGTGTACGAGGGCCGCGTCACGCTGGAACAGGACGCGTACAAGGTCGGCGAAACGAGTTATCCGCTACGTTACGGCATGACCGCCATTGCCGAAATCGTCGTACGCGAGCGGCGCATCATCGACCTCGCGCTCGACCCGTTCCGCCAGATCGGTGGATAAACGGCAGGCGGCGGCCCGGTCTAAGGCGCCTGGTCGGCCCCAGCGTTGGCAGGCGCGATCAGCAGGCGGTGCGCCGCCACATCGAACACCACGCGATGCTCGGCAAAAAATGCCGCGCCCAACAAGCCATCGAAGGGCGCTCCTCCCAGCCTGGCCCGTTCAGCCTTCAACGCGCCCAATGGCCGGCCGCCGGCGTCACGGACGTCAGGCAGCAGACGGGGATCGCAGTCCTGCTTGCTCGCGGGAGCGCCAGCGCATAAAGCCGATCCGCTCGCGGAACCGAGCGCGTCCGGGTTGACGACGTTCACGCTCGCTCCCGTATCGAGTACGAACTTCAGCGGCTTGCCGCCGACCACTAGCGTGACGTAAGGGCCTTCCTTGCCGTAATCGAGCTGTAGCTGTTGCCACCCTGAGTGACCCGCTTGAGGCGCGTCGCCGGGCGCGAAGATGGTCAAGGTGCGATGCCCGTAGTCAAACATCAGCGGCCGGTCGCCAAAGGCGTCCAGGCCGATCGCCCCGGCCTGGCGCGCACGGGTCAACTCGGCCTCCGGCCCTTCCGGCGCCCCGCCCCACTCTGTGTGGATGCGGCCGTTGACCTTGGCAAAATGCGTGCTTCCCACCACCACGCGCTCCGCGACGAAGTCCTGGACTTCGAACACTTTGCCGTTCAGGTCATGGAATTTCGTCCGGTGATCGAGCATCGTGACCGAACCGGCTTTGGCGACGGTCGCCTCGGGCATCGAGATCCCGAGCTGGCCGCCGGTGTCGATCATCAGCCGCGTGGACGCCGCACCGACCGTGATCGACACAAACGGAAGATTGTTGATGAAGGTGAGCGGAACGACGTCGGGCGCAGCGGCGGCCGCCACCGTGCTCAGCGCGGACGCGGCGATGATGAAAGCGCCCATCCGTTTGTTGACTATCCGCCTCAGACCCATGCTCACCTCGCGCTGAAAAGAAGCATCTTACTACGCGGGTAGATGGCGATATCGCATCGTCGGCCGGGAATGGCCGAAGGGTTTGCGCGATACGTTTCGGACGGACCGGACGATTCGAGCGCCGCTACCCGATCGCGTACGCTGGAACATCCACTGTAACGCCGTGCCAATGGATTGGAAAAAAACTGGCATACTCATCAGACGTCTGATGAATTGGCGGAGTTTGAAGGCGATAAGACATCGATTTTCCAGGGCAAAAAAAAGCCCGCGATGAAGCGGGCATGGATCTGGCGCAGCGGAAACGGTACGACTAGTTCGCGCCCGCCTCATATTGCTCGTAAGCGCGCCGCAGCCGCTCCCGGCTGTTGCCCAGGTGGGTGCGCATCGCCGCCCGCGCGGAGTCGGAATCGCGCCGCGCGATGGCGTTGAAAATATCCTCATGCTCGCGGATCACGCGCTCGATGAAGACCGCCGGGGCATCGCGCTTGAGCTTGGACGAGGTGGCACGCGCACGCGGCATGATGTTGCTGCCTAAATGCTCGAGCACGTCATACAGGAAGCGGTTGCCCGAGGCCTCGGCGATCGCCAGGTGAAAGGCCACATCCACCGTGGCCGTGTCGCCGCCGGCCATGCAGCGCGCCTCGAAGGCGTTGAGCGCCTCCCGTATCTGCGCCAGCTGTGGCTCGCTGCGGCGCACCGCGGCCAGGCCGGCCGATTCCGTCTCCAGCGTGATGCGCAGCTCCAGCACCGACAGCACGTCGTCCATCGAGACGACCTTGTTCGGATCGAGCCCCATCTGCTGCTGAACCCGTTCGAGCACGAAGGTGCCCTTCCCTTGCCGCGCCTCGACCAGGCCGGCGGACTGCATATGGGATATCGCCTCGCGCACGACGGAGCGGCTGACTCCCACGGCCTGCATGATTTCCTGCTCGGTGGGAAGCTTGCCGCCGACCTCGATCGGGCGCTGGCGTATCTCATTTGCCACATAGTCGATCACGTCCTGGGCCAGGGTGCGGTGCCGCTTTTGCTGGGGTGGCGCGGAGGAATGCTCTGTCATGGGCTGCGGGCAATGGTGAAGAATCGGCGATTCATGATTGCATTTTCGGAATAGCGTGATTATACTCCAGCTCAAGTTGTCGGACGACTGATGTGTTAGAGTCAAAAAAGACCACAGTGAGCTCGACAGCGCGATTTTCCCAACCAGGAGGAGACACCCATGCAGTTCCGTAAACCGCCAACCCGCCGGCTGGCCCTGTCGTCGATCACGCTGGCCATCATGAGCATGTGCAACCAGGCCGCGGCCCAGCAAGCGGCTGAGCCCATGCAGAAGGTCGAGATCACCGGGTCGACCATCAAGCGCATCGCCAGCGAGTCGGCACTGCCGCTCACGACCATGAAGGCCGAGGAGTTCACCAACAGCGCCTTGACCACCGTGGCCGACCTGGTGACCTCGCTGTCGGTGGGCTCGACCAACGTGCCCTCCTCCGCCGGCGCCGGCACCAACATCAACATGCGCGGGATCGGCATCAACCGCAGCCTGGTGCTGCTCAACGGCCGGCGCATGGCCAACGAGCCGATCGCCGACGGCTACGCCAACGTCGACGTGATCCCCATGAGCGCCATGAACCGGGTGGAAATCCTGCGCGATGGCGCCTCCTCCACCTACGGCACCGACGCCATCGGCGGCGTGGTCAACTTCATCACCAAGCCGACCTTCCAGGGCGTGAACGTGACGGCCCAGCTGGTGCGGCCCGAGCGCGCGGGCGGCGGCGCCGAGCATCGCCTGAGCCTGCTCGGCGGCATCGGCAACCTGGTCAGCGACGGCTGGAACCTGTACGCGACCATCGACAGCCACCAGCGCAGCGCGCTGGCGGCGGCGGACCGTGCCGAACTGAGCAGCGTGGAGGCGCTGACCGCGCTCGGCATCGCACCGAAGCTGAGCAGCGGCAGCTATGCCCAGCCAGCCAACATCTTCTCGCCGAGCACGAAGATCACCGCCAATCCCTACTACGCGAGCGGCTGCGCGGCCGGACTGTCGACCCCGGCGTCGAAGAACACCTGCGCCCTGAGCGCCAACTACGTGCTGGCCTTGCCGGGCAACGCGCAGACGACCTTCTTCAGCAAGGGCAGCATCCAGCTGGGGCCGGACCACCTGCTCACGGCGGAGCTGCTGTATGCGCGCGAGCACATCACCACGCAGAAGGCGCCTACCACCAGCGTCGGCTTCGACGGCGCCGTGATGCAGATCACGCCGGCCAGCCCATGGTATCCAGGCGGCAGCGGCGGCGTGCCCGCCATCGCCGGCCTGAAAGGTTCGACCCTGAACGTATCCTGGAGCGTGGCCGAACTCGGTCCCGCGATCGCCACCGACGAGCAGCAGAACGCGCGCCTGGTACTGTTGGACGAGGGCAAGGCGTTCGGCTGGGACTACCGGCTCGGCTTCGTGTACGGCGCCGGCATCCGCGATTCCTATTTCGTGAGCGGCTACGTCAACGGTCCCAAGCTCAACGCCGGGGTGCTCAACGGCGTGCTCAATCCTTTCGGCACGCAGGACGCGGCCGGCAAGGCTTACCTGGCGAGCATCTCGGCCGATGGCTGGCAGATCCGCCATACCACCGACGTGTACACCGGCGTGGACCTGACCTTGACGCGCGAGTTGATGCAGCTCGGCGGCGGCGCGCTGACCCTGGCCACCGGCGCCGAGTTCCACCACGACGGCGACGAGGACCGCTCGCTCGATTCCGACCTGCTGGTGCCTTACCAGCGCCGCCGGCCCAATTACTCCAAGGGCGGGCGCAACATCGGCGCCTTGTTCGCCGAGCTCGACATCCCCCTGACCAAGGATCTCGATATCGACGTGGCCCTGCGCGGCGACCGCTATTCGGACTTCGGCGGCACCGTCAATCCGAAAGCGAGCTTCCGCTACCAGCCGGCGCGCATGATCATGTTCCGCGGCTCGGCCAGCACCGGTTTCCGCGCGCCGACCGTGTTCGACCGCTACGGCTACCGCTTGCCGGGCGCGACGGCGCTGACCGGCGGCAAATGGGATGACCCCGTGCTCTGCCCCGGCGTGATGGGCGTGCCGGGCACCGGCAAGGCGGTCGCCGGCGCCAATCCCCTGGTGGTGTGCAATACCAACCTGCCGCTGCAAAACGGCAGCAACCCGGCGGTGCTGCCCGAGAAATCGCGCAACTTCACCGTCGGCACGGTGATCGAGCCTTTCGCCAACGCCTCGGTCTCGCTCGACTACTACAACATCCACGTGAGCGACACCATCGGCTCGCTGGCCCAGAACGCGATTTTCACCAACACCACCAAGTACGCGGACCTGTTCGTACGCAATCCGGACGGCTCGCTCGCCTACGTGAAGGACATCACGTCCAACCTGGGCGACCTGCGCACCAGCGGCATCGACGTCGGCCTGAACTATTCGCTGCCGCGCACGGCCTACGGCAGCTTCAAGCTGGGCATGGAGGGCACCTACGTGACGCGCTTCGAGTCGCAGAACGAGAAGGACGGCCCGTGGATCTCCAACCTCGGCACCTTCGGCTCGAACGGGTCGGGCACGAGCACCTCCAGCCCCACCTACACCTTCCGCTGGAAGCATACGCTGCGCCTGTCGTGGTCGAACGGCGACTGGGCCTCGCAACTGACCCAGGCCTACAACTCGGCCTACCACGATCTGAACGCGGTGCTGCCGCAGTACTACCGCGACATCTCCACCTATGCCGTGTGGAACGCCACGCTATCGTACAAGGGTTTCCGCCACACGAACCTGACTTTGGGCGTGAGCAACCTGCTCGACACCAGGCCGCCGGCGACCAACTCCAACGCGACCGGCTATGCCAACAACATCGCCAGCCCGATCGGACGCGCCTTCAACGCACGCTTGAGCTACGACTTCTAGCCAGCTCCCCTTGGCGTGCCGCGCGCAGCGCCGCGCGGCACGTTTTTTTTGCCGAATTCTATGGGTACGATATGAAAATTGAACGTGTACAGGGAACCGTGTTCCACTACCTGAGCAGCCGCAGCGTCGACAGCGCCGGCCACTCGCATCCCGGGCCGGAGAAGATGACCACGCTGGCCATGCTCACCATCACCGCCGACGACGGCACGCGCGGCTACGCCTTCGGCCCACCGGAAGTGATCCGTCCCACCGTGATCGAGGCATTCGTGCGCAAGGTGCTGGTCGGCCAGGACCCGTTCGACCGCGAGCGCCTGTGGCAGGACCTGGTGCACTGGCAGCGCGGCAGCGCCGGCCAGCTGACCGACCGGGCCCTGGCCGTGGTCGAACAGGCCCTGTGGGACCTGGCCGGACGCGCGCTCAAGATCCCGGTCTACAAGCTGCTCGGCGCCTACCGCGACAAGGTACCGGCCTACGGCAGCACCATGTGCGGGGACGACCTTCCGGGCGGGCTCGCGACGCCGGACGATTATGCCCGGTTCGCGGTTACACTGGTGCAACGCGGCTACAAGGCGATCAAGCTGCACACCTGGATGCCGCCGGTGTCGTTCGCACCCGATCCGGCGATGGACATCAAGGCTTGCGCGGCCGTGCGCGAGGCGGTCGGCCCGGATATCGACCTCATGCTCGACGGTTACCACTGGTATAGCCGCACCGACGCGCTGACCATCGGCCGCGCGCTGGAGAAGCTCAATTTCGCCTGGTTCGAGGAGATGATGAACGAGCAGAGCATCGCGTCCTACACGTGGCTGGCCAAGCAGCTCGACATTCCCATCGTCGGGCCGGAATCGATCTCGGGCAAGCACCATAGCCGCGCCGACTGGGCCGTGGCCGGCGCCTGCGACATCCTGCGCGCCGGGGTGCCGGGCGTGGGCGGCATCACGCCGACCATGAAGGTGGCGGCCCTGGCCGACGCCTTCGGCATGAACTGCGAAGTGCACGGCAATGGCGCGGCCAACCTGGCGGTGACGGCGGCGATCAAGAACTGCCGCTGGTACGAGCGCGGCCTGCTGCACCCTTTCCTCGACTACGACGTGGTGCCGGGCTACCTGCACGCGCTGCCCGACCCGATGAGCGCGGACGGCTTCGTCCAGCTGTCGCAGCAGCCCGGCCTGGGCGAGGACATCAACTTCGACTACATCGCGGCCCACACCGTGACCAACTACTAGGACCCGGCGCGCGATGCACAGGCTCTTGAAATTGTCGCGCCGCCTGACGCTGGCGCTGATGCTGGGCGCGGCGGCGGCCCACGCCGCCACCCCGCGCGACCAGCTGGTGATCGGCATGAACATGAACAACCTGCTCTCGCTCGACCCTGCCGGCGCCACCGGCAACGAGGTGCTGGGCGTGGTCGTCAACCTGTACGACTACCTGGTCGAACTCGATCCCCATCAGTTAAGCCATGTGCTGCCGGCGCTGGCCGAGCGCTGGCAGATCGCGCCCGACGGGCGCAGCCTCACGCTCACGCTGCGCGAGGGAACACGCTTCCAGTCGGGCGCCCCGCTGACCGCGGCGGACGCCGCCTGGTCGCTCCAGCGCGTGCTCAAGCTGAACCTGGCGATGGCCTCGCCCTGGAAAAGCTACGGCTTCAGCGCCGCCAACGTCGAGCGGCTGATCCGCGCGACCGACGCCCGCACCCTGCAGATCACCCTGCCGCAGCCGACCGATCCGCGCATGGTGCTCTACACGCTGGCAACCTCGGTGAGCGCGGCCATCGTCGACCGCGGCGTGGTGATGGCGCACCAGAAGAACGGCGACCTGGGCGCGGCCTGGCTGCTCAACCATGCGGCCGGCTCGGGCCCGTTCGCGCTGACCGACTGGCGCGCCAAGGACGCCATGCTGCTCGACCGTTTCGACGGCTACTGGCGCGGCCCGGCCAGGCTGCGGCGGGTGGTGATGCGCCACATCAGCGAATCGCTGTCGCTGCGCTTCATGATCGACCGCGGCGACGTCGACCTGGCCGCCGGCATGGCCGGTCCCGACATCGAAGCGCTCAAGCACGACGCCCGCGTGGTGGTCCAGCCTTCCCTGCGCGGCGCGGCCTATTACGTGGCCGTGAGCATGCGCGACTCCAAGTACGCGGACCGGCGCGTGCGCCTGGCGCTGCGCAGCCTGATCGATTACGACGGCATCAACCGCGCCATCCTGCCGCATTATGGCGTGTACCACCAGCGCCCGGTCATGCTGGGACTGGCCGCCACCCTGCCCGACCCGGGCTACCGGCTCGACGTTCCCGAGGCCAAGCGCCTGCTGGCCGCGGCCGGCTACCCGCATGGCTTCACGACCACGATCCGGGTGCTGTCGGACCCGCCCCTGATCAATATCGCCACCTCGCTGCAGGCCACGCTGGCGCTGGCGGGGATCGACGCGCGCATCCTGTCGGGCACCGGTAACCAGGTGTATGGCGCGATGCGCGAGCGTCGTTTCGAGATCGTGGTTGGGCGCGGCGGCGGCGGGGTCGAGCCACATCCGCTGGCAAACCTGCGCGCGCTGGTCTACAACCCGGACAACCGCGACGCCGCCAAGCTGACCAACTTCCAGGGCTGGCGCACCTCGTTCTACAGCCCCGCCATCAACCGCCTGATCGAGCGCGCCGCCGGCGAGCGCGACGTCGCGGCCCAGGACGAGATGTACCGCCAGGTGCAGCGGCTGTATGACAGCGAGGTCGGTGCGATCGAGCCGATCGCCCAGATGGTGGACACGGTGGTGCTGAGCAAGCGGGTGCGCAATTACGTCGGCCATCCGTCGGCCACCACCCACCTGCGCGACGTCTACAAAGTCGATTAACTTCCCGGAGCCTGCCTTTCATGTCGCTGCTACCTCTGCGCAACCGCCTGGTCAGTACCGTGCTGACCCTGTTGGGATTGCTCGTGCTGACCTTCTTCATCGGCCGCGTGATGCCGGTCGACCCGGTGCTGTCGATCGTCGGGCCGGACGCCGACGCGTCGATGTACCGCCAGGCCCAGGTGCGGCTCGGCCTGGACCGGCCGCTGTACGTGCAGTTCGGCCGCTACCTCAATGAACTCGTGCACGGCAACCTGGGCGACTCGCTCCTGACCGGCCACAGCGTCGCCAGCGACATCGCGCGGGTGCTGCCGGCCACCGCGGAACTGGCCACGCTGGCGATCCTGGTGGGCACCCTGGCCGGCGTGCCGCTGGGCGTGCTTTCGGCTGCGCGGCGCGGGCGCTGGCAGGACAACCTGGTGCGCGTGGTCAGCCTGGCCGGCTATTCGACTCCCGTGTTCTGGTTCGGGATGATGGGCCTGCTGGTGTTCTACGCCTGGCTTGGCTGGGCCGGCGGTTCCGGGCGCATCGACCTCGATTACGACGGCGCGGTGGCGCCGGTCACCGGCCTGCTGCTGCTCGACAGCGCGCTGGCGCGCAACTGGGGCGCCGCCGGCAGCGCGCTGCGCCACATCGCGCTGCCGGCCTGCATCCTCGGCCTGCATTCGATGGCCTACATCAGCCGCATGACGCGCAGTTTCATGCTGGCCCAGCTATCCCAGGAATACATCCTCACGGCGCGCGTGAAGGGCTTGTCCGAGATGCAGGTGCTGTGGCGCCACGCCTTCCGCAACATCCTCGTGCAGCTGCTGACCATCGTGGCGCTGGCCTACGGCGGCCTGCTCGAAGGCGCGGTGCTGATCGAGACCGTGTTCGCCTGGCCCGGCTTCGGCCAATACCTGACCAACAGCCTGCTGCTGGGCGACATGAACGCCGTGATGGGCTGCGTGCTGGTGGTCGGCCTGATCTTCGTCAGCCTGAACCTGCTGTCGGACGCCCTGTACCAAGTCTTCGATCCAAGGATGCGCTGATGTCAACTGCCTCGCCCCATTCCCCCACGCTGCTCCAGCGCGCGCTGCGCCACCTGCTGCGCAATCCCATGACCCTGGCCGGGTCCGCGGTGGCCGCCCTGCTGCTGCTCGTGGCGCTGGCCGCGCCGCTGATCGCCACCCACGACCCGCTGCTGCAGGACCTGGCGGCGGCCCTGCGCGCGCCCAGCGCCGCGCACTGGTGCGGCACCGACGAATACGGCCGCGACGTGTTCAGCCGCCTCGTGTTCGGCGCCCGCACCACGCTCTACATCGTGGCCCTGGTGACGCTGGTGGTCGGCCCGGTCGGGCTGGCCGTGGGCACCGTGGCCGGCTACTTCGGCGGCTGGGTCGACAGCCTGTTCATGCGCATCACCGACATCTTCATCTCCTTCCCCAGCCTGGTGCTGGCCCTGGCCTTCGTGGCCGCGCTCGGGCCGGGGCTGGAACACGCGGTGATCGCGATCGCGCTCACGTCCTGGCCGCCGATCGCGCGGCTGGCGCGGGCCGAGACGCGCACCCTGCGCCAGGCCGATTTCGTGGCGGCGGTGCAGCTGCAGGGCGCCGGCGCGGCACGCATCCTGCTGCGCCACGTGGCGCCGCTGTGCGTGTCGTCGGTGCTGGTGCGCCTGACCATGAACATGGCGGGGATCATCCTGACCGCGGCCGGGCTGGGCTTTCTCGGCCTGGGCGCCCAGCCGCCCGATCCCGAGTGGGGCGCGATGATCTCGGCCGGACGGCGCTACATGATGGAGTGCTGGTGGCTGGTGGCCATGCCCGGCGCGGCCATCATGCTGGTCAGCCTGGCTTTCAACCTGCTGGGCGACGGTCTGCGCGACATGTTCGATCCACGCAGCTGACAAGGACACACCGATGAACGAAAACAAACTGGAAGTCCAGGATCTGCGGGTGAGTTTCGCCACCAGCACCGGCCTGGTGGAGGCGGTGCGCGGCGTGTCGTTCACGCTGGGCCGCGAGAAGCTGGCGATCGTTGGCGAATCCGGCTCCGGCAAGTCGACCGTGGGCCGGGCGCTGCTCAAGCTGCATCCGGCCAGCGCACGCATCGCGGCGCGCACGCTGCGCTTCGGCGACACCGACCTGCTGCAGGCGGACGAGCGCGCCATGCGCGCCATTCGCGGGCGGCGCATGTCGATGATCATGCAGGACCCGAAGTATTCGCTCAATCCGGTCATGCGCATCGGCGAACAGATCGGCGAGGCCTTGCGCGCCCACCAGGCGCTCACGCGGGCCGAGGTCAGGGAGCGGGTGCTGGCGATGCTGGCGGCGGTGCGCATCCGCGAACCGGCGCGCGTGATGGACCTGTATCCACATCAGGTCTCGGGCGGCATGGGCCAGCGCGTGATGATCGCCATGATGCTCATTCCCGAGCCGGAGGTGGTGATCGCCGACGAGCCGACGTCGGCGCTGGACGTGTCGGTGCGCTCGCAGGTGCTCACCGTGCTGGACGAACTGGTCGACGCGCGCGGCCTGGGCCTGCTATTCATCAGCCACGACCTGCATCTGGTGCGGCATTTTTGCGACCGCGTAATCGTCATGTACGCAGGGCGCGTGGTGGAGACCCTGGCCGCGGCCGACCTGGACCGGGCCGAACACCCCTACACGCGCGGCCTGCTGGCGGCCCTGCCGAGCATGACGGCGCGCCGCGCCGTGCTGCCGGTCCTGCAACGCGACCCTCTATGGCTTAGCAACTAGGACGCTTTCGATGATTAATGTAGAGGCACTGAACTTAAGTTTCGGCGAGGGCGCCAATGCCAGCAGGGTATTGAACGAGGTGTCGTTCTCGGTGGCCGAGGGCGAGGCGTTCGGACTGGTGGGCGAATCGGGCTCGGGCAAGACCACGGTACTGCGCTGCCTGGCCGGGCTATACCACCATTGGCAGGGCCGCCTGCTCATCCAGGGCAAGCCGCTGGGGCGCAGCATCGATCGCGCGCGCTGCCGCCTGGTGCAGATGGTGTTCCAGGACCCCTACGGCTCGCTCCATCCGCGTCACACCATCGAGAGCGCGCTGGCAGAGCCGTTGAAGATCCACGGCATGGACCGGATCGGGCAGCGCGTGGACGAGATCCTGCTCAAGGTCGGGCTCGACGCCAGCTTCCGCCAACGCTATGCGCACCAGCTCTCCGGCGGCCAGCGCCAGCGGGTCGCGATCGCGCGTGCGCTGATTCTCGAGCCGCGCATCCTGCTGCTCGACGAGCCAACGTCGGCGCTGGACGTGTCGGTCCAGGCCGAAATCCTCAATCTGCTTGCCGAGCTGCGCCAACGCGAGGGCTTGACCTATGTGCTGGTCACCCACGATCTGGGGGTGGTGGTCCATTTGTGCGAGCGCGTGGCCGTCATGCGTCACGGGGAAATCGTGGACATCATCGACCGCGAGCGCCTGAGCGCCTGCCAGGCCGAGCATCCCTATACCCGGCTTCTGGTCGAGGCGAGCGGCTACGGGGCCATGCCCGACCGCGCTTGACACGGCCGGACTGGCCAGGCCGGCCTGCCCCGCACCGTCGGATGCGGGGAGAGACGAGCCGGGCCGCCTCCGAGACTGCTTCAGCTTTTCGCCTCACTGCGCCGGCGCGTCAGGCCGGGGAAGGTATGCCGCCCAGGTGACGCGTGAAGAAGGCCATCCAGCCTGCGCGCTCGAACGGCGGCACGTCGGCATGGCGCCCTGGATTGGCATGGAGCGTCTTTTGGACCGATCCCAGCGCGTCGTACATTGCCAGCGCCTGGCTGCGCGGCACCAGCTCGTCATCCCACTGCATCAGGAATTCGACCGGCACGCTCACCTGCCTGGCGGCAGCCTCGAGCTGGGCCGAGCCGGCGCCAAGACCGACCAGGCCCAGGGCGGCCACCTTGATGCGCGTCTCGGCGGCCAGCAGCGGCAGGCCGATCATCGTGCCGAGCGACAGACCGCAATAGGCGACCGGGCCGCTGCCCACTTCGGTCAGCGCCTGCACGGCGTCGATGACGGCGCGCCATTCCGGCACGGCTTGCGTGGCCCATCGCATCATCAGCGCCAGCGTGTCGGCGCTCAGGCCGCCGGTGGCGGTCATGTCGTGCCGAACATGCTGGGCGACACGCGCGGCCTGGTCGGGCATGGCGCGGGCGCCGTGCCCGGGGGCGTCGATTGCCACCACGGCGTACCCCAGCGCGCGGGCATAATGCCGCGCGGAAGCGACCAGCGGCGGAAACAGCTTATCCCTGCCGCCGCCGTGACCAATTAAGAGCAAGGGCCGCTGGCCTTCGGCCGCTTGGGCAAGCCATAGCACTCCGGGAACAGGATTGCCTGCGACCTCCAGGGTAAAACCGCGTTCAGTGACACCATCCTCGTTTTTTTCGTCGGTAAAATTCATACGTTCTCCACACCTGCATTGAGTTGGACTGTTCAAGTCCAGTGGCCACGGTTGGCGCTTGCGCCAGCCTGGCTGCGTCGACTGCGTACATAGATCCTCCTTCTAGTCAGGTTGAAGAACAGGCCGTGCGATCCCGGCCCTGCCCGTGGACGAGCCCTTGGCCCGCCGCGATGAGTGCGATTGCAACACGAGGATGTTCGCGCTGTCAATGCTTGACCGCCTGCGGACGGGGTCGGCGTAGGCAGTCCGAGAAGCGAACTGCTGGATCGCTGATCAGGTGACGCATGACTGGACCGCTCAAGAAGCGAGCAGCTTGATCACGGACGCGGGATGCGAGACTGGGCAGCTCAAAAAAAAGCCCACCGCGAGGGTGGGCTGAATCCAATTCCAGGAGGAGTTGGAGGAGACAGGTGCATTATGCTGTTCGGCCTCCACCGCGGCAACGCGGAATTTGTAAAGTATTGTGTCAACGCATCAGACGGCTTGTGCGACTCGCCGATATAGCATACGTGACGGTGATATGCATACGCGACGATACCGTTTACCTGCCGGTACGCGCTTGCAGTGTCTATGCACGTGTTAGCCTCTTATCGCGTGTTCGCCCCATCGCCGGGCGTGCCTACGCGCGCTTTCCTTGAATCTGTGCGCGGGGCCATTGCACAGCGGCGCCATGCGCGGGCAATGGGCAGGCCTGCCCCGGCATCGATGTCGGACCAAGCAGCAAGGTGGCGCAGCATGCTGACCTTGTCGCATGCCGCACCGCGTGCATACCTCCCTTGGCTTATTCGGCCATGACGGCGTCGTCACGCTCGTCGCCGGGGATCACGTCCAGGCGGCCGTACAGACCGTGGCTCTCATCGACCGGCCCCGCGCTGAAGAACAAGGTATCGACCGGCTGGCCGCGCAAGCCGTTGCCGAACGCGATGCCCCACAGGCCGTCGATGTGGACCGGGTTGTGGTCGGCCCCTTTCAGGAGCCCAACGCGCTCGCCGGTGGCCAGGTCGTAGGCGTTGATGGTTCCGTCGCCAAAGTTACCCACCAACAGGCGATTGCTGAAGCGTCCGAAACTGGCCGGCGCCAAGGCCATGCCCCAAGGCGCATTCAAGGCGCCATGCGAAATGAGGCGCCGCACGAAGCGCCCGTTCGGGTCGAACACGCTGACGAATCCGAAACCTGCGCCGGCGACGTCGTCGTGGCGGTCGGCGTCCTGCTTGGCGTAGCTGACGTACAGGTCGCCGTTGATGGCCTGGATGCCGAACGGGGCGAAGCCGGCCGGCATGTGCGGATCGACGAACGGCTTGCCTGGGAGGGTGGCGGGCTTGAACTCGGCGTTGAACACGTCAATTTTCCCGTTATGGAAGTCGGTCGCGTACAGCAGCGTGCGGCGCCCGTTGGCGCTGACGGCCACGCCTTTGTAGCTGGCGTGCGTGGCGCTGCTGTCGATCACGCGGATCGCGTGCGTGAGGTCGACGTTGGGCGCCCAGCCGGCGATGCCGCCGTCCTCGCTGGCGAACAGGAAGCGGCTCGGCCCGGACACGCCGCCCTTCTTGACGACGAACTGCTCTCCGCCATAGAACACCGTGCCGGTCGGGTTGCCGCCCGCACCAGCGGCGCCGGGAATCGTGACGACCAGGCGCTGTGGTACGCCGCTGCCGTCGTAGAGGGTCGCCACGCCGGTGCCGTTGTCGGCAACCCATGCCACCCCGAACGGGTTGAACGCCAGGCCCCAGGCATTGACGAGGTTCGGGTCGCGGTTCTCGGCGCTGACGGCGGCGCTGTCGGAAACCAGATTACGCTGCTGATAGAAATCACCAGCCCACGCCTGGGCGGCGGTGGCGATGGCGAACACGCCCAACAACCAAGCGAACATTCTCGGAAGCTTGTTCATGTTAATTTTCTCCGGTTGATGTATCGAAAAGGCAGAGTACATGTCGATCTTAGGAGTGGAGACCGACGCGCCTTTGAGATGGATCAATCGAATCGGGCGGCATACCAGGCACTGGCGCAGGAAAACGCCGCTTGGACGGATGGATGTGTTTCAGGTAAACGGACTGCGCCGCAAGCCATTTCGTGCGGTACACGACGTAGCTTGCGGCGCATTCAACGCTTGACGCGCTTAGGACGCTTCTTTTAACTGCTCCAGGATGGCCGGATTTTCCAGGGTCGAGATGTCCTGCGTGATCGTCTCGCCCTTGGCGAGCACGCGCAGCAGGCGCCGCATGATCTTGCCGGAACGGGTCTTGGGCAGGTTGTCGCCGAAGCGGATTTCCTTCGGCTTGGCGATCGGGCCGATCTCCTTGGCGACCCAGTTGCGCAGCTCCAGCGCCAGCTTCTTGGCTTCCTCGCCGGTCGGGCGCGCCTGCTTGAGCACGACGAAGGCGCAGATCGATTCGCCGGTCGTCTCGTCCGGCTTGCCCACCACGGCCGCCTCGGCCACGATGGGATTGGCCACCAGCGCCGACTCGATCTCCATGGTGCCCATGCGGTGGCCGGACACGTTGAGCACGTCGTCGATGCGCCCGGTGATGGTGAAGTAGCCGGTGTCCTTGTTGCGGACCGCCCCGTCGCCGGCCAGGTACATGCGCCCGCCGAGTTCTTCCGGGAAGTAGCTGCTCTTGAAGCGCTCAGGGTTGTTCCAGATGGTGCGGATCATCGATGGCCATGGCCGCTTGACCACCAGGATACCGCCCTGCCCGTTCGGCACGTCGTGCCCGGCCTCGTCGACGATGGCCGCCATGATGCCCGGCAGCGGCAAGGTGCATGAGCCCGGCACCATGGGGGTGGCGCCCGGCAGCGGCGTGATCATGTGCCCGCCCGTCTCGGTCTGCCAGAAGGTGTCGACGATCGGGCAGCGCTCGTTGCCGACGTTCTTGTAGTACCACATCCACGCTTCTGGATTGATCGGCTCGCCCACGGAGCCGAGCAGGCGCAGGCTGGACAGGTCGGAGTTCTTCGGATGCACCTTGGGATCGACGTCGGCCGCCTTGATCAGCGAACGGATCGCCGTCGGCGCGGTGTAGAAAATGCTGACCTTGTGCTTGGCGATGGTGTCCCAGAAGCGCGCCGCGTTCGGGTAGGTGGGCACGCCCTCGAACACGATCTGGGTCGCGCCGGCCGCCATTGGGCCGTAGGCGATATAGGTGTGGCCGGTGACCCAGCCGATATCGGCCGTGCACCAGAACACGTCGGCCGGCTTGAGGTCGAAGGTCCATTTCATGGTCAGCGCGGCCCACAGCAGGAAGCCGCCGCTGGAATGCTGCACCCCTTTCGGCGTGCCGGTCGAGCCGGACGTGTAGAGAATGAACAGCGGATGCTCGGCGTTCACCCACTCCGGCTCGCATTCGGCGCTCTGGTTGGCCACCAGTTCGTGCAGCCACAGGTCGCGCCCGGCGTTGAAGGCGATCTTGCCGCCGGTGCGCTGGTAGACGATCACGTCCTTGATGCAGTCGCAGCCGCCCAGCGCCAGCGCCTCGTCGACGATGGCCTTAAGCGGCAGGTGCTTGCCGCCGCGCATCTGCTCGTCGGCCGTGATGACGGCCACGGCGCCGGCGTCGATGATGCGTTCCTGCAGCGACTTGGCCGAGAAGCCGCCGAACACCACCGAGTGGGTCGCGCCGATGCGGGCGCAGGCCTGCATGGCGGCCACGCCCTCGACCGACATCGACATGTAGATGATGACCCGGTCGCCCTTCTTGATGCCGCGCGACTTGAGGCCGTTGGCGAACTTGCAGACGATGCCATGCAGCTCGCGGTAGGTGGCCGTGGTGACCTTGCCGTCGTCGGCCTCGAAGATGATCGCGGTCTTGTCGGCGTTGCCGTTGGCCAGGTTGCGGTCGAGGCAGTTGTACGAGACGTTCAGCTCGCCGTCACCGAACCACTTGTAGAACGGCGCGTTGGACTCGTCCAGGGTCTGGGTGAACGGCTTGTGCCAGTCCAGGTGCTCGCGGGCCAGGCGCGACCAGAAGCCCTCGTAGTCGCGCGCGGCCTCATCGCACAGGGCCTGGTAGCCATCCATACCGGAAACGGCCGCCTGCGCGACGAAGGCTGGCGGAGGCGCGAAGACGCGGTTTTCCTGCATGCCATGATTTTCTTGCTGAGTCTCGTTGCCCGACATTCTAGTCTCCCTAAGTGTGATAATTTTGGAAATACATTAGACGTTATCGCTTACTGCGCCCTTACACCTCGAAAAATGCGCATCCCTTCCCCATCCTACAACAACGGGCCGCCCGCCCGGCGCGACAATCCCGCGCGCGTGTAAAATGATGGATTGAAATTTTTTTTGGCCCCACAGGAAAATTTCGACCGCATCCTTTATTACTCAGCGAGAAACTCCATGACAGTCATCAAGCAGGAAGACCTGATCGAATCGGTTGCCGCAGCACTCCAGTACATCAGCTATTACCACCCGGCCGACTACATCGCCCATCTGGCGCGCGCCTACGAGTCCGAGCAGAGCCCGGCGGCGAAGGACGCGATTGCCCAGATCCTGACCAATTCGCGCATGTGCGCCGAGGGCAAGCGCCCGATCTGCCAGGACACCGGCATCGTCAACGTGTTCCTCAAGATCGGCATGGGCGTGCGCTTCGAGGGCTTCTCCGGCACCGTGACCGACGCCGTCAACGAGGGCGTGCGCCGCGCCTACAACTTCGCCGACAACAAGCTGCGCGCCTCCATCGTGGCCGACCCCCAGTTCGAGCGCAAGAACACCAAGGACAACACCCCGGCCGTGGTGCACATGGAACTGGTCGAGGGCGACACGGTCGACGTCAAGGTCGCGGCCAAGGGCGGCGGCTCGGAGAACAAGACCAAGTTCGTCATGCTCAACCCGTCCGACTCGCTGGTGGACTGGGTCATGAAGACCGTGCCGACCATGGGCGCCGGCTGGTGCCCGCCCGGCATGCTGGGCATCGGCATCGGCGGCACCGCCGAGAAGGCCATGATGATGGCCAAGGAAGTGCTGATGGACGACATCGACATGTACGAGCTCAAGCAGCGCGGCCCGCGCAACAAGACCGAGGAGCTGCGCATCGAACTGTGCGACAAGATCAACGCCCTCGGCATCGGCGCGCAAGGCCTGGGCGGCCTCACGACCGTGCTCGACGTCAAGATCATGATGCACCCGACCCACGCCGCCTCCAAGCCGGTGGCGATGATCCCGAACTGCGCGGCCCCCCGCCACGCCCACTTCGTGCTGGACGGCTCGGGCCCGAGCTACATCGAGCCGCCCGCGCTGTCGAGCTGGCCTGAGGTGCACTGGACCCCGGACACGGAAAAATCGCGCCGGGTCGACCTGAACATCCTGACGAAGGAAGAAGTCGCCTCGTGGACGCCGGGCCAGACCCTGCTCCTGAACGGCAAGATGCTGACCGGGCGCGACGCCGCCCACAAGCGCATCCAGGACATGCTGGCCAAGGGCGAGCCGCTGCCGGTGGACTTCACCAACCGCGTGATCTACTACGTCGGCCCGGTCGATCCGGTGCGCGACGAAGCGGTCGGCCCGGCCGGCCCGACGACCGCCACGCGCATGGACAAGTTCACCGACATGATGCTGGAGAAGACCGGCCTGATCGCCATGATCGGCAAGGCCGAGCGCGGCCCGGCCGCCATCGAATCGATCCAGAAGCACAAGTCGGCCTACCTGATGGCCGTCGGCGGCGCCGCCTACCTCGTGTCCAAGGCCATCAAGAGCGCCAAGGTGCTCGGCTTCGAAGACATGGGCATGGAAGCGATCTACGAGTTCGACGTGACCGACATGCCGGTCACGGTGGCCGTCGACGCCAACGGCACCTCGGTGCACAACACCGGGCCGAAGGAATGGGCCGCCAAGATCGAGTCGCTCTCGAGCGTCGGCAAGATTCCGGTCAGCGTAGTCTAAGGCCATGCCGCGGGGCGGTCCGCGCCGCCCCGCTTGCCGCCCCGCGCCTTGAGCATGCCATCCAACCCCAGCCCCATCGGCGTCTTCGACTCCGGCGTCGGCGGCCTGTCGGTGCTGCGCCACATCCGCGCCCAGCTGCCCCACGAACATCTGCTCTACTTCGCCGACTCCGGCTTCGCGCCGTATGGCGACAAGCCCGAGCAGGTGGTGGCCGCGCGTTCGCTGGCGGTGGCCGCCTTCCTGGTCGAGCGCGGCGCCAAGGCCATCGTGGTGGCTTGCAACACCGCCACCGTGGCGGCCATCAAGACCCTGCGCGCGCACTACCCGCACATGCCGATTGTGGGTGTCGAGCCCGGTCTGAAGCCCGCCGCGGCGGCCACGCGCAATGGCACGGTCGGCGTCATGGCCACGGCCGGCACCCTGGCCGGTGAAAAATTCCTCAAGCTGCGCGACCAGATCGCCAGCGACGGCAAGGTCGCGTTCCTCCTGCAAGCCTGCGTCGGGCTGGTCGAACAGATCGAACTGGGCGAGCTCGACTCGGCGGCGACCCGCGCCGTGCTCGCGCGCTACGTGGCCCCCTTGCTCGATCAGGGCGCCGATACCCTGGTGCTCGGCTGCACCCATTACCCGTTCGTACGCGCCGCCATCGAGGACCTGATCGCCGCGCGCGCCGGGCGCGCGGTGAGCTTGATCGATACGGGCGACGCCGTCGCGCGCCATCTGGCAAACTTGCTCGACGCGGGTGGTTTGAAGAACGCTGACGAAGGTGCTGCCAGCGTGGCCGGCTACACGACGGCCAGCGCCACGGCCCTGGCGGCGGCGTTCTCCAGCCTGCTGGGTGTGTCGGTGCCGGTGAGCGAGGTCCAGATCGCGGCAAAAGCGGCGAGTTGAGCAGAACTCGACATTTAGATTTGCCAGTTCGCCAAAGAGTTTGTATAATCTCGAGCTGTCCCGGAAACATCGGGGAAAATGTTAGACAGTGGTGGCTGTAGCTCAGTTGGTAGAGTCCAGGATTGTGATTCCTGTTGTCGTGGGTTCGAGCCCCATCAGCCACCCCATCTATTCCCCTTAAGATTCAGTTGCTTAGTAATATTTCTGGTATGGAAATTCCTGCAACTATATAGCTGTTTGTCCTTATAACGAAGTTAATGGTTACTTTTCGCAAGCGTACTCACGCATTGCTAGGAAGAATTCAATTCATTATCCTAGACAACGAAAGTCTTTTAAGAGTCCTTTTGAAACTGTATCATGGGTTAGACACGCCTCACCCATAGATTATATATTCTGAATGCGACATCTATCAGGCGGTCTTTATCCAGCTAGATAGGAGAAGTTTGATTACATTAGCAATCTTTTTTTATTGTTTTCAATATTTCCCATCTAGGAAAATGAAAATAATGATGGTGAGCGTTCGTAGCCTACTAACATCAGACACAATTAAGATTGATCAGACTTTAAAGAATTTATAGTTCACCGTATTACATTAATTTGGAGTTAGGGAGCTATTGCTGTGTTTGTATTATCGAGATGGTTAAATCGTATGGCTGAGTCAAAAAAACTCTTTGCCGCAATTTTATTATTTATTGCGCTTGATTTTTCCATTCTGGCTATTAATTACTGGATTGCTTATCAGCTCTCCAATGATGCCGTGTCGATCAATCTGTCTGGTCGCCAGCGCATGCTTTCACAGCAAATCACCAAGTCGTTGTTAGCACTTCAGCTAAAGAACTCTACTGATGGCAAAGAGGCTTTCATCGAAGAGTTTCGCAATTCAGTAAAAGTATTTGATCAAACATTAGCTGCTTTCGAACATGGCGGTATGGTTGTTAGCGGCGATGGAGGTTGCATCATCCTTAATCGCGTTCGTACGGCACAGGCTGCGGTATTGATTAATCAGGCGCAACAAGTTTGGAAGCCGATGCGCGAACTCTTGTTACCTTACTTTGCGAGTAAAACCAGCATCCCTGATGACGTGCTGCTCCAATCACGGAGTGAAATGCTGCAAATTAATCTGCAGCTACTGGGTTTGATGAATCTTCTTACGTCCGATTTAGAACATGACTCACGTGGTCGAGCCAATATTTTGCGGGTAGTACAAACTATCGTTTTCTTTCTAGCGCTGATTAATTTTGTGGTNNTTCGAGCCCCATCAGCCACCCCAAAGAATACGCAGCAAATCAAAGGGTTACACGCTTCGGCTTGTAGCCTTTTTTTGTTTTCCGCCACTGCCGCAATGTCATGTAGGCGCCATGTAGGATTTTCAATTCACTGCGGAATAACCTCCCGTCTTGGGACGCGCTGCCGGTGATTCTCAAACCTTCGCGGTACGAAATGCCAACGGCCTGCCCCGACGTACTTAGGCTTCGCCAGCTGGGCTAGGCCGACGATTCGCGTTTGCGCCCAGGCATCGGACCATGGCCGCTGGTGCCATACATCTTCTGTAGCGAGGCGACCAAGTCACGCACCACATGTTGGGCAGCAAGGGGCAATTGCATAATGTTAGAAATTAAAGCTAGATGCTCACTCGAGATAATGGCCTCGGGAATGACGCCGACCGGCGGCTCGGTGTCTTCGACGTCGCCAAAGCGTAACCATGACGGATGCACGCCAAGCCAGGTAGCGAGGATTACGATCCTTTCCTGAGTCGGGATCGAATCGCCAACTAGCCATTTTCTCGCCGCGTAGGCGGTGACGGCCGCACCATTGGCACGAAGATTGAACGCAAGGGCGACATCGGTAGGTCTGCTCGACAGGTGTGCCGCAGCTAACGCCGATTTCAACCGGTCACTAAATGTTGAGCGTTCGCTACTGGCTGGGCTTGATATCATCAGATTATTTTATCGGCAATCCAGTCTGGATGACGTGCGCTTGCAAAAATTGATCGCCTTCAGCTATGGCAACAGATCGCTCTCCCACACGAATGCTTCGAACGCGCGCCCGGGGGTAAGTCTTGCTCGACAGCATCGGTGAGCGCTCGCGTATCGCTTTCGACGACGTTGCGTACCAGCCCGGCCGGTGAATCAGCGCCAACTCTGGCGCCGGCACCACATGCCCCCCCCACAAGGAGAGATGTGCTGATTTTTCAGCGCATCTTCATGAGGTTGATCGTTGCGTTGAACGTGGAAGAAACCGCGAAGAAACCGAAGAAACCAGAAAAAAATGTGTGGTTTCTTCGGTTTCTTCGGTTTCTTCGGTTTCTTCAACGCGGCGCGCTGGGCAAGAACCACGTCCAGCCGCCTTTCGTCGTTCCTTTCTCCTTGGCCGACTCGATGCCCACCCTTTCCTTGGCTCGGTTCGCCGCCGTCCATGAATAGCCGGCGTCGCTCACTTCCGCCTTGACCTGTCTGGCTGCCATCTTGCCCCCGTTCTCAACCAGCAGATCAACGAGCATTCGCTCCAGGTCTTGCCAGGCGCTCGCGTCGTTCCCGTTTTCCTCCTGCTCAACATCCCCCAATATTTCCCGCGCCGTGCCCTCGATGACGCCCTCCCACACTGCGTGCGTGGCCTCGATGCCCCCGGCTATCGTTGCCAGCTCAAGCGAGTAGGCCACGCCGCCGTCATCGGGCGCTATGTTCGACTTCGCCCGTGCCATGACGCGCCGGCTAGTGCCTTCCTCCTTCGCCGTGACCAGCACCATGCGCGCAAGGGCGCCGAATGCCTGGGAGCCGATTACGCGGTCCTGTGGGGCCTTGCCGGCGCCGCCCTTGGCAAAGTGCGTGATGCCGATAACCGCGCATCGGTGGGCGTCAGCGAAGTCGACCACCGCCTGTAGGCTACGGCGCACGTCGTTGGCGCGGTGCATATCGCCAGCGACCGCCGACACAATCGGGTCGATCAGGAGCAGGCTTACGCCGCCGATGGCTTCGGCCGCACGTCGTAGGTCGGGAATATCCTGCGACGGGTCGAATGGCACGCTCTCGCCATCCTGGACGATACCTTCGATGAAGTGGCAGCGCGCTAGGTCGGCGCCGGATGCGATCAGGCGCGGCACAAGGGTATGGCATCTCGCCGACTGGCGTTCTGGTGATGTGCGCTGATGCACTGCACGGCGACCCAAGCGAGACCACGCCCGAGGACCTGTTCGACCGGCTCGGCGAATGATGGCCGCGTCCGCCACCGCACCGATGAACAATGATCGAGCGCTTACCCATGCCGCCATGCAGTGGCACGCAGCACATGCGCGCCGCCTCGCTGTCGGGACCGATAAGCGCCGCCTGGACAAGGCGATCAAGGCGGAGGGCTTCGATGTGGTGTTCTCTGCCGCACGTGCCCAGCAGAGCAAGGCGGCACGCCAGTTGACTGAGCTAAAGCGCAAGGAGCTGGCCGCGTTGCGACAGCTGGCCAAGGCATGCGCTGCTGTGCGCAGCCGCCTCGATACCGCCGATGTCATCGATGTGGATGCGGACGGCGGCCCGGTGCTACTGATCGCCGCCGATGTTGGTCAATCAATTGTTAAATGGGAGGCAGCTTAATGGACCAGAGCATTACACGCCGTAAGGTGGCCAGCGAAGTGATGGCGCAGGCTCGCGCCCCCGCACTTGAGGTGGTCAACTCCGACGCACTCGCTTCGTTGATCTTCCATGAAGCTGAGACGGCGCATGACCTGGAGCCGCACGTACGCGATGCATTGCGCCAGACGGCGGCGGCACTGGCCGGACACAGCCGCGACGGCGCGCACGCGGCCGATGCGACGAAGCGCCTGATCGATGGGATGAGGCGCCCAAGCTGCGCAACGGATGAGTGATGCGGACGTGCCAACACTGTGCTGTTCGCGCCGTGGCGGCCTTCCTGACGGCGCTGGGAGCCATTGCCGATGGGGTATGGGGTTCAAATCCTTCAGGCTTGAAGGGCTAAAGACCGGCTGTGCAGCCAAATTTTTATGAATGGAAGGATTTGCTTTGAAAAATGACACCAAAACACCTGCTGGGCTCTCCCCGGCGGCCCGCTCATGGTGGAAAAAGCTCATGGGCGAGTACGATATCGACGACCAAGCCGGGCTTTTGATCCTTGAGACCGCGATGCGCGCGATGGACCGCATGACGATGGCGGCGGACTTGATCGACAAGCACGGCGCCGTGGTGGTCGACAAGTTCGAGCAGCTCAAAGCCAATCCGGCCTGTGCCGTCGAGCGCGACAGCCGCGCCGCGATGATGGCAGCGCTGAAAAGTCTGAATCTCGACCTCGAACCGCTTGGCAAGCCTGGCCGGCCACCGGGGCGCTAACGATGCCGACCAACCGAACACGGACGACACGCGGAAGGCGGGCACCACCGATCGATGCCGACGCATGGGCTTTTCTGAATGACGGCGTACCGCGCAATCCCTTCACGCGGTTCCTGCCCGATGCCTATTGGAGCGGATTGTGGGCCGATCATGGCGAACGAATCACCGCCGAGTGGGCCGTACGCCACCCTGGCACACGGCCCCAGCACTGGTGGAAGTTTTCAGCCCCTCGGGCGCCAACTCCGGACGGGCTTCAAGCGCGCGATAGTTGGCTGTGGATCGAGCCGCGCTGCCAAATCAGGGGAAAGCCGGTGGAGTGCGATGGCGGGGCGAGCGCATCGGAGAAAGCGGTACCTGAGTGGGACCGGGATGATGCCGGACATCACGCCGCCCCACCGGTCTGGGAAACCGAGTTCGACTATTTGAAGCGACACGGGCTACTGCTACCTGGCGAGGCTAAGCGAGTAAGGTAAGTTGGCTTATTCACCCGTGAGCGCGGCTCCTGCCTCAATCTGATGTGCCTGCCGGGGTATCGGCAAGGGGTATGGGGTGCAAATCCCTGCCGGTTTTGCCATCAGGACCGACTGTGTTCCTTCGCTGAAACGCTAACCCACAAAACGACGGGAAATCGTTGTACGCGCGGGCTTTTTTACGCCAATCCTCCGGGTCTACTGGTAAGCATGGCCCTCTTCCAATACACGATTCATTCGCTGAGCATCGGCACGGCAACCGTCGAAAACATTTCACTTGCGGCAACGGCCTGATGGTGGCAAACTCTGACTAATAATTTGCTGCAGCGCACAATTTAATCGGGTTATTTCAAAGCCATGGACGATAAAAATTTATCCAGGTGCGATCCAGGTCTTGAGCAGCGTAAGGATTTCGCAACTCACGCGCTTGTCGAACATGCCATCTCGATGCAGCGCGCGGGCGATGAGTGGGGCGCCAGGGACTATCTAAACGCGGCGGGAGTAGCACCGAACATCGTGCTTCGCGTACTGTCGTGCCCTGCGTTTCGCCGCATACATCGCCGCTGACCAGGCTGAGCGTCGGCTTGGGGAGATGTTGCGCGCGGCGCCTAAAAATCTTGGCGGCAGGCCGCTAGAAATAACTGGTTCCAGTTCGGAACCGGTTAGCGCTCCAACCCTGGCCGACCTCGGCATCGACAAGAAGACCTCAATGCGCGCGCAGCCATGCAATATCGGGTCGCTCGGGGCGGTGGGCGACTTTCCGGCATCGGTTTTGGGCGAGCACTATGGCAAGAACGATGCATGATTTTTCGACATTCAGCGCTTGACGTAGGCGCCACATGCGGGTGATACTGAATACGTTCCTGAGAAAAAGGGAATCGAGTTTGACAGCTCGAATTGACAAGGCGGACACCCGCCACCCGGCGGCTTTTTTTCGTCCGTACCACTGTGCCCTTTCAATGAGCGGCAGTGGTGGGAGGCTTCGGCCTGCCGGTTTCCTTTGTCACCGGTCTGTCAACCCGCCACTTGCCGTTCACCCCGTTTGACAGCGGTGTGATCGGTTCTGAAACCGACTTTGGAGGCCATCATGGTCAAAAGCACCCTCACGCCCGCAGTATCCACTCCTGCATCGCCCAACACCACAAGCCCATATATCGGCACCATCAGCACGACTTACGGCCAGCTGTCCATCAATTCCGGCGACGCCGCCGACCACGCATCAATGTTGGGCGCGCAGCTGAGCGGCTTGTTGTTGCTGATTGGTGGCGACGATTGCGAATCGTTCAAAGCATGTAATACTGACTCCCAGGCCAGCCTGCTGTGGCTTGCCAGGAACCTGGCCAAAGAACTGACTGCGGTTGTGCCGCTGGTGTCGGCCGATTCGCTGGCACGAGGTGCGGCATGAGCGCCGCTGCCACCCAGACGCCCGCAGAGCTGCGGCGCGACACCATCAATCATCTGCGCTGGCAGGCCAAGGCCGTCGCCAACCTGCTGTCTGCCGTCCACCTGCTGGGCGTCGCTGATCAACAGACCACGCTTGAGACGACCACGCGCCTTGCTGACGAACTGGCCGGCGACCTGGCCACCTTGCTGCGAGGTGCCGCATGAGTGCATGTCCTAAGCCAATCCAATGCCCGATCCATCACGCGACGTCGGCGGTTGATGCTATCGAGTTCGGCGCCGATATGGTCGACAAAATCGCGGCAATGGTCGCTGGCATCTACGCGATGACGACATCGCCGACGGACGGGCTGCCCCTTGTTCGGCTGAAGAAGCGTATCGCGTCGATCGAACGGCTCACACAATTGACCGTTAATTATGCGGAAGAATGTGCCGAGACGCTCGCCGAAGTCACAGTCCAGCTTGATGAGACGCTGAACAAGCTCATCGAGGCGTCTTCCGAAATTTGGCGGCGGGCAGAGCCGGGAACGATGCCGCCGCCGAATGTCGATGTCATCGTAGCTGAACATCTTCGAGACGAGCCTTGCACCGCATGGTTCGATCCGGATTTAGGGGGCTGGTTCTCAAGCGAGAATGGCAAACGCTTCGAGGATGGGGCGATCACTATTTGGCGGTACCGCCGCGCCCCTGGGGGTGATGCATGAGCGCGCCAAGGGATGTCAAAGCAGGCAAGCCCCGCAAGCGGCGACTCCAGGCCACCATCAGTGTGCTCACTGCGGTGCCCAGAGCCATTCGGACGCCGCCAGCACTCACTGCCGACCAACTGCGCATCGCCACGTTGTTTGCTGCCATGGATGACCGACGCCAGCGAGAGGCGATCACGCGAATGATACGGATTGCAGCCACACACCCTCGCCATCCTGCGCCAGTGCTGCGCTTGGTCGTGGGAGACGCCAGTTGAGCACCCTGGCGGAACTCGCGCGCATCCGGACGGAGCTGGGGTTGGCACCCGCTGGCGGCGTGGTATGGCTGGGCGTTGGCTTCCTGCCGCCGAAGCGCAACGCCAACCTCGGCCGCGATTTTCAGGATGGCCACTGTGGCGGCTCGGCTCATGGGATGGCCTCCTGGCCGGAATCGTTCGGCAATGGGTCTGGCGGCCTCGCCACGGCATTATTCGGATGAGGGTGTAGCCATGGGGCCTCGAAGCCTTCGATGGTACTGGCGAGGTTATGGATGCCCTTTGGCCGTTTCGAAAATAAAGCCGGCGTCTAGCAATTCCGACTTCGCTCGCGTAATGACGTCCTTGCTCGTCCATCCACGTGGTGCCAGATGTGCGTATGAGGCCAGCAGGCGCCCATTGTTATCACGAATGAATTGGCGCGCGAACTCGAAAAGCAATCCTCGCGCAGGATGCGATAGGCGGGCGTAGGCGGGGCAATCGAGAACGGACCATGGCAGAGCCACGAACCCGCCGCCATCGCGCCCAGCGTCCCGTTTTGAGCGGCTGCTGGTGACGCCCATGCTATGCCTTGCCCCCGCCCTTGCCGCGAGTCGATTTGTAAATGCCCGTTTTGCGGGTATTAAGAGTCGACGCCACGAAGTCGATAGACTGCTCACCGGCTTCGCGCGCCCAGTCGCTCGGATCGCGGCGCCCCCCGTCAACGCCCTGCGCTTTAGCAGACTTGTAGAGGTCCGTCAGGCTAACAAGGCCGGCCTCGGTTTGGCGCAGTTGCACGCCACCGATTGCCGAGGTCAAGATGCTAGGGTCGAGAGATCCACTTGGCCCGCATTGTTTGGTGCGATTAGTCATTGCGCACCCCCGCGCGTCTGCTGCGCCGCCAAGCGGTACTGAGCCCAGGCGCCAGCTACCCAGTTCACGCCCTTCGAAGTGAACAGCATGCGGTTATAAGCATGGCCGCCAGGTGACGTGCCGGCGCGCACCGCGAAACGACCAGCATCGAGGTGTGCGGCAAACGGAGCCATCTCGCCGCCGAGGCGGTAGACGATTTTTTCGTTCAACAGAAATTCGCGGAAGTCGTTCTCGTTCGCGCCCAGGAGCTTGCACACTTCGCGAAAACCCTTGAGACCGGTCGATTCCACGTAGCGGTCAACGAACTCCACGGCCGGCGCCGCAGCGGCCAGTTCCTGGGCCTGGGCCTGGATCACTTCGTGCTGATCGGCGGCCAGGCGCAGCGCTGCAGCGAAGTTCGGCGGGATGGTCGGCGCTGCCTGTTCGAGCACGAGCCAGCGGTCGATGATCGTTTTGCGCATTACAACGTTGTAGCCGGACACCAGCGTCAACGTCAGGTCTTTAGGAAGAATGTACTCGCGCTGCTCCTGGCCGTTGCCTGCCATGTAAGGTGCTGAAAATTCAGCAGGTTCAATGTCCAGTTGATCGAGCATTGCGCGCACGTCAGCCATGACGTTGCGGTGCTCCTTGCCGGTCAAGCTGGCAATCTCGCGGGAGCTCATCGTGGTCAGGCCAGCATCGAAATACGCGGTGTTCGGGATTTTGCTGCTATCATTGACGTTAGAGTATTTCTCGTTTCGCTTTTCCACTTGGCCCGCCAGCTGCGTGGAAATAGCGCCTCCCGCAACGGAGGCGTTTTGCATTTTGGGGTTAGCCATGCGCACCGCCGTTCAGAGCTTTTGCGATGTCGGCGACAGGCCACAGCAGGAACTTGCCTTGCTTGATGGGGCGGATGCCGAAGCACTCGCCGTTGAGGCAGTGATTCTTCAGAATGGTCTGGGTCGCGCGGCTGAAGGTATGGGCGAACTCAGACGTTTTGATGTGGTCGCGGCCCTGAGCGATGGCGGCCAGGGCCGGCGGAATCGCAATGGAAGCAGCTATGTGCAGTTGTGGAGCGGATTGCATTTTGAGGAGCCCTTTCGTGGTGAGAGGGTTCCTATTAAATGCCGCATGATTGATTACACTGCTATGGTTGGCGCTTAGCGGCGCTTAGCGGCCCTTACCGGCGCCTATCGGCTACTGGACGCCGGTTCGCAGATGACTTTCAGGCGTTTACTCACCGCATTTTTCGACAGAGCTACGACCGTTTCGCTGTTGTCTTTCGTGTACCAAAGCCCGTTTTTGTCAACGACGCCCGTAAATGGTTGTTCCTCATTTTGCGCTAGCTCTCGCAGTTTCAACCATACCGCCGCAAGCTCGTTACTTTGCGCCAGTGTTATCGCCTTATACATCACAATGTCAAGAGTATTTGTCCGTAACTTTTTTACTTTGGTTGACGCTGGGGCCGTCAGCGCCGAAGTTGCCTGAATCGCCTCGCTTGCTGGCGCTGCTTGTTGCGCCGGTACCGCCAGCGGTTCATGCTCGATGTCGATATGGGTTGGCTCTTGCAGGGTAGAAAACAGGTCCAGAGGTTCGCCTATCGTATTGCTCAGGAAGTAATCGAACTCCTTTCGGTCGAACCCGAACAAGTCGTAGTCGGTTGACGCGCCTGCGCCTCCGTCGCTTTCGAAGGTATCGCGATGGAACACATATTCAAGGCGACCGATTGCCAATTTTTCGCTCTGCTTATCAGCAGGGATAAGGCCACGCGTTTTCGAGTTGACCATGATTTTGGGCGCACCTCCCATGAGCAGACCCCAACTTAGCAGGCAATCGGCCGCTTGCCGCATGGTTGTGTCTGGGGTCCGCTGCACCCGACGTAGAAGCTCGCCCAACGACAAAAACGTTTGATCAGACGGCGGGGGCGACGCTTCCGCCGGGGACGCGGCGAGACTTGCTTTAATTTCGTTGATACGCATGGCCACCCCTTCAAGGTGTCATCTCCATAAATCGGGGCGCCAGTCAGACCGGTGAAGATCCGGCTTTTCGTCCGCTAAAACTAGACTGGCGCTTTAAACTTTTTCCAATGCCATTTCAGGCAGCGGCTTCTTCGAGCAATGCTGGCGCTGGCCGAACATGCATTGGTGCAGCCTTGAACCGCTGTTCTGCTTGCCACATGTCATAGGCGCTTTGTTCTGCCAGCCATAGGCGAGCATCGCCGCCACGCTCCACGCCCAACCATGCCTCGATGCGCAAAGCCATCTCAGGCGAGATGGCAGCGCGGCCATTGAGCACGCGGGACAGCGTTACGCGGTTCACGTCCAGTTGTTGCGCGGCCTCAGTCACGGACAGTCCAAGCGCCGGCAACACGTCGTCGCGCAAGGTCAGGCCGGGATGCGGCGGGTTAAACATGCGTGCCATAGTTGGCTCCTTCTCAGTGGTAATCTTGATAATCAACGAGTACGGCGTCTACGCCATCAAATTTGAACGTCATGCGCCAGTTACCGCTAACCCAGACCGAAAAATGCCCCTTGAGTTCGCGCCCCTTTAACGGATGCAATTTCCAACCTGGCAGGTTCATGCCCTGGGCGCTGGGACTCTCGTTCAGGCGTCGCAACATGGCGCCAAGTCGCTGCGCATGAGCTGTTTGAATGCCAGCCATGCTCCCCGTCTCGAAAAAGGCTTTCAAGCCCTTGTGCTGAAATGACTTTATCATGCATCATTGTAGCGCGTAACGCCACGCGCATCAACATCAATCATGCCTTCACCGCGCGCAGCCCAGCTTGTGCTGGCACAAAGTCGATTCCGGCCTGCTCCAAAATCCAGGTCTCAATTTTGACGTGCCACATGCGCAACAGGTCGATCGGCCGGCGACGATAGTGTTTCTCAGCAATCGCGCTCGGCTTATGCCCCATGATTTGCGCGACCACGCCGGCCGGCGTTTCAGTCCATTCCGCCAGTGAGCCAAACGAACGGCGCAGGCCATGCAAAGTAAGATCAGGCAACCCGGCGGCGATCAATGCGCGCTTGTGCCCAGGCGTCGGCTCAGCAAGCTGCCCGTTCGCCGACGTGGGGCTTGAGAATACCCATTCGTTGCGGCGAGGCAGCGCAGCCAACAGATGCGCCACATAGGGGCATAGCGGTATCGTGCGCTCTCCTTCCACCTTGTCGCGGATAGTCATTTTCAACCAACGAAAATCCAAGTCATCCCACCGCAGCGCGCCCAGCTCTCGCCGCCTGGCCCCAGTCAGCAACAGGCTTTGCAGGTAGGCCGACTGCACGAGGTTTGGCATCTGGCGTACTGCGGTGAACCATGGCGCAAGCTGTTCGCGCTGCAGGCTGTCATTCTGTTTCGCGTTTTTGGTGGGCACTTCGTCGCGCACTTGCTGCGCCTTGCAAGCTCCAGCCGGTACCAAGCCCGCGTATTCGGTTTGTGCCTCGCACCAATTGACGAACACGGAGAGCAGCCGAAATGCCAAACCGGCCTGGGTGGGCCGCTCCTTGACCTCCTTCGCAAGCCAGGAGCCGATACGCTTACCCGTCAGGTCGGATAGCCGCACGTCCAGCAACGAGGCGAGCGGGCCGGGCTCCGTCAACCCCTTGCCTCGCTTCTTGACTTCGCCACCACGGCGAACAACGTTTTCATGGTCGCGGATATGCCAGGCGCTCCACTTCGGTCGACGGGCCTCGATGTACGTCGCCCACATCTCGCCCAGCCTCATATCTTTGCGCCGGGCTTCGAGCACAGCGGCGTCCGCCTCTTTGCGCTTGCTAGCGGCCAGGTCGCGGGGGTCGATGCCCAAGTCCGTCAGCGATTTAAACCGCGTCGCTTCCGCCTGGGCCTTGCCAACCGTCCAGGTCTTGACGTCGCCAATGGTGATGCGGATGGTTTTGCCATGCAGCCGCGACTCGAAAATGTACGACTTCGCGCCGGCGGCGGTCACGCGCAGGCCAAGACCGCGCGCCTTGCCATCCCAATGGATCTTTTGCTGCTTGCCCGGTTCGCACTTGAAAGCCGATACCCGTTCCGCAGTGAAATTTTCGTGCTTCATCCGTCGCCCTATGAAACCGCGTAGGCGCCGTGTAGGCACCATGTAGGTTTATTTTATCAAAGATAGGGAAGGCATGGGAAACTGAACGGGACGGGAAATCGACATAAACCTTTGATTTATCTGATAAATCGCATTTTCCGAAATTCAAATCAATACAAATATACCCATTTTTATCAGGATTGTGATTCCTGTTGTCGTGGGTTCGAGCCCCATCAGCCACCCCAAAGAATACGCAGCAAATCAAAGGGTTACACGCTTCGGCTTGTAGCCCTTTTATTTTTTGGAAGATGAAGCGCTTTTTGGGAAGACCCTTTCGGCACCTTGCGGCTTGCCTGATTACGCAGCCAGAGAAAGCGTGGCTTTGCGGCACTAGCGATTCGCTCGACGCAAAGGTTGAAGAGTTCCTCGCGGCACTGGCCGTCGTATCGTTACGGCCCACCCCGGTCTAAGCTTTGTAATAACAAGCACATCCTAAGGCTCCCGGCGGTTAAGCAACCGCGCACACTGTGGACGTTCAGCGGCCACAACGCTGCCACTGCTCTCGCATACGATCCGACGTTTGTTGACGGCAAAATGAGTTCGCTGTCGGGATTGAACGTAGACAATGGTAGAAGCTTTCACGGCGCGCAGCGTAACATTTATTTGCGTTTGCTCGGCAAGCTGGCAACAGCCTTCTCTAGTCCCTGGGAAGCTGCTTTCTCCATCTAGAAATTGTGTTGCTTCATGGTTTCAACGGGATCGCCATGTCGATGGAGTTGTACATACATTTCTGCAAGGCTGAATTGTGCTTTCGCATTCCCTAACTCCGCCGCTTTTCGAAACCATGCAAAGGCCTGATCAAGGTCTTCCGGCACGCCATCGCCAAGTTCAAAACGCCTGCCCATCCAGTACTGTGCAGTCGCATCCCCTTGATCTGCAGCCTGACGGCAAAAGGCAATGGATCGAACGACGTCACGAGCCACACCCTGTCCTTCGTTATAGCAAATAGCCAAGTTAAACTGCGCCAGTGCCTTTCCTTGCGCTGCCGCTTTCGAGTAGTACTCAACAGCCAGCGCGTCGTCGCGCGGAACACCATTACCTTTGTCGTAAATGACACCAAGTGAATATTGGGCTTCGACATGCCCCTGTTCAGCAGCCTGCTTGAACCATGCGATCGCCAGAGATTTATCTTGGGCCACCTGTAAGCCGAGAAGCAAGGCATGGCCAACATGATATTGACAATTAGCATTGCCTTGCTCAGCAGCTTTACGGTACCAAAAAAATGATTTATCAGGATCGGCTGTTTCGGCGACTTCTCCTCCTGAATACATACTCCCCAAATTAGACATCGCCGTAATATGTCCCTGTTCAGCCGCCTTTATTGTCCACTCGAGTGCGGCAGCATAGTTCACCGCTACGCCGGTCCCCTCCCAGTACGAGCGGCCAAGATCAAGTTGAGCGAAAACATCTCCCAGTTTCGCCGCCTTCTCGTACCACTGCGCGGCAAGCGCTAAATCGCGCGGAACACCTGCGCCACAATAATGACGCCAGCCAATGTAATACACCGCACGCGAATCACCATTGCTTGCAGCCTGATGCAGGCTGGCCATGCTCATTTTCGAATACTCGGCACTCGTACGATGACGCTCCGGTTCATCATGCGTCTTGCCAGGGCCGATTGCACAAGCGCAGCCTGCCTTATGCAATGCGGCTTGGTAGACAATGGCCGCGACCAAGTCGATCCCTTTACGCACGTAGGCAAACTTGACATCGAAAATGGCGCGAACCTGAGCTTCGTCGCGCTTGAACATTGCCATTAGCGCATGGACCACTTGATCCTTCGTGAAGCCTTCTCGAATCCCTCTTACAACAACGTAATAGCTAATATCAGAGGGATTGGATCTTGGACGATGAATCGCTCCCGCTTGTTCATCAAATACCGTCATACCAAGGTGAGTGGCGACTTGAATGACAAATTGGAGAACATCATCAAAGTCATCGCCTGTGCGCAAGCCGAGCATACCCATTTCGCTGCCGAAATTGCTTATCATGGGGCCATCGGACCAGGCGCAACTTTCCACCGCAGGGTCATCCGGCGAATAGCTCGACAAACAGGGATACACACCAGTCAGCGCCGAGTGCAGGGCTACAAGCGCTTGCGCCTTCATATCAATTTCTTCGTCACGCGCCCTGAGCGCCAGGACGAAATCCCATGCCAACTCTTTGTCTTCTGGCACCGACGGTACGACGATATCTATCGTATAGCTCATGCTTCCTCTGCAAATTCCCGTACGAACAAGATTGGCAATGCCGGCAAGGACAAGATGCTTTCCGCAAGCCGCGCAGCACCACTCATCGGATACGGCGCCAATCCCGGACCGAACATCGCGCGACCCTGCGCTGTTGGCCGATTGTACCCCTTCGATGTGCTTGCCAGATAAGCATTCTTGCGATCTCCTCCTTTGCCGACCCAGCGTTACGTCCCGCGGTTCTCGTATTCGGATAATTGAAGAATCTACCTGCCCCAAGTGGAAAACGACGTTTGTTCGCACAGACTCCAATCCTCGGGTGCCAGGTCGTTTGTCGCAACGTCTACCTGAGCCGAGCAAGGGACGTGATACGCTAGCCAGAACTTTCAATTCAGCCGAAACTATGGCAATTTCCTTATACTCCATTCATTCGGGTATCTGGCCCAAGTCGATCATCTATCCGAAGGACTACGACGGAGGCGAATCGCTTTGCCTGGACTGGGATCTTGGAAAAGTTGACGACGCCGAGAAGAAGAAAGTCATCAATTCCTGGGTGTCGATTTTGCCCACGCTGAAGAATCTCCGTCACTTGAATCTGTGGTCGAATGTGAACCAGCCGCTGTTCGATGCGATTTGTAAGGTACATCAACTCGACACGCTGCAGATCAAAATGAGCAACGTGAAAACAATTACAGCGATCGGCGAGCTGACAGCGATACGCTCGCTAACAATGGGCAGCTCGACCAAGGTCGAATCGATCGAGCCACTCACCGATCTTGCGACGCTCAAGCTTCTTGACATTGAGAATTTTAAACTGATCGAAAGCTTCGCTCCGCTAACCAGCATGAAGGGCCTTGAAGTGCTCGCCGTCACCGGCAGCATGTGGTCGAAGCAAGCCATTGCCAGCCTCGAACCATTTGGCGAAATGACTTGGCTGACCTACCTGGCGCTCGACGTATCCGGGGCGTCTAGCCTACGCCCACTTGGCAACCTGAAAAATTTGAAGGAACTGGGCATTGGTGGCAGGCTCCCGTACGAAGAGTATGCGTGGCTGGCCGGCAAATTGCCGAACGCGAATTGCCGCTGGTTCCTGCCCTACGTCGAGCTCGTGGCAAGCGGAATTGGTAGGTGCAAGAGATGCAAACACGAATCGATGGTCATGGTCACGGGCCGAGGCAAGCCAGCCCTGTGCAGACGCTGCGATGCGGCCGAATTGGAAAAGCACGTCGACTTATTCAACCAGGTATTAGCCAGCGCCAGGGTAGGCCAAGAGACGGCAAGCTGACCTAGCTTGAACTTACCTCAATGCAACTTCAATGTACGCAATTCGCCTTTTGACATGCGACGCGCTATCAGTCGCCATTGTATGCGGTCTAGCGATCATTTATAAAGCAATGGGGTCGGAGGCGACAATCAGACACAGGCTCAGCTGCATTCCGACGCATGGCTGAGCTCGTGTCGAAATGTCGCCTCCGACCCCTACATGCGTGAATTGAACGGGCCCGCGCGGCGTTAGCCAGCAGCGGCATATTCGCGTTTCAACTCATATTCGGAATAAGCGACGGTGCGGTTACGCCCTTCATTCTTGGCCCGATACAGAGCCATGTCCGCAGCGCCGACCATGGCCGACAAATTGGCGCCGAACGCCCTCGAATCTGCCACGCCCGCGCTCAACGTCCCTTTCAGGATTTCATTGTTCCACTGAATGCGCAGCGCGAGGTACAGCAAACGGATCCGCTCGGCGAGCAGGACGGCGCCTGCTTCATTCGTGCCACTTAACATGATGCAAAACTCTTCTCCGCCATACCGCGCCAGACAATCTTCTTTGCGTGTGACCGATTGCAGCAGCGCAGCTATTTGGCGCAACACTTCGTCACCGGCCTGATGACCATGCAGGTCATTGATCCGCTTGAAAAAATCGACATCGATCATGATCGCTGCCAACGGTTCACCGGTGCGAAGGGCGCGCGCCATGAGCCGGGCCGATTCCTGCTCAAAACTGCGGCGATTCAAGACACCGGTCAAACTGTCGAGCGAGGCTTGTTCGCGCAAGTCGGATGCAAGCTTGAACACGGCCATCAGCACCAGCGATAGCGCGATGGACATATACCCCAGGCCGGCGAGCATAACAAACATGGGATTGATCGCGCCTTGCGACAGGAAGGTCACGGACTCGGACGGCGTCTGATACAGGTAATAGATGCGGAACAGGCCGATGATGGCCACAAACGCGAACGAGCTGGTCGCAAAGACAAAGGCCGTGCGCAAGGGCTGCGGCGCCTTGACCATGGCTGCCCGTGCGCACAGGGCAAACACGACCGAAAACAGGGCGGAATTGGCTATCAGGCTCATCCTGATTGCCACCTGAAAGCGATAAAACAGGTAATTCTGGATCAACATTTGCGCGCCGAGAACAAACGGCAGCCAGTAGCTGCAACGCTGTCCCTTGAACGCCTCGATCCCGCAATAGATAAGCCCCAAGCCAAAACCGATACCAACCGGGCCAAACACCCTCAGGGACGACGACCAGCCCGACAATGCCGCCACGGTGATGGCCAGGCTGGCGCCGCTACAAAACAGGCCCATCGCCCATTGACGCGCGCCCTTGACGTTTTCAGAATGAAAACTAATCAGGGTCATGATCCCCGCGGTCAGCAAACTGGTCGCGGAAACCATGATCATGATGGTGTAGAGGTCGAGATGTAAGTCCAACATAGGCTGACCCAGGGTGCGCGGTAGTTCTTTCTGCATGAAAAATTGCAGGAATGCACATAATTGTAACGCAGAGCACAACACCAATGGGGGCAAGTGGAATGTCTTTCTCGGCAAAGCTCGTGTTCCGGCACTCCGTGTCCGCTCGTTGCCGGCTATCGTCACACAGGTTGCCACACGCGCATCCCGCGCAAATGCAGCAAGAATAAGCCGATCACCGAGTTCACTAGCGCCGCAACCACCGCATCGCAAGATGCGCGCGCCCTTTTTCTCTCGGCTTCCAGCGGCGTGATCGTTTTCTCACCAGATGATGACGTGGCGCTGCGGCACAGCTTTACCCCAGACGAAAAAAAACTGCATGGCCGAAACCATGCAGTTCTTTGTGGTGCGTTCGCGGCGATTAAGCGCGGCGACGACGCAGGGCAGCCAGGCCAGCCAGGCCCAGGCCGAACAGGGCCAGCGATGCTGGCTCTGGCAGTGCCTTGCCTTGCACGTCGCCGGTTGCGTCAACGGTCCACAGGGCGCTGCGCGACGCATCGGTCTGGCCGTAGGTCACTTTCAGGAACAGGTCATGCGCGCCGCCGTTCGGGTCAAACTGAGCGTTGGTGTTGAACTTGTCCTGCATGCTGCCGCCGGTCACGTCCAGGAAGCCTTGGCCGCCACCGGAGATGGTGTTGTTGGCGAAGCTCGACAGGTAGGTGTACTGTGGCTGGCCGCCCAGCACGCCGGCGCCGAACACTGCCGACAGGGCCAGGGTGCCGCCCGGCACGTTGGTGATGCCATTGTAGCCGGTCGCGCCGATACGGCCCGAAGGACCGAACGAGCTGTTGTAGTTCTGGCCGCTCAGGTACATATTGAGCCAGCCGCCGGTCGCTGCCGCGGTGGTTGCCGGGGTGATGGCGCCAGCGACGTCAACCAGGGTGTCGCTCAGGCCGCCGAACATGCCGGTCAGGTACTGGCCGCCCTGGCCTGCGGTAAACAGGAGCGAGCCATCCGATTTCTTGGTGATCGACTGGACCGAGAAGATGCCCCAGGTGTCTTCGCTGCCCATCGCGTTTGGCGCTGGGTAGGCTGCGGCTGCGTCGCAGCTAGCCACGCTGGTGCACTTGATGCCGGTGGTGTCGCCGTAACCGATGGTGCCCGCGTCATACGCGTTGAAGGTGATCTTCAGGTCGCCGCCTTCGATGCTGATGGCGCTTGCCGAAGAGACTGCGCCAAAGGCCAGGACTACACCGGCTGCGATTTTCGAGACAGTCTTGAGGTTCATCATTGTATTCTTTCGGGTGAGTTGTATGGAACTGCGTAGTAGGGATAAAGCACGAGTCGTGCCAGCTACCCCCTCCATCGGATATTTCCGACCCTCTGCCTAGGTAAAATCCGAATTTTCACTATCGTTGCGCGCGCCTCAATTGCTGCAAATTATTACGTGCTGCAAAGAATGCCGACAAATGTGCGCGGTCCAGTGGAATAATAATATCCTAATAGAAATTAATTTGTAGGACAGAACCTCGTTTTGCCAATAGGAAACATGAAAACAGGGCTTCGGGACCGTTTTAGGACGAGATTGCGCCAGAAAAGTGTAAGGAATCTCGACATTTTGCTGCCGAAGCCCCCCTACGATCGCCTAAGGTGTTCTGGTATTGCCCGCATGCGATTGCCTATGGCCGCGCAGGCACGCTGACTCCTGAGGCTCCACTTAACACGAGAACGTTGCTATGAAATTCAAACAATATGATGTCGTTAGGCGGAAGGCCTTGCACGTGCGGATGCGTGAACGCACGGACGAATTCAATCTCCGGCAGCCTGTAGTCGGCGATGTCGCAACCATCGTTGATGGTTTATCCGAAGCACCTGGCTACGAATTGGAGTGTAGTGCCAGGACCGGTATTACCCAGTGGATGCTGGCGTTTGGACCTGACGATGTCGAGCTAGAATTGGTCGAATGACGTGACGGCCATAGCCGGCGCTCAATCGGCCACGCCGGTTGACCCGGCTTTGCTCCGTGCGGCGGCTTTCGCCCCAGTCCGCCGCACCAGCCATTCCCGTCCGCCATTGTCGAGCGCCGCCGCGATGACCGTCGACGACAAGCTGTACACCATCGCCCAGGTGGCGCGGCCGTCGGCAGCATTGGCTGGGAAGCTGCTGATCTCGATCGGCCAGTGATATTTGCGCTTCAGTGAACGGATAATGACGGGCAGGGTTATCTTCCCCTGCAGCGGCTCGGCGCCCGTCTGGTCATCGTTGGACAGGAGGACTGCCAGTACCACCGCTCTGGTGGTCAGCGGCCCGGGGAATCGAGGAGTTTTTCGCATCGGTGCATTTTAGCCCGACCGGCGACGACAGTGGCCCCCATCAGCGGTGCACCGCCAGCCAAGTTGAACGCCCATCGATCGCGGATCAGCCGGTCACACGGCTGCAAAAACGGGTTCGCAAACGCTCCACCAGCAAGAACCCGGCTACATTGGCGCCAGCCCACAGCGCAATTGCGGGCCCGAAGAGCGCGAGGGCGAATCCGAACGTGACGATAATCGGCGGCATCGACACGGTAAGCGCGGCGATGGCGCTTGTCATCGCGACGGTCTTAACACGAAATGTCGCCCATCCCGAGGCCCCGGCCAAGCCGCCGAGAAGCAAAGCCAGTATCGCCAACCATGCCAACCCGGCCAGCCAAGTGCCCCGTTCGAGCGTCTTAAAAGCCACCACCAATACACATAGCTGCGCGAAATAGCTTGATACCAGCACGACGATTGGACGCATGTTGACCTCGAAGGTATGGAGTGAGCGCGCTGATGCGATGCGCTTTCACTCGCCATTGTATGCGGCCTCGCGATCACTCATAAAGCAACGGGGTCGGAGGCGACAATCAGACACAGGCTCAGCTGCATTCCGACGCAAGGTTGCGTTCGTGTCGAAATGTCGCCTCCGACCCTGACATACACCACTGAACTTAACATCCGCGCACCAGGCCTGGACTCACAGGAAGGAAGTTGCAGACATCCCGGTGACCCAGGCGCCGTTGCGCAACCACGGCGCACCGAAGGCGGCAATCCAATGGCAGGATTAGCGATCACCACGCGCAAGCGTAGGATCTTATGGGATAATAATTAGATAACAATTTCCCCACAACGTCGCGCGTGACCAATTCCTCTTCTCAGTCAGACGGCGCGCATGCATTCGTGCTGAAGGCGACCATCGACGCGGACGAAATCGCGCGCGTCGACGGCGCGCTCAAGGCCGCCCTGTTGCATCAACTCCTGGCAGACCGTGCGCGTCGGATGGCCCGAGCAGATATTCTGCGCAGGTTCGGCTGGACGAGCGCAGAGGCCGCCAACATTGCCAAATGGCTCAGCGTGGCCGGGATGGTGATGGCGCTGGCATTTACCGTGACGGGCGGGTTGGAATTTCACGGGCAGCGCGCCGACCTGGTCTTCGAATTATTTTTCGCCACGATGATTGCATGGTGGTCTGTCGTGCCGCGGGCTATGGCGTGGATGCATGCGCCATGGCAGGCTTACTGGCATCATTTCGCCAGCGTCAAGGCGAACTCGTTGCTGAAGAAAGCGCGCGCCATCGCCCGGTTCGAGGCCCGCTACGAATTTCAGGACGACTCGGTGGCGTATTTCCGCAGCGTGGGCGGACACGCGGAATTCGCTTGGAGGCGCCGCTTGCATGGCCTGCGCGTGTCCGGCGCTGGCTTCACGCTGCTCTACAAAAAGCCCACTTCGCGCTTTCCCTATGCCATATTCCTCCACCAGCCATCCACGCAGTTCGACGAATTACTCGACGGCCTGGCCGTGAGGCCAATGGCCCCACAAATCTGATGACACGATTCCATCGCGCTCATCCGAGCAATGCAATGCGCTGATCAATATAGGCCCCTATTGCGGTTCTTCATCCCTCCAAGGATCGATGGCCTTTTCTCCACACGCAAGGCTGAGCTCGTGTCCAAATGTCGCCTCCGACCCCGACATATTTATGTCCAAATGTCGCCTCCGACCCCGACATATTTATACGGCGGGCGAAATCGAGGACATGCAGCCTAGTGGACGTACCACTCCCACCACGGCGCCAATTCGCGATTGGCTACCATGGGGCTGCAATGCCACCAGTCGTTCTTGTGGCGCCGCTCCTGGCCCGTCCTGGGCAGTCAGGACGCGTCGCAGGACGCCGGGCGCGCATTGCCCAGCGCAAGCCGACCTGCCGCGCCATACGCCATACGGCCTAGCTCGCTTAGTCCTTGCAGTGTCCCCGCCACCCCCGTAGTGCCAATTGGCGCGGCCGCGGGCGCTGCCTACACTAGCTCAACGGTGCGATAGCGAATGACGAAATGGAAATTCCATAAGACGGATCATGTGACTTCGCGGACGCGTTCGGGATAATCGCCGCCACCGACGAGCCCAGCAGCGGCGCCGTCGCGCCACCCCGACCCAGACAGGAGAAATGCAATGGATAGCAGCAAGGACGACAGCAAGGACGAAGCGCACATCACGGCAAGCCGGCGCGGCTTTCTCGGCAGGAGCGCGGCAATGGGCCTGGTCGGCGTCTCGCTGGGACTGGCCGGCTGCAAGGAGGACGCCCCCGCCAAGACGGCCAGCGCGGGTGCGCCGGCCAAGGGCGCGGCCAACGAGGTCGCCCCCGGGCAGCTCGACGACTACTACGCCTTCACCAGCGCCGGCCACGGCGGCGAGGCGCGTGTGATCGGCCTGCCATCCGGACGCACGCTCAAGCGCATCCCCGTGTTCAACATCGATTGCATGGTCGGTTGGGGCATCACCAACGAATCGAAAGCCATCATGGGCACCAAGGCCGATGGCAGCCTGAAGTACATCACCGGCGACACCCACCACGTCCACGCCAGCTACAAGGATGGCACCTACGACGGGCGCTTCATGTGGGTCAACGACAAGATCCACTCGCGCCTGGCGCGCATCCGCATGGACACGATGGAGTGCGACAAGATCGTCCAGCTGCCCAACGTCATGGGCTTCCATGGCATCTTCCCGGACAAATGCGATCCGGTCGACGCCAAGATCAACTACACCACCCGGGTGTTCTGCGGCGGCGAATTCAGCATCCCCCTGCCCAACGACGGGCGCGACCTGGACGACCCGAGCAAATGGGGCGCGCTGTTTAGCTGCGTCGATGCCAGTACCATGGAAGTGCGCTGGCAAGTCCGGGTGGACGGCAACATGGACCTGGTCGCCACCTCCTACGACGGCAAGTTCGCCGCGTCGAACCAGTACAACACGGAAAACGCGGCCGACCTGGCCGGCATGATGGCCGCCGAGCGCGACGCCTGCGTGTTCTTCCACGTGGCCCGCATCGAGCAGTTGGTCAAGGCCGGCAAGTTCACCACCATCGGCGCGTCCAAGGTGCCGGTGGTGGACGGGCGCAAGGCCGCCAACGCGGATCCGGCCACGGCCGTCACCTGCTACGTCCCGGTCGGCAAGAATCCGCACGGCGTCAACGCCAGCCCGGACGGCAAGTACTTCGTCTGCTCCGGCAAGCTGTCGCCGACGGCCACCGTGATCGACCTGTCGCTGGTGGCGCAGTGGTACGAAGGCAAGCTCAAACAGCCGCGCGACGCCGTCGTGGCCGAGCCGGAAATCGGCCTGGGACCGCTGCACACGGCCTTCGACGGCAAGGGCAACGCCTACACCTCGCTGTTCCTCGACAGCCAGTGCGTGAAGTGGAACGTGGCCGCCGCCATCGCCCAGTTCAAGGGCGACAAGAACGCCAAGGTCATCATCGAAAAAATGGACGTGCAATACCAGCCCGGCCACAACTACGCGTCGATGGGCGAGACCAAGGAAGCCGACGGCAAGTACCTCAACTCGGGCAACAAGTTCTCCAAGGACCGCTTCCTGCCGGTCGGCCCCCTGCACCCGGAAACGGAACAGCTGATCGACATCAGCGGCGCCAAGATGCGCCTGGTGGCGGACCACACCGCCTACTCCGAACCGCACGACGGCATCATCGTGCGCCGCGACATCGTCAAGACGCGCCAGATCTACACGATGGAGGATTTCCCCAATCACGTCACACCGGACAACGCCGGCGTCACGCGCCACGGTAACAAGGTCCAGGTGCGCCTGATGTCGCAGGCGCCGGCGTACAGCATGCCGATCATCAAGGTCAAGAAGGGCGACGAGGTGACCCTCACCCTGACCAATTACGACAAGGTGGAAGACCTGACCCACGGTTGCGCCCTGCCGACCTACAACATCAACTTCATCGTCAACCCGCAGGAAACCAAGTCCGTCACCTTCAAGGCCGACCATGCGGGCGCGTACTGGTTGTATTGCACCCACTTCTGCCACGCCCTGCACCTCGAAATGCGCAGCCGCTTCCTGGTCGAAGCCTAAGCGCGGCGGCCGCGTCCCCAGCGCGGCCGCACCAACCCCGACTCCCATGACATCGACTTTCCTCTCGCGCCTGCTGGTCCTGGGCGCGCTCTTGACCACGCTGGTGGCGGCGCCGGCCCGCGCCACGGTGTACGACGCCGAACTGCCGGACGGGGTGCTGCACGGCCCCGACCTGTGCCAGCACGCGCCCTGCGCCGCGGTGCTGCCGGAGGCGACCCGCTTCTCGCAGCGCAAGGGCGAACCGGCCTATGTCGAAGCCTACGCGCGCGGCCCGCACGGCGGTGGCGAGCAGGTGGTCGGCTACGTATTCCTGTCGACCGACGTGGTCGACATTCCCGCCTACTCCGGCAAGCCGGTGGTGACCCTGATCGGCATGGACCGCGGCGGCGTGATCCGCGGCGTGCGCGTGCTCAAGCATAGCGAACCGATCCTGCTGGCCGGCATTCCGGAATCGGCCCTGCTCAAGTTTATCGGCCAGTATGTCGGGCGCCGCGGCGACGCCAAGCTCGAAATCGGCAGCGATGAGGCCGGCACGGGACTGGACGCGATCAGCGGCGCGACCGTCACGGCGATCGCCGAAAACCAGGTGATCGCGCGCAGCGCCTACGCCATCGGCAGCGAAGTTGGCATCTTCACGCATGCGGCGCGCCCGCCCGCGCGCCTGGCCGCGCTCGACGGGACCGACGACTGGCAGCACCTGCTCGACGAGGGCAGCGTGGGGCATCTGCTGGTGCCGGCCGCCGCGGTCGGGATGGAGTCCGGCAACGGCCCCTATCTCGACCTCTATTTCGGCTACCTGAACGCGCCGGCGATCGGGCGCAGCCTGCTCGGCGACGCGCCCTACCGGCGCCTGATGGGTGAGCTCAAGCCCGACGAGCACGCCTTGTTCGTCATCGCGACCGGCCAGGGCTCGTTCAAGGGCTCGGGCTTCGTGCGCGGCGGCATCTACGACCGTCTCCAGCTGCACCAGGACAACGCCACCTATACCTTCCGCGACACCGACTACCAGAACCTGTACCGGCTGCAGGCGCCGGGCGCGCCCGGCTTCACCGAATCGGCCGTCTTCATCCTGCGCGCCAAGCAGTTCAACGCGGCCTGGCCGTGGTCGCTCAGCGTGCTGGCCAACAAGCGCGACGCGGCCGGCGCCAAGCTGTTCACCCACTTCGAACAGCCGTACTGGCTACCGTCGCGCCATCTCGAAGGCGGCCGCCCTGTGCTGGAGACGGCCGCGCCGGCCTGGCAACGCCTGTGGCGCGCGCGGCTGCCGCAGTTGTTCGCCTTCATCGCCCTGCTGGCCGCGACCGCCGTCCTGTACTCCCAGCGCGATCGCCTGGTGCGCGCGTCCACGCGCAAGCACAAGCCCTGGATCAGCCGTCCGCGCATGCTGCTGTGGCTGGCCAGCGTGGGCTTTTTCGGCGCCGTGCTCAAGGCCCAGCCCAGCATCACCCACGTGATGACCTGGGTGCACGCGCTGCTGTTCGAATGGAAGTGGGAACTGTTCCTGTCCGATCCCTTCATCTTCGTGTTCTGGATCTTCATCGCCATCACCGTGCTGGTGTGGGGGCGCGGGCTGTTCTGCGGCTGGCTCTGCCCGTTCGGCTCGCTGCAGCACCTGATGCTCAAGGCCGGCCAGGCGCTCGGGCTCAAGCGCTTCCAGCGCCTGCTGCCCAAGCGCATCCACGACAAGCTGCGCTGGCTCAAGTACGGCATCTTCGCGGGCCTGCTCCTGACCTCGCTGGTGTCGATGGAAACGGCCGAGCACCTGGCCGAGATCGAGCCGTTCAAGACCACCTTCCTGGTCGGCGCATGGAACCGCGCCTGGCCCTACTGGCTGTTCCTGGCCACCATCCTGGGCCTGTCGATGCTGAGCGAACGGCCCTACTGCAAATACCTGTGCCCGCTGGGCGCCGGCCTGGCCCTGCCGGGACGCTTCCGCCTGTTCGGCCTCAAGCGCAAGGCCGAATGCACCAGCTGCCACGCCTGCGCCAGCGGCTGCGGCTCGCACGCGATCGACGCCCAGGGCCGGATCGACCAGATGGAATGCCTGCTGTGCCTCGATTGCATGGTGATGTATTACGACGACCACGCCTGCCCGCCCCTGGTCAAGGAGCGCAAGCGGCGCGGCGCCCACGGCCAGCCCCTGACCGGCATCGGCGCGGACGGCTACTTCATCCCGATCGCGCTGGTGCGCGACGCGCCGTCCAAGCGGGACGTGCAGGCATGAAGCCGCTGCCGCGCCTGGCCGCGCTGCTGCTCACCGGCGCCTGCGCGCACGCGGCGGCGGCCGTGCTGCAGGTGCGGCCCGGCATGTCGATCGCCGCCGCCGTGGCGCGGGCCGGCGCCGGCGACACGGTGCAGGTGGAGGCGGGCGAGTACCACGAGCACCTGCTGATCGACAAGGCGCTCACCCTGCGCGGGCGCGGCCGGCCCACCATCAGCGGCGACGGGCGCGGCGACGTGCTGCGCATCAGCGCGCCGGACGTCACCGTGGCCGGCCTGATCCTGCGCGACAGCGGCGCCGACCTGGGCGCGCAGAACGCCGGCGTGTACGTGATGCCGGGCGCGCACCGGGCCGCGATCCGCGCCTGCGACCTGGTCTACAATCTGTTCGGCGTCTGGCTCGAACGCAGCGACGACGCCACCATCGAGGGCAACCTCATCACCGGCAAGCGCGACCTGCAGTCGGCCGCGCGCGGCAACGGCATCCAGGTCTACAACACGCGCCGCTCCCGCGTCATCGGCAACAACATCAGCTTCACGCGCGACGGCATCTATGTCGACGTCTCCAGCGACGCCCTGTTCCGCGGCAACAAGATTCACCACGTGCGCTACGGCACCCACTACATGAACACCAACCACAGCACCTGGGAATACAACCAGTCCTACCTGAACCGGGGCGGCCTGGCGCTGATGGAGGTGCGCAACCTGGTGGTGCGCCACAACCTGGCGTGGGGCAACGCCGACCACGGCATCATGCTGCGCACCATCCAGGATTCCCTCATCGAGGACAATATCGTGGTCGGCAACGGGCGCGGCTTTTTCATCTACGACGCCGAGTACAACACCGTGCGCGACAACCTGGTGATGAACAACGAGATCGGCGTGCACCTGTCGGCCGGCTCGTCCAACAACCAGGTCGACGGCAACGACTTCATCGGCAACGAGGAGCAGGTCAAGTTCGTCGCCGCGCGCGACGTCGAATGGGGCCGTAGGGCCGGCAACTACTGGAGCAACTACGGCGGCTGGGACCAGGATGGCGACGGCAGCGGCGACACCGCCTACGAAGCGAACGACCTGGTCGACCGCCTGCACTGGCAGTACCCTTTGATGAAGCTGCTGCTGAGCAGCCCGGCCCTGCAAACCCTGCGTTTCGTGGCGCGCCAGTTCCCCGTGTTGCGCGCGCCCAGCGTGGTGGACCGGCATCCGCGCACCCGTCCCTGGAACGCCCACTGGAGAAGCTATCAATGAACGCCCAGCCCATCGTCCTGTCCGGCGTGGACAAGCGCTTTGACGGCGTGCAGGTGCTGCACGCGCTGTCGCTGTCGATCGGCGCGGGCGAGCTGTTCGGCCTGATCGGCCACAACGGCGCCGGCAAGAGCACCCTGTTCAAGCTGATGCTCGGCCTGCTGCCGGCCAGCGCCGGCACCATCCGCGTGGCCGGCGTGGACACCGCCGCGCCGGCGTTTCGCCAGGTGCGGCGCCGCATCGGCTACCTGCCGGAGAATTTCGTCACCTACGATAACCTGTCCGGCCTCGAGGTGCTGCAGCTGTTCGCCGACCTGAAAGGCGTGGCGCGCAAGGCCTGCGGCGCGGCCCTGGAACAGGTGGGGCTGGGCCAGGCTGGAACCCGGCGCGTGCACACCTACTCGAAAGGCATGCGCCAGCGGCTCGGCTTCGCCCAGGCGCTGCTGGGCGAACCGGCGCTGCTGTTCCTGGACGAGCCGACCAACGGCCTGGACCCGGAAGGCATCGCCGACTTCTACGCCATCCTGCAGGGCCTGCGCGCGCGCGGGACCACCATCGTCATCACCTCGCACATCCTGGCCGAGATCGAGGAAAGGGTGGACCGCCTCCTGATCCTGCGCAACGGGCGCGTCGGCGCGCTCGGCACGCTGGCCCAGCTGCGCGCCCAGATGGCGCTGCCGCTCAAGATCGTGGCCACCATGCGCGCCGACGCGGCGCGCGCCGACGCGCTGGGCGCGCTGGCCGGGCTCGACGGCGTGGCCATCACCCTGCACGGCGAGCAGGTGACGATCGGCTGCCAGCGCGCGCGCAAGATGACGGTGCTGGCCGCGCTGGCCAGCCTGGCGCAGGACCTGGCGGTGCTCGAACCCAGCCTCGAACAACTCTTCCTCGGTTACGGAGGCGCCCATGTCCAGCCGCATTGAATGGCGCCAGGTGCGCGTGATCGCGGCCAAGGAATGGCGCGACCGCCTGCGCAACCGCTGGGTGCTGGCCGTGGCGCTGCTGTTCGCCGCCTTCGCCCTGGCGATCGCCTACTTCGGCGCGGCCCAGCAGGGCGAGGTTGGCTTTCATGGCATCGAAGCCACCATCGCCAGCCTGGCCAGCCTGGTGATCTACCTGGTGCCGCTGATCGCCCTCATCCTCGGCTACGACGCGGTGGTCGGCGAGCGCGAAAAAGGCGCGCTGGACCTGCTGCTGTCGATGCCGATCACGCGCACCGAAATCCTGCTCGGCAAATACCTCGGCCTGGCCGGCGCCCTCGCCAGCGCCACGGTGCTCGGCTTCGGCGCCGGCCTGCTGCCGCTGGCCGATGAGCTCAGCGCGCGCGCCGCCTGGCACTACGCGGGCTTCGTCGGCAGCGCCATCCTGATGGGCATGGCCTTCCTGAGCGTGTCGCTGCTGGTGTCCGTGCGCGCGCGCGACCGCGTGCGCGCGAGCGGCGCCGCCATCGCGCTATGGTTCTTCTACGTGCTGGTGTTCGACCTGCTGCTCATGGGCGCGCTGGTGGCCAGCCAAGGCCGGATCGGCAACGCCTGGTTCGCGGCCCTGCTGATGCTCAATCCGGCCGATGTGTTCCGCCTGCTCAATGTGTTCAGCGACGTCCAGGTGCAGGCCATGTACGGCCTGGCCACGGTGATGCCGCAGGCGCTGACCGATCCGCGCGTCCTGCTGGCCATCATGCTGGCCTGGATCGTCCTTCCCTTCTTTCTCGCTACCCGGAGTTTTAAATGACGCTTCCACTTTCGCGCATGCCGCGCTGGGCCCTGCTGCTGATGCTGAGCGCCTGCGCGCCGGCCGTGCCCACCCTCGCCGCCCTGGACCCCGCGCCGGACGCCGTCTGCTCGCTCGACGGCATGGTGCTGGCGGACTACCCGGCCTCCAAAGGGCAGATCCGCTACGCCGACGGCAAGACCGAGTATTTTTGCGACGTGATGGAATTGCTCGGCGTGGCGCTGGCGCCGGAGCAGAAGCGCGCGGTCGCCGGCATGTACGTGCAGGACATGGCCCAAGCCGACTGGACCCATCCGGCCGGCCACTGGATCGCCGTGCGCAGCGCCTTCTTTGTCACCGGCAGCGGCAAGGCCGGCTCGATGGGACCGACCATCGTGCCCTTCGCCAGCGAGGCCGCTGCGCGCGCGTTTTCCGCCAACAACGGCGGCGCCGTGCGTACCTTCGCACAACTCGACGGGGCGCTGCCCGGCCAGCGCGGCGGCGGCGCCCCCGACGACGGCATGGGCCACTAGCCGGCGGCCCGGCCACGCGCGCCGGCCCTGCGGCACGGCGCGCTCCTTTTTTTTCACTCGATAGAAAGCGCATCATGAAGACTCTGCTCACCACCACCCTACTGCTCGGCGCCCTTGCCGCATCGAGCGCGATGGCCGCCCCCGACAAGGGCGAAAAAGTCTACTCCACCACCTGCGTTGCCTGCCACGGCGGCGGCTTGATGGGCGCGCCCAAGTTTGGCGACAAGGCCAGCTGGGCGCCGCGCGTGGCCAGGGGCAAGGACGCCCTCTACGCGAGCGCCCTGAACGGCGTGCGCATGATGCCCGCGCGCGGAGGCAACATGATGCTCAAGGACGCGGAGCTCAAGGCGGCCGTCGACTACATGCTGTCGAAGGTCCATTAAGCCCGCCGGCGCCGCGCCGGAGACGGCGCGCCGCCTTACCCGAGGAGTATAAACATGCGCCACCTTCGCCTGGCGGCCGCCGCGGCTGCCCTGCTGGTCCTTGGCCTGCTGGCCGCCTGCGGCGAAGCGCCGCAAGTGCGCACGACCGAGGGCCGGGTCTTCGGCACGGTCGTCGCGGTGAGCATCTACGGCGAATCGCCCGAGCGCAGCGCCCAGCTGGCGGCCCAGGTGCTGGCCGAATTCGACCGCCTGCACCGCAAATTCCACGCCTGGGAGCCAGGCATGCTGACGGCGCTGAACGGGGCCATCGCGGCCGGCCGGCCCTTCCGCGCCGATGCCGAAATGGTGGACCTGCTGCGCTCGGCCGCGGCGCTGTCGGCACGCTCGGATGAATTGTTCAACCCGGCCATCGGCCATTTGATCCGCCTGTGGGGATTCCAGAGCGGCGACATCCGCGCCCACGATCCCGATCCACAGGAAATCCGGCGCTGGGTGCAGGCCCGCCCCAGCCTGGCCGACCTGCGCTATGACGGGACCACCATCTCCAGCACCAACCCGGCGGTGATGATCGACCTGGGCGGCTACGCCAAGGGCTACGCGCTCGACCGCGCCGCCGCCATCCTGCGCGGCGCCCACGTGAAGGCGGCGCTGGTCAACATCGGCGGCAATGTGCTCGCCATCGGCCAGCCCGGCGCGCGGCCCTGGCGGGTCGGCATCCGCGACCCGCGCGGGGACGGCGCCCTGGCCAGCGTGCCGCTGCGCGACAATGAGGCGATCGGCACCAGCGGCGACTACGAGCGTTACTTCATCGACGGCGGCAAGCGCCATCCCCACATCATCGATCCGCGCAGCGGGCAGACCATCGACCTGGTCGCGTCGGTGACCATCATCGCCTCCGGCGGCAGCGATCCCGGGCTGCGCTCGGACGGCAACTCGAAGCCGCTGTTCATCGCCGGACCGGCCGGCTGGCAGGCCATGGCGCGCCGCCTGGGACTGCGCGAGGTGCTGCTGGTCGACACCGAGCGCCGCATCGCCGTCACGCCGGCCCTCCAGGCCCGGATCGACGGCGAGCGCGCGCGCGGGGCGAACGTCCTGAACTAGTAGTTGACCGGATAATCCTTGGGGAACGGCCGTCCCGCGAACGCCTTCTTCTGGGTCCAGTCCTGGGCCGGGGACGTCCAGTAGGAGTCACCCGGCGCCAGGCCCAGCGCCAGGAAGCCCTCGGAGGCGATGTACATGCTGCCGTTGTTGGAGTACCAGTCGCCCAGCTCGGGGTGGTGGCCGACGAAGCCGATGGTGAGAAAGCCGTCCTTGGTGAAATTGCTCGGCTCGCTCCAGACGACCTTGTGCACGGCCTGCATGGCCGCCCTGACCTGCCCTTCCGGCAGGCTGGCTGGCAGCTGCTTGCGCCAGGCCAGCAGCGCCAGCGGCTGGAAGGCGGCCGTGCGGTAGGTCAGCGAACGCCCGATCGGCGGGTAGGTGCCCGACGGCGAGATGAAGCGCTCCAGGTGCTCGCTGTAGCGCTGCATGCGCTTCAAGGCCTGGGCCTGCAATTCCTCCGGCTTGCCGTTCCAGAAGGCGCCCTTGAACTTGGCCAGCACGTCGACCACTTCGAGCAGCATGGGGAACATGACGTAGGAGTTGTAGTAGTCGAAGTGGAAGGCGTCGCCATCCTTGATCCAGCCGTCGCCCACATACCATTCGTTGATCTTGCGGATCGCGACGTTCATGCGCATGGGATCGTATTCCTCGCCGATCGACATCAGCCAGGCTTCGTTCATGGCCGCGAATAGCATCCAGTTGATGTAAGGCGGTTCGATCCGGCGCAGCGCCTTGATCTCGGCGATGATGCGCTGCTTGGTGGTGGTGTCGAGCGGCTCCCACAGGGTCTTGGGCGCGCGCATGAGGGCGTTGGTGAAGTAGGACGAGTCCACCAGCGTCTGCCCGGCCCCTTTCCACAGCAGGTAGTCGGGGCTCTTGGGGTCGACCGCGTGGACGTAGCTTTGCAGCGCCATCTGCTGCAGGCGCTTGCGGCTGCGCCCCTCGGCCGTGCCGTCGTCGGGCAGCGCCAGCCAGGGCGCGGCGCCGGCGATCAGGCGGCCGAAGCATTCGAGGTAGGCCACGCCCTTGTCGCGCCCGTCCCAGGTCGGGCTCACCTCAAGCGGGAAGGTCTTGTGCAGCTCGCCCTTGGACATCGCCGTCAGCACCGGCTCGGTCATCTTTTGCAGCAGTCCCAGCATGTAGGCGCGGTCGCTGGCGGCGCCAATGGCGGCGGGGGCGGTGGCGGCCAGCGCGCCCTCGCCGATCAAGCCGGTGGCGGCCGAACCGGCCATCAGCGCGCGCATGAAGTTACGTCGTTCCATGTGTCTCCCTGTGTTGTCGTATGTGTTCGAGGATGGTTCAGCCGCCGCTGACCAGGCGGTCGCCCACGTAGACCCGGTATTGCTTGATGCGTCCGGTCACCCCTTCGGCGCCCTGGCGCGGGGTGTAGCGCAGGCCGCCGATGTCGGCCTCCTTGCCCAGGTCGATGATGAGCTGGTGCGGGTGGGCCGGGTGCGCGCCGGCGCCGCTGTAGGCGGTGTGCCAGTAGTCGGTGTTCTGGCCGTTGATGGCGTTAAGCGCGGAGCCGTCTTCTTTGCGGGCTTCTTCGCTGCTGGCGTAGGCGATGGTCCAGCTGGACTGGTTGAGCGGCTTACCGTCCGTGCCCAGCAGGGCGATCTCGGCGACGGCGGCGAACTGCTTGCCATCAAACGCGTTGAGCGACTCGAGGCAGAACTGGCGGCCCTTGACGGGCGCGGGAAAGCGCACGTCCTGGGTGGCGGCGCCGGGCGCGAACTGCGCTTCCAGCACGGGGGTCACGCCGGCCAGGGCCGCCCTTGCGGTGCTGGGCGGGCGCGCCAGGTCGTGCTCGGGATGGAGCTGGTCGAGGATGGGTTCGACCAGGCCGGCCATACGCGCGCTGCGCGGGCCGGTCAGGTCCAGCACCACCACCTCGTTGCGGCCGCGCTTGATCCACGGGCCGGGCAGGTACATGGTCTGGGTGGGGCCGATGTTCCAGTAGCGCCCCAGGCAGCGGCCGTTGACCCAGACGATGCCCTGGCCCCAGCTCGACAGGTCGAGGAAGGTGTCTCCGGTCTGGCCGGCCTCGAAGCTGCCGCGCCAGAACGCCGGCCCTTGCGCGCGGCCGTGCTTGAAGGCGAGCGGCGGCAGCACGCCGTCGGCGTCGAAGTCGATGGCGCGGATCTGCCAGTCTTCAACCGGCTGGGCCGCGCCGCCCTGGGCGGTGAAGGTGACCGGGCCGTGCAGGCCCTTGCGGTCGTGGACCTCGATCCCGAAATTGACCCGGGCGATGGTGTACAGCAGGATGTCGAGCGTGACGGCCTTGCTGCGCGCCGGCAGCGCGACCTTGAAGCGGCGGTAGCGCGTGTCCAACGTGCCGACCTGTTTGCCGTCGAGGTAGACCCAGGCCAGGTCGCGCACCTTGGCCGCCTCCAGCACGCCGGCCGGACCGGCCGGGAGGGTGACGCGGTAGGCCACCAGGCCGCGGCTGATGTCGTACTGTTCGATCGGCTTGGGCGAGACGTCCTTGATGACATGCGCCGGCAGGTTGGCGAACACCGCCGCCGACTCCTTGAAGCTGAACGGGGCGATGGCGATCACCGGATTGCGCTTGGGCGCCTCGGGCAGGGTCTCGCCGGGCGCGAGGAAGGGTTTGATGCCGGCGCGGTAGGCGTCGAACTTGGCGCCCATCCAGCCGGCTTCGCCGATCGGCGCATCGTAGTCGTAGCTGGTGGTGTCGGGCCGGAACGGGCGGTCGCAGCCGCCCCACAGGCCGAAGGTGGTGCCGCCGTGCGCCATGTACAGGCTGAACGAGCCGCCGGCCTTGAGCATGGTCTGGATGTCGGCCACGGCCTTGTCGGGCGAGCCGCGGCGGTGCGGGGCGCCCCAGGTGTCGAACCAGCCGGAATAGTACTCGCCGCACATCAGCGGGCCTTTCTGGACCGCGGCCAGGGCCTTGAAGCCGGCCGCCGGGTCGCTGCCGAAATTGGCCACCGAGAACAGCTCGGGGATGCTGGCCTTGGCCACGGCGTTGGTCGGGTTGCACTGGAACAGAGGCACGTCGAAGTGGGCGTCGAGCAGGGCCTGGCGCATCACGCGCAGGTAGTCCAGGTCTTCGCCGAAGAAGCCGTATTCGTTCTCGACCTGGACCATGAGGATAGGCCCGCCGTGGGTCACCTGCAGCGGGGTGAGCACGCGCCCCACTTCCTGCAGCCATGTGCGGGCCGGCTTGACGAAGGCCTCGTCGCGGGTGCGCAGGAAGCTGTCGCCGTCGTGCTTGAGCAGCCACCAGGGCAGACCGCCCATCTCCCACTCGGCGCAGGCGTAGGGGCCGGGGCGCAGGATCACCCACAGGCCTTCCTGCTGGGCCAGGCGGCAGAACTCGGCGGCGTCGCGCTGGCCCTGCCAGTCGTATTTGCCTTCGCGCCATTCGTGGTAGTTCCAGAACAGGTAGGCGCACACGGTGTTCAGGCCCATGGCCTTGATGGCCTTGAGGCGGTGGCCCCAGTATTCGCGCGGCACGCGGGCGAAGTGCATTTCGCCGCAGCGGATCTGGAGCGCTTTGCCGTCGAGCAGGAAATCCTTGTCGCCGATCGCGAAGCGCGCCGAGGCGGCGGCGTGGACGGTGGCGGAAAACGGCAGCAGCGCGCCGCCCATGGCGGCCACGGCGCCCTGCAGGACGCGGCGGCGGGGAAGGTAGTTGGTCATGTCGTCTCTGGAATTAGTTTGGTCGAAAAATTATCTACGCAAGTGCAATGATGACATGGCCCCGTGCCACTTGCCACTCTGAAAAAAATGCCGAAGGGCGCCGCTGGCGACCTTCGGCAACAAAATCCAAGACCGAAGAGACCCCACGATCTTGGAGACCAACCGTACGGCAGGCGTGGCGCGCGGCCTCACCTGCCGAGAAACCTGTCCATTTCGGCCGCCGCCAGCAGGAAGGCGCCGACGCCGAAGGAGGCGGTCGAATCTTGGTCGACCACCTGGCCGGGGATGGCGCGCTCGCCGATCGGCTGCACATAGCCGAGCTTGCCGGAGGGCTGCAGCGCCACCTGGGACAGGTAGTGCCAGCCCTTGAGCGCGACCGGGGCGTAGCTGGCCTTGTCCAGGTAGCCGTGGTTGATGCCCCACAGGTAGCCGTAGGTGAAGAAGGCGGTGCCGCTGGTTTCCCGGCCGGGCGCCTGGGCCGGGTCGAGAATGCTGCGGGTCCAGTAGCCTTCGCCTTGCTGGGCCGGCTTGAGGGCGCGCGCCATGGCCTGGAAGCGCGCGGCCAGCAGGGCATGGCTGGGGTGGTCGGCCGGCAGGTCGGCCAGCACCTTGGCCAGGGCCGCGAACACCCAGCCGTCGCCGCGCGCCCAGAAGTCCTTGCCGCCGTTCTCGCTCTGATGCTTCGGATAGATGTACTTGGCGTCGCGGTAGTACAGGCCGGCCTGGGGGTCGAACATGAGCTGGTCGGCGTAGCTGAAGTATTCCTGCAGCTTGTCCAGGTAGCGCCGGTCGCCGGTGACGGTGTAGAGCTTGCTCATGACGGGCATCACCATGTACAGGCCGTCGGCCCACCACCAGTAGTCGCTATGGGGGGTGCTCATCTCGTAGTCGATCACCTCGCGCGCGCGGGCGATCTTGCGCGGGTCCTTGGCGCCGTCGAGCTTGTACAGGTCGATATAGGTCTGGAAGCACACCTGCCAGTCGCCGAACAGCACGTGGTCGGGCGTCTCGCCGTAGCTGTACTTCCACTCGCGCTTGTCGGTCGAGCCGGCCGAGCTCCAGCCGTTGTGCTCGGCCCAGGCCGTGGAGTAGCGCCGGTAAGCCTCGTCGCCGGTCAGGGCGTAGGCTTCCATGTTGCCGGTGTGGTAGGCGGCCACGTCCCAGAACGACCACTTCTCGGGCGGGTTGTTGGCTTGCCAGTAGCTGTTGGCGCGCGCGAGCGCGGCGCGCACGGCGGCACGGGTGGGCACGGGGGCGCCCGCGGCCAGCGCGCCACTGGCGGGGCCGGCCGCGCTGCCGGCGGCGGCGCCGCCCACCAGCGGGGCCGAGCAGCCCGACGCGACCAGCGCCATGGCGGCCAGGGCGGCCTTCAGATAATGTCGTCTCGTCATTGCTTCGATTCTTTCGATGATTCAAACCGCGGGGTCCATTCCAGCACCCGCACCGGCGTCGGCGCGACCTCGGCCGTGCCCTCGCCGTCGACCTGGCGCACGTCCTGCAGGAACAGGTCGAGCTGGCCGCGGTGGCGCCACAGTTCCGTGTCGAAGGTCGGTTCCCATTCGCCCAGCGCGCTGTCGGTCAGGTCGTGCACCGACCAGTGCTTGCCGTGGAAATCGTCGATGCGCACCACGGACACCCGGCTGCCGCGCTCCTGGTCGCGGAACACCATCAGGCCCGACGGCTTGGCGTGGCGCACGTCGACCATGATCTGCGGACGCGAGATCGGGATCGCCTTGGTGCCCTGCCCGCTCAGCGAAAACGCGCTGGTGCGGAAATCCAGGTCGAGCCGGCGCCAGGCCGCGCCGTCGCGGAACAGCACGCGGTACTGGGGCACGGGCGAGTCCGGCGTGCGCCAGTAGCTGGCGATGTAGGGATTGCCGGCGCGGTCGGCCGACATCGAGGTCTGGTTGATCAGCTCGCTGTTCTGGGGGATGCGCGCCGCGTAGTCGGCGCTGGCTGCCGTGATCGGCAAGGCGTAGGGGCGGCCGGCGGCCGTTTCCCAGGTGCGCCCGCCGTCGCGCGAGCGGGCGTAGGCCATGTCGTGGTTGCTGGCCACGTCGGGCGACTCGCGCCACACCCACGAGACGTGGATGGTGCCGCGCGCGTCGACGAAGGCTTGCCAGTAGGCGCTGCGCTGGCCCTGGCCGTCGATCAGGTTGCTGTGCAGGCGCTGCCACGCGTGGCTGGCCACGTCGTAGACGTTGAGCACCAGGTTGCCGCGCCCGGAGCCGCCGTCGCGGTAGAAGAACAGCAGGTTGCCGTTGGGCAGGCGGTGGAATTCGGGATAGGACACCGAGTCCTCGTCGCGCCCGATCATCGGCGTCTTGGGGCCCAGTTCCAGGCTGCCCGGCGCCACGCCGCGGGCGTAGCGCAAAGTGTTGTTGTGGTGGTCCCAGGACATGTGCAGGTAGCCGGCGCCGTCGACCATGATGCTGATGTCGTCGTGGGCGTCGCGCACCTTGCCGCTGTATGGCGTGCGCTTCAGTTCCCATTCGGTGCTGCCCAGCTTGCGCTTGCCCAGCACCACGTAGCCGTCCTTGTCGTAGAACGCGATGAACTGGCGCTCGCCCTCGGTGACCAGGGAATTTCTTGCGAAACACGACGGTGTTGACCGAGTTGCCGGCCCAGCCGTCGGCCACGTCGACCAGGCGCGCGGGCGCCGGGGCCGACGGTGCGGCGCGGGCCGCGGCGGGCGCGCGCGCGCCGGCCGGCAAGGCCGCGGCGAGCAGGCAGAGTGCGGCGATACGGATGCGGAAATGAGATGTCATGGGGCTCGTCGATACTGCGTGAATGGGGGGCTGTCCCCGCCGTCGCCGGCGGGGACAGGTCGTGCTTACAGCTTGCCGCGGATACCGATCTTGATGGTGCGCCCGTCATACTTGGCGTAGTCCATGCGCGAACGCTGGCCGTTGCCGTACTGGCCGGTGGCGTCCTCGAAATAGTCGTAGGCCAGGGTGTTGGACATGTTCAGCGCGTCGATACGCAACTCGAGCTTGTCGGTCAGCTGGTAGCTGATGTTGCCGTCCAGGTAGCCGCGCGCGGCATGCCAGCGGATCATGTCGTCGCCCAGGTTCTTGGGGTTGTCGCCATTGAGCGAGCGGCCCTTGTAGTTGTACGACAGGCGCATCGCCAGCGGGCCCTTCTCATAGTAGGTGGTGAAGCTGTAAGCGTACTTGGGCACCGAGTTGACCTCGATCTCCTTGCCCGCGTTGGTGATCCACCTGGCGCTGTTGAACGGGTTGATGTGGGTGTAGCTGGCCAGCGCGCCCAGGCCTTTGAACGGTTCCGGCAGGAAGGTGAAGGCTTGCTGGTAGGCCAGCTCGTAGCCCTTCAGGGTCTGCTGGCCCGCGTTGCTGTAGGTGCGCAGCACCATCGGCAGGCTCGGGTCGACGCGGCCCGAGGCGTCGTGGAAGATCGCGCCGAGCGCCGTGTCGGGCAAGCCGAGCGCGCCGAAGGTGGTGTTGGTCGTGCTCGAGACGGTCGCGTCGGTCAGGTCCTTCTTGAACACGGCCGCCGACAGCAGGCTGCCCGGCTGGAAGTACCATTCCAGGCTGGTGTCCAGGTTCTTCGACTGCTGCGGCTTCAGGTTCGGGTTGCCGGCGGTGGCGCTGTTGTCGAACGGGTTAGGAATGACGGTCTGCGCGGCGATGATCGATAGCGACGCGCGGCTGATGGTCTTGCCCCACGAGGCGCGCCACATCAGGTTGTCGGTCAGGTCCAGGGCGCCGCTGACGGCAGGCAGCACGTTGCTGTACGAACCGCTTTCCTGGTTAGGCTGGTAGACCCCGCCCGCGCCGCTCTTCTTGAAGTTGTCGATGCCCAGCTCGGTGCGCGAGTAGCGCACGCCGGCGTTCAGGCGCAGGTCGTAGCCGGCCACCTGGCCCTTGAAGTCCGACTGGATGAAGCCGGTGGTGACCTTCTCCTGGGCCGTGAAGCTTTGCGCCGGGGTGAAGGTGGCCGCCGTGTTGTAGGCCAGCGGATCGAAGGTGCCGTAGGTGTAGTCGCGCGTGAAGGTGCCGAAGCGGTGCGGCCAGCCGGCGCCCATGTCCAGGTTGCTGATCGGCAGGTCGGCGGTCATGCCGCTGCGCAGGCCGGCGTCGCCCAGCTTGTTGAGCTTGGTGGTCATGTCGGCCGTGCCGTTGCGCTTGTCGACGCCCTTGGTCGTTTCCACGTACACCAACCCGCTCTTGAGGTGGCCGGTCCACTCGCCCGGCAGGTCGTAGTCCCAGTCCGCCACCAGGCGGCCCTGCTTGCCCTTGTCCGTTTCGCGGGTCAGGCCGGTGCCGATGCCAAAGCCGGAGAAGTTGTTCGGATCGGTGTAGCTGACCGGCGAGGACATCGACGGATACACGTGGTCGTTGCCGTAGTCGATGGTGGTGTCGACGCCGAAGATCTGGCCCGACAGGGTGTCCTGGTAGCTCATCGCGCGGCTGCTGTTGGTGCTCAGCTGGCCGGTCAGCATCAGCTTGTCGCTGGCCTTCCACTGGCCGTTCAGGGAGGCGTAGCCGAACTTGGTCTCGTCCTCGCTGTAGGTGACGCCGCTGCTGTAGACGGTGTTGCCGAAGGTGCCGGTCAACAGGTTCGAGGACGGGTCGATCTTCACGTTCAGCGGCACCAGGCCGGTGTGGCCGCTCTGGCCGGCCGGGGCGGCGCGGTTGGTGGTCTTGCTGTTGCGGATCAGGAGGCCATAGTACAGCTCGTCGCGGGAATTGGTCAGCTTCGAGTACATGGTGTCGAGGCTGAGGTTCAGAGTCGGCGTCTTGTACTGCAGCGAGGAGACCAGGCCGTCGCGGGTGCGGTCGTTGGCCGAGCCGTAGAAGCGGTAGATGCGCGGCAGCAGGGCCTTGTCGACCTGGTCGCGGGTGTAGCCGGACAGGTTGGCGCGCGGATCGTCATAGTCGAGCGCCAGCGCGAAGTTGCCCAGGACCGGGCTCTGGCTGCCGTGGAAGGAGTTGTTGTAGCCGCCCGTGGCCTCGAAGCCGGAGCGGTTGTTGACGCTGGCGCCGTGCGAGCCGCCCACCAGGAAGCCCCAGTTGCCCCAGGTGTTCGAATACAGGGCGAAGCCGGTCGGGTCGGCCTTCTTGGACATGGTGTTGTACGACTCCGACAGCGCGTAGCGGATGGTGCGCTTGGGATGGTCGAACGGACGCGGCGACTGCAGGTCGACCACGCCGCCCAGGCCGCCTTCGGTCAGCTCGGCCAGGGGGGATTTGTAGAAGTCGATGCGGCCGAACAGCTCGGAGGCGAACACGTCGTAGTTGAAGCCGCGCGCGGCGCTGCCGATGGTGCCGGTGGAGGTGGTGTTGACCGGGGCGCCGTTCAGGGTGGTGACCGAGTACTCGGTCGGCAAGCCGCGAATCGAGATGCGCTGGCCCTCGCCCGAGCTTTCGTCGCGGTTCAGGATCACGCCCGGCACGCGCTGCAGCGATTCGGCCACGTTCGCCTCGGGGAACTTGCCGATGTCCTCGGCCACGATGGAGTCGCGCACGCCGATGGCCTGCTGCTTGAGGTTGAGCGCCTTTTGCAGGCTGGAGCGGAACCCCGTCACCACCACCGTGGTGACCGGCCCGGCGTCGTTCGCCGGCGCGGCGGGCGCGGCGCTCTGCGCGGCGGCGCTGGCCGCGTCCTGCGCGGCGGCGTCGCTGCCGTAGGCCGCGGCTAAGGCCAGCGGCAACAAAGTGGCCAAAATCTTTTTCTTCACAATCGTCTCCCGTTTAATTACAGACAGTCTAAAAAGCCCGCATGTTGTGTGCCTTGGGGCGGCCTGGCGGCCACCGGCACTTCGTTTTCACATGTGTGGTCACGTTACCATGTCAATTTACCGTGCACAACTTCAATTCGATGATTATTTTTTAATTTCATTCAAGCCATTGATTCATAACGAGTATTTTTCACATTTCCGGGATGAAAAAATGTGGTATCGTCACCACATCGGCAGAAAACGCGCTGTGGCAAACAAGCTTCCGCCACTTGCTGGATTTTGAGTAACATTAGGGGGCCTCGAGAAACCGTGGCGAGCGGTGATCGTTTCGTTCGGGAAGCGCAGCCGTACCGAGCTACGGTGAGCGGCGCAGGACGACAATATCGCCGCGCAGTCGGCGTCTCGAGCCCCCCTTAGACTTTTTGGAAAGACATGCGCAAAGCAAGCAAACTCAGCGAAGTGGCCAAGATCGCCGGCGTCTCGCCCATCACGGCCTCGCGCGCCATCCGCGGGGTCGGCTACGTGTCGGAGGCGGCGCGCGCGCGCATCATGGAGGCGGCCGCCCAGCTGAACTACACGCCCGACATGCTGGCGCGCCGCATGCGCGGCGACAAGAGCAACCTGATCGGCGTGTTCGTCAACAACTACGGCTCGGTGGTCATGCACGTGATCATCAAAGCCGTCAGCGACGAGGCGCGCAGCCGCGGCTTCGACCTGGTGGTGTTCAACTCCGACCGCTTCGACCGTCCTGGCCGCATGCAGACCTGCGACATGCTCAGCAAGCTGTGCGACGGCCTGCTGGTGCTGCTGCCCAACGTCAACGACGCCTACCTGGACGTCATCGAGCAGCAGAAATTCCGCTGCGTGCTGGTCAACTTCGACGCCAAGGACATGGACCTGCCCACCGTGGTGGCGGAGAACCGCATCGGCGCGCGCACCGCCGTCGAGCACCTGCTGGGCCTGGGCCACCGCCGCATCGGCTTCATCCGCGGCACCAACGGCACCGGCCAGAGCGGCGAACGCGAGCGCGGCTACGTGGACGCGATCGAGGCGGCCGGCCTGCCGGTGGACCCGGCCCTGATGCTCGACGGCGCCTTCATGCAGCAAGGCGGCTACGCGGCCACCGAGCAGCTGCTGGCCCTGGCCGACCCGCCCACCGCCATCTTCGCGGCCAACGACGAGATGGCCTTCGGCGCCATCGACGCGGTCAGCAGCAAGGGCATGCGCGTGCCCGACGACGTCTCCATCGTCGGCTTCGACGACATCCCGACCTCCAGCTACGTGTTCCCCAAGCTGACCACGATCCGCCAGCCGTTCGACGCGATGGCCGCGCGTGCCGTGTCGGACGTGGTCGAACTGATCCAGGGACGCGAGGTGGGCGCCAGCAAGGTCGCCTTCGCGCTGGAACTGGTGGTGCGCGACTCGACCGGGCCGGTGCCGCGGCGCGCCAAGAACCCGCCTTGAAGCTGGAGGCACCCGGCGCGGGGCAAGGCGAGGCCGCGGCGCCGGCGCGCTTCCAGGCCGGCACCTTGCGCTACAGCGCGGCCGGCCTGGCGCTGGTGGTGTTCTGGCTGCTCGTCGGCGAGCTCGGCATCGCCATGCGCGACCGCTGGGCCTTGCCGAGCGCGCTGGAACTGCTTCGCCGCAACGCCGCCTCGGACACCACCACCTCGCTGCTGCTCTCGACCGCCCCGGCCCTGCTGTCGCTGTTCCTGGTGCCCTTCGTGGGCTACCATTCGGACCGCTACCGCAGCCGCTGGGGGCGGCGCCGCCCGTTCCTGGTGGCCACCTCGCTGGCCGGCGCCGCCGCCATGGCCGGGGTCGCCGCCACGCCCATGCTGGGCCAGCTGGGCGACGCCGCCCTGGGCGCCTGGTCGCCCGGCGTTCAAGGCCTCACCCTGGGCCTCTTCTGCCTGTTCTGGACCGTCTTCGAGTGCGCCGCCATCACCACCCTGGCCTTGTTCAGCGGGCTGGTCAACGACGTGGTGCCGCGCCCCTTCCTGGGCCGCTTCTACGCGATCTTCCGCGTCGTCGGCCTGAGCGTGGGGATCGCCTTCAACCAGTGGGTGTTCGCGCTCACCGACGCCTACCTGGTCGATATCCTGATGGCCATCGCGCTCATCTTCGGGCTGGCGCTGCCCCTCATGTGCCTGATGGTGCGCGAGGGCGGCTACCCGCCGGACGCGCCGGCGCCCGCCGCGCACCGGCTGGCGGTGCCGCGCGGCCACATCCTCGAATGCTTCGCCGGACGGCGCTTCCTGTGGAGCTTCGCCGCCTTCATGCTGGCCGGGGTCACCTTCGGCCCGTTCAACACCTTCTACCAGCACTACGCGCTGCTGCTGGGCGTGTCCAAGGCCACCCTGGGCAGCCTGACCGCCTGGTCCTACGCCGTGTCGATCGTGTCGGCCTTCGGGATCGGCGCCCTGGTCGACCGTCACGGCCCGCTCAAGGTGTCGGCGCTGGCCATGGGCCTGTATTGCGCCACCGCCGCGGCAGGCTACCTGGCGGTGGGCGACGCGGCCAGCTTCCGCTACTTCTACGTGGCCCACGTGGTCATGTCGGGGGCCTATTTCACGGCGGCCCAGTCGCTGCCGATGGCCTTGTTCCCGAACTCACAGTTCGTGCGCTACAACTCGACCAAGGACGTCATGGTCGCGCTGGCGAGCATCGTGGTGAGCATCAGCCAGGGCCCGATCCTGGACCTGTCGGGCCATGCCTACCAGCTGACCCTGGCCAGCGCCAGCGCGTTCTCGCTGCTGTGCGTGATCTGCCTGGCGCGGGTGGCGGCCACGCCAGGCAAAACGGACGCGCTCGCGTAAGAGACCACGCACAGGAGCGCCGACGTGACCGCTGACGGGCTCACTTAAGGCGCCGCCCCGCCCGCGCCCTGCGCCGGCTTGGCGGCGGCGCTGACGCCGGCCTTGGCCTTGGCCTCGTCGCCCGCCATGAACACCACCAGCCTGGACGGATCGACCGCCTTGCGCATGGCCGCGCTGACCTGTTCCGGCGTCAGCTTGGCCAGCTTGTCCTCGAGCGCGCGGTCCCAGGCGAAGGTGCGGCCCAGGAACAGCTTCGAGGCCCAGGCGCCGGCCACCCGGTCGTCCTGGGCGCGCCCTTGCACCATGTGCTGCAGCAGGCCCTTCTTGGCGTTCTCGACCTCCTCGGCGGTGAAGCCGGCCTTGACGGCGCGCGCGAGCTCCTCGCGGATGGCGGCGTCGAGCTTGGCCAGGTTTTGCGGCGCGGCGATCGCTTCGATCACCAGGCCGCCAGCGCGGTCCTGGTCGGGCGCGTAGATGTTGGCGTAGCCGCCGTAGGACAGGCCGTCCTTCTGGCGGATGCGGTCCATCAGGCGCGACTTGATGCCGCCCGAGCCGAAGATGTAGCTGGCCGCCATCAGGGCCGGGTAATCGGGGTCGTCGCTGCGCAGGTCCAGGTTCAGGCGCGCGCTGTAGGAGGCGTTCTCCTTGTCGGGCGTGTTCATGGAGCGCGTGAGCGGGGCCACGTCGAAGTTCTCGCTCGTCAGGCGGGTGTAGGGCGAGCGGCTCTGCCATTGCCCGAACGCTTCCTTGGTCACCGCGACCGCCTCGGCCGGGTCGAAGTCGCCCACGATGGCCAGCTCGCCCGTGGAGGCGCCGTAGAAGTCGCGGTAGTAGGCTTGCACGTCGGCCAAGGTCAAGGCCTGGTAGGCGGCCAGCTCGTCGTCCAGGCTGGCGGCGGCGCGCGGGTCGCCCTTCGGATAATGATTGAAGTACAGCTCCTTGGCGCGGGCAGCCACGGCCTTCGGGTCGTTGCGCCCGGCTTCGATATCGACGATCAACTGCTTTTTCAGCTGCTCGAACTCGTTGGCCGGAAAGCTCGGGTGCTGGAACACGTGGGCCACCAGGCGCAGTGCCGCGGCCAGGTTGTCGCGGGTGGTGACGAAGCCGCGCAGATTGCCCTGCATCTTGAGCTTGGACATCTCATCGGCCAGCTGTTCGCGCGTGTAGCGGGTGGTGCCGCGATCGAGCATGGCGTTGACCATCCTGCCGGCTTCGCGCCTGCCGAACAGGGACTTGGCGTCGCCCCAGCGCAGGTTCAGGTGCACGGCGACGGTGGCGCCGCGGGTCTTCTTGGGCAGCAGGGCCAGCTTGAGGCCGCCGGCCTGGGTGAGCTGGGTGCGCTTGTCCAGGTTTTCCGGGGAGGTGACGAATTCCTCGCCGGCCTGGACCGTCGACTTGCTGGTGTAGTTCGCCAGCACGACCGCGGCGTTTGGGGCGGCGGCCACTGTCACGCGCTCGGCGCTATCGTCCGGCAGGAAGTTGGCGACCACCCGGTTGGTCGTTTTCAGGTAGCGCGCCGCCACCGCCGCCACCTGCTCGGGGGTGACCTGGTTGATCTGGTCGCGCTGGTAGAACAGCATGCGCCAGTCGCCCAGGGCGATCGCGCCGGACATTTGCACGCCCACTTTCTCCGGGTCGGCCAGCATCTTCTCCTGGTAATTGCTATGGTCGCGCTGGATGCGCTGGACTTCTTCCAGGGTCGGCGGCTGCTTGGCGAACTGCTCGGCGGCGGCGATCAGGGCGTCGCGCACCGGCTCGTAGGGTTCGCCCTTCTTGACGACCGCGCCCAGCACCTCCAGGCCCGGCGCGTAGCCGGCGAACGTAAAGGCGAAGGCTTGCACGGCCTTGCCGGTGGTGACCAACTGGTGGTGCAGGCGGCCATTCGGCTGGTCGCCCAGGATGCCGGCCAGCACGCTCAAGGCGGCCGCGTCCGCGTGCAAGGCGCTCGGCACCTTGTAGCCCACGCCGACCATCTGGTAGTCGCCCTTGCGCCGCACGGTCAGGCTGCGCTCGCCGTCCTGGGCCGGCTCGACGGTCCAGAACACCGGCAGGCTGCGGGTCGGCTTGGGCACGCTGGCGAAGGCGCTGGTGATCCAGGTGAGCGTCTTGGCGGGGTCGAACTTGCCGGCCACCAGCAGCACCGCGTTGTCGGGCTGGTAGTAGGTGCGGTAGAAGCCCTGCAGGTTCTCGATGCGCACGTTCTCGATGTCGCTGCGGTTGCCGATGGTGGAGTGGCCGTTGGCGTGCCAGTCGAAGGCCACGCTCTGCATTTCCTTGAACATCACGTTGCCAGGATTGTTCTCGCCCATCTCGTATTCGTTGCGCACCACCGTCATCTCGGAGTCGAGATCCTTGCGCGCGACGAAGGAATGCGTCATGCGCGCGGCCTCCATGCCGATCGACCATTTCAGGTTGTCCTCGCTGGCATCGAACGATTCGAAGTAGTTGGTGCGGTCGTTCGTGGTGCTGCCGTTAAAGCGCATGCCGCGCGCCGAGAACTGCTTGGGGATGTCGGTGTAGCCGGTGGCGCCTTTGAAGAGCAGGTGTTCGAGCAGGTGGGCCATGCCGGTTTCGCCGTAGTTCTCGTGGCGCGAGCCGACCAGGTAGGTCATGTTGACGGTGATGGTGGGCTTGGAGGCGTCGGGAAACAGCAGCACTTTCAGGCCGTTGGGCAGCCGGTATTCGGTGATGCCTTCCATGGCCGGGCCCTGGCTGACGCCCTTGGGCAGATTGAACGCCAGCGCCCCTTGGGCGTACAGGAGCGCGACGGCGCCCAGCAGCAGGCCGGTGCGCAGCGAGTGGTGATGCGGTGCTTGACTCATAGGACCTCGATCAGGATAATCCAGCGGATGGACAATATGTTTTTTTTCGGACAGATAATCAAACGCGATTAGCCGGCCTGGTTTTGGTTATCACCGGATAATATATCGGTGATGTGTCCAGCTTATCATATTCCCCAAAAATAAATACAGCTTGTCAATCGATATTTTTTCGGCAAACCAAGTGGATGGAATCACGCCAGCGCGATATTCGATTCGTATGCATCGGTTACAATTTCCATCTGCCGTCCGATTAGAGGCGGCAAACCCATACATATCAACCTGGAAATGGACATAACATGCAGACCAAATTAATTTTCGCCTTGATCGCGGCCGCCGCCTTCACCTCGGCGCAGGCCGAGCAATCCTACGTGGGCGTCAACGTCGGCCGTGCCGAGCAGAAACTGACCGCCTCCGGCATCGGCTCGGTGAAGGACACCGACACCGGCTTCAAACTTTATGGCGGCTACCAGTTCGACCAGAACTTCGGCATCGAAGCCGGCTACAACTGGCTCGGCACGGCCAACTTCGGCTCGGGCGTGAACAGCTTCACCACCAAGCCGCAGTCGCTCTACCTGGCCGCCACCGCCACCCTGCCGCTGGCCGACCAGTTCGCCCTGTTCGCCAAGCTGGGCGCCTCGCGCAACCGCACCCGCTTGTCGGCGCCAGGGGTCAGCAGCGACACCGTGCACCGCACCAGCGCGCTGGTCGGCGTGGGCCTGTCGTATGCATTCGCGCCGAATATCGCGGCGGTGCTCGAATATGAGGATTTCGGCAAACTGGCCGACGAGGACGGCGTCAACCTGAAAGCTAACCTGATTTCCGTGGGACTGCGTTTCAAGTTCTAAATAATCATCGGCGTGAGCGAAAAACCGGCGTGCGCGCCGGTTTTTTTATGGGCGCCGGATTATCTTCCGAAGCGCGCGCCATATTATGTATGCATATAAACCCGCCCCATCTCCGGGTGGAAATAATTAGATCCGCGCGGCATGCGCGAGCTTGTCCCGGCCCCGATCCGGGCGGCGCTGGCGGGCGCTGCCATTTTTCGCGCGTGCAATTTTGCCCGTCCGTGCTATAACTGTTAACAAGCAATGAGGAGATTGACATGGATGAGACCGAACGCCGCCAGGAAGACCGCCGCCAGGACCACGAGACCGCCGCCCAGCTGCACGAGGCGGCCGCATTGAAGCGCGCCTTCGGCAGCGACGCCGCCCAGCGTTTCCTGAAACTGCGTGGCATCAACGACGAACTGGCCCAGGAGGCGTTGCTTGAAAACTACGACCGGCGCCAGGCCGCGCGCCGCGCGCGCGCCCTCACCGGCGGCTAGCGAGGCGGGCGCGGCGGTTCCGGCCCCTGGCGCGGGGTGGCCGGCGCAGCGCCCGTTTGAACAAGGCGCGGCCGCGCACGATTGAGCGGCCGCAAACGCGCGACACGCCTTCTTCGGCAGTGTGGGGACTTTGCTCACCCACCGCCGAGGATAGGCCATGAAGCTCATGCCGGCGCCCCTGCGCGCCACCGACCTGCACGCGCTCACCTACCGGGCCGATATCGACGGCCTGCGCGCCGTGGCCGTGCTGGCCGTGCTGCTCTACCACGCCTGGCCGGCCTGGTTCCCGTCCGGCTTCGTGGGCGTGGACATTTTCTTCGTCATCTCCGGCTACCTGATCACCAGCATCATCGCCACCCAGCTCGCCGCCGGCAGCTTCAGCATCGCCGACTTTTACGTGCGGCGCGTCCGCCGCATCTTCCCCGCCCTCATCGTCGTCCTGCTGGCCACCCTGGCCGGCGGCTGGGCCATCCTGCTGCAGCACGAGCTGCGCCAGCTTGGGCGCCACGCCGCGGGCGGCGCCGGCTTCGTCGCCAACCTGCTGCTGTGGCGGGAGGCCGGCTATTTCGACAACGCGGCCGTGACCAAGCCGCTGCTGCACCTGTGGTCGCTCGGGGTGGAGGAACAGTTCTACATCGTCTGGCCACTGCTCCTGTGGGCCGTGTTCCGGCGCGGCGTCAACCTGCTGTGGGTGGCGGCCGCGCTGTTCGTGCTGTCGATGGGCGCCAACCTGGCCATGCTGGGCAGCGACCCGGTTGGCGCCTTCTTCTCCCCCGTCACCCGCTTCTGGGAGCTGATGAGCGGCGGGGTGGCGGCCTACCTGCACCTGCACCACCAGGCGCTGTTCACGGCCGGCCGCGCCCGCGCGCTTTCGCTCGGCGGCGCCGTCCTGCTGGGACTGGGGTTCTGGCTGATTGGCCCGCAGCTGGCCTTTCCGGGCTGGTGGGCGCTGCTGCCGGTCGGCGCCACCTTCGCGCTGGTGCTGGCCGGGCGCGACGCGCCGCTCAACCACCTGCTGCTGGCGCGCCGGCCACTGGCCGCGCTGGGCCTGGTCAGCTACCCGCTCTACCTGTGGCATTGGCCGCTGCTGTCGTTCGCCTACATCGCCGCCGGCCAAAAGCCGGCGGCGCCGCTGCGCGCGGCCCTGCTCGGCCTGGCCCTGGTGCTGGCGGTGCTGACCTACCGGCTGGTGGAATTGCCCTTGCGGGCGCGCCGCGCGCGCGTGCGCGTGGCCTGCTCGCTGGCCGGCCTCATGGCTGGCGTCGCCGCGCTGGGCGTGGCGGCCGGCGCGGGCCTGCTGCGCGAACGCGTCGACACCCACGGCGCCGCGCCCTACCTGGCCGCGCTCAACGACAGCGACTTTCCCGGGCCGGGCCTGGCGCCCTGGCGCTACCAGGGCATCGTGTTCCAGCGCGCGCAAAGCCGCGCGCCCGGCCTGACGGTGCTGCTGGGCGACTCGGTGATGCAGCAGTACGGCCCCCACGTCACCGCGGCGATCGCGGGTGCGCCCGAGCGCTACCGCTCCGTGGTCTTCGCCACCGCCGGCGGCTGCCCGCCGATCGAACACACGGTGCGCCTGCCGCGCCTGCGCTACCCGCTGTGCGGGCGCACCACCGCGGCCGCCTACGCGCTGGCCAACAGCGCCCAGGCCGACACGGTGGTCATCGGCGCGGCCTGGTACGGCTATTTCGCGCCCAGCCAGCACGAACTGCTGGTCGAACACGGCAAGGACACCCTGGCCTTCCCGGCCCCGGCCGCCCAGGAGCTGGCCTACGCGTCGCTGCAGGCCAGCCTGGCGCGCCTGCACGCCAACGGCAAGCGCGTCTTTCTCATCCTGCAGCCGCCGGCCGGCGCCGCCCTCGACCCGCAATCGATGTACACCGGCTCGCGCTGGCGCGGCATCCATCCGGTGGCGCGCATCGCCCCGTTCGACCTGACAGCCTATTTCGCGCGCCATGCCGCGGCGCGCGCGCGCCTGGCCGCCATTGGGCGCGCCACCGGCGCCACCGTCATCGAGCCGGCCGACACCCTATGCCAGAACGGCACCTGCCCGGTACTCGACGAGGCCGGCGCACCGCTGTACACCGACTCGATCCACATGCGCCCCACCTACGCCCGCCGCGCGGCCAGCTTTCTCGACCAGGCCATGCTGGGCGGGCGCGCGCGTTGACGCCGGCCGCGGCACCGCGTCGCCAAGCAGGTGAAACACCTGCAGCGTGCTCAGGACCAGGCCGAATTCAAGCTCGATCATGACCGTCAGGCGCGCCATGGTCCAGCCATCGGTGGGAAAGCCGTGCACGCGCGCCCCGCCCTCGATCAGCGCCGGCAGGCGGGCGCGCGCCAGCGGCCCCAGTTGCTGCGCCGCCGGCGCGGCGTCCGGTACGCCGCCGGCCGCCGCGCGCGCCCACTTCCACACCGTCGGGCGGCTCACGCCCAGTTCGCGCATCACCTCGGAGTGGGAGGCGCCGCGCGCCAGCAAGTCCAGGCCCAGCCGGCGCAAGGGCGCCATCAAGCGCAGCACGCCGCCCGACCTGCGCGGGCGCACCGCCGGCGCGCCCGCGCTCATTCCAGGCCCAGGATGCGCAAGCCGAACAGGTCCACGCGGTTGAGCGCGCCGTCCTTGCCGCCGCCCGCGCCGTACACGGCGTTGCTGGCCAGGTAGCTCATGTTGTAGTAGTCGCTCAGCTCGACGCGGTAGGTGCCCGCGTCGAGCATGATCTCGGCCGGGGTCGACAGCATCGGCGCGCTGTCGGCCGGAATGTGCGGCATCTGGATCACGCGCCGCGCCACCGTGCGCCCGAGCGCGTCGCTCACCGTCAGGATCTTGACGCCGTTGCTGATCCCGGTGTTGATGGCGTGGCCGGTGTTCCGGTAGCGCAGCTGGAAGGCGTAGCGCGCCGTGCCTGTCAGGACGATATGCTCGACGCTGAAGCGGTCGTCGGGCGCGCCCCAGTGCGCAATGCGCGCCTGGCCACCCTTGGCCAGCGCCAGGTTGGTGTGCACGCGCGCGTCATCGACGCCAATTTCCATCCCCTCCCCGGCGCACACGGCGGCGCTGTGATGCGAGCGGTTGCCCGAGACAACGTCCACCGCCTCGACCGCGTAGCAGTTGGCCAGCGCCAGCGGCGCGCTGTCGATCCAGACGCCGGCCGGCAGCCGCTCGGCCAGCAGCTTGCCGTTGCGGTACAGGGTGTAGGTGACGCTGCCGGGGTGGTTGGCGCCGTCGCCGATGCGCACTTCTACGTGGCCGCCGGCGCCGCGCGCCGCCGCGGCCACCACCGGGTCGTAGGGAGCGAAGCTCGGCCCGCCCGCGTGGCGCTCAGCCTTGTCCTGCACGTGCGTGATGCGCTGCTCGCCGGCGGCCAGCGCGCCCAGGCGCACGTCGATGAGGTTCTCCGGCCCCAGATCGGCCAGCGCGATGGCGCCCTCCACTACGCGGCCGTTGAGGGTCACGCCGGCGACCGGGTAGTAGCCCTCCGCGGCGCTGGCGGGCGGCAGGGAAATATGCACGTGCACGCTCTTGCCGCCGATGCGCAGCTGGGACAGGTCGATCTGGTGCGACGCGCCGAACTGCTCGCGGCGCAGGCGCGCCGTGATGAAGGGCCGTACCCGCAGCCCGTCTTCATCGAGGGCGACGCCGAACACGCTGCGGATCACCATGCCCAGGTAGGCGCCGACCGACCATAGCTGGCGGCGCGAGTTGATCACCGGGCCGCTCAGCGCGGGTTGGTCCGGGTCCTCCAGCAACGCCAGGCCGGACAGCCATTCCATGTTTTCCATGTTCGACAAATGCAGCGCCGCGCCGCGCAGCAGCGTCGCGTAGGCGGCGTCGGCCACGCTGACGTTGCGCCCGATGATGGCCGCGTTCAGGCCGTAGGCCGTCACGAACGGCCAGATGGCGCGGTTGTGGTAGATCGGCACCCCCGACTGCTGGGGGAAGATCACCGGCGCGCCCATCGGCCCGTGCGGGTAGCTGGCCAGGATACGCGCCGCGCGTGCCGGGTCGGCCACGCCGGTGACGATCGCCAGCGACTGGCCCAGCCAGTCGAACTTGTGCAGGGCGGCGCCGTCGAAGTGGGCCGCGGTCAGGCTGCTGTACATGCCGGCATCCTCGAGCCAGAAGCGGCGGTTGATGGCCGCCTTCAGGTCCGCGGCCCAGGCGCGGTAGCGCGCCGCCCGCTCGTCCTGGTGCTGTTCGGCGGCCAGGTGCGCGGCCAGGCTGAGCGCCTTGTAGTGGGCCACGTTGGTCGACAGGGCCTTGGCGCTGGCCATGCGCGCCAGGTCGTCGGCGATGCCGGCGCCGTAGGTCTGCTCTCGCCAGTCGAGAAACGATTGCTCGCCGGTGTACAGGCCGTCGCGCGGGTCGAAGGCAGCCAGGCGGTCGCTCTCGATGGTGTTGGACAAGGCCTTGAAGGCCGTCACCGCGAACGCGGCGCGCTCGGCCGGGGCCAGCGCACGCAAGGCCTGCTCGGCGCCGAAGGCCCAGCTGACCCGGTCGGTGCTGACCGGCCAGCTGCCGCCGCTGCCGGTGTCCTGGATGATCTGCAAGCCGTCCGCGGTGCCGGGCACGCCGTCGGCCTTGACGCTGCCGGCGCGGTAGCCGGAGAGCTTGAATTCGAGCGAGTTGCGCACCCGGACCGGGTCCAGCATGGCCAGGCTCAGGTCGGCCGCGTAGGACAGGTCGCGGGTCCACACGTAATGCCATTTTTCGCCCGTCTCGAAACATTCGCACGGGAGCGGGCGGCCGTCGTTGTAGGCGCTGTCGCGGATCGCCGCGACCGAGTTCTGCTTCATCTCGAGCACGGCGTGGGCGAACAGCGCGTCGAACGCCAGACTGCCGCTGCGCACCAGCGGCATGCCCGCCAGTTCGGTGTAGGCGATGGTGGACGGAGCCGCCTCGCGCATCGCCAGGCTGCTCGATTGCTCGTAGGTGCGCAGGCCGAGCGCCTCGCCCTTGAGCGCGAAGCGCGCCTGCTGACGGGCGCCGCCGGCCGCGTCAAAGGTCATGGTGGCGCCGTGCGGCTGGGTTGTGTCGGTGCTCAAGGGGCTTGCTCCTGCATTGGAAATCATGGATATCACGCAAGCGCTGATCAGGGCTGCGGTGGTGGTTCGGGTCATCATGGCTCCGGTTAGCTGGCCGCGTCGGCGCGGTACATGCCCGCGTGGCGCAGACCGAAAAAAAGGATGTAGAGGTAGCAGGCGGCCGGCACCAGGAACGACAGCTGGACGCCGGCGCGGTCGGCCACCCAGCCTTGGGCGAACGGCAGCAGCGCGCCGCCCACGATGGCCATGCACAGCAGCCCCGAGCCCTGCCCTGTGGCCGCGCCCAGCTTGTGCAGGGCCATGCTGAAGATGGTCGGGAACATGATCGAATTGCACAGGCCGACCGCGAGGATGGCCCACACCGCCAGGCGGCCGCCGTCCAGCACCGCGCACAGGATCAGGGCGATCGAGCAGGCCGCGTTAAAGGCCAGCGCCCGGCCCGGGCTGACCCGGCGCATCACGGCGAAACCAATGAAACGCCCCAGCATGGCGCCACCCCAGTAATAGCCGACCAGGGGCGCGGCCGCGGCCGCATTCAGCCCAGCGATGCGGGCCTCGCCCAGGAAGTTGATCAGGAAGCTGCCGATGCTCACCTCGGCCCCCACATACAGGAAGATGCCGAGCGCGCCCAGGATCAGGCGGCGCTGGGCCAGCAGGGGCACGCGCGGCGCCGCGGCGGCGCCGGCCTGGGCGATCTTGGGCAGGCGCGCAAAGGCGAACAGCACGGCCAGCGCCATCAGGGCGGCCGCCAGCGCCAGGTAGGGGCCCTGCACGGCTTGCGCCTCATGGGCGCGGTAGGCCAGCTGGGCGGCGGCCGGCAGGCGCGCCAGCTCCGGCGCTGAAAGCACCGCGCCCGACAGGATCAGCATGCCGCCCACCACCGGCGCGACCGTGGTGCCGAGCGAATTGAAGGCCTGGGTCAAGGTCAGCCGGCTCGACGCGGTGGCCGCGTCGCCCAGCACCGTGACGTAGGGGTTGGCGGCCACCTGCAGCACCGTGATGCCGGCGGCGAGGATGAAGAAGGCCAGCAGGAAGCTGCCGTAGCCGCCGCTGGCGGCCGGGTAGAACAGCGCGCAGCCGCAGGCGGCGATGGCCAGGCCGGCCACCGCGCCGTGCTGGTAGCCGATGCGCCTGATCAGCGCGCCGGCCGGGATCGACACCACGAAGTAGGCGCCGAAAAAGCAGAACTGCACCAGCATCGCCTGCACGTAGCTGAGCGCATACACGGCCTTCAGGTGCGGGATCAGCACGTCGTTGAGCGAGGTCAGCAGACCCCACATGAAAAACAGGATGGTGATGATGACCAGCGCGCCGGCCGGCCTGGCCACGGGCAAGGCGCCGGGCGCGCCTGCCATCTGTGGGGAAAATGTCGCCATGAAATGTCCTCGTGAATGTGTGTGTTCTGGATTAAATTTAACGTAATCGATTTCGTCATTCGGTAAAAAAAATGCCCTACGCGAGCATGCGGCGGCAGGCCTTGCCGTCGGCGTGAAAGGCATGAATGGTGGCCGGGTCGCAGCGCACGCTCACCTGGTCGCCCACCCGGCTGGCGGCGGTGCCGCCCTGACGCACGGTAAACAGCGTGCCGTCGGCCAGGCGCACGTACACGCAGGACGATTCGCCCAGCTGCTCGACAAAGGCCACCGTGCCGGACAGGGTGTTCGGCTGCCCGTGCACGCCGCCCAGCAGCGCGTGCTCGGGGCGGATGCCCAGCGCCAGCGGGGTGCCCGGCGCGACCGCGCGCGCGTCCACCCGGGCGTGGAACAGGCCGCCCTGGAACTTGAAGCTGGCGCCGCCGGCGTCGGCGCTGTCCAGCACGGCATCGATGAAGTTCATCTTGGGCGAGCCGATGAAGCCGGCCACGAAGCGGTTGGCCGGATGGTGGTACAGCGCGAGCGGCGCGCCGCACTGGGCCACGCTGCCCTCGCGCTGCACCGCCGCGCCGGTATTGAGCAGGACGATCTTGTCGGCCAGGGTCATCGCCTCGACCTGGTCGTGGGTCACGTAGATCATGGTCGAGGAGCCGATGTCGGCGTGCAGCTTGGCGATCTCGAGGCGGGTCTGCACGCGCAGCTCGGCGTCCAGGTTCGACAGCGGCTCGTCGAACAGGAATACGCGCGGCTGGCGCACGATCGCGCGCCCGATCGCCACGCGCTGGCGCTGCCCGCCCGAGAGCTCCTTGGGCAGGCGCTCGAGCAGGGCGTCCAACTGCAGCACGCGCGCCGCCTCGCGCACTTTCTGGTCGATGCCGGCCTTGCCCTTGCCCATCACCTTCAGCCCGAAGGCCATGTTCTGGTAGACCGTCATATGCGGATACAGCGCGTAGCTCTGGAACACCATCGCCACGCCGCGCTCGGCCGGCGAGGCCTCGTTGATGCGCCGCCCGCCGATCGACAGCTCACCCGAGCTGATGTCTTCCAGGCCCGCCACCATGCGCAGCAGGGTCGATTTGCCGCAGCCCGAGGGGCCGATGAAGACGCAAAACTCGCCCTGCGCGATCGACAGGTTGATATCGCGCAGCACTTCCGGCCCGTTGCCGTAGCGCTTGCCGACGTTCTTGAATTCCAGCTCAGCCATGTCTCTTACTTCCTCATGCTTTTTAAAGCCGCTCAGCCCTTGACCGCACCGGCGGTCAGCCCTGACACGATTTTCTTTTGAAATACCAGCACCATCGCCACCAGCGGCACCGTCACCAGCACCGAGGCCGCCATCAGCTTGCCCCAGGGCAGTTCGCGCGAGCTGGCGCCGCCGCCGATCAGCGAGATCGCCACCGGCACCGTGCGCCCCGTGTCCTTGTTCACGAAGGTCAGCGCGAACAGGAACTCGTTCCACGCCGCCACGAAGGCCAGCAGCGCGACCGACACCAGCACCGGCCACAGCAGCGGCAGGAACACCGCCGTCAGGATCCGCCACGGCGTGCAGCCGTCCATCACCGCCGCCTCCTCGAGCTCCCTGGGCAGGTCGCGCATGAAGGTGGTCAGCACCCACACCGTGAACGGCAAGGTGAACAGCAGGTAGGGCAGCACCAGGCCGAGCGACTTGTTGTACAGCCCCAGGCCGTGCATCAGCTCGTACATACCGGCCAACACCGCCACCTGGGGGAACATCGACACACCCAGGATCGCCATCAGCAGCAGGCCGCGGCCGCGAAAGGCGATGCGCGCCAGCGCGTAGGCCGCCGTCACGCCCATGCACAGCGACAGCAGCACCACCGCGCTGGCCACCATCAGTGAATTGAGGATGCTGGCGCCGAAGTACTGGCCGCTGTCGAACAGCGCCCGGTAGTTGGCCGCGCTCAGGCTGGCCATGCTGGTGTCGCGCACGTCGTACAGCGCGGCGCCGGTCAGGAACGAGCTGAAGACCGCGTAGGCGAACGGGAAAAGCGCGAACACGACGATGAGGGCGGTGAAGCACCAAAAACCCAGGCGCGGCAGGAGGGCGCGCCGCCTCATGGCTCGGCCCTCACGCGGCTGAGCTTCATGTACAGCAGCGTGCAGGCCGCGATGATCAGGAACAGCACCGTGGAGGCGGCCGAGCCGAAGCCGACATAGCCGTTCTCCACCATCTGGTCGCGCACGAAGCCGGACATGCTGATGGTGTCCTCGGTCGAGCCGGTCAGCACGTAGATCACGTCGAACACGCGCAGCGCGTCGAGCAGGCGGAAGATCACCGCCACCATCAGCGCGGGCTTGACCAGCGGCAGCGTCACGCGGAAGAACACCCGCACCGGGTGGATGCCGTCCACCGCCGCCGCCTCATAGCAGTCGCGCGGCAGCATCTTGAGCGCGGCCAGGATCAGCAGCGCCATGAAGGGCGTGGTCTTCCACACGTCCACCAGCACCACCGACCACATCGGATAATCGGTGGTGAAGGCGATCCGGTCCAGGTGCATGCCGGCCAGCGCCACGTTGACGATGCCGTACTGCTGCTGCAGCATCCAGTCCCACAGCTTGGCCGAGACCACCGTCGGCACCGCCCACGGCACCAGCACGGCGGCCGTGACCAGGCTCTTGCCGCGGAACTCGGTGTCGAGCACCAGCGCCACCGCGAACGCGAACACGGTCTCGATGCTGACCGACACCAGCGCGAACAGCAGCGTATTCTTGATCGCCGCGCCCCACTTCGGATCGATCCAGCCGTCGCCGGTGGCGAACAGGCCGTAGGGGCCGAAGTAGTTCTCCAGGCCGACGAAATGGCCGGACAGGTTGTCGATGCGCGCGTCGGTCAGGCTCAGGTAGAGGCTGCGCCCGAGCGGCTCGAGCGCCACCACGCCGAGCACCAACAGCATCGGCGCCAGGAACAGCAGCGCGCTGCGGCGGCGCTGGCGCGCCAGGCTGGTGAGCGGCGTCCTGTCCGCCGCGCCGGCAGCGGCCAGGGCGCCCTGCTCCACTTCGAGCGCGGAAGGGACGGCTACCACCGCGGCCCCCGGCGCACCTTGATCAAATCCTTTTCCAGCTGCTGCACCGCGGCGGCGCCCTTGACCCGGCCCGCCAAGGTCGCGCTGGCAGTGTTCCACAGCGCCGAGGACACCGCGTTGTACTTATCGGCCGTCACCGTCGAGGGCCGCGCCACGGCGGTGTTGAAGGCCTCCACCACGGAGGCGAAATACGGCGCCGCCTTGAGCACCTCGGGGTCGCGGTAGAGCGCCGGATAGGTCGGCAGCGAGCCCACCAGCAAGGCCCGCTTCTTCTGCATTTCCTTGCTCGTCAAGAACATCACGAGGTCGGCCGCCAGCGCCGGCTGGCGCGAGTATTTCGACACCGCCAGCTGCCAGCCGCCCAGGGCCGCCACGCTCTTGCCGTTGGCGCCGTGCGGCAGGACCGCCACGCCGATCTTGCCCTTGACCTTGCTGTCGGCGCGCTGGGCCAGGGTCCACGGGTAGGACCAGTTGCGCATGAACACCGCGTTCCCGTTCTGGAATATATTGCGCGCCTCCTCCTCGGCGAAACTGCTCACGTTCTTCGGCGCGATCGTGCCCGGCCAGGTCGCGGCCAGGTCGAGCGCCTGGGCGGCGGCCGCGTTGTTGACGGTGATCTTGCCGCTGGCGTCGACGATGGTGCCGCCGCCGCTGCTGGCGATCCATTCGAGCGCGTTGCAGCTCAAGCCCTCATAGGCCTTGCCCTCATACAGATAGCCTTGCATGTCCGGGTTACCGGCCTTGCGTTCGCCGTCCTGGATCTTGCGCGCCGCCGCCGTCAGGGCGCTCCACGTGGCCGGGACCGGCTCGTGGTACTTGTCCAGCAGGTCCTTGCGGTAGAACAGCAGGCCGGCGTCGGTGAACCACGGCATGGCCAGCAGCTTGCCGCCGACCGTGTTGTTGGCGATGATGGCCGGGAAATGCTCCTTCTGCACGCCCTTGGCGTACGGCGTCAGGTCCAGCAGGTGCTCCTTGATGATGCCCGGCCACACCACGTCCACCATCAGCACGTCCACCTCGTCCGACTTGGCGCCGAACTGCTGGCGGTACAGGGCCAGCTGGTCGGTGCTCGAATTGGGCGTGACGAAGATGCGCACCTGGTTGCCGGTGCGCGCGGTCCACTCCTTCATCAGGGTGCGGCAGATCTCCACGTCGGCGCCGACCGAGCCGCAGGCGATGGTGATCTCAGCGGCACCGGCGGCGCCGCCGAACAAGGCCAGCGCGAGCGCGGCGGCGTAGCGTTTGAACGTCATGGATCAGCCCTTCTTGAAATAGATCAGATTCCAGTAGTCGAGGCTAGGCACGGTGACGGCGACGTACGCGCCCTTGGCATCGGTGCCGGACTCGAGCGGCAGGCTGATGCTGCGCCCTCCCTCGGCATCGGGGCTGGCGACAAAAGCCTGGGTCAGTTTTGTGTCAGTGTAATACCTCAGCTTGAAACTGAGCAGCTGGCCTGGTTTCTTCTGGTTCGCGTTGGTGTCGCGCCAGGACAGGTCGGCGATCCCGCGCAGATTGATCAGGTTGACGGTCTCGTAGCGCGCATCGCTCTTGGCATAAGCCCACACCGTGTTGGCCGCGCCGTTCGCGCTCACCGTCACCCCGTCGATGGCGACCGCCTTGGCGCTGTCCACCTGGCCGTCGCGCAGCAGGTTTTCGTAGGCGACCGCGAAATCGTAGTAATAGCGCATCTTCGTCTTGAGCGCGGCCGGCATCACCATGTGACGGTTGGGGAAGTACTCGTTGCACAGCATGCGCGTGTCGTCGCCCAGCTCCAGACGCGAGCCGCCCGCCGCCAGCACCGCAGCCTCGGTCAGCAGGATGCCCGGCTCGTTGAACTGGCCCGGCGCCTCGTCGCTCCTGGCCTTGGCGTAGTCGTAGTTCATATACGCCGGCACGATCACCGACTTGCCGCCCGACTCGGCGCGGGTCTGGTCGACCAGGCCCTTGAGGCCGTTGTAGTCGGCGATGCCGTCCCACGGCCACACCTCCACGTACACCGCGTCCACGTTGCTGGCGTTGACGCCCTCGTGGCCCTTGTTGCCCACCGCGTTCATCACCAGCAGCTTGGAACCCAGGCGCGCCTTGGCCGCGTTCAGGAACGGCTTGAAGGTTTGTTTGATGTCGACCGGATTGCCCTTGGCGTCGTACTTGGTGCCGTTGTCGCCCACCGTGTCGGCATGCCAGCCGTCGAAGGCGTAGGCCTTGAACACATCCAGCTCGCGCCCCAGGATGTAGTCCTGCCAGTTGACGTCGAGCGGGTTGAAGAAGTACAGGGCCGAAGTGGTCCAGGTGCTCGGCAGCGCATAAGCCCACTGCTTGCCGCCCACGCTGTCGTACAGGCCCCAGTCCGGGCTGACCCCGTCGGCCGTGTAGTTGACGGCCGCGCCGTAGATCAGGTTGTACTGCATGGCCGCCATGCCCATGCCGTGGGCGGCGGCTATCATGCCGTTGATGGTGGTGCGGCTGGTGCTGCGGCGCGCCAGGTCCTCCCACTGCTCGGCCGGGGCATCAGGGGTACCTGCCAGCGGCACGTGGTGCTTCCACTGCCAGTCGTAGAACTGCAGCGCGTTGATGTGGAAGGCCTTGAGCTGGCTGACGATGGCTTTGCCGTCCAGCCCGGGCGCGTAGCCGGACACGTAGCCGTAGCGCGGGAACTTGAGCCAGCTCGAGGACACGTCCAGCGCGCCGGTGTCGCTGGCCAGCACGCCGCCGTTGGCGTCGAGCACCGCCACCTCCACGCTGTAGCCCTGGAAGTCGGCCGCCGGCGGAGACCAGCGCAGCAGCACCGTGGCGCCGGCGGCGGCCGCCGCTTCGACCGGAACACCGACCTGCTCGCCCAGGTGGCGCACCGTCATGCGCACACGGGCGCCGCTGACCGGACTGGCCGCGCTGTCGTTCATGGTCACGCTCAGCTGGACAGTCTCGCCCGGTGCGTAGGCCGCCTTGTCGCTGTCGAAGGCCACGCTGACGGTCGATGCCGGGGACGGGGACGGGGCCGGAGTGGGAGTTGGCGTTGGAGCGGGAGCCGGTACCGGGAGCGGCGCCGGCGCGGGCGTCGGCGCGAGGGCGGCCGAGCCGCCGCCGCCGCAGGCGCTGAGCGCGGTGGTCAATATCATCGCCAGGAACTGCGTGGCGCGGGCACCCTGTTGTGGGTGAGGTTTCATAGCGTGTCTCCGTTAGATTTGTTGGGCGCGGCAGGTGGCCGCGATGAACGCTTCGTGGGTGGGCATCAGTTCGACGCAGCGCGCGATCACGCCGCGCACCTGGGCCAGGTGGGCGGCGATCTCGCCTTCGCTGTAACTGTCGGCCAGCGCGTGATAGCCGGCCGGGCGCAAGCCCTGTCCGTGCATGACCTGCAGCCAGCTGGCCTCGGAAAACATCTCGCCGTTTTCGCGGAAGATGCGCCCGTCGCCTTCGAACAGCGCGATCTTGCGGCGCAGCGTGTCTGGCATGTCGATGGCGCGGCAGTGGTCCCAGAACGGTGTGCCGGCGCGCGCGTTCTGGCGGTAGTGCAGGATCAGGAAGTCGCGTATCCGTTCCACCTCGGCGTCGGACTGGCGGTTGAATTCGTCGGTGTCGGCCTGGCGGAAGCGGCGCGTCGGGAACAGCTGCACCAGGCGCGCGATGGCGGCCTGGATCAGGTGGATGCTGGTGGACTCGAGCGGCTCCATGAAGCCGCCGGCCAGGCCGATGGCGACAACGTTCCTGTTCCACTGCTTCTTGCGCTTGCCGGTGACGAAGCGAATCAGGCGCGGCGCGCCCAGCGCCTCGCCGTCGAGGTTGGCCAGCAGGTCGGCGCTGGCCTCGTCGTCGCTCATGAAGGCGCTGCAGTACACGTGGCCGTTGCCGGTGCGGTGCTGCAGCGGGATGCGCCAGCGCCAGCCGGCGCGGGTGGCGCTGCAGCGCGTGTACGGCAGCAGCGCGCCGCTGGACGCGCACGGCAGCGCCAGCGCGCGGTCGCACGGCAGCCACGCGCTCCAGTCCTCGTAGCCGGTGTGCAGGGCCTGCTCAATCAGCAGGCCGCGAAAGCCCGAGCAGTCGATGAACAGGTCGGCGTGGATGGTCTCGCCGCTGGCCAGCACCACCGCGTCGACGAAGCCGTCGGCCGCGCGCAGCAGCGTGTGCTCGACCCTGCCCTCGGTGCGCAGCACCCCCAGCGCCTCGCTGAAACGGCGCAGGTACTGGGCGTACAGGCTGGCGTCGAAGTGGTAGGCGTAGGTGATGTCGGCCAGCGGCGAATTGCTCATGTCGCGGCGCGGGCGCATGAACTTGTTCTGGCGCGGCGCGGCCGAGCTGATCGAATACGCGTCCAGGCTGTCGGCCTTGCCGGCCTGCTGCATCTTGAGCCAGTAGTGGTAGAAGCCGACCGCGCCCATGTCCTGGCCGATCGCGCCGAAGCCGTGGAAATAGGATTCTCCCACCGCGCCCCAATCCTTGAATTCGATGCCCAGTTTGAAAGTGCCCTGGGTCTGGCGTAAAAATTCGTCTTCGTCGATGCCCAAGGTGTGGTTGAACAGCTTGATGGTCGGGATGGTCGCCTCGCCCACCCCGACGGTGCCGATCTCGTTCGACTCGACCAGGCGGATACGGCAGCCGCCCGGCCTGAGCTTGGCCAGCGCCGCCGCCACCATCCAGCCGGCGGTGCCGCCGCCGACAATGACGATATCCCTGATGGCATCCTCGTGCACGGCAGCGCTGCCCCGCAGCGCGCCGTTCTCATCGTTCTTCAGCATCGCGTCGCTCCCCGCGCGCCCGGCCCTCGCGGGGCAGGCGCGCTGTCTTGATCAACATCCCAATTCGGCCTACAGCCGGCCTACAGCTTGTAGTTCAGGCCGAACAGCACGGTGGAACCATACTTGGTGGAATTGGTGATGTTGTCGGGACGGTCCTGATACTCCTGGTACTTGGCGTTGTTGGCGTTATTCACCTGCACCATCAGCGACAAGCCCTTGGCCAGGCCGTTCTGGAATTCGTAGCCGAACTGCAGATCGACCACCTTCTCGGCCTTGATGTACTGGAAGCGGCGGGTGGACGCGAATCCAATGATCTCGCCGAGGAAGTCCGAACGGAAGCGCTGCGACACCCGCGCCGACCAGCCGTTGTTCTCATAGTACAAGGTCAGGTTGCTGGTCTCGCGCGACAGGCCGGGCAGCGGGCTGGTGTCGCCGTTGCCGAAGGGCTTGATGGCGCTGGCCGTGTGGGCGTAGCTGGCGGTGGCGCCGAAGCCGTCCAGGTAGCGGGTCACCATCGACAACGGCAGCGAGGCCGACAGCTCGATACCATGGATCGTCCCGCCGCTGCCGTTTTGCGGCTCCGAGAACTCGCCGATGTTCGAGCGCGGCGTGAAGGTCGAGGTGTTGCGGTGGCCGGTGAAGTCGAAATTCCCGTTGGTGTAAGTGTAGATGTAGGAGTCGAGCTTCTTGTAGAAGGCCGCGCCGGCCAGGTAAGCCTTGGTGCCGAAGTACTTCTCGTACGACAGGTCGAGCGCCTTGGCGATGAAGGGACGCAGCTTCGGATTGCCGCCGCCCCCCTTCCAGGTCGGGCCGTCCACGTCCAGGCCATCGACGTAGTAGGTGCCGCTGTTACTCATCTGGTCCATGCGTGGACGCGCCATCACCTTGGCCAGGCCAAGGCGCACGGTCTGCTGGTGGCTGAAGTCGGCCGCCAGGTTCAGGCTGGGCAGGAAGTCCGTGTAGGCGGCGCCGTCGGTCATCTGGACCACGGTGCGGTCGCTGTTGCCGGTGCCGCTGTCGACCGCCACCGAGTTGCCGGTCGAGCTTTGGTTCACGTGCACCGCCTGCAGGCCGACATTGCCATGCACGGGAATGTTCGCCAGCTCGGTGTCGACGTCGAACTTGACGAAGCTGGTGACGCTGCGCTCGTTCACTTCCCAGGCCTTGAGGAAGATGTCGAAGTAATTGTTGGTGACCAGGTCGTAGCGCGACTTCATGCCCAGCTCGTCGTAGCTGATCATGTCGAAGCCCAGGTTACCGGCCGCAACCGAACCGGCGCCGGTGATGGCGCCGTTGTCGCCGGGCTTGAGCTGCAGCTGGTACTCGGGCACGCTGCGGCTCTTGAAACGCTTGGAGAAGTTGGCGCCGAAGCTCACCTTGGACAGGCCCCAGGCGTCCAGGCTGCGCTCGGCGTTCACGCGCGCCGACTTGAGCGTATCCTTCACTTCCAGGTTCTTCAGGTAACCTTCCATGCCCCAGCCGCCGCCGTCCATCAAGGTCACGACGTGGGCGTCGGTGTAGTTCAGGCTCGGCTTCCACACCAGGTTCGGCAGGCCGGCCGCGCCGTTGCTGAAGCTGATGGTCTCGCTGCCGTCCTTGGGCGTGCCGGCCCAGGTTTCATAGGGCGACTCGTTGCGCTTGGCGGCCGAGTAGCTCAGGTCGGCCTCGACCGACCAGTCGTTGTTCACGCGCAGGCGGTTGTTCCAGCCGGCCGAGCGCAGCTCCGACTTGTTGATGTCGATGTCGTTGGCCAGCACCGCGTGGGTGCCGGTCCAGGTGCCGCTGTCGACCTTGCCGTCCTTGATGACCGGGTTGAGCAGGCCGCAGCTGGGCGCGCAGCCGCCGGTCCAGGTGGCGTCGGTGACGGACTCGTAGCCCTTCTTCACTTCCGGCGAATCGAACTTCGAATAGTACAGGTCCACCATGCTCGAGAAATCCTTGGACGGCTTGTACTGCAGGGTCGCCATCAGGCCGTCGCGCTTTTCGTTGCGCACGTTGGTGAACGACTTGACCGTGTGGGGCGCGCTGACCTTGACGCCGTCGACCATCACGTCGGCATAGCCGCCGCTGCGGAAGGTCGAGGTGCGGTCACTGGCGAAGCGCGCGTAGCTGAGCGCGATACCGATGGTGCGGTTGGCAAACTGGTCGATGTAGAAGGCCGACAGGCGCGAACCCTTGCCGCCGCCGCCGTCGCTGCGCACGCCCTCCTTCTGGCCGCGCACGTTCAGCGCGAAAGTGCGCTTGGGGAAGGACAGCGGACGCACGGTCTGCAGGTCCACCGTACCGGCCAGGCCCTGGCCGACCAGCATCGCGTCCGGCGTCTTATAGATCGTCACGCCCGACAACAGTTCGGACGGGTAGCCGTCGAACTGGGCGCTGCGGTTGTCGCCCGTGCTGACCTGCTCGCGCCCGTTCATCAGGGTCGAGGCGAAGTCGCCCGACATGCCGCGCACGCTGATCTCCTGGGCCCGTCCGCCCACGCGCTGGGCCGTCAGGCCAGGCAGGCGCGCGATCGACTCGGCGATGCTCGAATCGGGCAGCTTGCCGATGTCTTCCGCCGAAATCGCTTCGACGATCGAGGTGGCGTTCTTCTTGACCGAGATAGCGTCCTCGATGCCCTTGCGGATGCCGACCACGGTCACGGTGCTGATGGCCGGATCGCCCTGCGCGTGCTCGCCGGCGGCGGCCGTTTGCGCCTGGGCCGAGGCCGACGCGGTGAGTGCTGTGATGATCGCGCATGCCGCCGCGATCGGCGTCAGGCGGTATGCGGTGTGAACCTTGATGGACATGAGTGTCTCCTGTTTATTGTCGAGAAGTGCCATCGCGCGCCCCTTTTTTGGGACTTTTCGATGCGCAACGAAACCAGTGTAGCATCAACGAAATCGATTACGTAAACTATTTTGTCGTTGCGCTAAGTACTTGTGTGAATCTCGCCACACTGGATTAATCGAGAACTATTGGAGTAACTCAAACGTTTTCGCAGTCGCCCCACGTCTGGGGCGGCGCGGTGGGCGGCGTGGAAGCGGCGGACTAGGTGCGCCGGTCAAACAAATTGTCGCAGGCTAAGAAATTTGGCTTAGAATTCCGCGCACGAGACACCACATTAAACGAGAGACGAAACGTTATGGCGCGCCCCCGCAAAACTGCAGACGAAGCTCCACCGGCGGCGACCGCCCGCCCGGCCCGTGTGCAAATGGCCGATATCGCGCGCCTGGCCGGGGTGTCCGTGTCGGCGGTGTCGCGCGCCCTGCGCGGCAGCCCCGACATCGGCGAGGACACCAGGAAGCGCATCGTGGAACTGGCCCGCTCGCTCAATTACACCGTCAACGTGGGCGCGGCCAATTTGCGCCTGAAGCAGAACAAGACCGTGGCGGTGGTCATGCCGTTCATGAAGAACCTGCGCCAGCAGCTGACCGAACCCTTCTTCATCAGCCTGATCAGCTCGATCGCGAACGCCCTCACCGACCGCGGCTTCGAGATGCTGCTCTCGCGCGTGGACGAGGAGCACACCAATTTCGCCGATCCCTACTTCACCGGACGCGCCATGGGCCTGATCTTCACCGGCCAGTGGCTGCAGCACGACCAGCTCAACGAACTGGCGATGGCGCGCGTGCCGTTCGCCGTGTGGGGCGAACAGCAGGAGCAGCAGATGTACTGCACGGTCGGCACCGACAACCGCCAGGGTGGCAAGATCGCCACCGCCCACCTGCTCGCGCAAGGGTCGAAGCGGATCGCCATCATCGGCGACTTCGGCAGCCACGAACTGCGCAACCGGCACGAAGGCTATCTGCTGGCGCACCAGGAAGCCGGCGTCACGCCCGATCCGCGCCTGTACGTGAACACCCGCTTCGACACCGCCATCGTCGAGCGCGACACCGAAACCCTGGTCGCGAGCGGGGTGCCGTTCGACGGCGTGTTCGCCTGCAGCGACCTGACCGCGATGACCGTGATTAATGTGCTGATCCGGCATGGACGCAAGGTGCCGGACGACGTGGCCGTGGCCGGCTACGACGATATCGAGCTGGCCAGCTACTTCCGGCCGGCGCTGACCACCGTGCGCCAGCCGATCGACGCGGCCGGCAGCGCCATGGTCGACGCCCTGATCGAGCAGATCGACGGCGTGCGGCCGCTGCCGCGCAAGCTGGTGACCGAGCTGGTCAAGCGCGACTCGACCCGGACGGAGGCCGCCTGAGCCGGTGCCGGCGAGCTGAGCCGGCCGATGTGGTCAAGGGCGGCCAGGTGTGCCGCCGGGCGTGGCGGTGTCGATGAGCCAGCACGCCAGGCGCGCACGGCGGCCTGCCAGGACCGGCCCGGATCGCGTCCGGGCGGCGCTCACCAAAGATTGATGCCGAAGCGGCGCGTCAGCAGCGCGAACGCCACGAAGCAGCCCACGGTGATGGCGATGCAGGCGGCCAAGGCCGGCCAGAAACCGATCCAGCGCAACAAGGCCGGAAACGCCAAGAACATCGGCAAGGTCGGCACCACGTACCAGAACGTGTACCAGGCGTGATTGGCGATTTTCTCCTGCGGCTGGTGATCGAGCTGCAACCACACCAGCGCCAGCACCGTCACCAGCGGCAATGCCGCGATCAGTCCCCCAAGGCGATCGCTGCGCTTGGCAGCTTCCGAGACCAGCACCACGACGGCCGAGGTAAGGAGGTATTTCGTGATCAGCCAGGTCATATGCGCACTCTTGGGAAAATTCGATTATAGCGAAGCAAGTAGCGCCGGGCCGCCCCAGCTCCGCTTGTTTTCGCGCCATATTTCGTCGCCACAGCAGCTGATAGCCAACCACGGGGTCGGAGGCGACATTCAGACACAAGCTCATCCGTTCATCCCATTCAGCCGAGTCCGTGTCCGGATGTCGCCTCCGCCCCCCGTTGTCTTTGCGTCATATTTTGTAGCCGCAACGATCGATAGCCAACCACGGGGCCGGAGGCGACATTCAGACACAAGCTCATCCGTTGATCGGTGCACAGCCGGGTCCGTGTCCGGATGTCGGCTCTAAGCCGCCCTGGTGCGAGTTCCACGCTGCACGGGCCGGTTAACGTCAAACGGCGCCGGTGTTGCCACACGGCGCCGCTTGGGTCCTGTCCGCCGCGCCGCACCGTTGTCCCCAGTGCGCCGCGCGGCCCGGAAGAATGGTCGCTTAGTCGAGCTTCCAGGCGTAATCGACCTTGGTCCAGGTCTGGGCCGGGGCGCCGTCCTTGGTGCCAGGCTTGAACTTGCAGGCGCTGATCGATTTCAGCGCCGCTTTGTCCAGATTCTTGAAGCCGCTGGTCTTTTCCAGCTTGGACTCCGCTACGGTGCCGTCGGCGTTGACCAGGAAGGACATCGATACCGTCCCCTGCTCTTCGTTCATCAGCGATGCCTTTGGATACTCCGCCTTGCATTTCGACGGATCGAAAGTGGCTGGCACCTCGCCCGCATTGGCCAGGCCGGAAAGGCCCATCACCACCAGACACAGTGCAACGCTCAGATATCGCTTGTTCGTAGACATACCATTCTTCCCAAATTTGAGATTGCGCTAGACGATCAAAGCGCCCAGACGTAGTTCACCTTGGTCCAGGTCTGTGCCACGGCGCCATCCTTCATGCCGGGCTTGAACTTGCAGTTGGTGATAGCCTTGAGCGCCGCGTTATCGAGATTCTTGAAGCCACTGGTCTTCTCGATCTTCGAGTCCAGCACGCGGCCTTCTGCCGACACCAGGAACGACATGGCAACCGCGCCTTCTTCTTCGTTCATCAGCGATGCTTTCGGGTACTCAGCCTTGCAGGTCTTGGCGTCGAATTGCGCCGGAACTTCCGCTGCGAGCACGCTGCTGCCAGCGCTGGTCAACACGAGTGCTGCGATGATACGAATGGCGTTTTTATTCATGGTTTCGGTCCCCATTGATTGTTTGTAGATTGTAAAAACTTAGAACTCTTCCCACTCGTCGCTGGTCGCGGCGGCGGCAACTTTCTTGACCTTGGCCGGCTCGGCCGCTGCCGCGGCGGGCCGCTTGAGCGCTGGGCGGGCCGGCTTGCGCACTGCCACTGCCGGGGCGCGGGCGGCTGGCGCGGCGGCCATCGCCGACGTCTCCATCACGTGCGCCTCCTCGCCTTCGACCAGCTTGAAGATGCTCACCACGTGGGCCAGCTCGTTGGCCTGGTCCTGCAGACTTTGCGCGGCGGCGGCCGCTTCTTCCACCAGGGCCGCGTTCTGCTGGGTCATGCTGTCCATCTCGATGATCGACAGGTTGACCTGCTCGATGCCGGCGCTCTGCTCCTGGCTGGCGTTGGCGATCTCGCTCATGATGTCGGTTACGCGCTTGACGCTGGCGACGACCTCGTCCATCGTCACGCCGGCCTGGCCGACCAGCTTGCTGCCGCGTTCGACCTTCTCGACCGAATCGCCGATCAGGGTCTTGATCTCTTTGGCGGCGGCGGCGCTGCGCTGGGCCAGGTTACGCACTTCCGAGGCGACCACGGCGAAACCGCGGCCTTGTTCCCCGGCACGGGCCGCTTCCACGGCGGCGTTGAGCGCCAGGATGTTGGTCTGGAAGGCGATGCCGTCGAT
>DIZW01000099.1 GCA_002428015.1 Oxalobacteraceae bacterium UBA6018 | reverse complement strand
TGTTTGTCAGCAGCAGAGAGATGAGATTATGAGGCGTTTCGCGTTCGTCGTCAACATCTTTTTTACTACACTGCCGCTTTCGCGACACCCTTTCGACCTCGCCAACTACTTGATTTCGTTAACGTTTTCTTCGGGGACGCGAACTATAGCAAGACCCCCACCCCCTGGCAAGGATTTTTTTGCGCGGCAACTCCACGATGACACGCCGAAAATGCTACAAAAACCACAAGGTGTAGTTTAACTACGTAAACACTTTGACTTCGAATTTCCTCAAGAGTACATTTTACCCATGACGTCGAAGCACTCTCCACGTCAGAACGGTACGTTTGGTAGTTGAGGTACGTCTAAATAGTGATCCCGCAAAGGGGCGCCAAGACGGAGACATTCAAAAAGCTACAGCAGCCTGCAAGCGGTCTTCCGACTAGCATCGCGCGCTGACGCCCGCGTTTTTTTAACACTTTGCACTTTCCCGCTCAGCAGGGGCGCTCCCGCTCGCCCTGACGCCGCGTCGGTCCACGGTTTTTTCGTCGCAGTTCGTTAGCAGTAATAACCATAAAAAAGGATGACACATGCACCTACGTAAAAAACCGCTGGCCCTATGCCTGGCGGCGGCCTTCTCGGCAGCGCTACCCGGCGCTGCCCCGGCGGGAACGATCCCCGCAGCCCACGTCTATCACAACCACATGCCAAACTTCTGGCCCTTCTATGCGGTCGACGTCATGGCAAAGTACAACGCGACAGCGACTGGATCGCCGATCCGCTACACCTACGATGGCGAGGTGATCAATCTGAAAAACAATCCGCCACAGGGATACAGCTACTACCTGCCGGCCGCGCTTGGCGGGACCATCATGCCGCACGATGATCTGGTCTCCTATTACACGCCCGACGCGAAAACCGGCGCCTACCAGTATTGGCCGATGCAGGTTGCTAATGAACTGCAATCCTACTCAGGGGCCAAGGGACAGATTCACGTCACCATGTCCGGCGCGGTGATCAACAACGTGCAGAGCCTGAATACGCTGCAAAACGTGCCCGGCTATACCAATCCCAACTGGGGCCAGAGCTGGGCCAACACCTTCAGCACGCTCAAGACGACCAACAACTTTCCCACACTCGACACCATCCACTTCACCGGCCACCATTCGATGGGACCGCTGGTGGGGCCGGACTATTTCCTCAAGGAGCTGATCTTTCAAAACGCCACCTTGGCGCAGCCCTACTTCCTCGGCAATAAATTCGTCTCGTCCAAAGGCTACTTCCCGACCGAACTCGGGTTCTCCGAGCGCTTGATCCCCACCCTTGCCAAGCTCGGCGTCCAGTGGTCGGTATTGGGTAACAACCACTTCTCGCGCACGCTCAAGGATTACCCCTACGCGACCTATGACGCCACCGGCGACACGATCGTCTCGCCTCCCAATCGCGCGGACCTGCAAAACACCTCGGGCACGGGCAGCTGGGTCGCGGCCGGCATGGCGCACGAGCAGAAAGTGATCGTCAACAAGTTCCCATTTGCCTCGACCCCGCACTGGGTGCGTTACGTGGACCCTGCCACAGGTGCCGTCAGCAAGATCGCCGGCGTGCCAGTCAGTCAGAATGGCTCCTGGCTCGAAGACTGGGAGGGCTCGACCACGGTCGACGAGATCGCGCCCTACACGTCGCTGGAACCGCGGCAATTTTTCGTCGTCGCCCACGACGGCGACAATTCCGGCGGCCGCGCCGGTGCGCTCTCGACCTGGCAAGCCGGCTACAACACCACCTGTACTGGCAATGGCTATTGCCTCGGTATCGATGAATACCTCAAGGCGACGCCGATTCCGTCCACCGACGTGCAACACGTTCAGGATGGTTCCTGGGTAGACACACGCGACTCCTCCTCCGATCCGACCTGGTATCACTGGCACCTGCCCTTCCTCATCTGGAATGGCCAGTTTGCCGACTTCAACCGGGTCAATGGCCTGAACTTCGCGCCGAAAACCAACCTGAAGGGCGTGCAGGAAGGCGCGACGGTGTCCTTCGAATACGGCTGGCATTACCTCGAGCGCAACTTCGCCTTGCTGCAGGCCGCGCTCAACTACGCCAAGACCGCCGAGCAGATCTGGCTTGACGCCCACCCGGCCTACTGGCAGCCCAGCACCACACTCGACAATCAGATCACGGTTCCCGGCAACCAGCTCAACCCATGGATGATGTCCTACCCCGTCAAGGGAAATCCGGCGGCGGACTATGCCGGTGGTGCCAACCCGGCCGAACTGGCCTGGTATTTCATGCTCCCCGCGATGGATTCCGGCTTCGGGTATTACGACGAGAACAAAGACGACAGCGTCAAGCCGACCCTGGCGTTTAATAATTCCCTGGCGTTCTCCAAGCCCTACGTGCAGGCGAACCTGAGCAACGACCGCACCGGCCCATCGGCCTGGTGGACCCAGCGCTACCCCTACAATCCGGGCTCGGTGAACGCCTCCAAGGCCGAGGGCTGGACGGTCCAGCACTACAGCAATGATTTCGGTCTCTACACCTACGCGTACGACGTGTCTGGCATTGCCAGCGCCAAGGCGATGGTCCGCGTTCATGCAAGTAACAACATCGATGCCAGCGACGATACCTACAAGGTGTATGACCCGGCGGCGAACGCCGGCAAGCCTGGCCTGTCGATCAACACCGCCAACGTGGGTGCCTGGCGCGCCTACGACATGAATGTGCGCGACCTGCAACCCGACATGAACGGCGTAGGATGGAACGCGACCACCCGCGACACCCTGGCCGTACTGCCCGCGCAGGAAATCGGCGACCTCTACTATGTGTACCTGTCCGACTACCGCAACCAATTGCTGGACTATTACATCGAACTGACCGATACCAAGGGCAACGTCACCAAGACCGAAATCCAGCAGGTGTACGTCGGCGCGGGCCGCTACAGCGCGACCACCACCGGCTCGGGCTTCGTGGAAGACATCAACGGCACCGTCAATGGCGTCTATCCTTTCCTGGTCATCGACACGACCCCGCCGACAACGCCGGGCCCCGTCATCGCTGGAACTGTCACCGATCGCTCGATCGCCTTGAGCTGGACTGCCTCGACCGACAACGTCGGCGTGGCCGGCTACCGCTTGTATCGCAATGGCGTCATGATCGGCAGCACCGTCACCAACAGCTTTACCGACAGCGGCCTGACCGCCTCTACCGCGTACAGCTACACCGTGCTGGCCTATGACGCCGCCGGCAACCAGTCGAGCCAGGGCACGGCTGTGAGCATTACGACCAAGGCGCCGGACACTGCCGCGCCAACGGCCCCCGGACAGCCGATCGCGTCCGCCGTGACGTCGAGCTCGCTGACTTTGGGCTGGACAGCCTCGACCGACAACTACGGCGTCAGCCAGTACCTCGTCAAGCGTAACGGTGCCCAGGTTGGTACCAGCGCCACCACCAGCTACGCCGATACCGGTCTGGCGTCCTCGACGGCATACAGCTATACCATCGCGGCGCAAGACGCTGCCGGCAACGTGTCGGCAGCCTCGGCTGCGCTCTCGGTCACCACCGCCGCCGGCAATGTCGCCACCGTCTACTACAAGCTCGGCGCAGGCTGGACCATGGCCAACATGCACTACGCGCCGACCGGCGGCACCTGGACCACGGTCCCCGGCACCGCCATGACGGCGGCCTGCAGCGGCTGGGGCATGCTGACGGTGAACCTGGGCAGCGCGACCGGATTGCAGGCCGCGTTCAACAACGGCAGCGGCACCTGGGACAACAATGGCGGCAAGAACTACGCGCTTGGCACCGGCATTTCCGACGTTGAAAACGGCACCGTCTCTCTCAACGCGAACCCCTGCAACGTCGACTCCACCGCGCCGAGCGTACCGGCCGGCGTCACCGCGAAGGCCATCGACGCCAACACCGTCAGCCTGAGCTGGACCGCCTCGACCGACAACGTCGGCGTGGCCGGGTATTACGTGTACCGCAATGGCGTACAGATCGGCAGCGTCGCCAGCGGCACCAGCTACACCGACAACACGGCCGCGGCCGCGACCACGTACAGCTACGCCGTCAAGGCCTTCGACGCTGTGCCGAACATCTCGGCCCTGAGCACCGCGGCCAGCGTCACCACGCCGGCGGCGATCGATACCCAGGCGCCGAGCGTGCCGGCAAGCCTGGCGTCGTCAAGCACCAGTGACACGGGCACCACCATCACCTGGGCCGCCTCGACCGACAACGTCGGCGTCAGCGACTACCTGGTGCTGCGTAACGGCGTACAGGTGGGCGTGACCGCGGCCACCAGCTATAGCGACTCCGGCCTGACACCGTCGACAACGTACAGCTACACCGTCAAGGCGCGCGACGCGGTCGGCAACACTTCGGCTGCGAGCACTGCCAAGAGCGTGACCACGATGTCGACTGGCGGCAACACGGCCACGGTGTACTACAAGAACACCGCCAACTGGAGCACCGTCAATATCCATTACGCGCCGACGGGCGGAAACTGGACCGCCGTGCCGGGCGTGCCGATGTCGCTGGCATGCACGGGCTGGATGTCCAAGCTGGTCGCTCTCGACGCGGCAACTGGATTGACCGCCGCGTTCAATAATGGTTCGGGCACCTGGGACAATCACGGCGGCGCCAACTACACGCTCGGCACTGGTGTTTCGGCGATCAATGCCGGTGTGGTCACCCTCACCAATCCGTGCACCGGCGGCGATACCACCGCGCCCACCACCCCTGCCGGCTTGAGCAGCAACAGCGTGACCGCGACCTCGCTCAACCTGAGCTGGACCGCGGCGACCGACAACGTGGGCGTGACCGGCTATAAAGTGCTGCGCAACAGCACCCAGATCGGCACCACCACCACGGCGTCTTACAGCGACAGTGGCTTGACCGCCGGCACCAGCTACAGCTACGCCGTGCAGGCTTATGACGGGATGGGCAATTTGTCGGCCGTCAGCAGCGCCTTGAGCGTCACCACCACGGCGTCCGGCAACTGCCAGGTGAAGTTCACCACCTCGAACGCGAACACGGTCGTCGGCGAATCCTTGCGCGTAGTCGGCAATCAAGGTGTACTGGGCAACTGGGCGCCGGCCAGCGGCTTCGGGCTGACGATCCAGGGTAGCGGCGCCAACGTGCCATGGAGCGGCACCGTCACCCTTCCGTCAAGCACCGCGATTCAGTACAAGTATGTGAAATGGAATGGATCGAGCGCGACCTGGGAAAGCAACCAGAGCACCGCGTCGGGTAACCGGGAATACACCACTCCGGCCAGCTGCTCCAGCGTGATCGACAAAAACGACGGCAACTTCAAGTTCTAAACGCCGTCTTCAGGCAAGGCCGTCCCCTTCTGCCCCGCTAGCGATAGCGGGGCTTTTTTTTCCGCGATACCGCCTCGCACACCCAGCCATACGCGATGCGCTCCTGTTCCAGGCCCACCCGGGGTGCGAAGGCGTCGTCGCGCAGGGCATAGTACAGCGCGCCTTCCTCGCCGCTCAAGCGCTGCAACTGCCCGAGGAAGCGCTTGTCTGCGTCCGCCTGACCCCACAAATGGCGATGCGTGTGCAGGGTCGGCGCATCCATCAGCAGCGAACGGACCTGCGGCAAATTGGCGCGCAGCCGGTCCAGGATGGCGAAGCCGTGGGTATCGATGTCGCCCCAGTAAAACACGGCGCGCTCGCGCAGCCAGCCGATGTCGGCGAGCCGTTCGATGCCATAGCCGCCGCCGAAAATCACCAGTGCGGACGACGCCTCGGGAAAGGCTAGTCCATTGGTCTCGTTTTCGGTCACGAACACCCGCTCCACGCCGGTCGCCAAGTGGGCGAACTGCGCCACCGGCACACTCAGGTCGGTCAGGCCGTCGATCGCAAAAGCCGGGTCGAGGATGCGAAAGCGCACAGTGGCCGGCTTGGCCAGCAGTCCGTAACGCTGTTCGAACTGGCGCGCGCCAAGCGCGCCCGCGACCACCGCGTTGGGCGGCAGCACGCTGTCGAGCAGTTCCGTCAGCAGGGCCTTACGGGTTTCGATGAATTTGGTATCCACGCCGACGATGTCGAGCTGGCGCAAATAACGCTGCGAATGCGGATGCGCCACGAACCAGTGCACGCAGGCCAGCACGCGTTCCCACGCGGCGGTCTGCTCCAGCAGCACCAGCGCTCGCCGCGCCAGCCAGTCGCGCAGCACCGGGAACTGCGCCAGGGTCAGCCCGGCCAGCTGGTCGAAGCGGCGCGCATCAGGCTGGCGCCCGTTCAGGCGCAGGGCATCGGCATCGCTGGCCAGCACGACCTTATCCGGCACCCGGTTGCGGCCCAGCTGACGGTGATTGATCTCGCGCCAAACGATCTCATAGCCGTGCTGCAGACCGCCCGCCTCCAGGTCGCGTATCCACGCGCGACCTCGCCGAAGCGCTCGCCCAGCTGGGCCACGGTCGGCTGGCGCAGCGGCAGCACCAGCGGGAACAGCGCCTCTTGCGCGTCCAGCGCCGGTCCATCTCGGCGCTGCCTTCGCGCCCACGGAAGCGCTCGATGATGCGCTTGACCTGCAAGAACTTCGCTTCCGAATACTCCTCGTCGGCCGAGCCGGTCAGCGCGCCTTCGGTGCAGGTGCGCAGGTCCTGCTGGAAGTCGCGCAGGTCGGCGTCCAGGTTAGCCTCGGCCTCGAGCGCGATGTAGCGGTTCGGGTTGTAGTCGATCGCGTGCAGCGAGCCGTTGATGGTCTCGATGCGCTCGCGGATGGTCTCGCGTTCGCGCTTGAGCTGGGACTGGAAGCCGGCGATCTGGCGGATCGTGTTCTCGTTCAGGAGCTCCTTGAAGCGGCCGGCGAAACGCGGCAGGTCATCCGCCTGCAGCACATTGAGCATGCCCTCGAACTCGGCGGCGGCCTCGATGCTCACGTCGACCTCGCGCGCATCGAGCGGCCAGGCGCGCGTGTAGTCCTGCATGGCACCGATGATGGCGTCGCGCAGGCGGGCGATCTTCTTATCCTCGGCGTCGATGTTGGTCTGGATCAGCTCGCGCAAATCCTTCTCGCGGTTCTCGCACGATTCCACCGTCAGCGCCTGCGCGCCGAAGGCCTGCGCGCGCAGGGAATCGAGCAGCGGGAAGTAGAGCGCCTGGGCGTTGGCGGGCGTCGCCTCGAGCAGCAGCGCGCAGTCGGCGTGCGCGAGCTGGGCCTGCTCGCGCTTTTCGCCCAGCCGCGCCTGTCCGCTGATCGCACTGTCGAACTCCTCGGCGGTGGCCGCCTGCGCCGCGCTCAGCTCGGAAAATTGCTGCTGCAAGGTGCGCAGCACGTCCGACGACACAGCCGGCGCATCGCGCTCGCGGTCGAGCGCATCGATCGTGCCGAGCAGCGGCTTCCAGTCCAGCTCATTGAAGTCGCCGAACATGGCCAGCTGCTGTCAGCTTCCCAGTAGCGCGTTCTGGCCATTTACTTCACCCTTCAAGGCCTGGATATGCGCGGTATGCGCCTGCACACGGGTGGTGAGGTCGCGCTCCTGCTTGGCCAGCGCGGCGATCTTGGCCTGATTCGACCAACCGAGCACGTAGCGCGAGCGGTCATCCAGGCGGTGGTGGTCGTCTTTTTCGTGACGCTCACCGCCGGCCTTGATCTGGCGATTTCGCGTGACGGCGCGCTTCTCGCGGCGGAACTGGTCGAGCGTGTCGCAGCAGGTATGATCGAACCGGCGCGCGATCTCGGCGTCGATCCACGCGTAAAACGTCGAGTCGGGCTTGATCGCCAACTTGCGTGCCAGCGCTGCCGGATGCAGGTTGCGCTGCTCCGGCGCCACCTGGGCACGGACCCGGTAGTACACCAGCCGGCTGCCCAGGTTGGTGCCATCGACCCAGTCGGCCACCGCGCCGTAGTCGTTTTCCGGGACCAGCAGCGACAGGCCGAAGTTGTGCAGCAGCCGTTCGGCAGCGCCCTCCCACGCGCGCTCGTCGTCGCGCACCTGGATCAATTCGCCGATGAACGGCAGACTATCGGGCGCGATACGCAAGGCCGAGCATAAGGTGTCGCGCAGGTCGAGCATCGCGCTCGGGATGTTGGAGCGGCGTCCGCGCAGGGACTCCAGCTCCGCCGTGATGGCGCTGTATTGCCTCCCCAGCTCGCGCACGCTCACGCCGGCCTCGGTTAGGCGGTTCTGGAAGTCGTCGCGGCGCGCGGCGCAATCGTTCTTGCCGGCGTCGATGGCGCGCCGGTTGGCTTCGAAGATGCTTGCCTCGGCGGCGCCCGGTTCTGGTCGCGGTCCACCACCAGCCGCGTCTCGCCGCCGGTGGCATCGAATTCGGCCAGCTTCTTGCGCAGCAGCGCGAGGATCAGGCTGACCGGATAGCTGAGCTGGCGCCGCTGCACCAGGCGCGGCAGCTCCGGCTCGTCCGGCGCGCTGGCACGCTGGCGCAGGTAGGCATAGCCCTCGGCCTCGTCGAGAATCAGTTCGAGTCCGATGGTGGCGCAGTAGTCGCGCACGCGGGCCTGCAGCTCCATGAGCGCCTGCCACAGCGCGCTGTCGGCGTCGCGATACTGCACGCCCTGGAACAGGCCGACGAGCAACTGCCCCAGGCGGTTTGGTTCGATGGTGGTCGCTTGAATGGTCATACTGCGTAGATGATAAGGGGGAGCGTGGCCTGGCGCGCGTTGCCGCGTTCGTCGGTCCAGAATACGGTTTCGGACTGATCGTCGTCGATGGCCGCGTGCACGTCCTGGGTGGCCAACTTCAAGTAGGTGGCCAATTCGGCCAGTCCCTGCTCGATGGGATGCTCGCGCACCAGCGTGGCCAGCGACACCTGGCGGCGCGTCTGCAGCGCGCGCCGGATGTTCGACATCAGCCGCAGCTGGTCGACATATACCTGTTCGTACAGCGCGTCCGAGGCGATCGCGACGCCGTCGTCATCGATGATGCGCTGGGTGATCTTGGGCTTGAACGGCGGGTTGTAGAGTATGCGATCCACCGACAGCGCCAGGGCCGGTGCCGGCTCGTCGATCTCCATGAAGGCGCGCTCGTCGACCTGGCCGCGCAGCGAAAGCGCCTTCTGTTCGATATCGCGGATCAGCTGCATGATGCGACGGTTTTCCAGCCAGGCCTGGTCGTCGAGATAGCGCCGCAGTTGGGCCGACAGGCGCGCGACGGTGCGCTGCGTGACCTCGCCCGCCTCGAGCCAATCGTAATGGATGCGCTGCAGGCGGCTGTCGGGCTCCAGCTCGCGCACCGGCGCCAGCTTGAGCACCATGTCGAGCAGGCGCGATAGTTCGTCCTGCCGCGACGGCGACATCAGCAGATCCCAGAACGCGCGGAAGCTCTTGCCCTCGTCGGTCTCGGCGATCATGTCGCGCTGGCCGAAGATCGCCTGCAGCAGCTCGCCCTGGCTGCCGTCCCAGGTCGCGATGTGTTCGCGCACCTGACGGTCCAGGGTGCGGAAGTTATTGTCCACAGCGCGAAAGTCCGACAACAGTTCACGCGCGGTGGCGGCCATTTGCAGGAAGCGCTCGCGCACCTGCGTCGGGTCCATCAGCTCAAGACGCCCGGCGCTGATGTCGGCGATCTCGACGTCGATCTCGGCCTTGCGGCGTTTGAGCTCGGCGATGCGCGCCCGCGGATCGAGTTCGGAGCCTTCGGCGATATCGCGCAGCAGCGAGAACACCGTCATCAGGCGCGATTCAGTACCGATGAACTGGCGTTGGCCAAGCTTGTTGAGCCAGTCGATGGCCTGCTCGGTCGCGGGGGCGATGTCGTAGTGCGCTTCGTCCGCTCCGGGTGGGTAGTATTTGCGCAGCCACGCCCGGTCGTCGGACCCCAGTCGTCGAGGTAGGCGCCGGCGGCCTTAGGAAACAGGGTCTCGCCAGCTCTATCGTGCAGCTGGTGCAGGAAGTCGTCCAGCGTCGAGGCGAGCTGCTGGCGGCCGATCGAACGCACGTTCGGCTTGATGAAGGCCGCGTGCAAAAAACTGGCGATCATCGGTGCGTGATCGGCAGCCAGCAACCGCCAGCCGGGGTGCGCTCGGCGCTGCGTTGTCAGTTGCTGAAAATCACTGTAGTTAAGGAAGCGTGCCGCAGAGGGGCAATACTTTAGCATTCATTACGGCGGCACGTTTGGATTTAGCACGATTTCCTTTGACGCGGACTAGGCCGCGCCCTGGCTTTAGAGTGGCGCGACCGGAATGCAGATGTCGCAGCGAAGCGCGCAGGTAATCGGATCGTAGACTGCGTCGGCCGGATAGTATTCGAAGCAGGGACGCGCATCGATCTGGAAGCCGCTGCCCGGCAGCCAGTCGCGCATGAGACTAGTCCATGCGGCGCCGATCTTGTAGATTGGCCCTTCAAACGTGAGCACGGCATAGCGTCCGCCCGGAATCACCGTCTTGAAGGCGCCGCCCTGCGGCTGGTAGTCTTTGTCAACTTCCACGCAGGCATCATAGCGGCATTGTTCTGGGGCCACGACGTCAGGATCGTCGTGACTGATGCCATAGCGCGCGCGGTTAAGCAAGCCGTGAGTGTTAGCCCACGGATAGTAGACCTTGGTCCAAAATTCGGTCAGGCCCGGCCCATAAGGCCCTTGATAGCGCAGGTAGGCAACAGTTACTTCGGGGCGATCGATAATTTTGACGTCCATGATGACTTCCTCGTGTTTAGGTTGGAAAGTCATAGTGTGGGCTGGCAGCGCGGACGGCGCCTGATCCGGATTGCGCTTCACCTGATCAGGATTGCTATGTTCACCGCCACGTTGCCGGGTGCGCCATTGGCTGGGCGAACATTGGAAGCGCTGCCTGAAGGCGCGCGCGAACGCTTCGGGTGAAGTGAATCCACTGGCCAGGGCCAGTTGCAGGATCGAGAGACGGGGCTGTGAGGTGAGGCGCATCGCGGCCAGTTCCAGACGGCGCCGGCGCATATATTCTCCCACTGTTTCGCCCATCCAAGCGGTGAACAGCCGGTGGAAATGATAGGGCGAAAAATGAGCGACCTCAGCCAGGGTGACGAGATCAAGCGCCTCGTCGAGGTGGCGGTCGATGTGCTCCAGAACGCGATGCATGCGCGCGGCGTATTCGGATCGGCTGTTTTGAAAAGCCATAACTGGGCATCGGGTCGAAAAATGGCAGTATAACAAGCCGCATCGCAAACCCGCCGAATTGAAATGCCGAACGGGGTCGGAGGCGGCATTCAGACACGAGCTCAGCCAGTATCTGCACATACCATGTAAGCGTTCGGCCAGCGCCGTC
>DIZW01000134.1:77101-77234 GCA_002428015.1 Oxalobacteraceae bacterium UBA6018 | reverse complement strand
GCGGCATCGAAGACATCTACGAGTTGACCTACATCCGAAAGGATGGCAGCCGCTTCCCGGCAGTCGTCTCGGTCACGGCCCTGCGCGACGCCCACGGCGGAATCATCGGTTACCTGCTGATCGGCACCGACAA
>DIZW01000134.1:22991-76899 GCA_002428015.1 Oxalobacteraceae bacterium UBA6018 | reverse complement strand
CTGATCGGCACCGACAACACCGCTCGCAAGCGGGCGGAAGAAGCGCTGCTCAAGGCAAGGGCCTTGCACGAGCGCCGGGTTGCCGGAATCGTCGACTCGGCGATGGACGCCGTCATCAGCATCGATGACGAGCATCGCATCGTGCTGTTCAATGCGGCGGCCGAGAAGATGTTTGCGTGCCCGTCGGCACAAGCACTTGGGCAGGCGCTCGACCGCTTCGTGCCCGTGCGTTCGCGCGCCGCGCATGCCGGGCACGTGCATGCCTTCGGGCGAGCCGACATACGGGTGACCTCGCGTTCGATGCGTTCGCACGAGGCACTCATGGCGCTACGCGCAGACGGCACGGAGTTTCCGATCGAAGCCGCGATCTCGCAGATCGAGGTGGGTGGCCAGAAGCTCTACACCGTGATCCTGCGCGACATCACAGAGCGCAAGCAATACGAGGCGTCCCTGCGCGAGGCGACGCACAACGCCGAACAGGCAAGCCGTGCCAAGAGCGAGTTCCTCGCCAACATGAGCCACGAGATTCGTACGCCGCTGGGCACGGTGACCATCCTGTCCTACCTGCTTGAGCGGACGTCACTGAACGAACAGCAGGTGGGATATCTCGCGAAGATGAAGCACGCCAACAAGTCGCTGCTCGAGATACTCAACAACGTGCTCGACCTGTCGAAAATCGAGGCGGGTGAGTTGATCGTCGAGCACGCCACATTCAGCCTGCGCAGCCTGCTGAATGAACTGACCGACGTGATGGCGGTGCACGCAGAGGGCAAGGCAATCGCCTTCGAGATCGACGCACCGGACGACTTCCCCGGGGCGCTGGAAGGCGATGCCACTCGCCTCAAGCAGATCCTGACCAACCTGCTGTCCAATGCAATCAAGTTTACCGAGCGCGGCGGCGTCAAGCTGCGGATTCGCCGGCTTGCTGCCACGTCGACGCACATAACGCTTAGCTTCGTCGTGCAGGACACGGGCATCGGCATTGCGCCCGAAGTGCGGGCACGGCTGTTCGCGCCGTTTTCTCAGGCCGATTCATCGATCACGCGGCGCTTCGGTGGCACGGGGCTAGGCCTGTCGATAGTCCAGCGATTGGTCAAGCTGATGGGCGGCGAGGTGGGAATGGACAGCACGCCAGGTGCCGGCAGCGAGTTCAGGGTCGTGTTGGACTTTGCGCTGGCCGCGCCGGAAGCGCTGGCGCATCTAGCGGTTTATTCGGCTGAGCCTGGCGAACACGCCCTGCTTGGCGTGCGCATTTTGGTCGTCGACGACAGCACCATCAACCGGGACGGAACCAAGTACATTCTCGAACTGGAGGGCGCGCAGGTTTGGCTCGCGAGCAACGGGCAGGAAGCGTTCGAACGTCTCCAGGCCGAACCACGCGTCTTCGACGTGGTGCTCATGGATTTACAGATGCCGGTGCTCGATGGCCACGAGGCGACACGACGAATTCGCCTCGAACTCGGGCTGGCAGACTTGCCGATCATCGCGGTAACAGCCGACGCGCTGAAGAGTCAGCGCCAACGGGCCACTGCCGCCGGAATGAATGACTACATCGTCAAGCCGTTCGATGCGCCGGCCTTGATCAGCAGCATCCTGCGCCATGTCAAGCCCACGCGCGACCGGCTCATACGCCAGCTCGATGGGGACGCTGCAATGCCCGCGCAAGCAGCGCTGCCGTGACCGCAGACTCGAGGGAATTGATTTGAGTGACGCAAGCGCGCGCTTGATCGCTTGATGCGCGCACCTCCCAGGCCCATACTTCTAGCTATGGACATGTCCCTACGGGACACCGTGGGCACAAGAATTGAGCTTAGCGACGATGGTAAGCGGCAGACCCCCACTGGGAGTGGCAACCGAAAGAAGCGTGGTTGCCTTTGTGCGATCGCATTGCTACGAAATTGTGATGCACGAACACTTTTAAAGCATCAGCAGTACATCATGAGGTGGCGGGCCGCCTAGAGGCATCCTCTAACCTGGTTTTACGTTCTTATGGAAAGCGCTGCCTGCGGCGGGCGAGCCTTGCCCTGTCCCAGTTTTCCGTCGAACGCTAAATTGCCAACCAGCGCGCCATGAACGCATTGGTAGGTCAACCCAACGGCACGCCTATTTTTTCACTTCGGCCCTGACAGGCCGAACACTCGTCCACTACCGTTACGAAAGGAGCAAATCATGCTCGAACATTGGAGGGCTGATCTCGGCGACGTTCCTGACGCTGTTCGTACTGCCTACGCTGTACCGCCGCTTTGCGCGCCCAAAGCCCAATGTTGCCGACGTAGTCTAATTGGACAAGAAAGCGGCGAGACCCCCTCTGGTCTCTGGTCTGCCGCTTCTCTAAATCATCACGTTCTTATTGTGACGAGGTACCGGCGCGGACAGTAGGAGAGTTTAGCTTTGCAAGAGCACCCAGCACGATCGACTCGCATGGCCGGCTACCCCTTTCCCGGATCCGTGAGCGTCGCCTCCTGAAACGGTGGATACATCTGAAGGTTTTCCCCCGGCGCCGGCCTTTGTCGTGGCCTGCTCTGGTTTCACATTGATCACCGTGCGCGCATCGCCAAGCACTTCAAAATCAGGATCCTGGATTTCGATTGCGCCGGCATCGGTGTCCGGCTCTACGTCGCCGGTCAAGTCGATAATCTCAGGATATTTAAGCAGTTGCCGCACGGGCGCTCCTGCCCACGCCTCGGGGCTACCTTCAGGCGCTGGATTTTCAGCATCATGACTATTTTCGCGTGCACGCAGGACAAGCGCACCTTTAGGGTCGCTCATCCCCAGCACCCTGAGAGCCAGGAAGGACTTTCCGTTATTGAAGGGGATCCCTTCTACTTTAAGCTCGGCAGGACCCTCGTACCAGGGCCCAATGTCAACGAACGCAGGGTTCTTGTTTTTTGGATCGTAACTGGCCTCCAGCTTAGCGTTGATTCCTTTGGCCACAAACTGAGTGTACGGATCATATTTAGCGTGGGCGAGAAACACGACATCGCCGTTGTGCAGGCGCCGCCGCAACCGGACCTGCCACCGTCCGGGCTCTTCAGGTGTATTCAGCGGCGCATAGAGCCGGTTTGTAGCCGTGTCGCCTTGCCCGTCCCACGGGTAGGTCGCAAGCACCCGCTTCAGCTCGCCCGATCTGCCAAAGCAACGGGAGAAGAATTCGATACAAGGCACGATAAGTTTGCCCCCGTCGGGCAGTGTGAATTCGAGGAGCGAGTTCCTGTCTTTGTCGAGAAGCAGCGGATGTTCTTCCATTGGGAAAGGCGGAACGCCCTGCCGACGCTGCGCTTCCGCGAACGAAGTAAATCGCCATTTGCCTGGCGAAAAGTTAACGGCGAGTTGTTTAGACAGCAAGCTCGTTTCAGCACGGCAGCGATCGTTTTGCCAAATTGAGCCGATGCGTATTTGGCCCAGGGCTTCCAACGGGAGTCGCCTTTGAATGACGGCATCGGATAACATCCCATCCGTAATTTTCCGGAAGAGTACGAGAACGTGAGGTTGAGATAATGCCTTGCTATTCTTGTAGAAGCCTGAGTACCACCAAGCCATCACCTTGTCATCGGCCACATCGAGTGATTCTTTGAGTCGGATTACAGAATTGACGCGCCTAGTCTTGTGCTTTAAGGGAAACGGCATGGAATGCTGTCGCGCCAGCTCTAAGTCGGCCAAAGCCAAGCTGGACCGCTAATGTAGTTTACGGAAAACAATTATCGCAGCTATTTCCAAAACGTCGCATTTATTTCAAAAAGTCACAGCCGCCACCGACCAGGGCCACGCCGGAGATGGTGTGGTGCGGGCTGCGGTAGGGGCGCAGCTTCCAGTCGGCCATGCTGAAGCTGCCGGCCAGGGACTTGACCGCCGCCGACTCGAGCGCCTCCTCATCGCTCATCGGCGGCAGCAAGCCCGCGAAGCGCGACGCCAGCATCGTCTTGCCGGCCCCCGGCGGGCCGACCAGCAGCACGTTGTGCGCTCCGGCCGCGGCCACCTCCAGCGCGCGCTTGGTGGCAAGCTGGCCTTTGACGTCGGCGAAATCGGGATAGGCACGCGTGCCTGGCACGCGTGCCGGCACGTGGCGCGGCAGCCGGCAGCTGTCGTCAATGGCGGTGAAGTGCGCGCACACTTGCAGCAAGGTTTGCGCCGGATAAATCGTCGCATTGGACACCAGCGCCGCCTCGTCGGCATTGGCCATTGGCACGATAAACGCGCGTGGCTTGCCGTCGCTGCGGCGCTGCATCGCGAACGTCATGGCGAGCGCCCCGCGGATCGGACGCAGCTCACCGGACAAGGACAACTCGCCGGCGTATTCGTAGTTGTCCAGATCGCGGCTTGGGATCTGGCCGGAGGCCGCCAAGATACCGAGCGCGATGGGCAGGTCGAAACGCCCCGACTCTTTCGGCACGTCGGCCGGCGCCAGATTGACCGTGATGCGCCGCGAAGGAATGGTGAAACCCGCGTTCTGCAAGGCTGCACGCACCCGGTCCTTGGACTCGCGTACCTCCGCCTCCGGCAGGCCGACGATGGTCAGGGCGGGCAAGCCGTTCGCCAGGTGAACCTCGACGCTGACGGCGGGCGCATCCGTGCCGGCCAGCGCACGGCTTCGTAGAACGGCGAGGCTCATGTGGCTCCTGGCGAGTACTGGACTGGCACATGGTGCGCCGTCGCGAGAGCGTCTTGTTGAGCGCTCACAATCGTGTGCGCAGCGAGGCGGGCAGGCACGGCGGGACGACGGATGCCGGTTAGCGCATGGCACGCGGGTACTGCTTGACATTGAACTGTTCGGCCTCGGTCCGCGCTAAAAAAATATGGTCGAACTTCTGGTCCGGCCTTGGCCCTTGAATGGGGGGAAACACTCGACAGTGCGTGGCGTTAAATTCGGACACCGGCGTCGTCGACAAGCTTGATTTCCCGGCGGCCATCTTCCCGCAAGCAAAATGCGGAGCCGGCGCGCTACCCGCATTACCAAGGCGGTTCCGTTAGCGAATGCGCATAACGGACACAATTAAAAAAGAGTAGGCTTGGGTTCCAATTCCGCAAGGCGAACCCTACAGGAGATGCAGCATGCGAAACACCCCAGGTATTTTTGAATCGATGGATTATCTGCGCCGTTTTCAAGGCCAGGTCATGGACCAGATGGGCTTCGGCCCGCGTGAGACACCGTATGCGATCATTGAGGAAAACCCGTTCTCGCGCCTGCGCTGTTATGCCGAAGGCAGGCCCGGTGCGGCGGCCCTGCTGATCGTACCGGCGCCGATCAAGGCGCCCTATATCTGGGACCTCAGTCCCGAGCGCAGCGTCGTGCAGCGCGCCATGGAGGACGGTCTGGGCGTGTACATGGTCGAGTGGCACGAACCGCTGGCCGGGCAGGAGCGCGGTCTCGCCGATTACGCCGGCCCCCTGCTCGACGCCTGCGTCGATACGGTCACGGAGGAGAGCGGCGCGCCGCAGGTGATTTTGGCGGGCCATTCCCTGGGCGGCATTTTTTCCGCGCTGTATGCCGCCTACCGGCCCGAGCGCGTCGCCGCGCTGCTGCTGGTGGACGTGCCCTTGCATTTTCCGGCCAAGCCGGGTCAGCGCCAGGTTCCTGCCGCTTCGGTCAAGACGAGCGAGGCGCACCGCCTGCCAGGGTCGCAGCTGAGCATGCTCAGCGCGATGGCCTCGCCGCAGACCTTCGTGGTTGAGCGTCACATGGACCGCCTCGCCAGCATGCGCTCGCCCATCCATATGCAGACCCACATGAGCGTGGAGCGTTGGACCATGGATGAGCTGCCGATGTCGCGCAAACTGTTCGACGACGTCATCACCGAGCTGTTCCAGAACGATGGCTTTATGCAGGGCAAGATCCAGGTCGGCGACTTGATGGTCCAGCCAAGCGACATTTCCGCCCCGGTGTTTGCGGTGTATCAATCGTCGAGCAGCCTGATTCCGCCGGCGTCGGTCATGGCTTTCCTGGAAGCGGCGGGCAGCGCGCACAAGGAGCTGGCCGCGTACGGCGGCGATACCGGCGTCGTGTTGCAGCACGTCGGCCCGCTGGTGGGTGACAATGCCCACAACGAGTTGTGGCCGAAGGCGCTCGCGTGGCTGGGGAGCGTCACCGGCCGCGGTGGCGAAGGCGTACCGGCCATGCCCGCCTGATTCGCCTCAAGGGCGCACGCCGGGGCACCTAGGCCCGCACGCGCGGCGCCCATGCTCGCGCGGCGTCATCACCCGCGCTGGCGGGCTTGCTCCAGCAGGGCCACGATGGCGCCCGGGTCGACCGGCTTGACCAGGTAGTGATCGAACCCGGTGCTGCGCGCGGTGACGCCGTCGGCATGGTGGCCGTAGCCGGTGATGGCCACCAGCAGGGCGTCACGGTGCGCCGGCGCCGCGCGCAGGCGCTGGGCGAGCGCGTTGCTATCCATGCCGGGCAGGCCAAGGTCGAGCAGGTAGGCGTCGAAGTCCGCGCCCGCGCTGCGCTCGAGCGCGCCTTCGGCCGAATGCTCGACCGCCACGTCGTAGCCACTCGCTTCCAGAAACAGGGCCAGCATATCGGCATTGTCGACGTTGTCGTCCACCACCAGCAGACGTTGCCTGGCCGGCGGCGGCGCGCCGGCCGCCTCGTCGCCGGCAACCGGCGCGGCGACGCGCGGCAGGCGCACGGTGAACACGCTGCCGGCATCTAGGCCGTCGCTGACGGCGCTCACGCTGCCCTCGTGCAGTTCGACCAGGCTCTTGACCAGCGCCAGGCCCAGGCCCAGCCCGCCCTTGGCACGGTCGGCGCTGCGCTCGCCCTGGGCGAACAGGTCAAACACATGCGGCAGCAGCGGCGCGGCGATACCCTGGCCGTCGTCGGCCACGCGCAGGGCCACGAAGTCGTCCCCGGTGCTGAGCGCGATATCAATGTGGCCTCCGGGCCGGGTGTATTTGGCGGCGTTGTTGCACAGGTTGGCGACGACCTGCACCAGGCGCTGGTAGTCGCCCAGCACCAGGGCGGCGCCGGACGCGGTCGTCACCGTGCACTGATGCTGGCGCGCGTCGATCGAGGGGCGCACCTGCTCGAGCGCGTCGGCGACCACGTCCTTGAGGTCGACCGGCTCGCGCGCGATCACCACCATGCCGCTGGTGACGCGCGAGACGTCGAGCAGGTCGTCCACCAGCGCCGTCATGTGCTGCACCTGGCGCGCGATCACGGTGCCGGTGGCGCGCACCCGCTCCGGGTCGGGCTGCGGGCGCTTGAGCAGTTCGGCCGCGGCGCTGATGGGCGCCAGTGGGTTGCGCAGCTCGTGGGCGAGAATCGCCAGGAACTGGTCCTTGCGCCGGTCGGCTTGCAGCAGGCCCGCTTCGGCGCGGGCGCGCTCGACCGCTTTCCACCTGCGCGCCGCCACGTCTTCGATCAGGGCGACTTCCTCGGCGCTCCACAGGCGCGTCGTCGCGGCGTTGACGAACAGGCAGCTGATCAGCTCGCCCACGCGGGTGTGCGGCACCACCACGCCGGCCCGGATGCCCAGCGCGTCGAAGACCGGCCAAAAGTCCGGCCCTGCGGTGCGCGGATCGCGCGCCATGTCGGCCGAGACCCAGGTCGCGCCCGAGCGCAGCGACTCGAAATTGGCGGCGCTGAAACTGGCGGCGTCGAAGCTGCCGGATAGTTCCGGCACCTTGCCGTCGGTGTAATTGGCGTGATAGGTGACCTGGTGCTTGGCGCAGTCGTAGTCGCCGCACAGCACGCGCGGGACGTTCAGATAGCCCCCCAGCAAGCGGCTGGCGCAAGCATAGATGGCGGCCGGGTCGGACAGGGCCGCCAGTTCGTCGGCCACGCGCAGCTGGAAGGCCTGGCGCTGCAGCAGGCGTTGCTCGGCGGTGGTTTCGCTCACCACGCCCACGGCGCCGGCCGGCGCGCCGCTCGCGTCATGCAGCGGGGTGTAGGCCATGGCGAAGGCGCGCTCGTGTTCACGTCCGTCGCGCCGGTTGGTGCGGATCAGGTCTTCGCCGAGGGACGCGTGGCCGGCGCGCGCCTTCGCGACCAAGGGGGCGAGCGCGTCCCACAGCGTGGGCCAGACCTGGGCGGCCGCGACACCGAGCGCTGCCGGGTGGCGCTCGGCCAGCAGCGGCGCGTAGGCGGCGTTATACAGAAAGCCGAGCTGCTCGCCCCAGACTATGCACATCGGAAATGGAACGTCGAGGATGGTGGCGTAGGCCTTGCGCAATGCGGGCGGCCACAGCGCCGGTTCGCCCAGCGCGCTGTCACGCCATGCGTGTGCGCGCAGTTGCCCGCGGAAGCTGTCGGGTCCCTCGAACAGGTCGATGCCGCGCGTTTCTTGCAGGCTTTGCGTGGCGCGCATGGGTTGCTCGATAGGTCATCTTTAGGGAAGACTACGATAGCATGGCGCGCGGGCCGAACCGTGCACGGCTAGGACCTATGTGTGGCGGGAATGATACGGGCCGGAACGCGTGTTCAGCCTGCCCCGGCGCGGTGCGCGCCGGGTCATGATGGTGCAGCGCTTATTTCGGCGCGGCGGCCACGCGCTCTTCCAGCGCGGCCAGGCGCTGCTCGAGTGCTTCGAGCTTGGCGCGGGTCTTAGCCAGCACCTGGTTCTGGATATCGAACTCCTCGCGCGTCACCAGGTCCAGCTTGGAGAATCCCTGGGCCATCATGGCCTTGACGTTCTTTTCGATGTCCTTGGCCGGCGAGTTTTCGATGGCCTGGTTGATCTTGCCTTGAAGATCAGAAAAAAAGCTGTTCATGTCCATCGTCATGTTTCCTAAGTGATCATTGCGCACCGTCGCGGTGCGGATGCTGCATGGTTTTGGTGCGTTGCGCGGTCATCGGCGGCCCGACGCACCATCATTGTGGGGCTTCCGCTGCCCAGATGGCGTCCCTCTGCGCAAAAACAAGTTGAGCGACTGCAATTTATGGCCTGGCATGACTTCTGCTAAAGAGAAGGGAGTCGAACCGAGCCCCAAGCACTGATTTTAAACCGCAACTGCACAATTATTCTAAATCCAAGAGGGAAATCCATGAAAAACATGACCACCACATTGTCCTTTGCAGCTGCCTTGACCTTGACCCTGGCCGCCGGCGCCCCGCTGGCCTATGCCGAGGACGCGCCCGCCGCCAAGCCCGATAACGAGGTGAGCTACAACGCCGCGCTCACCAGCGAATACCGCTACCGCGGCATTTCCCAGAGCCGCCTGAAGCCGGCCGTGCAGGGCGGCATCGACTACGTCAACAACCCGACCGGCCTGTACGTCGGCGCGTGGGCCTCGTCGATCAAGTGGATCAAGGACCTGGGCGGCGACGACAACGTCGAGCTGGACCTGTACGGCGGCAAGCGCGGCGAGATCGTCACTGGCGTGTCGTATGACGTCGGCTTCCTGCGCTACCTGTACCCGTCGAACGCCCTGTCGGTCAACGCCGACACCTCGGAAGTGTACGCCCAGGTCGGCTACGGCCCCGGCTACATCAAGTACTCGCATGCCACCACGAACCTGTTCGGCACCGGCGACAGCAAGGGTAGCGGCTACCTCGACCTGAGCGCCAACTTCGACGTGGCCGAAGGCCTGCAACTGAACCTGCACGTGGGCCGCCAGCGCGTCGCGCACAACGGCGTGTACAGCTACAACGACTACAAGGTCGGCCTGACCAAGGACGTCGGATTCGCCTCGGTGTCGCTGGCCCTGATCGGGACCGACAGCGACGCTTATGTCAGCCCGGTCGACAACAAGAACCTGGGCAAAACCCGTGCAGTGTTGGCCATCTCCAAAACTTTTTAAGCGAGGCAAGGCATGAAACTGATTACCGCCATTATCAAACCGTTCAAGCTCGACGAAGTGCGCGAAGCGCTCTCGGCGATCAACGTTCAGGGTATCACCGTGACCGAAGTGAAGGGTTTTGGCCGCCAGAAAGGCCACACCGAGCTTTATCGCGGCGCCGAGTACGTGGTCGACTTCCTGCCGAAAACCAAGATCGAGGCCGCTGTGGAGGACGCCATCGTCGACCAGGCCATCGAAGCGATTGAAAACGCGGCCCGGACCGGCAAGATCGGCGACGGCAAGATTTTTGTCTACAACCTGGAACAGGTCGTGCGTATCCGTACCGGCGAGACCGGCAACGAAGCACTTTAAGGGGAAATCAATGAAAAAAGTGATAAGCAAATGGCTGGCTGGCGCCGCGGTAATGCTGGCGATCGGCGGCGTGCTGCCGGCCTCGGCCCAGGACGCGGCCAAATCTGAAGCGGCCAGCGCCGCCGTAGCCGCCTCGGTGGCTGCCCCCGCGGCGGCCCCGGTGGCCGCGCCAGCGGCGGCTGCGGCTGCGGCCGCACCAGCGGCACCAGCGGCGGCCCCGGCACCGACCCCGCAAAAGGGCGACACGGCCTGGATGTTCGTGGCTACCCTGCTGGTGATCCTGATGACCATCCCCGGCCTGGCGCTGTTCTACGGCGGCCTGGTGCGCAGCAAGAACATGCTGTCCGTGCTGATGCAGGTGTTCATGGTGTTCGCTCTGATCATCGTCTTGTGGTGCGTGTACGGCTATTCGCTGGCCTTCACCGAGGGCAATGCCTTCATCGGTAAATTCGACCGTGCCTTCCTGGGCGGCATCTGGGATCCGGCCAAGGGCGCGTTCACCTACGCGGCCACCTTCAGCAAGGGCGTGGTCATTCCCGAGTTCATCTACGTGGGCTTCCAGGGCACTTTCGCGGCCATCACCTGCGGCCTGATCGTCGGCGCCTTCGCCGAGCGCGTCAAGTTCTCGGCCGTGCTGGCCTTCATGGTGCTGTGGTTCACCTTCGCCTACCTGCCGGTGGCCCACATGGTCTGGTTCTGGACCGGTCCTGACGCCATCACCAACGCCGCCACCGCCGTCACCGAAGGCGCCAAGGCCGGCTGGCTGTTCCAGAAGGGCGCGCTCGACTTCGCCGGCGGCACCGTGGTGCACATCAACGCCGCCGTGGCCGGCCTGGTCGGCGCCGTCATGATCGGCAAGCGCGTCGGCTACGGCAAGGAATCGATGGCGCCGCACTCGCTGACGATGACCATGATCGGCGCTTCGCTGCTGTGGGTGGGCTGGTTCGGCTTTAACGCCGGTTCGGCCCTGGAAGCGGGCGACGTTGCCGCCCTGGCCTTCATCAACACCTTGCTGGCGACCGCTTGCGCCACCCTGTCGTGGGTGTTCGGCGAGTGGATCACCAAGGGCAAGCCTTCGATGCTGGGCGGCGCGTCCGGCGCGGTGGCCGGCCTGGTGGCGATCACCCCGGCCTGCGGTTTCGTCGGTCCGATGGGCGCCTTGGTCATTGGCCTGCTCGCTGGTATAGTTTGCCTGTGGGGCGTGAACGGCCTCAAGCGCCTGATCGGCGCGGACGACTCGCTGGACGTGTTCGGCGTGCACGGCGTGGGCGGCATCATGGGCGCGCTGCTGACCGGTGTGTTCGCCGCGCCTCAGCTGGGCGGCCAGGGCATTTTCGACTACGTGACCAACAAGATGTCGTCCGATCCGTACTCGATCGGCCACCAGGTGTGGGTCCAGGCGCAAGCCGTGGGCACCACCATCCTGTGGTCCGCGGGCGTCTCGTTCGTCGCCTACAAGCTGGTGGACCTGGTCATTGGTCTGCGCGTACCGGAAGAAGAAGAGCGCGAAGGACTGGACATCACGAGCCACGGCGAATCGGCCTACCACTCGTAATCTCCTTCCCGAGATTGCTCAGCCGGCCCGCGCCATGCGGGCCGCTGCCAAAAAAGGCGCCCGCGGGCGCCTTTTTTGCGTCCAGGCCGGCACGGGGCTTTAAATATGCCGATGTGCCCTGATTTACACTGTCTAACTCTACGAAAAAACTGAAGGACGTCACATCCATGGTTCCGCACCTCGTTACCGCCTTGACCGGTCCGCTGCTCGATCTCGAAAAGAAAATCCTCGCGGCCACGCCCGCCATCGAGCGCTGGTTCCGCCTGGAGTGGCAGGAGCACACGCCGCCGTTTTATTGCTCGGTGGACCTGCGCAACGCCGGCTACAAGCTGGCCCCGGTGGACACCAACCTGTTTCCGGGGGGCTTCAACAACCTGGCGCCGGAAATGCTGCCGCTGGCGGTGCAGGCGGCCATGGCGGCGATCGACAAATACTGCCCCGACGCGCGCAACCTGCTGCTGATCCCCGAATCGCACACGCGCAATCCGTTCTACCTGCAGAACGTGCAGCGCCTGATGCAGATTTTCCGCCAGACCGGCCTGCACGTGCGGCTCGGCTCGCTCTCGCCGGAGATCACCCAGCCCACGCCGCTGGCGCTGCCTGACGGCAACATGTTGGTGGTCGAGCCGCTGGTGCGCTCGGCCAATGGGCGCCGGGTGGGGCTCAAGGACTTCGACCCCTGCACCATCCTGCTCAACAACGACCTGTCGGCCGGGATCCCGTCCATCCTCGAGCACATCCACGAGCAGTCGCTGCTGCCGCCGCTGCACGCCGGCTGGGCGCTGCGGCGCAAGAGCAACCACTTCGCCGCCTACGACGAGGTGGCCAAGAAGTTCGGCAAGCTGATCGATGTCGACCCGTGGATGGTCAACCCCTTCTTCAGCAAATGCGGGGAGATCAATTTCCAGGAGGACCAGGGCTCGGAATGCCTGGCGGACAACGTCACCATGCTGCTGGCCAAGATCCGCAAGAAATACAAGGAATACGGCATCAAGGAGAAGCCCTTCGTCATCGTCAAGCCCGACGCCGGCACCTACGGCATGGGCATCATGACGGTCAAGGACGCCAGCGAGGTCAAGGACCTGAACCGCAAGCAGCGCAACAAGATGTCGGTCATCAAGGACGGGGTCGAGGTGACCGACGTCATCATCCAGGAAGGCGTGCCCACCTTCGAGAGCATCAACAACGCCGTGGCCGAGCCGGTCGTGTACATGATAGACCGCTACGTCATCGGCGGCTTCTACCGCGTGCACGCCGAGCGCGGGATCGACCAGAACCTCAACGCGCCCGGCTCGCAGTACGTGCCGCTGGCGTTCGCCCAGCAGCACGCCGTGCCCGACCTGAAGGCCAAGCCGGGCACGGCCGCGCCCAACCGCTTCTACGTGTACGGCGTGGTGGCGCGCCTGGGGCTGCTGGCGGCCTCGCTGGAGATGGAACGCACCGATCCCAATCCGGAAGTCTACTGAGGCCACCGAGGCGCTGGCGCCCGGGGGGGGGCGGCGCGGCGCTGGCCGCCGGCGCGCCCGCGTCCGGTGGGGTTCGGCGTTTCCGGCTAAAATCGAGCATTATCCCAACAGGACGCGCCAATGAAAATCGCCTTTCTCGCCGATCCCCTGGCAGGCTTCAAGACGTACAAGGACTCCACCTTCGCCATGATGCGCGAGGCGGCGCGCCGCGGGCACGAGATCTATGCGTTCGAGCAATCCGACATGGCGCTCGAGGAAGGCGTCGTCAGCGCCGACATCGCCCACATCACCCTGACCGGGCGCGCCGACGACTGGTACATTGCCGGCCCCAAGGTGGGCGCGCGCCTGTCCGAGTTCGACGCCATCATCGAGCGCAAGGACCCGCCGTTCGACATGGAGTACGTGTACGACACCTACCTGCTGCAGCTGGCCGAGAACCAGGGCGCGAAGGTGTTCAACCGGCCCTCGGCGATCCGCGACCACAACGAGAAGCTGGCGATCGCCCAGTTCAGCGAATTCACCTCGCCGACCCTGGTGTCGTCGGACGCGGCGCGCCTGCGCGCCTTCCACGACAAGCACGCCGACGTGATCTACAAGCCGCTCGACGGCATGGGCGGGGCCGGCATCTTCCGCGTCAAGGCCGACGGCATGAACCTGGGCTCGATCATCGAGACGCTCAGCCACAACGGCGCGCGCACCATCATGGCCCAGCGCTACATTCCCGAGATCGTCAAGGGTGACAAGCGCATCCTCGTCATCGGCGGCAAGCCGGTGCCGTTCGCGCTGGCGCGCATTCCGCAGGGCACTGAAATCCGGGGTAACCTGGCCGCCGGCGGCATCGGCGTGGCCCAGCCGCTGACCGCGCGCGACCGCCATATCGCCGAGGCCATCGGCCCGCTACTGGCGGCGCGGGGCCTGTTGCTGGTAGGATTAGACGTGATCGGGGATTTTCTGACCGAAGTGAACGTCACCAGCCCGACCTGCTTCCAGGAGATCACCGACCAGACTGGATTCGACGTGGCGGCGATGTTCGTCGACGCGCTCGAGCAGCAGGTGGCCCAGAAGCAAGCGGACTGAGGTAGGCGGTCCGGATAAAGCGGGCTAAGGTAAGCGGGCAAAAGTAAGCGGGCTAAAGTAAGCGGGCTAAAGTAAGGCAGGACAACCATGGTAGGAATTTTGTTGCTGACCCACGCGCCGCTGGGCCAGGCTTTCGTGGCCGCGGTGGCGCATGTATTTCGCGGGCCGACGGAGCAGTTCGAGGCGATCGACGTGGCCGCCGACCAGGACCTGGGCGAGGTCAATGAGCTGGCACGCCAGGCCATCGCGCGCCTGGACGACGGCACCGGAGTGCTGGTGATCACCGACATCAAGGGCGGCACGCCGGCCAATTGCTGCAACTCGCTGGCCGACGCCGGCCACGTGGAGGTGATCGCGGGGATCAGCCTGCCGATGCTGCTGCGCGCGATCACCTACCGGCGCGACACCCTGGACGTGGTGGTGGAAATGGCGCTGGCCGGCGCCCAGAGCGGCGCGGTCAGGGTGGACAACCGGATCCGGGTCGGACCGGTGTAAAGGCGGCGGGCCAAAGCGCCCGCCATGGAACGCAGTATTTGTGTGGCTTGTGACAAAGACGACAATAATATGATTCAACAAGATCTAGAGATTATCAACAAGCTGGGCCTGCACGCGCGGGCTTCCGCCAAATTCACACAGCTGGCGGCGAAATTCCAGAGCGACGTCTGGCTCACGCGCAACGCGCGCCGGATCAACGCCAAATCGATCATGGGCGTGATGATGCTGGCCGCCGGCAAGGGCGCCAAGGTGTCGCTCGAAGCCGAGGGGCCGGACGAGAAGGAGTGTGTCGAGGCGCTCGCGGCGCTGGTCAACGACAAGTTCGGCGAAGGCGAGTAATGCCGCTGGACCGTCAAACCAGCCGACCCCACACAGGATTTTCGATGGCTTCGTTCACGTTGCACGGCATCCCAGTCTCCCGCGGCATCGCGATCGGGCGCGCGCACCTGCTCACGCCGGCCGCGCTCGACGTCAAGCACTACCTGGTTCCCGAGGAGCAGCTCGAGGCCGAGGTGCGCCGCCTGCAGGACGCCATCGCCCAGGTGCACCGCGACCTGCAGGACCTGTGGACCGACCTGCCCAAGGACGCCCCGACCGAGCTGGGCGCCTTCATCGACGTGCATGCGCTGATCCTGTCGGACCCGATGATCTCGGAAGCGCCGCTGGACATCATCCGCACCCGCCACTACAACGCCGAGTGGGCTTTGGTGACCCAGATCGACGAGCTTTCGGCCCAGTTCGACGAGATCGAAGACCCCTACCTGCGCGAGCGCAAGGCCGACATCCAGCAGGTCGCCGAAAGGGTGCTCAAGGTCCTGATGGGCACCGCCCAGCTCACCCCGGGCAAGCTGTCCGAGGACGAATACCAGCCCCAGATGATCGTGGTGGCCCATGACATCTCGCCGGCCGACATGCTGCAGTTCCGCGACCGCTCCTTCATCGGCTTCGTCACCGACGTCGGCGGCCAGAATTCGCACACCGCGATCGTCGCGCGCAGCCTGGACATCCCGGCCGCGGTCGGCATGTCCCAGGCCTCCCAGCTGATCGAGCAGGACGACTGGATCATCATCGACGGCGACGCCGGCGTCGTGGTCGCCAATCCGAGCCCACTGGTGCTGGACCAGTACCGCATGCGCCAGGCCGCCAACCTGAAGGCGCGCAAGAAGCTCCTCAAGCTCAAGAAGACCCCGGCGGTGACCCGCGACGGCACCAGCGTGCGCCTGTACGCCAACATCGAGCTGCCCGACGACTGCGAGCACGCGCTCGACTCGGGCGCCGAGGGCATCGGCCTGTTCCGCTCCGAATTCCTGTTCATGGGACGCGCCGGCCACGCCCACAGCATGCCATCCGAGGATGAGCAGTTCGAGCAGTACCGCAGGAGCGTGCTGGCCATGAAGGGCCGCCCGGTCACCATTCGCACGCTCGACATCGGCGCCGACAAGCCGCTCGACCAGACCGAGCACACGGCCCTGAACCCGGCGCTGGGCCTGCGCGCCATCCGCTACTGCCTGGCCGAGCCGCAGATCTTCCTGACCCAGCTGCGCGCCATCCTGCGCGCCTCCGCCTACGGCAAGGTGCGCCTGCTGATCCCGATGCTGGCGCACGCCTTCGAGATCGACCAGTCGCTGGCGATGATCGAGCAGGCCAAGGCCCAGCTGCGCGAGGCCGGCCACAACTTCGACGCCGACATCGACGTGGGCGCGATGATCGAAATCCCGGCCGCCGCGCTGGCGCTGCCGATGTTCGTCAAGCGCCTCGACTTCCTCTCGATCGGCACCAACGACCTGATTCAGTACACACTGGCGATCGACCGCGTCGATTACGAGGTGGCGCACCTGTACAATCCACTGCATCCGGCCGTGCTGCAGCTGATCGCGATGACTATCATGGCCGGCAAGAAGGCCGGCATCGACGTGGCCGTGTGCGGCGAGATGGCCGGCGACGTCAAGCTCACCCGGCTGCTGCTGGGGATGGGTTTGCGCGAGTTCTCCATGCACCCGGCCCAGCTGCTGTCGGTCAAGCAGGAGATCCTCAACAGCGACCTTGGCACCATCACGCCCCAGACCCGCAAGATTCTGCGCACGATGGAGCCGCAAGCCATTGCCGAAGCCGTGCAGCAGCTGCAGGTGATCTAAACTTTCTTCTTTAGAGGCCTATGGGATCAATAGGAATAGTAACGCCGCAATCGATGCGGTTCGCGCAACCCTTGACGCTGCAGGGCGGCGCCACGCTGGCCGACTACACGCTGGTGTACGAGACCTACGGCACGCTCAACGCCGACCGCTCCAACGCGGTGCTGGTTTGCCACGCCCTCAACGCCTCGCACCACGTGGCCGGCATGTACCCCGGCGACAAGAAGCCCACCGGCTGGTGGGACAACATGGTCGGTCCCGGCAAGCCGGTCGACACCGACCGCTTCTTTGTCATCGGCGTGAACAACCTGGGCTCCTGCTTCGGCTCGACCGGGCCGATGCACTTCAACCCGGCCACCGGCAAGCCGTATGGCGCGGCCTTCCCGGTGGTGACGGTGGAGGACTGGGTCAACGCCCAGGCGCGCCTGGCCGACCAGCTGGGCATCGCGCAGTTCGCCGCCGTGATGGGCGGCTCGCTGGGCGGCATGCAGGCGCTGGCCTGGAGCATCATGTACCCCGAGCGCGTGCGCCACTGCGTCGTGATTGCCTCCACCCCGCGCCTGTCGGCCCAGAACATCGCCTTCAACGACGTGGCGCGCCAGGCCATCCTGTCGGACCCCGACTACCACGGCGGCGACTTCTACGAGCACGGCGTGGTGCCGCGCAACGGCCTGCGCGTGGCGCGCATGGTCGGGCACATCACCTACCTGTCCAACGACGACATGGCCGCCAAGTTCGGGCGCAAACTGCGCAACGCCGACGACTACAAGTTCGGCTTCGGGATCGACTTCGAGATCGAGTCCTACCTGCGCTACCAGGGCGACAAATTCTCCGAGTACTTCGACGCCAACACCTACCTCCTGATCACCAAGGCGCTCGACTACTTCGACCCGGCGCGCGCCTTTGGCGGCGACTTGACGGCCGCGCTGGCCGGCACCCAGGCCGAATTCTTCATCGCCTCGTTCAGCACCGACTGGCGCTTCGCGCCCGAATGCAGCCGCGAGATCGTGCAGGCGCTGGTGTCGAACCGGCGTCGCGTCACCTACGCCGAGATCGACGCTCCGCACGGGCACGACGCCTTCCTGCTCGAGGACGCGCGCTACATGAACATGGTGCGCGCCTATTACGAGCGGATCGCCGCCGGCATCGGCGCGGCCGCCGCGCCCATCAGCCTCGGGAGGGCCGCATGAAATTCGAAGACCTGTTCAAGCTGCGCCCGGACCTGGCCTTCATCGCCCACTGGGTGCCTGAGAAGGCGCACGTGCTCGACGTGGGCTGCGGCGACGGCGCCATGCTGCGCTACCTCCAGAGCGGCAAGCAGTGCACCGGCTACGGCATCGAAATCGCCGACGAACAGCTGCTCGCGTCCAGCCGCGGCGGCATCAACGTGATCCAGCAGGACATGGAGCAGGGCCTCGGCCTGTTCGGCGATAACTCGTTCGACACCGTGCTGTGCCTGTCCTCGCTGCAGATGATGAAGCATGTCGAAGCGCTGTTGCGCGACATCGTCAGGGTTGGCAGCGAGGCCATCGTCTCCTTCCCCAATTTCGCCTACTGGCCGCACCGCGTGGCGCTGGCCAAGGGCCGCATGCCGGTGTCCAAGTCGCTGCCCTATCAGTGGTACGACACGCCCAACGTGCGCTGCGCCACCATCTACGACTTCGAGAAACTGGCCGAGGAATGCGGCCTCGAAGTGCTGGACCGGGTCGCCCTGGCCGATGGCAAGCCGGTGTCCTTCCTGCCCAATCTGCGCGGCAGCCTGGCCGTCTTCAGGCTGCGCAAGAAGAACGGCCGCACCGGCGTGGCGGCGTAGGGGGCTAACGTGTGCGTCTTTTCGCCGCTTCCTGCGATGATGCTGTTATCAAAACCGCACGAGGGAAGACCATGATGAAATTAAAACGCATAGCGGTGCTGCTGGCGCTGTGCGCCGCCGTGGGCGCGGCCGGCGCGCGCGCGCCACAGACCGAAGTCCAGGACGGCATTCCGGTGCGCCCGATGTCGCGCTTGCGCGTGTTCGCGCCGGCCGAGCAGGTCGAAGCCCAGGCGCGCCAGCAGTACACCGCGCTGGTGTCCAAGGCGCAGCAGCAGGGCGCGCTGGCGCCGGCCAACGACCCCGATGCCCAGCGCCTGCGCGCCGTGGCCCGGCGCATCATTCCGTTCGCCACGCGCTGGAATCCGGCGGCCGCCCAGTGGGACTGGCAGGTCAACCTGCTCAAGTCGCCGCAAGTGAACGCCTTCTGCATGCCCGGCGGGAAGATCGCCTTCTATACCGGCATTATCAATCAGCTCAAGCTCAACGACGACGAGATCGCCGCCATCATGGGACACGAGATGGCGCACGCGCTGCGTGAACACAGCCGCGAGCAGTTCGGCAAATCGGCGGCCACCAGCCTGCTCGCGCGCGGCGCAGGGGCGATCGTCTCCGGCATTTTCGGCATCGACCCGCGCGTCACCGATACCGTCGCGCAGTACGGCGCGCAAGGCCTGGCATTGAAGTATTCGCGCGACGACGAGCGCGAGGCCGACCTGATCGGGCTCGACCTGGCCGCGCGCGCCGGCTACGATCCGCGCGCCGGCGTGGCGCTGTGGCAGAAGATGGCGTCGCTCAACAAGGCCCAGCCTTTGGAGATCCTGTCGACCCACCCGGCCGGCCCGGAGCGGGTGCGCCAGATCCAGGACCACATGAACGTGCTGCTGCCGCTGTACGCGCGCAGCAAGGGCACCTCCATCAACCAGCTGCCGCCGTACCGCACGGCCTCCCTGAACTAGGATGGGACGGCAGGCCGACGCCAACGCCTTCGTACCGCTGCCGCTCAAGGACGGCGTGGCGCCGAGTTATCTTTGGCTGCCGCCCGACGTGGGCGGCCAGCTGCTGCCTTTCCTGCTCACCCAGTTCCCGGCAGTCGCCGAAGCGTCCTGGCGCGAGCGCATCGCCGCGCGGCGAGGTGGTCGACGGCGCCGGCACGGTGCTGCGCATCGACAGCGTGGTGCGGCGCGGAATGCGCCTGTGGTACTACCGCGAGGTCGAGGCGGAGACGCCGATCCCGTTCGCCGAACAGATCCTGTTCAGCGACGAGCAGCTGGTCGTGGTCGACAAGCCGCACTTCCTGCCGATGACCCCGGGCGGGCGCTTCGTGCAGGAGAGCCTGCTGGTGCGCCTCAAGCGCCAGTTCGGCGAAGCGAGTCTGACGCCGATCCACCGGCTCGACCGCGAGACGGCCGGCGTGGTGATCTTCTCGCGCCGCGCCGACACGCGCGGCCGCTACCAGTCGCTATTTCAGAAGCGCAGCGTGCAGAAGACCTACGAGGCGCTGGCCGCGCCGATGCAGGGGCGCGCCTTCCCGTTCACCTACCGCAGCCGGATGGTCGACAGCGAGCGCTTCTTCCTGATGCAGGAGGAAGCCGGGGAGCCCAACGCCGAAACCGTGGTCGACCTGATCGGCATGCGCGGCGCGCTGGCGCTGTACCGCCTGCATCCGCATACAGGCCGCAAGCACCAGCTGCGCGTGCACATGGCGGCCTTGGGCGCCCCGATCCTCAATGACAGCTTCTACCCGGTCGCGCTGCCGGTCCAGGACGACGACTACGCGCGCCCGCTCAAACTGCTGGCGCGCGCGATTGAATTCGACGATCCGGTCAGCGGCGAACGCCGGCGTTTCGAGAGCCGGCGCTCGCTTGGTGATGAAACCAACTAAGCTTTTTTTCTGCGGCAATCGTCCAGCTAAACGTGGTCAAAGAAATCGCTCATTTGGCGGGCCCAGCAAAGCAATCGCCGTCAACGGATGAGTAGAATGCGAGCCGAATATGAAACGACGTTGCGCGTTGTCCCTATGCCTTATTTCCAGTCTGATGTCATGCGCGCCCGGATGGTGCGCTGAAACGGCAGGGTTTGCTGGTCAAGCGCAACTGCTTGCGCTTTCGGATAAATTGCAAGCGAACGGCATACAGAAAGTTGAGATTCTGTGGATGAGCCCGTCTGCTGAGTCCAGAAACACCATCACGCCCGACGTACTGGATAAACTGTACTTTCGAAAGGCGATTGTTCTAGCGTCGCATGCACCGGTGCAATTCGAAGGCTTGGCCCTGGCAGTGAACGCGACGACCTTAAGCGAAATGAATCCGCAAAGCGAGGGCGACGTGCGCTGGGCAATCAAATTCTATGGAAAGCGACGCGCGGTTCCCGAGGTGTCAATCTACCTAGATGGTTCGGGCGAAACAGGATTTGTTGGACCAACGCCATATTCGTTCAACGGGCCGCTCTATAAGTGGCTGAATAACAATTTCTTTTTATTTACAGCGACCGAGCGACGCATCGGAGCAGGGGGCTCGCTCCTGCAAACTGAAGTCGATATAGAGAAATAAGCGACCGGCACAGGCTGTAGCGCGCCGAGCATCAGTGACCAGAGCCGGAATGACTTCATCAATGTGAGCACGTACCGGAAGCGGATATTAGCGATTAATCCCACTTGCGACTTGGGCCGCAGGTTGTGATGAGCTCGCACCGGATACGGGAAGGTGCAGTGCAAACGACATGAGCCGCGGCGGCGTCTTGTCGGCTGTGAGGTCAAGAACGTAGAACACGGGTTTCCCATCGATCGCGTTGGAGGTGTACGTGAACTGAACGGATTTCCTGACTGTGAGCGGGAGAATTTTACCTGGCCGGACTTCAAACTTGACGCTTGTCCCGTTCGGCAGCGACGCGACCCGATGCATCGTCGAGAAGCCGCCCGCACGTTTTCCGATCTGCTTTAAGCTTGCCGCGATCGATGCCGTATTCTGCGTCGCTTCTGGCGCGAACATGGCCGAAGCGTCCTTAAAGCGATCATGTTGGAGGGCGGCTACGAAGCTCTGCGCGACAATGGTCGGACTCGTGCCATCGTTTGCAATGGCGTGACGAGAAAGCACCGCGCAGGTAAGGAGCGCGCCGAAAGTGGCAAGTTTGCTTGTCATTCGAACGGGTTCCCGGTGCTTGATAAAAGAATATGATACCTCGTTACCGACGAGCGTCCGTGATCCTGGCCGATTTCCGACTAAACCCCGCTGTGCAAAAAATTCCCCGCCTTAGCTTCCAGCAGCTTGATGAGTTCTGGCTGCATGTATTCAAATTCATCGCGAATGTCCAGGCAGATGATGCGTTTCCCGCTCAAGAAGCGCCGGAACTTCGATGACAGCCGGTTCCGGTGCGTCTTCTCCATGACGAAGATAATGTTCGCCCACGCTATCTGCTCAGGCGAAAGCGGCACGGTCGCATCGTTACCCAAGCCAGCGGAATCGGTCTCGACGTCCGGCCAACTGGAAAATACCTGCTCGGCCGTGGGGCTGCGCAGCCGGTTCTGGGTGCAGATGAACAGCGCTCGCTTCATGTTTGTTTCAATGTGGTTGCGCCAAGCGCCTTACAGCGCGTACTCGATGATCAAGGGCGCGTGGTCGGAAAAGCGCTCATCCTTGTAGATCGACACGGCCTTGGCCTGGGCCGCGATGCCGGGGGTGGCGACGTGGTAATCGATGCGCCATCCGACGTTCTTGGCCCAGGCCTGGCCGCGGTTGCTCCACCAGGTGTATTGCTCGGGGCGCTTGTCGATGCCGCGGTGCACGTCCACATAGCCCAGCTCATCGAACACCCGGGTCAGCCAGGCGCGTTCCTCGGGCAGGAAGCCGGAATTCTTGCGGTTGCCTTTCCAGTTCTTCAGGTCGATTTCCTGGTGCGCGATGTTCCAGTCGCCGCAGATGACGACCTCGCGGCCCTCTGCCTTTAATTCCAGCAGGTGCGGCAGGAACACTTCCATGAAGCGGAACTTGGCTTCCTGGCGCTCGGGAGAGGACGAGCCGGACGGGCAGTACACGGAAATGATCGACAGGTTGCCGAAATCGGCGCGCACATAGCGGCCTTCGGCGTCGAATTCCGCGCAGCCGAAACCGGTCCTGACCGCGTCCGGCTTCTGGCGGCTGTAGACGCCGGTGCCCGAGTAGCCTTTTTTCTCGGCGTAGTGGAAATGGCCGTGGTAGCCGCCGGGGGCGAGGAATTCCTCGGTCATGTCGGGCAGCTGGGCTTTCAATTCCTGCACGCAGACGAAGTCGGCGGTTTGCGCCGCCATCCAGTTGAAGAAACCCTTTTTGTGGGCGGAACGGATCCCGTTCAGGTTCGCGGAAATAATTTTTGGCATGGTTGGTGGCTGGAGGGTGGCGTAAAATGACGCCACTTCAATAAAGGGCTAAGGGGTTCGTTGTGAACAATTTGCGTCAGCAGTTTATCGCTTTTTCGGTGTCGACGGGCGTGTTGCGCTTTGGCGACTTCACCACCAAGGCGGGGCGCCAGTCGCCGTATTTCTTCAATGCCGGGCTGTTTCACGACGGCGCGACCCTGGGCAAGCTGGCTGATTTCTATGCCCAGACCCTGCTCGATTCCGGGGTTCAATTCGACATGCTGTTCGGCCCCGCCTACAAGGGCATCACGCTGGCCTCGGCCACCGCGGTGGCGCTGGCCGCCAAGGGCCGCGACGTCTCGTTCGCGTTCAACCGCAAGGAGGCCAAGGACCACGGCGAGGGCGGTACCATCGTCGGCGCCAAGCTGCAGGGCAAGGTCGTCATCATCGACGACGTGATCTCGGCCGGCACCTCGGTGCGCGAATCGGTACAGATGATCCGCGCCGCCGGCGCCGAGCCGTGCGCGGTGCTGATCGCGCTCGACCGCATGGAGCGTTCGGGCAAGGACGGCGAGCTGTCGGCCAATTCGGCGGTGCAGGAAGTGAGCCGCGAGTTCGGCATTCCGGTGATCTCGATCGGCAACCTCGACGATTTGTTCAGCTACCTCGACAGCGCCGGCGCAGACCCTGAGCTGGCCAAGTACAAGGATGCGGTGTCGGCCTATCGCGCCCGCTACGGCGTCTGAGCGGCCGCGCGCGGATGCGCTCCGCAGGTGGGCGCCGGCGCTAGGCTGATGGCACGCGCAGCGCATAGTGCAGCATGGTGACCGTGCCATGGCCGGCGCGCCACGCGCGCGGCGCGAGGCCTTTGAAGACGAACCCGGCCTGCGCGAGGATGTTGCGCGAGCCGAGGTTTTCCCGAATGACATACGCATTCAAGGTTGGTATCCGCAGCAGGCCGGGCACCACCTCGCACGCGGACCCGACCATTTCGGTGCCGTATCCCAACTGCCAATAGTCCGGGTGCACGAAGTAGGCCAGTTGCACCGGCGTGAACTGCACGACGCCGATCACCGTGTTGGTGGCGCGCAAGTGCACCGCCAGGTTCATGCGCGACCGGTTCAGCCAGTCGTCTGGCTCCTGGGTCCACATCGCCACGTCCGGCTCCGCTTGGGCCGCGCATGGCCGGCTGACGCGGTAGGGAACGTACACGCGCGCGTCGGTCATGAGCTGGGCCAGTTCCTGCGCCGCCGCGACGTCGCAGGGGGCGATCGCCAGACGGGCAGTCGCAATCTGAAACGGGATGCTGCCGGTGTCGGGATTGTTAGGGATGCCTGAGCCCACGCGCGACCCTTTTAAAGTAGAAAATAATTGCTTGAGTGTAGCAAGAATGACACCTGTTGGTATTTATTCTATATAGAATGAAATGCTACGGTGTGATCGGCGCGTCCGCCCGCGTTACGCCGTCCGACAACTCACTCAAGGAGCAATAGCATGGCTGAAGCGCCGCAAGGAGGGGGAGGGTGGGCAGCGATGGCGAAAAAAGCCAGTACGCTTCCGCAGCCCGTCGTTCAGGCCAAGAGCAAGCCCACCCACGTGGAGCTGCAGGACGCGTATCGCAACGAGGCCAGGAAGATTGTCGCCAGCATCAGTACCGGCTCTTTCGAACCAGGCAAGACAACCTGTTTAATGTTCTATCTCGACGGGGACCGGCTGAAGTATAAGGAGGCGACATCCGGGCTGGCCTACGTCGGAACGGGCGACCGCCTGCAACAAAATCGTAGCGATGCCGGCATCGGTAAGAAAGAGACCATCTGCGCCGAGGAAGTATTGCTGGCAAAGTTCCACGAAAAGTTCTTGTTCTCGTGGACCTTCGATACCGGCTTGCAGGTCGTTAAGCCGGCATGCATGAAGGGGTGCGAAACGCTGCTGTCCAGGCGCGGCATCGAGGATTTGGTACCGCGCTGAGCGGCGCCGTTCGCGGCTTGCGGCCGGGAGCGGCGCCTCGTTTTTAGCCAGCCAGCTTCTTCTTCAGCAGCTCGGTCAACTGGGCCGGATTGGCCTTGCCGCGCGAGGCCTTCATGGCCTGGCCGATCAGCGCGTTGATGGCCGCTTCCTTGCCGGCGCGGTACTGCTCGACCGACTTGGCGTTCGCCGCGAGCACCTCGTCGACGATCTTCTCGAGCGCGCCGGAGTCGGAAATCTGGCGCAGGCCCTTCTGGTCGATGATCGCGTCGGCGATGGCTTCGTCGTTCGAACGCGCTTCCCACATCGCCGCGAAGACTTCCTTGGCGATCTTGTTGGAGATGGTGCCGTCGGCGATCCGCTTGAGCAGCAGCGCGAGCTGGGACGCTTCGACCGGGCTGTCGATGATGTCCACGTTCTCGCGGTTCAGGGTCGAGGCCACGTCGCCCATGAGCCAGTTGGCGGCGGCCTTGGCGTGCTCTTTGCCGGCCTTGGCCACCACCGCTTCGAAGTAGGCGGACATGTCTTTCGACGAGGTCAGCACCAGGCTGTCGTACTCGGGCAGGGCGTAGTCGCCCACCCAGCGCGCGCGCATGGCGTCGGGCAGCTCGGGCATATCCTGCTTGACGCGCGCGATCCAGTCCTGGCCGATCACCAGCGGCGGCAGGTCGGGGTCGGGGAAGTAGCGGTAGTCCTGGGCGTCTTCCTTGCTGCGCATGGAGCGCGTTTCCTTCTTGTCCGGGTCCCACAAGCGGGTGGCCTGCTGGACCTTGCCGCCGTCCTCGATCAGCTCGATCTGGCGCCTCACCTCGTAGGCGATGGCTTCCTCCATGAAGCGGAAGGAGTTGAGGTTCTTGATCTCGCAGCGGGTGCCCAGCTCCTGCTGGCCGAGCGGGCGCACCGAGACGTTGACGTCGCAGCGGAACGAGCCTTCCTGCATATTGCCGTCGCAAACGCCCAGCCACATCACCAGCGAGTGCAGGGCCTTGGCGTAGGCCACCGCCTCGGCGGCGCTGCGCATCTCGGGCTCGGAGACGATCTCCAGCAGCGGCGTGCCGGCGCGGTTGAGGTCGATGCCGGTCATGCCGGCGTAGTCCTCGTGCAGCGACTTGCCGGCGTCTTCCTCGAGGTGGGCGCGGGTCAGGTTGACGGTCCGGGTCTCGAACTTGCCGTCCTTTTCGAAGCCGAAGCTGACCTGGCCGCCGATGACCACCGGGTCCTCGAACTGGCTGATCTGGTAGCCCTTGGGCAGGTCGGGGTAGAAGTAGTTCTTGCGCGCGAAAACGGAGTGCGGCGAGATCTTCGCGCCCACCGCCAGGCCGAAGCGGATCGCGTGCTCGACCGCGCCCTTGTTCATGGACCGGCAGCACGCCGGGCAGGGCCAGGTCGACCGGGCTGGCCTGGGTGTTCGGCTCGGCGCCGAAGCGGATCGCGCTGCCGCTGAAAATCTTGGAGCTGGTCGTGAGCTGCACGTGGTTCTCAAGACCGATGACGACTTCCCATTGCATATGATTCTCTCTTCGTGTTCTGTGTGTGCGGTGCCGTTCAGACGCCTTCGGGCGCGCGCTTGTGCCACTCGGTGACCTGCTGGTACTGGTGGGCGATGCCGAGCAGTTGGGCTTCCTTGAAGTAGTTGCCGATGATCTGCAGGCCGACCGGCCGCTTGCCGTTCTTGTCGCCGGCACCGAAGCCGCACGGGATCGACATGCCGGGCAGGCCGGCCAGGCTGGTCGAGAGGGTGAAGATGTCGGCCAGGTAATTGGCGACCGGGTCGTTGGTCTTGGCGCCCAGGTCCCAGGCCACGGTCGGCGCGACCGGACCCATGATGACGTCGCACTGCGCGCCCAGCGCGGCCTGGAAGTCGTCGGCGATCAGGCGCCGGATCTTCTGGGCCTGCAGGTAGTAGGCATCGTAGTAGCCGTGGCACAGCACGTAGGTGCCGACCATGATGCGGCGCTGGACCTCGGGGCCGAAGCCTTCGGCGCGGGTCTTCTTGTACATGTCCTGCAGGTCCTTGTACTCGGCGGCGCGGTGGCCGTAGCGCACCCCGTCGAAGCGCGACAGGTTGGACGAGGCTTCGGCCGGGGCGATGATGTAGTACACCGGGATCGACAGGCTGGTCTTGGGCAGCGAGATGTCGACCAGGATGGCGCCCAGCTTGACGAATTCGTCGAGCGCGGCGCGCACAGCCTGTTCCACGTCGGCGGCCAGGCCGGCCCCGAAATACTCCTTCGGCAGGCCGATGCGCAGGCCGGCCAGCGGCTCGTGGAGCGCGCGCGTAAAGTCTTCGCGCACGTTGCCCTGCTCGGCGGTGAGGCTGGTCGAGTCGCGCTCGTCGAAGCCGACCATCTCGCCCAGCAGCATGGCGCAGTCCTCGGCGTTCTGGGCGATCGGGCCGCCCTGGTCGAGCGAGGAGGCGAACGCGATCATGCCGTAGCGCGACACGCGCCCGTAGGTCGGCTTGATGCCGGTGACGCCGCAGAACGCGGCCGGCTGGCGGATCGAGCCGCCGGTGTCGGTGGCGGTGGCGGCCGGCGCCAGGCGCGCGGCCACGGCGGCGGCCGAGCCGCCCGAGGAGCCGCCCGGCACGGCCAGCTTGTCCCACGGGTTCTTGACGGCGCCGAAGGCCGAGTTCTCGTTCGAGGAGCCCATCGCGAATTCGTCGCAATTGAGCTTGCCCAGGTTGACCATGCCGGCGCGCTCGAAGTTGCGCACGACGGTGGCGTCGAACGGGCTGGTGTAATTGGCCAGCATCCTGGAGCCGGCGGTGGCGCGCCAGCCCTGGGTCACGAAGATGTCCTTGTGGGCGATCGGGATGCCGGTCAGGGGACCGGCGCTGCCGTCGGCCAGGCGCGCGTCGGCGGTGGCGGCCTGGGCCAGCGACAGGGCCGGGTCGATGTGCAGGAAGGCGTTCAGGTCGCTGGCCTGGGCGCGCGCCAGGAAGTGGCCGGTCAGCTCGGTCGCGGAAATCTGTTTGGCGTGCAGGAGCGTGGAGAGCTCCTTGAGGGTTTTATTGTGCATGGCTCGATGATGGTTGCGTGTGGCGGTTCTGGCAAGGTGAGCGGGCGATCACTCGATCACCTTGGGCACCAGATACAGGCCGTCCTGGGCTTTCGGCGCGCAGGCCTGGTATTGTTCGCGGTGGTTGGCCTCGGTGACCTCGTCTTCGCGCAGGCGCAGCGGCAGCACGCCCAGCACGGCCGCCAGCGGCTGCGACAACGGGGCCACGCCGGTGGTGTCGACCGCCTGCATCTGCTCGGCCAGCGCGAAGATCCCGTTCAGTTCGGCCAGCGCGGTCTCGGCGTGGGCCTCGTCCATGTCGAGTTGGGCCAGGTGGGCGATGCGTTTTACGTCTGCGAGAGTGAGGGACATGGCGTTTAGCGCGGCCGGGCCGCGTTCAAAATGGGTTGGCGTACGGTGATGCTCTGATAACGGCGCGCTAAAGCCTGTAAAACCTGGCGATTGCCGCCGATATCGCCTTGGAAATCGGTGCGCAAATGAACTGTTTTTGCGTATTTAGCGGGCAAATTATAAGGTAGAATGGCGGGCTAATGCGTGGTCGGCGCCGAAACCGGACTGCCGCAGCATCCAAACGCCCATGACGGTGCGCCTAGCCGCCTGTCGGACCTGGGGAATCGAGGCGAACAACCGGCTGGTCGAAACATGGACCGGTTCAGGTAGATTTGCAGCCGACGATCCCAAGCCCGGCACGCTGCCAGAGCGCGCGGTGGACGTTGTTTATCACACAGAGCGCACCCCGTTGCGCAACAGGACACACATGTTTGGTTTTTTACGCAGCTACTTCTCCAACGACCTGGCGATCGACCTGGGAACGGCAAATACCCTGATTTACGTGCGCGGCCTGGGCATCGTGCTCGACGAGCCGTCCGTGGTGGCGATCCGCCAGGAAGGCGGCCCCAACGGCAAGAAGACGATCCAGGCGGTCGGTAAGGAAGCCAAGCAGATGCTGGGCAAGGTGCCGGGCAATATCGAAGCGATCCGTCCGATGAAAGATGGCGTGATCGCCGACTTCACCGTCACCGAGCAGATGCTCAAGCAGTTCATTCGCATGGTGCACGACTCGAAATTCTTCCGTCCGTCGCCGCGCATCATCATCTGCGTGCCGTGCGGCTCGACCCAAGTCGAGCGCCGCGCGATCCGCGAATCGGCCCTGGGCGCGGGCGCCTCGCAGGTGTACCTGATCGAGGAACCCATGGCCGCGGCCATCGGCGCCGGCCTGCCGGTGTCTGACGCGACCGGCTCGATGGTGGTCGACATCGGCGGCGGCACCACCGAGGTGGGCATCATCTCGCTCGGCGGCATGGTCTACAAGGGTTCGGTGCGGGTGGGCGGCGACAAGTTCGACGAAGCCATCGTCAACTACATCCGCCGCAACTACGGCATGCTGATCGGCGAGCAGACCGCCGAGGCGATCAAGAAGGCCATCGGTTCGGCCTTCCCGGGATCGGAAGTGAAGGAGATGGAAGTCAAGGGCCGCAACCTGTCCGAAGGCATTCCGCGCTCGTTCACCATTTCGTCCAACGAGATCCTCGAAGCGCTCACCGACCCGCTCAACAATATCGTCTCGGCCGTCAAGAACGCGCTCGAACAGACCCCGCCGGAGCTGGGCGCCGACATCGCCGAGAAGGGCATGATGCTCACCGGCGGCGGCGCGCTGCTGCGCGACCTGGACCGCCTGCTGATGGAGGAAACCGGCCTGCCGGTGCTGGTGGCCGAAGATCCGCTGACGTGCGTGGTGCGCGGCTCCGGCATGGCGCTCGAGCGCATGGACAAACTGGGCTCGATTTTCTCGTACGAGTAAAACTTGTTGTAAGATTGCTGTAAGCTGACATGGCCCGGCCGCGACCGGGCCTTTCGTCATGTCGACAAGTTCGCCTCAACGTTCAGCGCGGGCGGCCTAGCGGCCGCGCTCCGCGCTATTGGATTCCATGGAATACAGTCCTCCGCCGCTTTTCAAGCAAGGCGCCCCAGCACGGGTCAAGGTGACGGTTTTCGCACTGATCTCGATCGCCCTCCTGGTGCTCGACTCGCACCTGCACGCGCTGGCCATGGTGCGCCAGGTCACCGGCACCGTGCTCTATCCCCTGCAGATGGCGGCCCTGATGCCGCGCGACGCCCTGTCCAGCATGGGCGATTATTTCTCCTCGCTGTCGGCCCTGCAGAAGGAAGTGCATGACCTGAAGAGCCAGCAGGTGCTGGCCGCGCAGAACATGCAGCAGGCCCAGCTCGAGATGAGCGAGAACGTCCAGCTGCGCAAGCTGATGGGCGCGCGCGAGCACCTGCCGGTCAAGTCGATGATGAGCGAAATCCTGTACGACGCGCGCGATTCGTCGTCCCGCAAGATCGTGCTCGACCGCGGCGTGCGCGAAGGCGTCACGCTCGGCCTGCCGGTGATCGACGGCGCCGGCGTGGTCGGCCAGGTGACGCGGGTGTTCCCGTTCACCTCCGAGGTGACCTTGCTGACCGACCGCGAGCAGGCCATACCGGTGCAGGTGCTGCGCAACGGCCTGCGCAGCGTGGCCTACGGGCGCGGCCAGAGCGGCCTGCTGGACCTGCGCTTCGTGGCGCCCAACGCCGACATCCAGGTCGGCGACGTGCTGATCACCTCCGGCATGGACGGCGTGTACCCGGCCGGGCTGGCGGTGGCCAAGGTGGTCCAGGTCGAGAACAGCGCCGCCGGCGCGTTCGGGCGCGTGGTGTGCCAGCCGCTGGCCGGCATCGACCGCCACCGCCAGCTGCTGATCCTGATGGCGCTGCCCGAGCTGGCGCCACGTCCGCCGGAGGAGCCGCCCAAGGTGGTCGGCAAGAAGAGCAACCTGCCCAAGATGGCGCCGATTAAAGGAGGCGCGCCGCCGATCGCGGCGGCCACCGCGCCGGCGCCCGCCGCCGCCAAACCGGCCATGCCGGCCGCCGCCAAACTGGCCGCAGCCAAGCCGGCCACGCCGCCCGCCGTCAAGCCGGCCGCGCCCGCCACCGCCACGCCTGGGGAGGGCCGATGAACCGTCCGCATTACATCCTGCTGCCGGTCAGCCCGCTGTTCATCGCGTTCAGCCTGGCCGGCGCCTTCATGCTCAACCTGCTGCCGTGGGGGCACTGGATAGGCGCGCCCGATTTCGTCGCGCTGGTGCTGGTGTTCTGGGGTATCCACCAGCCGCGCAAGGTCGGCATCGGTCTGGCGTTTTTCATGGGCCTGCTGATGGACGTGCACGACGCCACCCTGCTGGGCGAGAACGCGCTGGCCTACACGCTGCTTTCCTACCTGGCCATCATGATCCACCGCCGCGTGCTGTGGTTCCCGGTGATGACCCAGGCCCTGCACGTGTTCCCGCTGCTGCTGCTGACCCAGGCCATCCAGGTGCTGGTGCGCCTGGTCGTCTCGGGCCGCTTCCCCGGCTGGCTGATCTTCATCGAAAGCGTGGTGGCGATCGCCCTGTGGCCGGCCATCACCTGGCTGCTGCTGGCGCCGCAACGGCGCGCGGTCGACAAAGACCACACCCGCCCTATTTGACGTATCGGCATGACTGAAATTAAAAATAGCGACCGTGAAATCCACCTGTTCCGGGTGCGCCTGACCGCGGTCGTCGCCTTCGTGTTCATCTGCTTCGGCGCCCTGGTGGCGCGCTTCGTGTGGCTGCAGGTGATCAAGCACAGCGACTACGCCGCCCTGGCCGAGGACAACCGCATCGCGATCGTGCCGATCGTGCCCACCCGCGGGCTGATCCTCGACCGCCACGGCGTGGTCATGGCGCGCAACTACTCGGCCTACACGCTGGAGATCACGCCGTCCAAGCTGCAGAACAGCCTCGACTCGGTGATCGACGAACTGGCCACGCTGGTGGCGATCGAGCCGAAGGACCGCAAGCGCTTCAAGACCCTGCTGGCCGACTCCAAGAATTTCGAGAGCGTGCCGCTGCGCACCCGCCTGACCGACGACGAGGTGGCGCGCTTCTCGGCCCAGCGCTTCCGCTTTCCCGGGGTGGAGGTGCAGGCGCGCCTGTTCCGCCAGTACCCGCTGGGAGAGCTGGCCTCGCACGTGATCGGCTTCATCGGCCGCATCAACCAGAAGGAGGCCGACGAGATCGAGGACCGCGAGGACGCCAACAACTACAACGGCACCGACCACATCGGCAAGGAAGGCCTGGAGAAGAGCTACGAGCGCGAGCTGCACGGCGTGACCGGCTACGAGAAAGTCATCAAGACCGCCGGCGGGCGCGCCGTGTCGACCCTGTCGCGCACCGAGGCCACGCCCGGCAACAACCTGATCCTGTCGATCGACGTCGAGCTGCAGAAGGTGATCGAGGAAGCCTTCGGCGAGTGGCGCGGCGCGCTGGTGGCGATCGAGCCGTCCACCGGCGACGTGCTGGCCTACGTCTCGCGCCCCGGCTACGACCCCAATCTGTTCGTCGACGGGATCGACGCGCAAAGCTGGAACGAGCTCAATACCTCGCTCGACCGGCCGATGGTGAACCGGCCGCTGTCGGGCACCTATCCGCCCGGTTCGACCTTCAAGCCCTACATGGCGCTGGCAGCGCTCGAGCTGGGCCTGCGCACGCCGGGCTGGTCGATCCGCGACCCTGGCTTCTTCACCCTGGCCGGGCACCGCTTCAACGACGACCGCCCGGGCGGGCACGGCACCGTCAACCTGTTCACCTCGATCGTGGCCTCGTGCGACACCTACTACTACCAGCTCGGCAACGAGATGGGCATCGACGCGATCCACGACTTCATGAAGCCGTTCGGCTTCGGCCAGAAGACCGGGATCGACCTGGAGCACGAGAAGGAGGGCGTGCTACCGTCGCGCCAGTGGAAGATGGAGCGCTTCAAGAACAACAAGGCGGCGCAGAAGTGGTTTGGCGGCGACACCATCTCCATCAGCATCGGCAACGGCTTTAACAGCTACACGGTGCTGCAGATGGCGCACGCGATCGCCACCCTGGCCAACGATGGCGTGGTGATGAAGCCGCACCTGGTCAAGATGATCGAGGACAGCGCCACCCACGCGCGCACCCCGACCGTGGCCAAGGAGAGCGCGCGCATCCCGCTCAAGCAGGAGAACATCGACATGGTCAAGCGCGCCATGGTGGGCGTGACCACGGAGGGCACCGGACGCATCGCGTTCGCCAACGCCGGCTATATCTCGGGCGGCAAGACCGGCACGGCCCAGGTGGTGGGCCTGCGCCGCGGCGAGAAGTACAACGCCAGGATGCTCGGCGAGCGCCTGCGCGACAACGCCCTCTACATCGCGTTCGCGCCGGCCGACCACCCGACCATCGCCATCGCCATGGTGGCCGAGAACGCCGGCTTCGGCGCCGCCGTGGCCGCGCCTATCGTGCGCAAGGCGCTCGACTACTACCTGCTGGGCAAGCGGCCGAGCGACAAGAACACCATCAAGGTGCCCAAGGATGACGCCGAGCCGGTCCCGCTGGAAGAGCTCAAGGCGGAGGCGGCGCCGGGCGGCGATCTGCACAAACCGGGCGCCGAGTCGCCCGGTAACAAGGAATAGGACTGGGAACCGCCGATGCGCATCAATGAAAGACGTTCGCTGTGGCGCCGCATGCGCCCCTACTTCACGGTGTTCGACGCCCCGCTGGCGCTGATCATCTTCCTGCTGCTGGCGGTCGGCCTGGTGACGGTGTACTCGGCCGGCATCGATTTTCCCGGCCGCGTGGAAGGCCAGATCCGTAACATCATGGTGGCCTTCGTGTTCATGTGGGTGGCCGCGATCGTGCCGCCGCAAAGCCTGATGCGCATGGCCGTGCCGGTGTACACGGTGGGCGTGGGGCTGCTGGTGGCGGTGTTCGTGTTCGGCGTGGTCAAGAAGGGCGCGCGCCGCTGGCTGCATGTGGGGGTCGACATCCAGCCGTCCGAGATCATGAAGCTGGCCATGCCGCTGATGCTGGCCTGGTTCTTCCAGCAGCGCGCCGGCATGCTGCGCTGGCATTCCTTCGCCATCGCCGCCGTGCTGCTGGGGGTGCCGCTGGCGCTGATCGCCAAGCAGCCCGACCTGGGCACGGCGATGCTGGTGCTGGCCTCGGGCTTCTACGTGATCTTCCTGGCGGGGCTGTCGTGGAAGGCGTTGGCTGGCCTGGCCATGGCCGGCGCGGCCAGCCTGCCGGTGGCCTGGTCGATGATGCACGACTACCAGCGCGAGCGCGTGATGACGCTGATCGATCCGACCACCGACCCGCTGGGCAAGGGCTTCCACATCATCCAGTCGACCATCGCGATCGGCTCCGGCGGCATCTGGGGCAAGGGCTGGCTCAAGGGCACCCAGGCCCACCTGGAGTTCATCCCCGAGCGCACCACCGACTTCATTTTCTCGGTGTTTTCCGAGGAGTTCGGCCTGATCGGCATCCTGGTGCTGCTGTTCCTGTACCTGCTGCTGATCGGGCGCGGCCTGATGATCGCCGCCAACGCGCCCAGCCTGTTCACGCGCCTGCTGGCCGGCGCCATCACGATGGGCTTTTTCACCTACGCCTTCATCAACATGGGCATGGTCAGCGGCATTCTGCCCGTGGTTGGCGTGCCGCTCCCCTTTATCAGCTACGGAGGAACCGCGATGATGACGCTTGGCCTGGCGACCGGCATCCTGATGAGCATCCAGCGCCACCGCAAGCTGGTGCAGACATGACCCGGCGCGCATTCGGCACGCTAGCGGCGGGCGCGCTGCTGGCGGCGCTGCTGGCCGGCTGCGGCACCGAGCAGCGCGCGATCGGGCCGCTGCCGGGGCCGGGCGCGCACCAGGCGCGCCACCCCAAGATCGTCCCCGACCTGCCGCCGATGCCGGCGGCCGGCTCCGGGCGCGGCGGCTACTACCAGGACGACGGTCCGGGCGACGATCCCCCGCCCAACCTGATGGAAGTGCCGGACGCGGTGGTCAAGGCCGAGCCGTACGCGCGCCTGGCCAACCGCCCTTACACGGTGCTGGGGAAAACCTACACACCGCTGCTCAACGAGGAGCCCTTCGATCAGCGCGGCGTGGCCAGCTGGTACGGCAAGAAATTCCACGGCCAGCGCACCTCCTCGGGTGAACTGTACGACATGTACAAGATGACCGCGGCCCATCCGACCCTGCCGATTCCGTCCTACGCGCGGATCACCAATGTCGAGAGCGGCCAGCAGGTGGTGGTGCGCATCAACGACCGCGGGCCGTTCCACTCGGACCGCATCATCGACGTCTCGTTCACCGCCGCGCTCAAACTCGGCCTGCTCGGCAAGGGCAGCCACGAAGTGCTGGTGGAACGGGTGCTGCCGGACCAGCCGGAGCCGCTGGCGGCGGCGCGCCGCAACGCGCCGGTGGCCGAGAACGCGCCGGTGCTGGGCGGTTTTCCGGTCGACCTGCCGCCTGCGCAGGGCGAGGCGCCCGGCCCGGCCCAGCCGCCGGTGGCCACAACGGCGGCGGTGACGGCGACGGTGGCGCCGGCGCGCGTGGCCGGCAGCTTCTATCTGCAGCTGGGCGCCTTCAGCCGGGCCGAGAAAGCCGACGAGCTGCGCACCGAGCTGCTGCGCTCGGGCGCGCTGCTGGGCGCCATCGACGTGGTCGAGGGCGGGACCTTGCACCGGGTCTTCTGCGGACCGTTCGAAACGCGCATGATGGCCGCCCAGGCCGCGCGCGAAGTGCCGGAGGCGCTCAAGATCAAGCCGATCGTGGTACGCCGCTGACCAGGAGCCTGCGCGGTAGAAGTGTTCGAGACTGAAACTGTCGCAAACCGAGGAGGGTTCGGCGATATGGGCCGAACATCTACCGCGCAGCCTCCTAGGCGCTCTTGGCGGCCTGCTTGCAGCTGCGCGTGTCGTGCGGCGGCAGGCGGTTGGCGATGGCGTCGACCCGGGCCCGCGTCTCTGGATCGAGCCCGCGCAGGCGGTAGGTCAGCTTGGCGCTCTGGCTCCCCCGCCCGGCCACGCGCGCGCTGACCACGCCCTGGCGGTTGAGCGCGGCCAGCAGGGTCTGGGCCGCGGCCTCGGACTTGAACACCCCCAGCGAAATACCCCATTTCATGGCGGTCGGCTCGTTCATGATGAAGTAGTTGGTGATTCCCAGGTTCTTCAGTTCGTTGGCCTTGCGCTCGGCGCCTTCCTTGCTGCCCTGGGAGGGAATGTAGACGATGTGGCTGGTCACTTCCTGGGTGGGGACGCTCTCGCGGCTCTGGCGCTCGCCCAGCGCCAGCGGCGCCAGCAACGCCTCGACGCGGCGCGCGTCGGCCTGGGCGACGTTGGCAAATTCGACGCAGGCCAGCACTGGCGCGGGCTCCGGCACCAGCGCGGCGCCGGGGGCCGCCGCGGGCGCAGGCGTGGGCGCGGGCAGGGCCGCCTTGCTGGCGGCCGACGCCGAGATCAGCACCAGCTGGTCGGCGTTGAGCTGGTTCTTCATGCGCGCCGGCTCGTGCTCGCCGCCGCTGACCTTGCCGAGCAGGCCCTGGCCGTACGCCAGCAATGCGGCATTGATCGACAACAGGGTCCAGAAGATAAATTTCAACACGCGTCGTTTCCTTGTGGTGGCTGCTGCGCCGCGCTCGCGTGCAGGCCGATGAGGACGATATTATCGACCAGGCGGTGCGGCACGGCCAGGCGCGCTGCGATGGCCGGCGCCGCGCCGCCCGAGATGATGCACAGCGCGCCGCCGTGCATGGCGACGGCGCGTTCGATGGCGCCCAGCTGCGCGGCCATGCAGCCGGCCGCGATGGCGCCGGCGGTGTGGTCGGCGAAGCCGGGCGGCGCGGCGCTGGCGTCGACAGCCGGCAGCTGCGCGGTGTTGCCGGCCAGGGCCGCGCTCATCAGGCCAAGACCGGGCAGGATCATCCCGCCCACGAACACGCCGTCGGCGCTGACGGCGTCGATGGTGGTGGCGGTGCCGCAGGTGGCCACCACCAGCGCCTGGCCCGGCGCGAGCGCGCGCGCACCGAAGGCCGCGGCGAAGCGGTCACAGCCCAGCTGGGCCGGATTGCGGTAGCCGTTGCGCAGGCCGTCCAGGTAGGGCCGCGCGACGAACCAGTCGATCGCGGCCGGCGGGATCATCAGCTGCAGCTGGTCGCGCAGGCGCGCGCCGGCCACGTTGGCCACGATGGCGCGGCCGATCCGGTGCCCGCTCCAGCTGGCCGGCAGGTGGTTGAGCTGGGCGTGGGTGACCGCGCCGCTGGCGACCCAGTCGCCCGGGGCGCGGTCGTCCTCGGCCAGGGCCCACTTGATGCGGGTGTTGCCGGCGTCGATCAAGAGCAGCATGTCAGTGCTCCGCGCCGCGCAGCGAGACGTCGCCGGCGACGATGGCGATGGTTTCGCCGCCCACCTCGAGCAGCAGGCGTCCGTTGTCGTCCACGCCGGCGGCCACGCCCTGGTGCAGGACGGCGCCGCCGTCGATGATCGCGACCGGCTTGCCCTGGTAGGCGTGGCGCGCGTTCCAGCGCACGCGGAAGGCGCCGAAGCCGGCGCGTTCGAACAGGCGCAGGCTGTCGCACAGGCTGTCGAGCAGGGCGGCCATGAGCACGTCGCGGTCCATCTGCGCCAGCCAGGCGGCGTTGGCGACCGGGCGGCTGATGCGCTGCTCGATGTGCTCGGGCAGGAGCAGGTTGATGCCCACGCCGATTACAGCCCAGGTCGCGCCGGGCACGGCCACGGTCTCGATCAGGGTGCCGGCCAGCTTGGCGCCGTCGCGTTCGATATCGTTGGGCCACTTGAGCTGCACCGGCACGTCCAGCGCGCCCAAGGCGTCGGCCACGGCCACGCCGACGGCCAGCGGCAGGCCGGTGAGCGCGGCCACGCCGCCGTCGAAGCGCCAGGCCAGCGAAAAGGTCAGCGAGGCGCCCGCTTCGGACAACCAGCTGCGTCCGGCCCGGCCGCGCCCGGCATTCTGGTGCAGTGCCGCCAACAGCAGCGGGCGCGCCAGCGTGGGCGCGCGGGCGAGCAGGTCGGCGTTGGTGGAGCCGGTCTCGGCCACCACCTCGACGTCGACCTCGGCGCCGGCGCGGCTCAAGCCGGCGATGCGCGCGCCGTTCATGGCGCCGCCTTGCGGGCCTTGTGCGGCGCGCGCGCGAAGGCCAGGTCGTAGAGCGTGTTGGGCAGCGCGCGCAGCAGCTTGGCCACCAGCCCCATTTGCCACGGAATGACGCGGTAGCTGTCGCCGGCGTCGATCGCCGTCACCGCGCGCGCGGCGAAGCGCCGCACCGGCATCAGGAACGGCATCGGATAGGCGTTTTTCTGGGTCATCGGGGTGTCGATGTAGCCGGGCGCGATGGTCACCACACGGATGCCATGGGGTTTGAGCTCCAGGCGCAGCGCTTCGCAGTAGCAGCGCACCGCCGCCTTGGAGGCGCTGTAGGCGCCGGCGCCGGGCAGGCCGCGCACGCCGGCCACGCTGCCGATGCCGACCAGGCGGCGCGGCGTGTCCTGGGTCTTCATGGCGCCGATGAATGGGGCAAAGGTGGCCACGGTGGCGCTGACGTTGGTGGCCAGGATGGTGTCGAACACGGCCTGGTCTTCCGGGTATTCGGTAAGGGTGCCGTGCGAGACGCCGGCGTTGGCGATGACGATGTCGGCGCCGCCGTGGCGGGCCAGGAAGTCGGCGGCGGCGGCGCCCAGCGCGGCGTGGTCGGTGACGTCGAGCGCATAGACGCTGTGGCGCTCGGGGTGGGGCAGGTCGGCGAGCAAGGCGTCGAGCAGGGCGCGCCGGCGCGCCACCAGGCCGAGCACGGCGCCCCGGGCGGCGTACTCGCGCGCCAGGGCCGCGCCGATCCCGGACGAGGCGCCGGTGATGAACACGCGGGTCATGTGGCGCGCGCCCTCATGCCTAGCGCCGTTCCGACTTCGCCTTGGAGACGAGGTAGTCGAGCACCATCAGCGCGCTCTGGTGGCCCTGGGCTTCGCTCAGGCCGCCAGGGCTGCCCTGGCCGGCCAGGTAGGGCGAGGTGAGGTAGTGGCCGTCCACGGCCAAGGTGGGCCAGCTGTCGATCTTGTACGCCTCCATCATGGCGTCCGCGCGGCGCACCTTGGCGGCCACGCCGAACGAACGGTACACGTCGATGAACTTGGCGCGGTCGATCCCGGCCTTGGCGGCCCAGTCGAACACCTGCTCGTCGCTGGCCAGGCGCAGCCGCTGCGGGCCGTGCATGGCGGCGAACACCTTGTCGTGGTACTGGTCCAGGATGCCCATCGCCTCGAGGGTGTTGAACAGGCGCTGCTGGGGGGCCACGCTGGCGCTGCCGCCCACGTGCACGCGCTTGAACACGATGCGCTCGCCCTGCTTCTTGACCCAGGCCGCCAGCACCGGCTCGAAGGCGTTGCAGTGCGGGCAGTAGTAGGCGAAGAACTCGGTCACTTCGATCTTCTTGCCGGCGTCGGTGTTCTGCACTTCCGGCAGGGTCAGGTACTCGGCGCCGTCGCGCGGGTCGGCCGGTGAGGCGCCGGCGCTGGCGGTGAACGCGCACAGGGTGAGCGCGCCGAGGAAAGCTAGCAGTTTTCGCATGTTGGGCTCCGGGGACGGTCGGGATTATTTTTGGTTGCGCACGATGGCCACGTCGACGCCGCCGCTCTGCAGCTTGGCGCGCGCCTTGTTCATCGCCTCGGCCTGGGCATAGGGGCCGATGCGCACGCGGTGCAGCACGCCGCTGTCGCTGGCGCGGTCGCTGATGACCGCTTCAAAGCCGAGCAAGGCCAGCTTGGCGCGGGTGTTCTCGGCGTCGGCCACTTCGCGGAAGGCGCCGGCCTGCAGGTAGTACACGACCTTGTCTTCCTCGGGCGCGGCCGGGGCGCCCGCTTTTGCCGCTGGCGCGGGCGAAGGGGCCGGGGCGGGCAGATGCGCGCTCGCGTGCGCCGGCGCCTGCGCTGCGGCCTGCATGCCGGCGATGGCCGCGCCGAGCGGATCGGCTTCGGCCTTCTGCGCCTCGGGGTTTGGCTTGTCGTTCGGCTGGTCGTTCTGCTTGTCGCTGAGCTCCTTGTTGGCCGCGCGCGCGGCTTCCTTGTTGGCGTACAGCGGCTTGTTCGGATCGGATGCCTGGCCCGGGGTCGGCTCGCTCATCTTGCCCAGCTTGCCGAACTTGTCGGTGAACGGGGTCGAACCCTTGGTGATCGCCAGCGCGACGACGACGGCGATGACCAGGCCGACGATCAGGCCGATGATGATGCCGGTGAGCGTGTTGCCACGCTGGCGGCGCAATGAAGCGGTGGAGAGATGCATGGGCGGTTTCGGCGTTGGGATGAACATCACATCTGGTTGGGCGCGGACACGCCGATCAGCGCCAGGCCGTTGCGCAGCACCTGGCGCGTGGCCACCATCAGCGCCAGGCGCGCCAGCTTGAGGCCTTCGTCGTCGACCAGCACGCGCTCGGCGAAGTAGAAGCTGTGCAGGCTGGCGGCCAGTTCGCGCAGGTAGAACGCGACCTGGTGCGGGCCGAGCTCGGCCTGGGCCCGCACCAGCGCCTCCGGATAGGCGGCCAGGGTGGCCAGCAGGGCCATTTCGCTGGGCGCGGTCAGGGGCGACAGGTCGGCCCCGGCCAGGGCCGCCTCGTCGCCGCGCCACTGTTCCAGCATGCGGCAGATGCGCGCATGCGCGTACTGCACGTAGTACACCGGATTCTCGTCCGAGGTTTTCAGGGCGACGTCGACGTCGAAGATGAATTCGGTGTCGGCCTTGCGCGAGATGAGGAAGAAGCGCACCGCGTCGCGTCCGCGCACGATGTCGCCGTTGCCCGACCATTCGATCAGGTCGCGCACGGTGACGTAGGAGCCTGCCCGCTTGGAGATCTTGACTTCCTCGCCGTCCTTCATCACGGTGACCATCTTGTGCAGCACGTAGTCGGGATAGCCCTGGGGGATGCCGATGTCGACCGCCTGCAGGCCGGCGCGCACGCGCGCGATGGTGCCGTGGTGGTCGCTGCCCTGGACGTTGATGGCCTGGTCGTAGCCGCGCTGGAACTTGACGATGTGGTAGGCCACGTCCGGCACGAAGTAGGTATAGGTACCGTCGGACTTGCGCATCACGCGGTCCTTGTCGTCGCCGTACTCGGTGGTGCGCAGCCACAGCGCGCCGTCCTGCTCGTAGGTCTTGCCGTGCTCGACCAGGGTGCGCACGGTCTGGTCGACCTTGCCGTCCTGGTACAGCGAGGACTCGAGGTAGTAGTTGTCGAACTTGACCCCGAAGGCCTGCAGGTCGATGTCCTGCTCGTTGCGCAGGTAGGTAACGGCGAAGGCGCGGATCGAATCGATATCGTCGGCGTCGCCGCTGGCGGTGGCGGGCTGGCCGTCGCTGGCGGCGACGGTTTTGCCGGCCAGGTAGTCGGCGGCGATGTCGGCGATGTAGTCGCCGTTGTAGGCCGACTCGGGCCAGGCCGCGTCACCGGGCTTGAAGCCGCGCGCGCGCGCCTGCACCGAGGCGGCCAGGGTGGCGATCTGCACGCCGGCGTCGTTGTAGTAGAACTCGCGCGTGACCTGGAAGCCCTGGGCGCAGAACAGCGCGGCCAGGGCGTCGCCCAGCGCGGCCTGGCGCCCGTGGCCCACGTGCAGCGGGCCGGTCGGGTTGGCCGAGACGAATTCGATGATCACGCGCTTGCCGGCGCCGGCGGCGCCGCTGCCGAAGCGCTCGCGCTCGGCCAGCACCGCCTTGACCACGGCCTGCTTGGTGGCGGCGGCCACGCGCAGGTTGATGAATCCGGGGCCGGCGATGTCGGCGCTGTCGATCAGGCCCTTGGCGGCAGGATTGTCGAGCAGGGCCGCGACGATGCGGGTGGCCAGTTCGCGCGGATTCATTTTCATCTGCTTGGCCAGCTGCATCGCGATATTGCAGGCGATGTCGCCATGGGCCGGGTCGCGCGGGCGCTCCAGGACGATGGCCGGCAGGGTGCCGGCGTCAGGGGCGGCGTGGGCGAGGGCGGCCTGGAGCAGGGCGGCGATGTCTTGTTTCTGTGATGCGAGCATGAGCAGGTAGCGAAAAAAGCGCGGTAAAAGTAAGCAGTGGTCAAAAAACCATCGGGAAGCGGCGGCCCGGCCAGCGCGCGCGCGGCGGGCAAACTGTCTCCATTATACTGGTTTGGCGCTGCCGGGAATACGCCGCCGGGCCTGCCGCCGGCGCGCTAATTTTAAGCGCCACCGAAGTCTTACCCGTTACAATTGCGCCTTTATACAGCTTTTGCCAACCACGCCCATGACCGCCAAGCGCCCGACGCTCTCCCTCAAGCCTGCCCCCGCCAAAGCGGCCGCGCCGCGCGTGCGCGCCAGCTACGAGGTCAAGCCGGTGCTGCAGCCGGGCTTTCGTCCCGACCTCAAGCCCGATTCCCTGGCCCTGTGCCTGCTCGGCGCGGCCAACGCGGTGGCCCAGGTGCGCGCCGGTACTACCCTGCCGCAAGCCTTGAGCACGGCCTTCGGCGTGAGCGCCGCCTCGCCCCAGGCGCGCGGCGCGATCCAGGACATCGCCTACCGCACCATGCGCCAGCTGGGCCGCAGCGAAACCCTGCTGGGCCTGATGACGTCCAAGGCGCCCGAGCCGCCCATGCTGGCCGCGCTGCTGTGCTGCGCGCTGGCGCTGATCGACACGCCGGACGGCGCCGCGCCCCCGTATGAGGAGTTCACCGTCGTCGACCAGGCCGTCACGGTGGCCAGCGCGCATCCCGACATGGCGCACGCCAAGGGCATGGTCAACGCCGTGCTGCGGCGCTTCCTGCGCGAGCGCGCCGAGCTGGTGGCGGCCGCGCTCAAGGCGCCGCTGGCGCAGTGGAACTACCCGCAATGGTGGATCGACGCGGCCAAGGCGGCCTATCCGGCCCAGTGGCAGGCCATCCTGGCCGAGGGCAACGCCCAGCCGCCGCTGACCTTGCGCGTGAACCGCCGCAAGACGACGGTGGACGACTACCTGGCCCTGCTGCGCGAGGCCGGCATAGTCGCGCGCCAGATCGGCCCGTCCGCGGTGCGGCTCGACAAACCGGTGGGCGTGACGGCCATCCCCCACTTCGAGGACGGCTGGTGCTCGGTGCAGGACGCCGGCGCCCAGCTGGCCGCGCCCCTGCTCGACGTGCACGACGGCATGCGCGTGCTGGACGCCTGCGCGGCCCCGGGCGGCAAGACCGGCCACCTGCTCGAGCTGGCCGACATCGACCTGACCGCCATCGACGCCGACCCCAAGCGCCTGCTGCGGGTCGAGGAGAACCTGCAGCGCCTGGGCCTGTCGGCCACGCTCAAGGCCTTCGAGGCCCAGACCCGGGTCTGGTGGGACGGCCAGCAGTTCGACCGCATCCTGGCCGACGTGCCGTGCACCGCCTCGGGCATCGTGCGGCGCCACCCGGACATTCGCTGGCTGCGGCGCAAGGGCGACGCGCTCCAACTTGCAACACTTTCAGGCAAAATTCTCGACAACCTTTGGCAGATGCTGCGGCCCAATGGTAAATTGCTGTTCGTAACCTGTTCGATCTGGCCCCAGGAATCGGAGGCGCAGGCGGCCGCGTTCGCGGTGCGCCACGGCGCGCTGCGGCTGGACGCACCTGGACAGCTGCTGCCTTCGAGCGCGGCCGGGCAGGATCACGACGGTTTGTTCTACGCGCTGTTCCAGAAAAGCGCGTGACGGGTCCCCGACAATGCGAACGATCATAAAGGCTGTGGGCCACCTGTGACATTACGATTCCTTCGACTCCTCGCCTGCCAGCTCCTGCTGGCCTTTGCGTGCGCGCACGCTCAGGCGCAGGCGGCCGATATAGTCGACATCACCCACGCGCACATCGACGCCACCGAGGACGGCTACCGGCTGGCGGCCAGCTACGAGTTCGAGCTGAACCAGGAGCTCGAGCTGGCCATCCAGCACGGCGTGCAGCTGTACTTCACCACCGAGATCGAGCTCACCCGTCCGCGCTGGTACTGGACCGACGACCGCGCCGTGTCGACCTACCAGACCATCCGCATCTCGTACAACGTGCTCACGCGCCAGTACCACGTGCTGATCAAGAGCGGCACCCAGGGCAGCGTGCAGCAGAGCTTTCCGACCCTGGACGACGCCATGGTGCTGATCCACCGGCCCAGCCGCTGGCTGATCGCCAAGCGCGGCGAGCTCAAGCCGGGCGAGACCTACAACGTCACCCTGCGCATGTTCATGGACCGCGAGCACCTGGCCAAGCCGATCCAGGTCAACGCCTTCAACAACGCCGACTGGCGCCTGTCGTCCAAAGACAAAAAATTCACCTACAGGGCGGAGTAGAGCGTGAACCGGGCCTTGCGCTATGCCTTGACGGTGGGCGGCGGCCTGGTCAGCATATTGCTGTTCCTGCTGGCCTCGGCGTCGGACAACTCCGGCTTCTTCGACCGCTACTACTCCTGGCTGCTGAACCTGAACGCGGCCATCGCGGTCGGCCTGCTGCTGCTGGTGGTGGCCGCGCTGGTGCGCCTCTACTCGCGCTACAAGAGCGGCAAGTTCGGTTCGCGCCTGATGGCCCGGCTGGTGCTGCTGTTCGCCGCCATCGGCATCCTGCCCGGGGTGGTGATCTTCATGGTGTCGGTGCAGTTCGTGTCGCACTCGATCGAGTCCTGGTTCAACGTGAAGATCGAGGCGGCGCTTGAATCGGGCCTGAGCCTGGGCCACGCGGCGCTCGACCAGGCCTTGTCCGAACTCGGTTCGAGCACCGAGATCGCCGCCGCCACCCTGGCCGGCCAGAGCAGCCGCGACGCCCAGAACATCCTGGCCCGCCTGGTGCGCGAAGGCGAGGGCATGCAGAACGCGATGCTGATCGGGGCCGACGGCAAGATGCTGGCCGGCGCCGGCGAGGGGCGGCGCGAGGACCTCAAGGACGACCTGCCGAGCGCGCAGATGCTGCTGCAGGCGGTCATGCCGGGCGGTTACGCGCGCGCCGAGGGCGGCATCGAGCGCGACTTCAAGGAGTCGGCCAACGCCAAGGGGAACGGGCCGAACGCGCTCGACGCGGTCACCGGCCTGCGCCTGCGGGTGGTGCAGGCCGTGCCCGAGCCGCCCGGCGCGCCGCCGCGCTTCGTGCAGCTGATCCAGGAGGTGCCGGTCAACCTGGCCTCGAACGCCGAGGTGCTGCGCACCGCCTACAGCGAGTACCAGGAGCGCTTCGTGGCCCGCAGCGGGCTCAAGAAGATGTACATCGAGACGCTCACCCTGACCCTGCTGCTGGCCATCTTCGGGGCCATCGCCAGCGCCTTCCTGATCGCCAGCAACCTGGCCCAGCCGCTCCTGGTGCTGGCCGAGGGCACGCGCGCGGTGGCCGAGGGCGACCTGTCGCCGCGCCCGATCGTGGCCACCAACGACGAACTGGGCACCCTCACGCAGTCGTTCAACACCATGACCGGCCAGCTGTTCGAGGCCAGGAGCGCGGTCGAGCGCAACCGCGCCGCCCTGCAAAGCGCCAAGGCCCACCTGGAGTCGGTGCTGGAGAACATGTCGGCCGGGGTGATCGTGCTCGACGCCGGCTTTAACGTCGTCAACGCCAACGAGGCGGTGGCGCGCATCCTGCAGCATGACGCTGGCGCCCACGTGGGCGCGCCGCTGGCCAGCATCGAGGGCCTGGAGCCGTTCGCGAGCGCCATCACGCAGGCGTTTTCGGCCCAGAGCGCGCAATCGGCGGCGGGCGGGCCGCGCCAGCGCACCCACTGGCAGAAGCAGATCGAGATCCCGCGCCGGCTGGGCGCCGCCGACGACCACGACACGGTGCTGCTGGCGCGCGGCTCGCGCCTGCCGGTGGGCGCCGGCAGCGGCTTCATCGTGGTGTTCGACGATATCTCGGACGTGATCTCGGCCCAGCGCTCGATCGCCTGGGGCGAGGTGGCGCGCCGGCTGGCGCACGAGATCAAGAACCCGCTCACGCCGATCCAGCTGTCGGCCGAGCGCCTGCAGATGAAGCTCGAGAGCCGCCTGTCGCCGGCCGACGCCGCGCTGCTCAACCGCGGCACCGCCACCATCGTCAACCAGGTCGACGCCATGAAGCGCATGGTGGACGACTTCCGCGACTACGCCAAGGCGCCGCCGGCGGTGCTGGGGGTGCTCGACCTGAATGCCTTGATCAGCGAAATCCTCGGCCTGTACCTGGCCGGCGACGAGAGCGACATCATCCACGCGCGCCTGGCGGCCGGCCTGCCGGCCGTGATGGGCGACGCCACCCAGCTGCGCCAGGTGATCCACAACCTGCTGCAGAACGCCCAGGACGCCATGAGCGAGCGCGGGCCGGACGCGCCACCGGCGCGCATCGACGTCTCCACCGAGGCGATCCACTACAGCGGCGCGGACGGGCGCGACGGCATCGCGGTGCGCCTGGCGATCGTCGACAACGGCCCCGGTTTCGCGCCCAAGATCCTGTCGCGCGCGTTCGAGCCTTACGTGACGTCGAAGGTGCGCGGCACCGGCCTGGGACTGCCGATGGTGAAGAAAATTATCGATGAACACGGGGGCAGGATCGACATCCAGAACCGCGCTGACGGAACAGGCGCGGCAGTGTCGATTTTACTGTTAAAGTTAGCCCCTGACAGTGTTCTAGCTTAACGCTCGAAACACGAATAAAATCACGGCTGTTAAGGCGTGCACGGCACGCCGCCCCGGCGGGCCAAACCAGGAAGGCAGACACAGATGGCGAACATTCTCGTAGTTGATGATGAAATGGGCATCCGCGAGTTACTCTCGGAAATTTTGGGTGATGAAGGCCACGCGATCCAGCTTGCCGAGAACGCGCAGCAGGCGCGCGACGCGCGCGCGGCCGGGGCACCCGACCTGGTGCTGCTGGATATCTGGATGCCCGATACCGACGGCGTCACCCTGCTCAAGGAGTGGCAGCGCGACGGCCTGTTGACCATGCCGGTGATTATGATGTCGGGCCATGCCACCATCGACACGGCAGTCGAGGCGACCCGCATCGGCGCGCTCAATTTCCTGGAGAAGCCGATCGCCCTGCAAAAACTGCTCAAGGCGGTGCAGCAGGGCTTGTCGCGGGCTCAGGAGGCGGTGCGCGTGCCGGTCACGGCGCCGCGCCCGATGCTGGCACCCCCGCCCGAGGAAAGCAGCGTGGCGGCCGCGCCGATGTTCGCCAGCGCCGTCCAGCAGGCCGCGATCGCCCCGCGCATGGGCGGCATGCCGCACGGCGAAGGGCATGGCTTCAGCCTGAGCTTCGACCTGCCGCTGCGCGAAGCGCGCGACGCCTTCGAGCGCATGTATTTCGAGCACCACCTGGGGCGCGAAGGCGGCAGCATGACCCGCGTCGCCGAAAAAACCGGCCTGGAACGCACCCACCTGTACCGCAAGCTCAAGCAGCTCGGGGTGGAGCCGGGCAAGCTGGCCAAAAAAGGCGGGTGAGCCTGCCCCGCACCGCCGCCACCCTGGTCACCGGGCCGCACGCCAGCGCGCGCGAGGCGGCCATCGCGGCGCGCATCGCGCCCGGCGCGTTCTGCGCCGTGCTGCTCGAAGGCCTGCCCGACGGGCAGCCCCACCTGAGCGCTTCCCCCACCCTGCAAGTGCAGCGCATCGCGCCCGCTTGCCTTTGCTGCACCGGCAATCTCGTTTTGCGTGTAACATTGAACCGGATACTGCGGCTCCACCCCGAACGCCTGTACATCGGCGTGGCGACGACAGACCACCTTGATCAGTTGCGATCGTGGCTGCAAGCGCCGCCATACGATCAGCTGTTGGAACTGACGCCGGACCTGCACGCCTGAGGGGCGCCCCGCCCAGCGGTACGCCCTTGAAAACGGTCCGGTTAGCCCCACCTCACTGTAAAGCGAAGTGGTTCGTCTGATCGAGCGAAGGAGCTATCAATGAATATGATTTACAACAGCGAGCAGTACAGTGTGGTCGAATTCGGAGTCGATCACGATCTCGAGGCGCTGCGGTTTGGCGGCTACGAGATTGTCGACAAATCCGGCCGGCGCGAGGCGTTTATTGGCGGAAAGCTGGCGCAATCGTTCCGGCGCGACGTCAACAACCTGATCGCCAGCGAGCCCACGATGGAGGAAATCGACGATTTCCTCGGTTCCTACGACGTCCTGATGAGCCAACCGGTCCTGCTGCATTAAAGCGTGGCGGTGACCACCCGCGCGGGCGCCAGGCGGGCCGCGCGGGCTTTTCAGGGCATGCAGCCCTCACCCGTGTTTCCACCAGTTTTCTAGCAGCAACATCGGCGCGACATGATAAGCTTGCGCCATGTGCCAACTTCTCGGAATGAATTGCAACGTCCCCACGGACATTGTGTTCAGCTTCACCGGCTTCGCCATGCGCGGCGGCCGCACCGACACCCACCATGACGGCTGGGGCATCGCGTTCTTCGAAGGCGCGGGGGTGCGTCATTTCGTCGACCACCAGGCCGCGGTCGAATCGCCCGTCGCCGAGCTGATCAAGCGCTACCCGATCAAGTCCACCAACGTCATCGCGCATATCCGCAAGGCCACGCAAGGCCACGTCGCGCTCGAGAATTGCCACCCCTTCGTGCGCGAAATGTGGGGCCGCTACTGGGTGTTCGCCCACAATGGCGACCTGAATGAGTTCGCGCCCACCCTCAACGGGCCCTACCGCCCGGTCGGCAGCACCGACAGCGAACAGGCGTTCTGCTTCCTGCTGCAGGAGTTGCGCGCCCGCTTCGGCGACAGCGCCCCGCCGCTGGCCCAGCTGCGCGCCGCCCTGGCCGAACTGGTCATGGCCATCGCCGCCCACGGCACCTTCAACATGATGCTGTCGGACGGCAGGGCGCTGTACGTGCACTGCTCGACCAAGTTGCACTACGTGGTGCGGCAATATCCTTTCGTCACCGCCTGCCTGTCCGACGAAGACGTCAGCGTGGATTTTTCGCAGGTGACCACCCCGTCGGACCGGGTCGCCATCATCGTCACCGAGCCCCTCACCACCAACGAAGTGTGGACCAGCTTCGCGCCGGGAGAGCTGAAAGTGTTCGTCGACGGCATGCCCGTGTAGCCGCCACGGCCACGATTTCACCCCGAGCGTAGGGGTTTCGGTTACATTAGCAACTGTTTGCCTGAATTAAGTACTGGACCCGCGATGATCGACACTTCCCATTCCGAAAACGCTACCCGGCATCTGCAAGTGCGCGATTTCTACCTCGGGCGCCAGCCGATCCTGGACCGTCAACAGGGCCTGTTCGGCTACGAGCTGCTGTTTCGCAGCGCGCCGGTGGCCCGGGCCGACATCGACAGCGACCTGTCGGCCACGGCCGCCGTGATCGCCCACGCCGCCCAGCTCGGCCTGGACCGGGTGATCGGCGACGCGCAAGGCTTCCTGAACGTGGACGCGGCGGTGCTGGCCAGCGACATTTTCGTTTTCCTGCCGCGCGAGAAGGTGGTGCTGGAGATCGTCGAGACCATGCCGGCCACGCCCGAAGTGCTCGAGCGCATCGGCGTGCTCAAGGCCCACGGTTTCCGCTTCGCCCTGGACGACGTGCGCGGCGAATCTTCCGACCTGCAGGCGCTGCTGCCGCTGATCGACGTCGTCAAGATGGACTTGCGCGACATGCCCGCCTCGGCATTGCTGAGCCTGGTACCGCGCTTCAAGCAAAGCAATAAGAAACTGCTGGCCGAAAAGGTGGAAAGCCGCGAGGATTTCGAGACCTGCATGGACCTCGGCTTTGACTATTTCCAGGGTTATTACTTCGCCAAGCCGGCCATCATCCGGGGGCGCAAGCTGTCGCCCTCGCAACTGGCGATCATGGACATGATGGCCCTGGTGACTTCGGACGCCGACAATGTCGAGATCGAGCGCGCCGTCAAGCGCGACATCTCGCTCGCGCTGAACCTGCTGCGGCTGGTCAATACGCCGGCGGTGGGCGCGCGCCACAAGATCGATTCGCTCAGCCAGGCCGTGACGGTGCTGGGGCGGCGCCAGCTGCAGCGCTGGCTGCAGATCATGCTCTATGCCGAGCCGGGCCGCCAGGGGCATGCGATGTCGCCGCTGCTGATGCTGGCCACCACGCGCGGGCGCCTGCTCGAGCTGCTGGCCAGGCGCATCCAGCCCACCCAGCGCAACGTGGCCGACGTCGCCTTTACGGTTGGCATCATGTCGCTGATGGACGCCCTGTTCGGCATCCCGATGGACGAGATCCTGGAGCAGATTCCCGTGATCGACGACGTGGCCAACGCCTTGCTCAAGCGCGAAGGTTTCTTCGGTGAACTGCTGCGCCTGGCCGAAGGCATCGAGCAGCTCGAAAGCGAAGGCGGCGAGGACCTCGTCATGCCGGCCCTGCGCGGGCTGGAAGTGTCCGCGGACGAGCTGGTGGAAATGGAAGTGGAAGCCTTTGTATGGAGTGATAACGTTGTTCGCTACGCCATGTGAGTGGGGAAGGGCGGATCATCTGCCCTGATCACGCGGCGCGCCGGCACTGCGAGCCGCGCCAGAAGGGCGGCGGCACCGCATCCAGCCGACACCGCATCCACGCGGCATCGCATCCAGCCGGCACCGCATCCAGCCAGCATCGCATCCAGGCAAAAAAAACGCGGACTGCGAAGTCCGCGTTTTACCTTGACCCGCCGCGGCGCTAGCCAGGCGAACCGGTTCCGGCCCACTGCTTGTGCAGGTCGGGGTCGGTACGCAGTTCCCACAACGCCAGCACCAGCACGGCCACGCCCACGATGACGTTATCGGTCATCATGGGCCCGCGCGCCGCCATGGCCGGAACCCACGGCGAAATGGCGACCCACAGGCCCGCCAGCATATTGACCACCACGGCCCACATATAGGTCTTGTACAGGTCGAACCCTGCGAGAATGGCGATCACGGCCCCGGCCACGTAGGCGTTGACCGCCTGCGTCGAATTGCTGGGATAGCCCAGCACAAAAGGCGAAACCACTAACCACAAGCCAAGCAGCAGAGTGACTTGATCCTGCCACCGCCGGCTGGACAGATGCAATGCCATATTCCCTCCACGGTAGAAGCGCCGGAACCGACCGGCATCAGTCGTTAGGCAGGCGGCATGGCGAAAAGTTCAACAGCCTCACGCGCTCATACGAAGAAATTGCCGCACATAAAGATTTCGTGATTCCTGCCGTTAATCAGGGGGAGAAGCGCGCGTGACTTACCGCGCGGGCAGTCCAACGAACAAGGTTTCCGATATGGCCCAGACAATTCAATCCCTGATCGCCGCGTCGGTCAACGGCGTGCTGCGCGCGCGCTTTCCCGACACCTACTGTTCGCTGTGCCATACCCACGCGATCGTCGGCGCCAACGTGATCAGCGTGGTGCTTAACCGCGTCTACCGGCCGGTGGCCGGGATGGCGCTGATCGACTGCGGTGGGGGCTTCATCCGGCTTACCGACAACGCCGCCTTCGCCAATCCCGCCGGCGGCGCCTTCCACTGCTGGATCGAGTCCTCCGACCGGAGCTTCAACGAGACCGAGGTCGTGGACCTGACCTTCCGCCACAACCATGAGTATGCGCGCAAGAACGGCCTGCCATGGCGGCGCCCGGCCCCGCCCGAATACCTGTGGGGGCCGCGCAGCAAGATCGTGGTGCGCGCCGAGTTGCACAACATGCCAGACGGGTTCGACGAAGGGCAGGTGTGGCTGCGCGAGACGGAAGAAGGCGCCGGCTTCATCATGCGCCACCTGGCCGAGCACATGAACGCCTACGTCACCCTGACGGCCGAGGCATTGAAGGAGCTGCGGCGCCGGCTGCCTGCCGGCTCGCGCCTGCTCGAACCGCTCATGCCGGCCGATCGCGGCGGCAAGGTCGTCACCGCCGGTGCCAGCGCCAGCGCAGCCATGGCCTGCTGATTCAAGCGCACGCTGGGGCCACAGCGGGCCCTGGTGTTTGCAAGGCCAACGCCCGCTCCGGATGCCGGCGCCGGCTTCGGCGTTGGCGGCAGGCCGAAGCGGCTCGGATGTTAGCGGTTGCGGTTGGCGATTTCGTTGCCGAGCAAGCCGCCGCCGATGACGCCGGCCACCGTGGCCAGTTTCTTGCCATTGCCGCCGCCGACCTGGTGGCCGATCAAACCGCCGATGACCGCGCCCGCGCCGATGCCCAGGTAGTTGGGCTGGCGCGGCTGGGCGACTGGTGCCGCGGCGTAGCTGGGGCTGTCGTTGCGCGCCGTTTGCACCGCGTGGGCCGTGTGGTGCACATGGTGGTGCGCGCTGTGGTGGACCGGCGCCGGCGCGTAGTCGGCCTGCTGCGGCTGCTGGCGCTGCTCGTCGAGCGGCGCGCCCTGCTGGTATTGCAGCGTGGCCGGGGTCAGCTGGGGCGCCGCCTGCGCGCCGCCCTGGCTGGCCTGCTGCGCTTCGAGTGCGCGCTGGGCGCCGATCGACTGCTCGGCCGACAACGCCAGCGGAGACGGTGCCGGCTCGGCTTTCGACCCTGGCAGCCAGCCGGCCACGGCGGCGGTGCCGGCGGCGCTGACGACGATGACCGCGACGGCGGCGGCGGCCATGAGCGGGTGGATGCGGCTGACGGTAGGGATTTTTTCCATGATCTTTTTCTCCTCGCCTTGAAGTGGCGTGCAAGGCTAGATTAACCGTGCCGATGGCGCCAAGCTACACCTGAGCTGTATCAATCGTTACCAGGTGTAAATAAAAACGCCCGCGCATGCTGGGCATGGCGGGCGCGCGCGCGCGACGATGGACGGGCTCAGACTCTCAGCCTCTCAGCCGCTCAGGACAGGTTCGGCGCCAGCCAGCGTTCCAGCTCGTCCTTGCCGACGCCGCGGCGGGCGGCCATGTCGTCCAGCTGGTCCAGGCCGATCTTGCCGACCACGAAGTACTTGGCCTCGGGATGGGCGAAGTAGAAGCCGGACACGGCCGCGCCGGGGAACATGGCGTAGGACTCGGTCAGCCGCATGCCGATCTCGCCCGCCTGCAGGACCTTGAACATGTCGGCCTTGACGGTGTGCTCGGGGCAGGCCGGGTAGCCGGGCGCGGGGCGGATGCCGGCGTAGCGCTCGGCGATCATGTCCGCGTTGCTGAGCTGTTCCTGGGCCGCGTAGCCCCACAGGTCGGTGCGCACACGCTCGTGCAAGTACTCGGCGAACGCTTCGGCCAGGCGGTCGGCCAGCGACTTGAGCATGATCGAGGAGTAGTCGTCGTGCGCGTCCTCGAAGCGCTTCTCGTACTTCTCGATGCCCAGGCCGGCGGTGACGGCGAACAGGCCGATGTAGTCGGCCACGCCGGAGGCCTTGGGGGCGATGAAGTCGGCCAGGCACTGGTTGGGGCGCTGCACGCCGTCCACCAGCGGCTTGACGCCTTGCTGGCGCAGGCCGTAGTAGGTGAAGGCGACCTGGCTGCGCGTCTCGTCGGTGTAGATCTCGATGTCGTCGTCGTTGACGCTGTTGGCCGGCAGCAGGGCGATGACCCCGTTGGCGCTGAGCCAGCGCCCGTCGATGACCTTCTTGAGCAGGGCCTGGCCTTCCTCGAACACGCGGCTGGCCGCCTCGCCGACCACCGCGTCGGTGAGGATGGCGGGGTAGGGGCCGGCCAGGTCCCAGGTCTGGAAGAACGGACCCCAGTCGATGTACTTGGCGATCAGGCCCAGGTCGACGTTCTTGAACTCGCGCCGGCCGATGAACTTGGGACGCACCGGCGCGAACGCGAGCTTGGCCTTGTTGGCGCGCGCGGCCGCCAGCGGCAGGATCGGCAGGGCCTTCTTGTTGGCGTGCTGTTCGCGGATGCGCGCGTAGTCGGCCTGGATGTCGTCGACGTATTTGTCGCGGCTTTCCGGGGTGAGCAGGGACTGCGCCACCGACACCGAGCGCGAGGCGTCCGGCACGTACACCACCGGGCCGTCGTAGTTGTGGGCGATCTTGACGGCGGTGTGGGCGCGACTGGTGGTGGCGCCGCCGATCAGCAGCGGGATCTTGAGCATGCGGAAGTGGGGGTCGCGCTGCATCTCGCGCGCCACGTGCGCCATCTCTTCGAGCGAGGGCGTGATCAGGCCGGACAGGCCGACGATGTCGGCGTTCTCGATCTTGGCGCGCGCCAGGATCTCGGAGCAGGGCACCATCACGCCCATGTTCACGACCTCGAAGTTATTACACTGCAGGACCACCGAGACGATGTTCTTGCCGATGTCGT